>NZ_JAHFZY010000004.1:0-879199 GCF_018603865.1 Actinomadura sp. NEAU-AAG7
GTCGATGGGGCAGATCCTGGCCGATGTGCAGGCGGTGAACCTGCACGCGTTGATGAACCCCGAGACCAACGCCGAGTTGCATGGGCGGATCCTGTGCGACCAGGAACCCAACACCCTCTACATCTGACCAGCGACGCGTCCGTCCAGGAGGGAGAACACCGTGAGCGGCGCCGTTCCGTCCCCCGCGGTCAAGCACGTGCCGGTCAGCGAGGCCATGCGCGCCTACCTGGCGCGCTCGTGCACCCCGCCGGACGCCGTGCTGACCAGCCTGATCGAGAAGACCGCCGCGCTCGGTGACCAGGCGGGCATGATGGTGCCCGCCGAGCAGGCCGCCCTGCTCACCCTGCTCGCCCGGACCGTCGGCGCGCGGACCGTCGTGGACGTGGGGACGTTCACCGGCCTGTCCGCGCTGGCGTTCGCCCGGGGGCTCGCGGCGGGCGGGACGGTCATCACCTGCGACGTGTCCGACGAGCACGCCGACCTGGCGCGCGAGCACTGGGAGCTGGCGGGCGTCGCGGACCGCATCGACTTCCGCCTGGGCGCGGCGGGCCGCACGCTCGCCGCGCTCCCGGACGGCCTCGCGGCCGACATCGTCTTCGTCGACGCCGACAAGATGAACTATGTGAACTACCACGCGCTGGCCGTTCCGCTGCTGCGGCCGGGCGGTCTGCTGATCGCCGACAACGTCCTTCTCGACGGTTATGTCATGGACCCCGACCTCGCCGGCGACGCGCTCATGCGCAGTTGCGCGCGAAAGCTCCGTGAATTCAACGCGGCGCTCGCCTCCGACGACAGGCTCGACACGGTCATGCTGCCGATCGCCGACGGCCTGACCATCGCCCGCAAACGCTGACCGGCAAGGCGGGCGCCCCGAGAACGCGGGCGGTCCGGATCCTCACCACAAGCTCGGTACCCCGGATCCGGACCGCCCGTACTTCCTTTTCCCCTTAGGACCGCTGAGCGGTCGCCGCGACCTCGCGGGCCAGCGTTCCGGCGTCGCAGTCGTTGAAAAGGACGCCGATGTCCAGCACCACCCCGAACTCGTCCTCCACCCGCGCGACGATGCGGGCCGCGGAGATCGACTGCCCCTGGAGCTCGAAGAACGTGGCGTCCTCCTCGCCCTCCCCGGCGTTCAGCACGTCCGCCCAGATCTTCCTGACCCGGCCCTCGATCTCCTGCGGACTCAAGTCACCCATCATGCGGCTCCCTTTTTCTCGTGGACAATGCCGCCGGTGATCGCGGCGAAGCACGTCCATCGTCATCGCGTGCGAAGCGGCCCGGCATCCTGGTGATTGCGCTTTCTTCGCCCTGGCCAGGGGAGTCGCCGCGCATTTCATGAGAAGCGCGCCGGTCGGCCGCGTGTGAGGATCCATAACTGTCAAAGGAGGTGAAATGGCGGCGACGAATTCACCGGCATCACGGGAGCGGCGGACCGCCATTTCCCGCGCCCAGGAGGGGCTCTGGTTCCTGGACCGGCTGAACCCGTCCGCGCCCGCGATGATCCTGCGCAGGGCCTACCGGGTGACGGGCGAGCTGGACGCCGGCGGGCTGGAGCGGGCGTGGCGCGCCGTCACCGAGCGGCACCGGATCCTGCGCACCCGGATCCGGCAGCGGGACGGACGGCCGGTGCCGCGGGTCTCCCCGCTCGCCCCCGCCGCGACCGGACGCCTCCTCGACCTCGCCGACGGCCCGGTGGCCGGGCTCACGGTCGTGCGGACCGGGCCGTCCGAGCACAGGGTCCTGCTGGAGGCGCACCGCGCGGTCGCGGACCGCGCCTCGCTGGCGCTGCTCGCGGGTGAGCTGTCCACCGCCTACGGCACCGGCCGGGCGCCCGCCGTCCACGCCCCTCGATACGCCGACTACCTGCGGTGGGAGGGGCGGGCGCGGTGGCAGCGCGCGCGCCGGTTCTGGGACGGCGCGCTCACCGCGCCCCCGCCCGCGCTGCCCTTCGACCGCGGCGGCGGCGCGCCCGTCGCGGTGCCCTTCGACTGGGGCCCCGGGGCCGCCGCGCGGGTGGCCGCGCTCGCCGACCGGTGCGGCACCACGTCCGAGATCGTGCTGCTCGCGGCGTTCCACGCGCTGCTGTCCCGGTACTCCGGTGGCGGCGCCGTGCCGGTCACGGTGCCGATGGACGCGCGTCCGGCGGGTTTCGAGCGCACGGTCGGGCCGCTGGAGAACCCGGTGGTGGTGTGCGGTGACGCCTCGGGCGGACCGTCCTTCGCCGAGCTGGTCGCCAGGGTCGCCCGCGCCCACGCCGAGGCGCACCGGCACCGGACCCTGCCGTTCGCCGAGGCGATACGGTCGATACGCGCCGACCGCGACCCGGACCGCGTCCCCTGGGGCGACGCGACGTTCGTCCCGCCGGTCACCGCGGACGGCGCCCTCGTCCTCGGGGACGCCCGCGCCGAGCTCCTCCCGGCGGCCGACACCGAACTCGCGGACCTGTGGCTGAGCCTGGACGAGGCGCGCCGCACGGTCCGGGGCAGGCTGGGCTACCGCGTGCACCCGCACGCGCCCGCGCCGGCGGCGATGCTCGACCACCTGCGGACCCTGGTCCAGGCGGCGGCCGCCGACCCCGACGTCCCGATCGGCGACCTGCCGTTGGAGGACCGGGCCCTGCGTCCGGACGATCGGCTCGGCGCGGACGCCCCGCGCGAGCCGGTGCACACGCTCATCGGGCGGCACCGCGACGGCACCGCCATGACCTGGCCCGACGGCCGGCTGCCCTACCGCACGCTCATGGAGCGGGCCGCCGCGCTCGCGTCCCGGCTGGCGGGCATCGGCGTCGACCGCGCGCCCGTGGCCATCCGCATGGGGCACGGCCCCGCGCAGCTCACCGCGTCGCTCGCCACGCACCTGGCCGGAGGGCACGTGGTGTGGTTCGGGCCGGGGGACGCGGGCGAGCGCGGCCGGTCGGTGCTGACCGAGCTGCGCCCCGCCTGCCTGGTCACCGAGACCCCGGACGCGCCGCTGGAGCGCTGGTACCGCGACCACCTCGGCGGCACGCTGCTCCTCCCCTCCGACCCCGCCCCCGACGGCGCGGCCCCGGTCCCGGTCCCGCCGTCGGACCTGGACCGGCTCGCCTACGCCGCCTACACCTCGGGCTCGACCGGCAAGCCCAAGGGCATCGCGCAGACGCACGGCGCGCTCGTCCAGTTCGCCGCCTGGCTGGCGGACGAATGCGGCATCGACGCCCGCTCGCGCGTCGCCCTGTGGGTCGCCCCCGAACACGACCCGAGCCTGTGCGAGATCTTCGCGACGCTGGTCGCGGGCGGCACGCTGTGCGTGGTCCCCGACCGGCTCCGGCTGAACCCCGAGCCGCTGCTGGAGTGGCTGCGGGACGAGCGGATCACCTTCCTCCAGACCGTCCCGAGCTTCGCGGCCGAACTGCTGCGCGCCGCCCGCGACCACGCCGGCGGATGGCCCCGGACGCTGGACCGCGTCGCGCTGATGGGCGAGGCCCTCCCGGCGGGCCTGGTGAACGGGCTGCGCGCGGCGGCGCCGCACGCGCGGGTCTTCAACGGCTACGGCCCGACCGAGACCATCGCCGCCACCTGGCACAGGTTCACCGGGCCGGTGGCCGCGACCGTCCCGATCGGCCGCCCCATCCCGGGCCGCCAGGTGCTCGTGCTGGACGGCGACGACCGCCCCTGCCCGGCGGGCGTCACCGGGGAGATCGTGATCCGCAGCCCGTACGCCGCCGCCGGCTACCTCGGCGGCGACGACGCGGGCGCGTTCCGCCCCGTCCGGGGCATGGGCGGGACGACCCGCTGCTACCGGACGGGCGACCTCGGCCGCTGGGGCTTCGACGGGACGCTGGAGTTCCGCGGCCGCCGCGACCACCAGGTGAAGCTCGGCGGCAACCGCGTCGAGATCTCCGGGGTCGAGGCGGAGCTGGCGGCGCACCCGTCGGTGCGCGAGTGCGCGGTCGTCCCCGTCACCGGTGACCACGGCCTGGTCACGCACCTGCTGGCCTACGTTGTGCCCCGGGACGGCGCCGAGGCCGCCCCGCACGCCTGGCGCGCCCACCTGAACCAGCGGCTCGGCGCGTCCGTCCGGCTGATCGCCTTCCACGTCCTGGAGGCCGGGCTGCCGCGCAACATCGCGGGGAAGGTGGACCGGCGCCGGCTGCCCGACCCGGCCCGGGTGCTGTCCCGGCGGGGCCGCGCCCCGGCGTCCGATACCGAACGCGAACTGGCGCGCATCTGGCACGACCTGCTCGGTGCCGCCCCGGAGACCGTCGAGGAGAGCTTCTTCTCCGCCGGCGGCCATTCGCTGCTGGTACCCACGCTCACCCAGCGAATACACGGCAGATTCGGCGTGCCGGTCTCCCTCCGGGAATGCCTGCTGCGCCCTTCACTCGCCGGAATGGCGGCTCTGATCGAGTCCGCCACTGTCCATTCCCGTCCCAAGAACGACGATCGCCGTCGTGATCGAGTGAGAGGTTGAGTTTGGTGGATTCGGAGTCGCGGGTTGTTTTCGATGGTGCGGGTGTGACGACCGCCGACGTGCGGCGGGTGGCGGAGTCCGGCACCCCCTGCGCGGTGGCGCCGGGCGCGTTGGAACGCGCCGCCAAGAGCCGCGGCCAGTTCGAGGACCTGGTGAGCCAGGGCGTCCCCGTCTACGGGGTGACCACGGGGTACGGCGAGATGATCTACATGCTCGTCGACCGCGCGCACGAGGTGGAGTTGCAGACCAACCTGGTCCGCAGCCACGCGGCCGGTGTCGGGCCGCTGTTCAACACGGTGGAGGCCCGCGCGATCGTCTCGGCCCGCCTGAACGCCCTCGCCAAGGGGCACTCGGCGGTGCGGCCGGAGGTGCTGGAGCGGCTGGCGCTGTACCTGAACTCGGGGCTGACCCCGGCCATCCCGCAGATGGGGTCGCTCGGGGCGAGCGGCGACCTGGCGCCGCTGTCGCACATCGCGATGGCGCTGATCGGCGAGGGCTACCTCCTCGGCAAGGACGGCGAGGGGCAGGTGGCGACCGGGCCGGTGCTGCGGGAACTCGGCATCGAACCCGTCCGGCTGCGGTTCAAGGAGGGGCTCGCGCTGATCAACGGGACCTCCGGCATGACGGGCCTGGGCGCCCTGATCGTGGAGCGCGGCCTGGACCAGGTCCGCCAGGCCGAGATCGTCACCGCCCTGGCCGTGGAGGCGCTGCGCGGCTCGACCGGGGGGTTCCAGCCCGAGGGCCACGACATCGCCCGCCCCCACCCGGGCCAGATCGACACCGCCGCGAACCTGCGCGCCCTGCTGGCGGGCAGCGGCCTGGTCGTCTCCCACGCGCAGATGCGCGAGTCGGTGCAGGCCGAACGCCGCGAGGGCGACGGGGTGCAGCGCACCCAGATGTACATGCAGAAGGCGTACTCGATGCGGGCGATCCCGCAGGTGCTGGGCGCCGTCCGCGACACCCTCTACCACGGCCGCCGCGTCGTCGACATCGAGCTGAACTCCGCCAACGACAACCCCCTGTTCTTCGAGGGCATGGAGGTGTTCCACGGCGCGAACTTCCACGGCCAGCCGGTCGCGTTCGCGATGGACTTCACCATGGTCGCGCTGACGCAGCTCGGCGTGCTCTCCGAGCGGCGCACCAACCGGATGCTGAACCGGCACCTGAGCTACGGCCTCCCCGAGTTCCTCGTCGCGGGCGACCCGGGGCTCAACAGCGGGTTCGCGGGGGCGCAGTACCCGGCGACGGCGCTGGTGGCCGAGAACCGCACGATCGGCCCCGCCTCGACGCAGAGCATCCCCTCCAACGGCGACAACCAGGACATCGTCTCGATGGGTCTGATCGCCGCCCGCAACGCCCGCCGGGTGCTGGACAACAACCGCTACATCCTGGCGGTGGAGTTCCTGGCCGCCGCCCAGGCCGTCGACATCGCCGACCGCGCCGCCGGCCTGTCGCCCGCCGGGCGGGCCGTCTACGACCACATCCGCGCCACCGTCCCCACCCTGGACGCCGACCGGTTCATGGCCGACGAGATCGAGCAGGTCGCCGGAATGATCGAGCGCGGCGAGTTCCTGACCGCCGTCGCCGGCACCGGCACCACCCTCCACTGAAGGAGAGACAGCAATGGACGAGCCCGGCTTCGATGTGGTCGTGGTCGGCGGCGGCCCGTGCGGGTCGACGGTGTCGACCCTGATCGCCCGCGAGGGGCACCGGGTGCTGCTGCTGGAGCGCGAGCGGTTCCCCCGCTACCAGATCGGCGAATCGCTGCTCCCCGCGACCGTGCACGGGATCTGCCGCCTGCTCGGCGTGAGCGAGAAGGTCGAGGCGGCGGGGTTCACGGTGAAACGCGGCGGGACGTTCCGCTGGGGCGCGAGCCCCGAGCCGTGGACGTTCGCCTTCGCCGCCTCCCCGCGTTTCGCGGGGCCGCATTCGACCGCGTTGCAGGTGGAGCGGATGCGGTTCGACCAGATCCTGCTCGACAACGCCCGCGCCACCGGCGTCGACGTCCGCGAGGAGGCCACCGTCACCAGCCTCCTGCGCGAGGGCGACCGCGTCAGCGGCGTGACCTGGCACGACTCCGAGGGCGTCAAGCACCAGACCGCCGCGCGGTTCGTCGTGGACGCCTCCGGGAACGGGTCGCGCATCCACACCGCCACGGGCGGGACCCGGCGCTATTCGGAGTTCTTCCGGAATCTGGCGCTGTTCGGCTATTTCCGGGGCGGGAAACGGCTTCCGCCGCCGAACCGGGGCAACATCATCGCGGCGGCGTTTCCGTCGGGATGGTTCTGGTACATCCCCCTCAACGACGAACTCACCAGCGTCGGCGCCGTCCTGCTGCCCGAGGCCCTCGAACGCGTCCGGGGCGACCGGGCCGAAGTTCTGCAAACGCTGATCGGGGAATGCCCGTTCATCGCCGATCTGCTCGACGGTGTTCCCCGCGTCACCACCGGCCCGTACGGGCAGGTGCGCGTCCGCAAGGACTACTCCTACATCCAGGACGCCTTCACCGCGCCCGGACTGGTGCTGGCCGGGGACGCGGCGTGCTTCATCGACCCGGTGTTCTCCTCCGGCGTGCACCTGGCCACCTATTCCGGCCTGCTCGCCGCGCGCTCGATCAACACCGTCCTCACCGGCGCCCTCACCGAGACCGCATGCATGGAGGAGTACGAGGCGCGGTACCGGCAGGAGTACGCCCGGTTCCACGACTTCCTCGTCGCCTTCTACGACATGCACCAGGACCAGCACTCCTATTTCTGGCGCGCCAAGAAGGTCACCGACCACACCGGCACCGAACTGGAGTCCTTCGCCGAACTCGTCGGCGGCGGCTCCTCCGGCGAGACCGCCCTCACCGCGAGGACGACCGCCATCCAGGAACTGTCCCAGGCCGTCCAGACCATCGACGGCGACACGAAGCAGGTGGCGCCCGACCGGGACCTGCTGCACACCAGCCTGGCCCGATCGGTCACCCGCACCGGTATCCGCCTGCAACTCCAGGCCACCGGTGACACCGACGACACCACCCCGATCCGCCCGCACGGGCTCATCCCCACGACCGACGGCACGCACTGGACCACGCCGCCCGATCAGGCGGCCTGACGAGACGATGAAGGCCGCGCGTCACGCGCGGCCTTCATCGCTTTGTGCCGGGGCTCGGTCAAAGGGACGAATTCAGGTCGGGCACCGTCCAGCCGTCGAGGTCGTATTCGGCCATGCACCGGTCGACGAGGTCCTTGTAGGACGCGAGCTGCCCGCCGAGCGTCTGGGCCCCGAGCAGTTCGAGCCGGGTGTTCTCGTGGTTGCCCGCGTAATTGCGTTCGTAGAGCTCGTGCCGGCCGCCGAACTCGGTGCCGACCGCGTCCCACAGCAGCTTCATGAGCTTGACCCGCTCCACCGAGTCCGCGCCGCCGGAGCCGCGCAGGTACTTGTCGAGATAGGGGCGGACGCGCGGGTCGCGGAAGTCGGCGGCGCTGGAGTTGACGTAGATCAGGCCGCTCGCCACGTCCTGGAGGACGATCTCCCGGATCCGGGGATAGCCGATCTGCATGAACCACCGGTAGGCCATCCCGTAGTCGGGATTGGGGAGGACGGCGCCGTTCTTCCAGGGGACGGGATTGCGGGCCGCCGCGTCCGACAGGCCCCAGAACAGGTTCCGCCAGGCGAGCACTTCCCCGAGCCGGGTCTGCACGCCCCGGAAGTCGGCGACGCCGGTCAGGTCCAGCGCCTTGGCGAGCAGCCCGGCGATGAACTCCAGCTTCACCGCCAGCCGGGTGGCGCCGTGGAAGGTGAAGCGCTCCACGAAGCCCGACTGGCCTGTGAACGTCTGCGCCTTGCCCAGGTCCCCGTAGACGAACACGTTCTCCCAGGGGATGAGCACCTTGTCGAGGACGAGGATCGAGTCGTTCTCGTCCATGCGCGCCGACAGCGGATAGTCGAACGGGCTGCCCGCCGCCGCGGCCGCCGTATAGGAGGGCCGGCAGATCAGCTTCACCCCCGGGGCGCCGGTCGGCACGGTCGCCACGAGCGCGAACTCCTTGCGCCGGACCGGCACGCCGTAGTGCGCCACGAACGTGTGGTGGGTGAGCGCGGAGCCGGTGGCCACGACCTTGGCGCCGCTGACCACCAGGCCCGCGTCGGTCTCGCGCTCGACGTGCACGAAGACGTCGGCTACCTCGTCCGGCGGCCTGCTCCGGTCGACGGGCGGGTGCACGATCGCGTGGTTCCAGTACAGGACGCGCTCCTGCGCCCGCCGGTACCACCGCCGGGCGTTGTCCGCGTACTCGCCGTAGAACTCGGCATTGGCGCCCAGCGTGCCGAGGAAGGACCCCTTGTAGTCGGGGCCGCGCCCCATCCACCCATAGCTCATCCGCGCCCAGAGCGCGATCGCGGCCTGGTCGGCGACCAGGTCCTCGGAACTGCGCGGCGCGGTGAAGAACCGGTGCGTGTACCCCTCGCCGCCGCCGTCCAGCGGAACGGTGAGCACCGGACGGGTCTTCTCGTCGTGCAGGGAATCGTAGAGCCGCGCCGTCATCGCGATCGGATTGCGGAACGCCGGGTGGGCGGTGACGTCCTTGATGCGCTCTCCGTCCAGGAAGACCTCGCGGTCGTCACGCAGGCTGTCGACGTACTCCGCGCCGGTGTACGGCCTCGTCTCGGGCATCACCAGCCGCCTTCCTTCGCTCGTCGATCGCGGTGGCCGGGGCGGCGCCCGGTGGCCCGGGACGCGCGCCTGGCGTCGCCAGCATCCCCCGGGCCGCCGCGCGGCCACATCTCGCGACGTGCGCTCGGGCCCCCGCCGCCCTTTTCATCGGGCGGTGTTATGGAAATGCGTTATAAAATGGTGTTATCAATAAATGATCGACGGGCGCACGTGGGGAGAAGCCGGGAGAACGCCATTACGGCACGCTGTCAGCAGAATTAATTGCGGTCACGCACGGGGGAGATGAGTCCTTGAGCGCCTCGGAGATAGATTTCGTCCCCGTACCCGTTCCGCGGCCGGTGAACGGCCGCGCGCCGGCTCCGCGAGTCGTTCCGCCGAGCCGTTCCATTCCGGCCGCGCCGGCCGCGCCGGCCGCGCCGGCCGCGCCGGCCGCGCCGGCCGCGCCGGCCGCGCCGGCCACGATGCGCGAACTGCGGGAGCGGCGGCGCGCGCTGGCGGACCGCGTCGCGGCGGGCGCCGGGCCCGCGGTCGCGCGGCAGCGCGCGCTCGGCAAGCGGACGGCGCGCGAGCGCCTCGGCCTCCTCCTCGACGAGGGCTCGTTCATCGAGCTCGACGCGCTCCGCCGCGCCCGGGGCGAGGACGGCGCGCGTCCCCACACCGACGGGGTCGTCACCGGCTCGGGGACGATCGACGGCCGCCGCGTGTTCGTCTACGCCCAGGACTTCACCGTGATCGGCGGCTCGCTCGGCGAGGCGCACGCCGCGAAGATCCAGAAGCTGATGGACCTGGCGCTGGCGAACGGCGCGCCGCTGATCGGGCTCAACGACAGCGGCGGCGCCCGCATCCAGGAGGGCGTGATGGCGCTCGACGGGTACGGCGGGATCTTCCGCCGCAACGTCCGCGCGTCCGGCGTCATCCCGCAGATCAGCGTGATCCTCGGGCCGTGCGCGGGCGGCGCGGCCTACTCGCCCGCCCTCACCGACTTCACCTTCATGGTCCGCGACACCGCGCAGATGTACCTGACCGGGCCCGACGTCATCGAGGCCGTCAGCGGCGAGCGCGTCACGCACGCCGAACTGGGCGGCGCCGACGTGCACGGCCGGCGCACCGGCGTGGCGAGCTTCGTCCACGACGACGAGGAGAGCTGCCTGGACGAGGTCCGCTACCTGGTCTCGATGCTGCCGGGCAACTACCTGGAGCCCGCGCCCGCCGGGCCCCCGCGCGGCGCGACCGCCGACGAGCGGCCCGCGCTGGCGGAGATCGTGCCGGTGGAGCCGAACAGGCCCTACGACATGCGGCTCGTGATCGGCGAGCTGGTGGACGACGCCGACGTCATCGAGGTGCACGAGCGCTGGGCCGCCAACGTGATCTGCTGCCTGGCACGGATCGACGGCCGGGTCGTCGGGATCGTCGCCAACCAGCCGATGGTGCTGGCCGGGGTGCTGGACGCGGCGGCCGCGCAGAAGGCCGCGCGCTTCGTCCGGTTCTGCGACTCCTTCGGCATCCCGCTGGTGACGCTCGTCGACGTCCCCGGCTTCCTCCCCGGCACCGACCAGGAGCACGCCGGGGTCATCCGGCACGGCGCCAAGCTCCTCTACGCCTACTGCGAGGCGACGGTCCCGCGCGTCCAGGTGATCGTCCGCAAGGCCTACGGCGGCGCCTACATCGTGATGGACTCCCGCTCGATCGGCGCCGACCTCTCGCTCGCGTGGCCGACCAACGAGATCGCCGTGATGGGCGCCGAGGCGGCCGTCAACCTCGTCCACCGCCGCGCGCTCGCGGCCGCCGACGACCCGGCGGCGCTGCGCGCGAAGCTGGTCGCCGACTACACCGAGCGGCTCATGCACCCCTACTACGCGGCGGAGCGGGGCCTGGTGGACGACGTGATCGACCCGGCCGACACCCGCGCCGCCGTCGCGCGCGGCCTGGCGATGCTCGCCGACAAGCAGGAGGGCGTACAGGCGCGCAAGCACGGGAACGGGCCGCTCTGAGCGGGGCTCAGGCGCCGGTGCCGCGCCGGAGCCGCTCCAGCGCGGGACGCGACGCCTCGACGGAGGCCGACGCCGCCTCGGGCGCGTCCCCCTGCCCGACCATGAGGCTGACGAGCTGGCTCTCGAAACAGGTGTCGGGGTCATAGGGCGGAACCAGATATCCGCCCAGCTCCAACGTCACGAGCCCGTGGATCGCGCTCCACATCTGGTGCGCCACCAGTTCCGGGTCGGCGCCGGTGAACCGGCCCGCGGCGACGCAGCGCGCCGCGGTCTCCACCACCCGCGCCAGCGTGAACCGGCCGTACTGGCGGTCCTGGTCGGTCAGCGAGAAACCGGCCGGCGTCGCCGTCCCGAACATGATGGCGTAGAGATAGGGATTCGTCCGGGCGTTGTCGCGGTAGACGCGGCCGATCAATGCCATGTCGGCCACCGGATCGGCCGAGTCCACGACGCCGGAGAAGGCGCGCTGCAAACGCGCGAAACCCTCGTGCACCATTCCGCGGACCAGCCCGCTCATGCCGCCGAAATGGGTGTAGACGGCCATTGTCGAGCATCCCGCCTCGGCCGCCAGCCGCCGCGTCGACAGCGCTCCGGGCCCGCCCTGTGCCAGCAGCCGGGCACCGATGTCGATCAGCCTGGTGGTCAGTCGGGGATCAGGCCGCCGGGGCGACACGGTCGCGTCCACGAGTGCGCCGCCACGCGTCCCCGTCCAAGACACCACTTCCTTACCCGAATGATGAAAGGGTGAATGCGCCGATACTAGCCGCTGCTCGCGTGGGGACCTAATTTCCTGGGGGTGTCGTGTTATAGGGAAAAAGTGAGATTTGGGGCAACAAGTCTGGAAAATAGCGGTTCAAGGGGTGGTGGGGTGATCGCCCTCGGGTTCGCGGCGCGCCGCGTCCGGCCGGTCGGCCTCGGTGCCGGCAGCGGTGCCGGCGGCGGGTCCGGCGGCGGGTCCGGCCTCGGCTGCCACCTCCGCGCCGACCTCGTCCAGCAGTGCGACCAGCTCTCCCGGCGAGGACACCATCGGCCAGATGCCGGTGTCGAGCGTGCGGAACCGCCAGGTGGGCGAGGACCGCAGCCGCTCCACGTCCGCCGGGAGCCGCCCGTCGAAATGCTCCAGCCCGCACACCACATAGGTGGCGCGCCGCTCCGCCACCGGCCGGGTCAGCCGGATCGGCTCGGTGAGCGGGCGCCCCGGATGGTCGATCAGCCGGTCGGTCAGCCACTTCGCCTGCTCGGACGTCAACCCCTGGCCGTCGGCCACCGCCTCGGCGTCGGGCGTCGGCCAGCGGCCCTCGTGCTCCTCGATCAGGCGGAGCTCGGCGGTGCGCAGCGGCTCGCCGAACGCGTCAATGGCCGACCGCCCGTCATGCGGGACGAACGCCTCCACGTACACCGAGTGGACGACCCGGTCGGGGCTGCGGTCGGCGACCACCCCGGCCACCAGCCCCGAGGTGCTGTGGCTGACCAGGATGACCTGGTCGAGGGCGCCGACGACGGACGCCACGTCCTCGACATGCCGTTCGATCCCGATTTCGGAGACGTCCGCTCCGAACTCGGCGAGGCCCGACAGCGTGACGGGATGGACGGAGTGGCCGCGGGCGCGCAGGCCCTCGGCGACACCCTCCCAAACCCAGGAACCCATCCAAGTCCCGGGGATCAATACGTACGTCTGCACGAGATCTGGCCTTCCCTTCCGCATCGGAGCGGACCGACTCACGATGTCAGTTCAAAATGATCGCACCACTGCGGGACGAGCTTTGTCGCGACAATGGCCCCCGCTTGGATCCGGCGGTGAATGGCCATGATCCTGACGCACACAGGTTCCAGGTCAAGAGCCGAGCCGCGCCGTTGGGGGACGGTGCGGGCGGCGGATCGGCGGGTCGGGTTCCGTATCGGCGGCCCTTGGAACGCGGCAGCCGTCCGGCGCGCCGTCCCACCACGGGAGGCGTCCCGGTTACGGCGGTATGACGCGGTCCTCACCGACAGCCCTTTCACCCTGCGCGGGCCGAAGCCCGGCCCCCGACCGTCACGGTCGTGCCCGCCCCGGCCCTGCCCTCGGCCGGCCCTGCCCCGCGACCACGCCGGCGCCGTCGAGCACACGTTCACCAATGGGGCCGCTAGCGCGTGTTCGCTGTAGATGACCTCACCGCAGGGGCCCCGGCCTCGGCGTTCCCACACCCGCGCACGCGGCACGGCCCCACGCCGCCGCCCGGCTCAGATCCGGTGAGCCCGGCCCGGCACGGCCACCATACTCCGTATCCGCACCCGCAACGGCGCGGGACGCCCCGGCCGGCCAGCCCTGCGCGCGGCCGTCCGTCCAGCCGCGGCGGCAGCGGCCCTGACCAGCCCGAACAGGGCCATCGTGCCCTCGGCGACCGGGGCCGCGGGGGTGGTGGCCGAGGAAATGGATCAATAAGTGCTCGTGCGCTAACCGCAATTACATGTCGGCCGGTTCCGGTGGTCGATCTCGCGGGACACGCGGTGCCCTCGGCACGACCGCAGTTGAAGCGGTGTTCGGGACGCCCGCGGTGAGTTTTCCGGCGCCCCGTCGTCACATAACCGAGCCGTGCGGGTGCGGCGATCCTGCGACCGGAAGGGGACGGGTATGGGTGCGATGGCGGAACCGGCGGCACGTGGGCGTGCGCGGCCGGAGGCCGTCGCGGGCGCGCCGCGGGCCGTGCCCGCCGAGGGGCCGGCCGAGGTCCCCGCCCGGGACCCCGCCGAGGAGCCCGCCCCTTGACCGGCCTCACGACGACGGGGGGCGGGCGCCATGATGGCGCCCGCCCCCCGAGGACGAGGTCGGCCGGCACGAGGCCCGCCGACCCTGGATCACCCCTTGGCCGCGGCCAGGACGCGGTTCGACGTGCGCATCACGCGCATCATCAGGCCGGGCTTCATGAGCGCCTGCGGCTGGTCGACGAGGCCGGCCGCCCGCATGAACGCCTCGGTGACGGTGGCGTCCTGGGTGGCGGCGATGATGACCCGCGTCATGTACGCCTGCATCATCTTCAGCTTCCGGCTGCGCTCCCCCTCGACGCCGGGGAAGCTGAGGTCGATGCCGCGGGTCATCTCCCACGCCGGGTCGATGATCTGGCCGACCTCGCGCATGAACTCCAGCGAGGACGGCGCCTTCCCGCTCCGCATGTGCTTGAGCAGCGCCAGCGCCTCCAGGGCGGCCAGCGTCTGCGCCTGGGCGAAGACGGGGTTCGGGGTGCAGACCGCGTCGCCGATGATGAGGAAGCCCTCGGGGAACCGGTTGAACTTCTCGTAGCGGCGGCGCAGCGTGGTCGGGAACTTGTAGAGGGCCGGGTCGTCGATCGCCTTCGCGTCCACGATCGACTCGTAGATCTCCGGTGCCGCCAGCGTCTTGACGAAGGCGGTGAACCCCTCGGGGTCGGTCGGCGGGTGGTCGCCGAGGATGCCGTAGGTGGTCAACTCGACGGTGCCGTGGTCGGTCTTGGTGAAGATCGCGCCGCGGGGGCGGTCGGGCGAGGCCACCACGATGATCGAGTGGTCCTTGCCGAACGGGTCGGACTTCAGGACGTAGTGGCGGCTGGCGTACCCGAGCCCGATCTTCGCCCCGTCCTCCTGCACCCGGCCGTAGCCGAGTTCGGTGAGCCAGACGGGGGAGCGCGAGCCGCGCCCGGTGGCGTCGATGACGAGGTCGGCGTCCAGCACGATCTCCTCGCCCTCGGTGTCGCGCGGCTGGACGCGCGCGCCGATGACGCGGGAGTTGTCGTCGTTGGTCACGAGACCGAGGACGTCGTGCTTCTCCATGAACGTGACGTTCTCGTACGCCTGCACCCGCTCGCGGACGTGCGCCTCCATGAGCGGACGCCTGGCCGCCACGTTGGTCAACCCGGCACGGGTCTGCTGGAGCGGCACCCCGTTGAAGTACCAGCGGACGGTCCCCGCGAGGTCCGTCAGCGGGCAGCCGTCCCTGACGAGCTCCGCCGTGATCTCGGGGAACATCTCCTCCATGGCCCGCGACCCGCGCGCCAGCAGGCCGTTGATGTGGCGGCCCTGCGGCGCTCCCCGGCGCACCTCCCGCACCCCGACCAACTCGTCCCGGTCGACCAGGACGACCTCCTCGTACCCCTCCGCCAGCGCCCGCGCCGCGAACAGGGCGGCGATGCTTCCACCGAGCAGTACCGCGCGGTTTCCGATCTTGGCACCCACCCGATCATCTCCTTCAGTCTCTGTCCGCACTGGAATTCACCGTCGCAGCCCGCCCGCGACCGGGCACCTTCTGGATTGCTGGAGTGGCGTCCGGCCGTTCACGGGCGCGCGGCCCCTTCGGCGCGGGCGTCGCCATTGACGTCCTCGACCTCGCCGACCAGCCGGAGCAGCGACGCGGCGACCGACCCGGACGCCGCCGCGCGGCTGTCGCCCGCGCTCGTCATGAGGTTCACGAGCTGGCTCTCGAAGCACGTGTCGGGGTCGTAGGGGGGAATGAGGTAATGGCCGAGTTCGAGCGTCACCAGGCCGTGGAGCGCCGTCCACATGTGGTGGGCGACCAGCTCGGGATCGTCGGTGCTGAAGCGTCCGTCGGTGATGCAGCGGTGCGCGGTGTGGACGACCTTCGCGAGCGTGTATCGGCCGTATTGGCGGTCCTCTTCGGTGAGCGAGAAACCGGCGTGGGTCGAGGTGCCGAACATGATGCTGTACAGATGCGGATTGCGGTGGGCGTTGTAGCGGTAGGCGCGGCCGAGCAGCGCCATGTCCGCGACGGGATCGGAGGTGTCGAGGACATGGGAGAAGTGGACCTGGAGCCGGGCGAAGCCCTCGTGGACCATTTCGCGGACGAGCCCGCTCATGCCGCCGAAATGGGTGTAGACGGCCATCGTGGAGCATCCGGCCTCGGCCGCCAGCCGCCGGGTCGACAGGGCGCGAGGGCCCTCCTCCGACATCAGCCGGGCCCCGATGTCGATCAGCGTGGGCCTGATGAGCGGGTCGGATCGGCGGGGGCTCACGACGGTGCCTGGGGCCTGCGGGCTGCCCCTGGTCGGGACATTCGTACGCGCATGGGACGGTCCCTCCTCGGTGCGTCCAGACTCGTACCGGCCGGATGCGTGCATCGCGGACGGTGGCATTCCGGCGACCTTCCCGAGGCTAATCACCCGCTGATCGGCGGAAATCTCCGATCGTGCGGGCGGCCGCCGGCCGGGTGCGCACGGCACGAGATGGCGGCGGGCGGCGGCGGGTGTGAGCATGGGGCGCTACCGCAAACGGCCGGTCCTCGGGGGCCCTCGATCATGGGAGCGACCGCGCATGGAGCGACCCGAGCAGGACGCCGTCCCCGTCTTCATCCGGCTGGACGCCGCGACCCCCGGTGACGACCCCTGCGAGCGGCTGCGCGAGGCCCTGCGGGAGTCGGACGCGGCGCCCCGCGAGGTCGTGTGCGACCTCGGCGGCTCGGCGGGCCCGAATATGGCGACGCTGGAAATTCTGCTGCGCATGCAGCTCACGGCACGCCGCCTGGGCCATGAGATAAGGCTGTACCGCCCGAATGCCGAACTCGTGCAGTTGCTGGAGATGATCGGCCTGTCCGACACGCTCCCCTTGTACGGCCCCTGAGAACCGCCAGGATTTCTCGGCCGCTTCTCGTCGTCGCCGTGCCGTCACCGAAGGTCATGCGGGGCGCGCCGGCATCGAAACCGGCAAGGCCGGGATTGGCCGGTTCCGGCTAGGGCGCGATTCGCCGACCCAATAGGGATTGAGTGATCACTGCGGCACCGTAGGTGACCCGATTTCTTCGTTCGTGCTCAATTCGCGGCCCGGCGGCGAAGATCGTCGCGGCCACTTCATTCCCATGGGCAGCCCCCGTAATATCCGAGGCGGCGTCAGTGGCGCCGGTGATCGGGGATCGCATGTGTTGCATATGTGGAGGGGAGCCTGGCATGAATACCAAGCGAAATCTCGACGGGGCGGGCGCGCGGAGGCCCGCCCGCGGGCTGGGCCTCGTCATCGGCGCGGTCGTGGCCGTCGCCGCGCTGCTGTTCGGCACGACGGCCGCCACCGCGTCCCCCGCGTCCAGGCCGGCGGCGCTGCCCGGCCAGGGCGACCTGGCGGGGCTGCGCGGTTTCCGCCACGGGTTCGTCCCGGTCGACGGAGGGTCGCTGCACTACGTCAAGGGCGGCCAGGGGCCCGCCCTGGTGCTGCTGCACGGGTGGCCCGAGACCTGGTACGAGTGGCACGAGGTCATGCCCGAACTCGCCAAGACCCACACGGTGATCGCCTTCGACCTGCCGGGCCTCGGCAGGTCCTCCATCCCCACCGACCGCAAGTACGACCTGGTCACGGTCGCGGCGAAGCTCCACCAGGGCGTGACCAAGCTCGGCTACGACAACGTCGCGATCCTCGGCCACGACGTCGGCGCGCTGGTCGCCTACCCCTACGCCCGCAACTTCCCCGGCGGCGTCTCGCGCATGGCCGTCCTCGAAGCCCCGCTCAACGGCTTCGGGCTGGAGTCCGCGTACGGCCTGAGCTGGCACTTCCAGTTCAACATGACCGCGGCGCCGGTCCCCGAGCAGCTCGTGAACGACCGGGCGCACGTCTCGACCTACCTGGGCTGGCTGTTCGCCGCCGCCAAGTACCCGAAGGCGATCGCCCAGTCGACCTACATCGACGCCTACTCCGACGCCGCCCACCGCAGCGCCGGGTTCGACTACTACCGCGCCTACCCGACCAACGCCGCCGACAACAAGAGGCTGGCGGAGCAGAAGCTGACGATCCCGGTCCTCGCCATGGGCGCGGCGGACGTGTTCGGCCCCGCCGTCGGGCAGTCCTTCGGCGCCGTCGCCACCGACGTCCGCACGGTCGTCGCCCCCGACAGCGGCCACTGGATCCCCGAGGAGAACCCGGCCTTCCTCCAGCAGTGCTCGGCGCTGTTCTTCGGCGGCGCCGACACCAAGCCCACCACCCCCGAACTGGCGGGCTGCGCCCGCTGACGCCCCCCTCGCGCCGCGCCCCGGCGGCCGGTCCACCCCTTGACCGGCCGCCGGGGCGCCCGCACGCTGCGCCCCGCCTCCGACAGAGCGGCGACCAGGCGATTCGGGCTTATTGCGACTTTGTGGCAAGAGCGAGGTGTGCCACCATGTGCGGGTAGGCGACGGCGGAACGAGGAAGCCGGTGCGAATCCGGCGCGGTCCCGCCACTGTGATCGGCGAGCGGATCCCGAGCGAGGCCACCACCGCGCGAGCGGCAGGGAAGGCCGGGACGAGCGTTGACCCGAGAGCCAGGAGACTCACGCGGTCGCCTCCTCAACTGACCTGGGGCGGATCTCCCCAGAGAGGAGAGCGGGATGCCATGGGCACGACTCGCGGGGCTGCTGGCCGCCGCGGCCCTGCTGGCGGGCGGATGCGGTTCCACCGGTACGGACGCGGTGGGCGGGAGCGGGGCGGCGCCGCCCGGATTCCCGGTGACGGTGGCGAACTGCGGGGTCACGACCACCTACGAACGGCCGCCCCGGCGCGCGGTGTCGCTGAACCAGCACGCGACCGAGGTGATGCTGGCGCTCGGGCTGGAGCGCTCCATGGTGGGGACGGGCTTCCTCGACGACCGCGTCCTGCCGGAGTTCCAGGCCGCCTATGACCGGGTGAAGGTGCTGTCCAAGGAGTACCCGTCCTTCGAGGCGCTGCTGGCGGCCGAGCCCGACTTCGTCTACGGCGGCTGGTCCAGCACGTTCGACGAGAAGGAGGGCCGTGGCCGGCCGGCCCTGCGCGAGGCCGGGATCGACACCCACCTCAACATCGAGGAGTGCCCCCGGGGCCCGGTGACGATGGCGACGGTCGAGGAGGAGATCCGGACCATCGCCAAGATCTTCGGTGTGCCCGAGCGCGCGGAAAAGCGGATCAACGCGCTACGTGCCGTCCTGGACCGGGTCAAGAGCAAGACCACCGGCACCGCGCCGACCAGGGTCGCCGTCTACGACAGCGGCGACAAGACGGTCTTCACCGCCGGGGGCGCCGGGATCGGCAACGAGATCATCCGGCTGGCGGGCGGCGCCAACCTGTTCTCCGACGTGCGCAAACCCTACGGGGACGTCTCGTTCGAGCAGTTCGCCGAGCGGGCGCCGGACGTCGTCCTGATCTATGACTACGGCGACCAGAGCGCCGAGGCGAAGAAGCGGTTCCTGCTGTCGAACCCCGTGCTGAAGGACGTCCCCGCGATCAGGAACCGCCGGTTCGCGGTGCTGCCGCTGTCGTCCACGGTGACCGGCGTGCGGGCGGCCGGCGCGGTGGAGTCGCTCGCCCGGCAGCTGCACCCGGACCGCTTCGCGTGACCGGCGTCCGGCGTGCCGGATACGCGCTGGTGCTCGCCTGCCTCGGCGCGCTGGTGCTGGCGGCGGCGACGGCGGGGGTCGCGGTCGGATCCGTCCGCGTCCCGCCGGACCAGGTCTGGGGCATCCTGCTGCACCGGGCGCACCCGGCGCTGGCCGACCCGGCGTGGCCGCCGGTCCGCGAGACGATCGTGATCGACGTGCGGCTGCCCCGGGTCCTGCTGTGCGGCGTGGTGGGGGCGGGCCTGTCGGTGTGCGGGACGGCGCTCCAGGCCCTCGTCCGCAACCCGCTCGCCGACCCGATGCTGCTCGGCGTCTCGTCGGGCGCGACGGTCGGCGCGGTGACGGTCGTGGTGTTCCACCTGGCCTGGTTCGGGGCGTTCTCGCTCCCGCTCGCCGCCTTCTGCGGCGCGCTCGCGGCGCTGGTCGCGGTCTACCTGCTGGCCCGCTCGGGCGGGCGGATGACCACGGTGCGCCTCGTGCTCGCGGGGGTCGCCACGGCCGAGGTGCTGTCGGCGGTCGCGAGCTACCTGGTGATCAGCTCCGACGACCCGCGCGCGGCCGAGTCGGCGCTGCGGTGGATGCTGGGCGGCCTGGCCGGGACGCGGTGGACGGTCGTGTGGATCCCGGCCGTGATCGTGCTGGCCGGGACCGCGGTCCTGCTGGGGGTGTCCCGGCACCTGAACCTGCTGCTGGCCGGGGAGGAGGCCGCCGCGGCGCTGGGCCTGGACGTGCACCGGTTCCGCGCGTCCCTGTTCGTGCTGGTCGCGCTGATGATCGGCGCGGTCGTGGCGGTCAGCGGCTCGATCGGGTTCGTCGGGCTGATGATGCCGCACGTGGTGCGGCTGCTGGTCGGCGCCGACCACCGCCGCGCGCTCCCGGCCGTCGCGCTGCTCGGCGCGGCGTTCCTGATCCTCGCCGACCTGGCCGCGCGCACGCTCGTCGCGCCGGAGGAGATCCCCGTCGGCGTCCTCACCGCCCTGGTCGGCGGCCCCTTCTTCCTCTGGCTGATGCGCCGGAAGGCGGCCCGATGACGGTAGCGCTGCGGGCCGAGAAGGTGTCGGTCGCCATGGACGGCCGGACCCTGGTCGACGCGGTCTCCCTGGACATCGCCCCCGGCGAGGTCGTCGGCCTGGTCGGCCCCAACGGCGCCGGGAAGTCCACCCTTCTCCGCACGTTCTACCGGGCATCGCGCCCCACCTCGGGCCGAATACTCCTGGACGGCGAGGACGTCTGGCGAATGCCGGGGAAAAGGCTCGCGCGGCGGCTGGCCGCCGTTCTCCAGGAAACGCCCGGCGACTTCGAACTGACCGTCTACGACGTGGCGGCGATGGGCCGCACCCCGCACAAACGCGCCTTCCAGGGCGACGACGCGAACGACCGCGACATCATTCTGCGCTCGCTCGCCGAACTGGACGTCGCGCACCTGGCGGAGGCCCCCTTCGACCGCCTCTCCGGCGGCGAGAAGCAACGCGTGCTCATCGCCCGCGCCCTGGCCCAACGTCCCGCCGCGCTGGTCTTGGACGAACCCACCAACCACCTGGACCTGCGCCACCAGATCGACGCTCTGCGCCTGGTCCGCGGCCTGGGCGCCACCGCCCTGATCGCCCTGCACGACCTGAACCTGGCCGCCGCGTTCTGCGACCGCCTCTGCGTCCTCCACGAGGGAGCCCTGCTGGCGGACGGCCCGCCCGGCGAGGTCCTGACCCCGGAACTCCTGGCCCGGGTCTACCGGGTCAACGCGGAGGTCAGCGCACACCCGCGCACCGCCGCCCCGCAGATCACCGTCCTCCCGGACTGACCATGGGGTGAGCGGCCCTTTCCGCGTCGCTGTGGGTGGTCTCGCAGTTCTGCGGGGCGCGCATCTCGGTGTTCTTGATGAAGTCGTGCAGGGCCCGGCGGGAGCGGGTGAGGGTGTCGATGCGCTCGTCCAGCCCGTCGAGGCGGGCGTTGAGCACGTCCATGAGCTCGGAGCACGGTTCGATCTCAAGGCTCACGCCGCTGACGCAGGGGAGCATGTAGGCGATCTCCTCGGTGGACAGCCCGGCCCCGAGCAGCTTCCTGATCTGGTACACGGTCAGGACGTCGTCGTCGCTGTACTCGCGGTAGCCGTTGGAGCCGCGGCCGGGCTCCAGGAGGCCCTGGGCCTCGTAGTAGCGCAGTTGGTGCGTGTGGACTCCGGCCCGCCGGCCCAACTCCCCGATCCGCACGGCCGTTCCCCCTTGACCTTCATATCGATATGAACGTTGATGATTCTGCCATGACCTCCAACACGACCGAAAAAGAGCACGCGGCGCCCGACCAGGGCGCCGACCGCACCCCCGTGACCGTCATCGGGCTCGGGCTGATGGGACAGGCACTGGCCGGAGCCTTTCTGGACGCCGGGCATCCCACGACCATATGGAACCGCACGGCCGCGAAGGGTGAGGGCCTCGTGGCGCGGGGCGCGCAATTCGCCGACTCCGTCGGTGACGCGGTGGCGGCGAGTCCGCTCGTCGTCGTCTGCCTCACCGATTACGAAGGGGTGCGGGGGCTCCTCGAACCGCTGGGCGACGTCCTCGGCGGGCGGGTCCTGGTCAATCTGACCTCGGGGACGCCGCGGGAGGCGCGGGAGACCGCCGAATGGGCGGGGGCCGGCTATCTCGACGGGGCGATCCTGGCCGTTCCCGAGGGCATCGGAAAGGACGCCCTCGTCCTCTACAGCGGGCCGCGATCGGCCTTCGAAGCGCACGAGTCGGCGCTAAGCAGCCTGGGCGCGGGCGTCACGTACCTCGGGGACGACCATGGGCTGGCGTCGTTGTACGACGTCTCCATGCTGAGCCTGATGTGGAACATTCTGAACGGCTTTCTGCAGAGCGCCGCCCTGCTCGGCGCGGCCGGGGTCGACGCGTCGGCGTTCGTTCCGATCGCGACCAAGGGGATCGAGACCGTGACGGACTGGCTGCCGGACTACGCGCGGCAGGTCGACGACGGCGTGTATCCGGCCTACGACTCCACCATCGACACCCACGCGGCCGCGATGCGGCACCTCGTCGCCGAGAGCGAGGCGCTCGGTGTCAACGCCGAGTTGCCGAGGCTCATCCAGGATCTGGCCGGACGGGCGGTGGCGGCCGGGCGCGGCGGCGACGGCTACGCGGCGTTGATCGAGCAGTTCCGCAAGCCCGCGCGGGCCTGACCGGTCAGGGCTTGCGGGCGAGGAGGAGGCGGTAGCGCGGGCTTCCGTCCTCCCGGCGGCCCAGGCCCTCCAGCGGGGTGGTCGTCACCGTGAACCCGGCCGCCGCCAAATCGTCGCGCATCGCCTGGAGAGGGCAGGTGCGGTAGTACATGA
Source organism: Actinomadura sp. NEAU-AAG7 (assembly GCF_018603865.1). Lineage (NCBI taxonomy): Bacteria > Bacillati > Actinomycetota > Actinomycetes > Streptosporangiales > Thermomonosporaceae > Actinomadura > Actinomadura sp. NEAU-AAG7. The sequence goes on from NZ_JAHFZY010000004.1 coordinate 22,713, forward strand.
CGAACGGGGGGCGCCATATCGCGTTGCGGATCCGCATGGCCGCGTCGAACCCGAGCAGCGTCCAATACCCGACGGACGCGATGGGCGGCGGCGCGCCGATCGGAAAGGCGAACAGGCCGCCCGGCCGCAGCGCGCGGTGCACCCCGGCGAAGAGCGCCGGACGTTCGGCGGGCAGCAGATGCCCGAGGGCGCCGAAGGTGACGGCCAGGTCGAATGCCTCGGAGAAGGGAAGGGCGCGGACGTCGGCTCGGATCCATTCCGCGCCGGGGTGCGCCTCGCGTGCCCGGGCGAGCATTCCGGCGCTGAAGTCGACGCCCGCGACCTGTTCCTTGCACAGCGGTTCGAGCGTCCGCATGCCCGCGCCGGTGCCGCAGCACACGTCCAGCCCCCGCTCGAACAGGCCGCGCGGACGCAGCGCGTCGGTGGTGGCGTCGAGGATGGCGTCGGGGGTCCGGAAGGGCGTGTGGTCGAACTTCGGGGCGAGCAGGTCGTAGCCGCGCTCGACCGAGGACAGCGACTGGACCGCCAGTTCGCGCAGCGACGGACCCTGGGGCGAGAACATCGCCCCGGCGTACTTCGCCGGCCGGGGCTCAGGAGGCCGAGCGCTGGGGGCGCGGGGCGATGCCGAGCACCTCGTACAGGTGGATGCCGCGCCCGGCCCAGTCGACCAGGCGCTCGCGGTCGATGAGGTGCATCCCGGCCTTGCTGGCGAACCTCCGGGCGTCGCGGGTGTAGGTGTTGGTGGTGACGACCAGGGTCAGTTTCGCCCGGTAGATCGGCCACGCCGCGCCCGCGACCTTCTGGACGTCATCGGAGGTGACCTTGGACTTCGGGCCGTAGTGCTTGACCTGGACCATCCAGCTCTCGCCGAGGACGGGATCGAGGCCGATCACATCGCCGGAGAAGTCGCCCGCCTTGCCGACGTGCTCGGCCTCGATCCCGTCCCGGCGCATCAGGTCGCGGACCGCGACCTCGAAGTTCAGCCACGTCATGTCGTCGAGTTCGCCGATCGTCCACGAGAGGGCGGCGAGCCGTTCGCGCCGCACCTTCTCGCGCGCCCAGCGCGCCCGGTACCAGCGGTCGACCAGCCACCACACGCCCGCGAGGGCCGCCAGCGCGATGAGCGGGTGCGCGATCGCCTGCTTGACGGCCAGCCCGGCCGCCAGCGCCGCGACCAGTGCCCCGAGACCCGTGTAGCCCCATTCTCCGGCGTTCCGGGGGAGCCTCAGCCGGGTGACCCAGTCGGGAATCAGCCAGCGGTGCCGGTGTTCGTGGAAGGGGCTCGGCCGAACGCGCGCCACCGGCCCGCCGCTCCCTTTTCTAGGAGGGGTCTTCATCCTGCGATGGAAACACGGATCCGTGACAGAATCGGCCCCCGTCCCGCGAATTCAGAACGCCGCGTCCACATGAGGCCATCCGGCCGGATGATCAACTTCGCGCGTTAGGGATATCCGAAACGCGAACCGGAGGTCAGGGTCGGGGCGCCGCATCTGACCTCCGACCCTGAACGCCTTTTCTGGCAAATTTGCCGATTTTTCGGTCGAGGCCCTCGGTGGTCGGCTAGGGGATTCGGCGGGTGCCGAAGCGCGCCCATTCCGCGTCCCACAGGCGGTATCGGCGCTGGTCGCAGCGGTAGCGGATGATCAGGTACAGCCCCAGCAGCGGCATGCCGAGGGCCATCGCGCTGCCGAGCGCGACGGTCAGGGTGTCGCCGACCGTCCGCGTGTGGTGGCGCGGCGCCTCGTCGGTGACCTGCGACGACGGCCCGACCCACACCTCGCGCCGCTGGCCCGCCGTGCCGCCGTGGAAGGCGGTGAACGACCCCGTCCGCGCGGTGCCGTCGGGCTCACGCCAGGTCACGGTGACCTTCCGTCCCGAGCGCATGTCCTCGACCCGCAGGACGGTGGCGCTGACCTCGTGCCGGGTCGCCCTCTCCTGCCGCTCGGCGCGGACGCCCGAGGCGTAGACGCTCCGGCCCGCCCACGCGCACAGCGGCGGGGCGAGGCTCAGGAACAGCATGAGCAGCGCGATTCCGAGCATCCACTGCCTGCGGTCCACGTCGCGGCGCAGCGCGTTGTGGTCGAAGCCGAACCTCCGCCGTAGCCGGTCGAAGCCCGACGCCGCTCCGCTCGGCCCCATAGCCGCCTCCCTCGTCCGTTCCTAGTGTGAGGCTAGGCAAGCGATCAGGTCGGCGGCAGGGCCCAATGTCCCTATATCGTCGCAAACTTCCAAATTGCTCGCCGTCCGGGTGCGGCTTGGGCCCGCCTTCCCGGGGTAGCACGTGGACGACGTCCAGCCGCGCGCCGCGGCAGAGGGCGGCGCGACACAGCGGCCCGGCCATCGGGCCTGACCCGCACGCGGGGCCCTCCTCCCTCCGGAGTCCCGCACCCGGGCCGATGGCCTGGCGAAAGGCGAATCCGGGGGGAGAACATGCGAGCACTACAGCCCGATCTTCGGGCCGTCGTGGAGGACGCGGTCTGGGCGCCCTCGATCCACAACACCCAGCCGTGGCGGTTCACACTCAGCGGGTCCCGGATCAGTCTGCGAGCCGATGCCGACCGCAGGCTGGAGGTCGCCGATCCCGAGGGCCGGGAGATGCTGGTCAGTTGCGGCGCGGCCTTGTTCAACCTGCGGCTGGGGCTGCGGGCGCAGGGCCTGGAGCCGCAGGTCACGCTGCTGCCCGACCCCGATCGGCCGCATCTGCTGGCCGATGTCGAGGCCGTCCCGGGTGAGGATCCCGACGAGTACACGCGGGCGCTGCACGCGCAGGTCCGGCGGCGGCGCAGCCACCGCGGGGGGTTCCGGGCCGATCCCGTGCTCGATCCGGAGCTGGCGCGGATCCGCGCCGAGGCCGAGCAGGAGGGCGTCCGGTTCATCCAGGCCGTGGACGCGCACGTCAAGGGCGCCTTGGCCGCGCTCAACAACGCCGCCGAGCACATCCAGCGCCGCACCCCCTCCTACGCGAGCGAGATCGCCCGCTGGGCCCCGGCCCCGGGCGGCCACCGCACCGACGGAGTCCAGCACGGCTCCTATCCGCGCACCACACCGTGGACCGATCCGCATTTCTCCGCCCGGGACTTCGCGCGGGGACGCGGCTGGGGCGCCGACCCCGTCCACACCGAGGAGCCGCCCACGGCCGGGGTGATCGTCCTGCTGGTCACCGACACCGACCGGCCCGCCGACTGGCTGCGTGCGGGCCAGGGCCTCCAGCGCAGCCTGCTGCGCGCCTCCCAGCACGGGTTCGCCGCCGCCTACCACACGCAGTCGCTCCAGATCCCGGAGCTGCGCGCGTTCATCCGCACCCACTTCTGCGGGGACGCGTGGCCGCAACTGCTGCTGCGCTTCGGCATGCCCGACACCGAGGTCCTGACCAGCGTCCGCCGCCCCCTTCAAGACGTCCTCACCGAAGGACCGTGAAGAGGACCAAGGTCCCTGCGGGGCCCCTCGGCGAGGCGCAGCGCGTCTTCGACCTCGGGCGCGGCACCGGCGCGTTCGACCGCCCCGGTGAATCCCGGCCCGAGGCCGTACACGTCGATCCGGGACGCCTCGACCGGCAGCGCCTTCTCCAGCGTGTCGAGGACGACGTCGACCAGCCCCATCGTCCTGGACGGGCGGCTCGGGCTCCCGTTGACGACGACGACCCGCAGCGCCGGTTCCGTTGCCGTCATGCCGCCCTCGCTCCGAGCGCGGCGACCTCGCGGCGCGGCCCGCGATGATCTCCGCCCGGCCCGCCGACAGCAGGTCGATCGTGGCGAGCTGCTCCCAGACGCGCACGGGGTCCTCCGAGCCGAGGACGGTGACCGAACTCGTCAGCCGGATGCGCTCGGTGCGCTCGGCCGCCGCCGCCGGCCCCACCTCGTCGGCGACCCTCGCCTGCTCGATCGTCTCCCGGACGCGCCGCCGCGGTGACGGCGCCGCCCCGGTGACCGGGTCCCGCGTGACCTCGCCGAACAGCATGATGCCGATCTCGAACGCCATCTCCGGTCCTCTCCCGGCCGCCGGGCCCCGGGTGCGCCCGGCCTGACCGGATGACTTGTCTGCGCAGGCAGGTATTCCGGCTTGGTCGCGGCGCCGGCATCCGGATACGGTGCGGCCATGGCGACCGACGGTCTACGCGACCTTGAGCAGGACGCTTGGGGCGGGTTCCTGCTGACCCACGACCGGCTCTGGCGCGCGCTGGAGGCGGGGCTCGCCCCGCTGAACGTGAGCATGGCCGAGTACAGCGTGCTGTCCCTGCTCTACGAGGCCGGGCCCGGGGGCATGCGCATGTCGGACCTCGCCCAGCGCCGCCTGATGTCCACCGGCGGGTTCACCCGCCTCGCCGACCGCCTCCAGAACCGCGGCCTGATCGAGCGCCGCCGCTCGGCCGCCGACGGGCGCGGCTTCGAGGCGGCGCTCACCGGCGGCGGGCGGGCGCTGATCCGCCGCGCCCGCCGCCGCCACCACGACGACCTGCACGCGCTGTTCTTCAGCCGCCTGGACGACGGCGACCTGCGCCGCCTCGCCGAGATCTGGGCCCGCCTGGACCCGGGTACCGAGTCCTAGCCCTTGGCGAGGGCGTCGATCGCGGCGACGTCGTCCGCCGTGAGGTCGAAGCCGTCCAGGTCGAGGTTGGCGGCGATGTGCTCGCGGCGCGACGACCTCGGCAGGATCACGATGCCATGCTCCAGGTGCCAGCGCAGGATCACCTGCGCGGTGCTGACGCCGTGCCGCTCGGCGATCCCGGTGAGCACGGGGTCGCGCAGGTCGGTGTTGTTCAGCCCGCTGTAGCCCTCGACGACGACGCCCCGGCGCCGGTGCTCCTCCAGCAGGGCCGGGTCGTGCCGCCCCGGGCTCCACGAGATCTGGTTGACCGCCGGACTCCGCCCGGTGGCCCCGGTCACGTGGTCGATCTGCGCCGGGCTGTAGTTGCTCACCCCGACGTTGCGCGCCAGCCCCGCGTCCTTGGCGGACAGGAGCGCCTCCCACGTCGGGACGAGGTCGTCCGGGCCGGTCGCCCAGTGGATCAGCCAGAGGTCGACGTAGTCGGTGTCGAGCAGCCGCAGGCTCGACTCCAGCGCGCGCCGGGCCTGCCGCGCGTCCCGCGGCCGCAGCTTGGTGGTGACGAAGACCTGGTCCCGGCCGACGCCGCTGTCCTTGACGGCCCTGCCGACATCCGCCTCGTTCTGGTACAGCGCCGCGGTGTCGATATGCCGGTAGCCGACCTCCAGCGCCGTGCGCGTCGCCTCGTAGGCCGTCGCGGGCGGCAGCTCCCAGGTCCCGAAACCGATCAACGGCAGCGCGGTGCCGCCAGGCAGGTTCACAGTCGCAGTCATGCTCCGCATTCTGCCCGGATCATCGGCGCGGAAGCCTCGCGGGTCGGAGCCCGAAAGCCGTGGCCACCTGGGCGGCGAGCGCGTCCTCGTCCATCGCGGTGCCGACCTCGACGGCGGGCAGGCCGAGCCCGGTGGTCTCGTCCATGAGCCGGTCGGTGAACATCCTGTCGCGTTCGAGCAGGTTGTACCGGGCCCGTCCGGGATCGCTCGTCCGGCGCGGGATGGCCCAGCCCCGGCGCTCGAACGCGGCCCGGCGGAACTCCGGCGTCGGCAGCAGCCACACCGCGCGGCCCGGACCGGCGAGCAGCGGCCGGACGAGGCGGGGCAGCAACCGGAAACCCTCGACGATCACGCCTTCGTCCTCCGGCAGCCGCAGCAGATCCTCGACGATCAGAGAGAAGCCCTCGCCCCGGAACCAGTGGAAGGTCTCCAGCATCTCCCGTGGAGAACGGTTCACCCAGCGCTCGTCCATTCCCATGGACTTGAACTCATTCAGGAAAGGCGCGTCGTCCGGTGAACAGCGCGCGGCGTGGTCCGGCATCACGTCGTCGGTCGAGTAGAGGCGCAATCCGTACCGGGCCGCGAGACGCCGCGCGATGGTCGTCTTACCGGCGCCGCTTCCGCCGCCGATCCAATAGGCGTTCCGCAAGGGCATCTCGTCGGGCATGGCCATAAGCGTAGGGGTGCCTCAGCGAATGGACGCCGCGCCGATCCAGCGGTGGTAGGAATCCAGATCGACGTTGCTGCCGCACACGATGGTGGCGACATGGCGCCCGGCGAAACGCTCGCGGTCCTCCAGCACCGCCGCGATCCCGAGCGCCGCCGACGGCTCGACGACGAGGCCCGCGTGGTCGAGGAGCGCCCGCATCCCCGCGATGATCGACTCCTCCCGGACCAGGACGGCGTCGTCGGCGACCTGGAGCAGATCGTCCAGCACGGCCTTGATGGGCCGCCGCCCGGCCACACCGTCGGCGATCGTGTCGGTCGGCCCGGTCGTGACGACGCTCCGCCGGTGCCACGACCGCGCCATCGCCGGCGCGCCCTCCGGCTGGACGCAGATGACCTCGACCCCGGGCGCGAGCGCCTTCAGCACATGCCCGACGCCGGTGGCCATCGCGCCGCCCCCGAGCGCGACCAGGACGGCGTCGACCGGCTGCGCCGCGTCCACCAGCTCCAGCCCGATCGTCGCCGCGCCCTCGCAGGTCTCGATGTCCTGGCTGTCCTCAAGCAGCCGGACGCCGTCGCCGCGCGCGATGTCCACGGCGCGCTCCCTGGCCTGGTCGAAGTCGCCGTCCACCAGCTCCAGCCGGGCGCCCAGCGCGCGGATCCGGTCGAGCTTGGCCGCGGGCGCCGACCTCGACGCCACGACGGCGACGTTCAGCCCCCGCCGGCGCCCCGACCAGGCGAGCGCCAGCCCGAGGTTGCCCGCGCTGGCGCACACCACGTCCCGCGCGCCCATGTCGATCAGCCGGCCCGCGACCAGCTCCGTCCCGCGTCCCTTGAAGCTGCGGACGGGATTGGCCGTCTCCAGCTTGACGCTGACCGCGCACCCGAGCCCGGGCTCCAGGCCCTCGCACCGGTAGAGCGGGGTATCGAGGAAAAGGGGGTCGATGACCAGGCGCGCCGCCCGGATCCGTCCAGTATCAAGCCGCGTCTCCAGCACGACACAACACCCTAACGGCAAGCACAATCGGCCCAGGCGGGCGGCGCCGATCGCGGTACCCGCCGCAATACCTTCGGTTAGCCTGGCCGAAGGAATGGGCTATTCGAATCGGTCCGCATGAAAGGATCTTCGCCATGGGCAAGCATGAGAATCCCTCGAACTGCGGCAAGTGCGGCGGAAATGGAAAGGTCGTGGTGAACAATGACAACCAGGAGCAGGAGATCGACTGCCCGGGGTGCGACGGCTCGGGTAGGACGTGAGCATCGACGCGGCGTTCGACGCGGTACCGCGTGAGGCGTTCGTCCCCGACCTGGTCTGGGTCCGCGGCGACGACGGCTGGGCCGTCCCGCTGCGCCGCCAGGACGACCCGGACCGCTGGCGCGCCCTGGTGCGGTCCGGCGACGCGGTGACGATCCAGATCGACGACGGGGCCACCGACAGGGGCGTGTGGCCCACCAGTTCGTGCTCGGCCCCGCACGTCGTGCGGGAGATGCTGGAACTGCTCGACCTGGAGCCCGGCCACCGGGTCATGGAGATCGGCACGGGGACCGGCTGGAACGCCGCGCTGATGGCGGCGATCGTCGGCCCGGAGAACGTCACCACGATCGAGATCGACCCGGCGCTGGCGGACCGGGCCCGGCTGAGGCTCTCCGCCGCCGGCTGCCCCGTCCGGGTGGTCACCGGGGAGGGCGAGGCCGGGGACCCGGCGGGCGCGCCCTACGACCGGGTGGTCGCCACCGCCGCCGCCGCGGAGCTGCCGCACGCGTGGGTGCGGCAGACGCGGCCGGGCGGGCTCCTGCTCGTGCCCTGGGCTCCGACCTTCCACCCGGACGGCCCGCTCGCCCGCCTCACCGCGCGCGGCGGAGGGCGGGCGGACGGCCGGTTCGTGGCCCCTTCCTGGTTCATGCCGCTGCGCGGCCAGCGGATCTCCCAGCCCGACCGGCACGCCTACAAGGCCCGGTGGATCGAGACCGGCGCACCCGCCTGCGAACGTTTCGGGATCACCGTCACCCCGCGGGGCCAGACGATCTGGCTCGACACCCCCGCCAATCCGGTCGTTCCCTGACGCCGTCCAGGCGGTGGCGGTCTCAGTTCGCCTCGCGCAGGATCGACCTGCCCTCACGCAGCCAGTTCGCCGCCGTGTCCTCCTCCAGGTAGCCGTCCTCCAGCACGCCGGCGACGAACACCTCCTTGGCGCGTCCCGGCGGGAAGCTGAGGTCGCCGTAGACGTTGCCGACGCAGAAGGCGTCGATCTTGGCCTCGGGCTTGGCGAAATAGAGCGAGTAGTGAAGCACCTGGGCGCGGATCACCTCGGCCGTGAGAAGGCCGCCGTCGTCGCCGTGGTCGCACAGCACGACGGTCGCGACCTCAAGCGCGCCGCTGATCGCGGCGTTGATGCCGTAGCGGAACAGCGCCGCGTGGGCCCACACGTCGCCCTGGACGGCCAGGATGCTGCCGTAGGCGTCGCCGCCCGCGACGGCGTCGAGCGTCCCGTCGACGATCAGGTCGCCGCGGATCGCGACCCCGTAGTCGTCCCGGTGGTCGTCGAACAGCGCGCCGGTGTCGGCGACGTGGACATCGCCGTCGTAGAACCGGATCTCCTCGAACGAGTACATGTCCTCGTCCGGCCATTCGACCTCGGGCATCCGCCGCTGGGCCTCGTCGAACGAGATCAGCTGGAAGGCGTCGACCGCGAGCGACGGGCGGCCGGAGCGCCCGACGGTGCGCGTCCTCGGCGGGCCGAAGTCCTGGCGCGGCGCCTCGTACACCCTGTCCGGGGCGTGCTCGCCGTCGAAGTAGAGCGCGCCACGGAACCGGTAGGGCGGGCCCTGCTCGACCCAGCCGGCATAGAGGTGGCCGTCGCCCCAGGGCAGGATGCTCGTGAGCCGGTACGGCGGCTCCGCGGCGGGCAGCGGCCGCAACGCGCCGTCGCGGCCGAGCGCTCCGACGTAGCCGTCCTCGCCGGCGACCACGAAGCGGTCGCGGCGCGGATCGTAGCTCAGGCATTCCATGTCGAGCGCGGGAACGCCGTCGCACGGCTCGGGCGTCCCGCCGGGCGCGGCCAGGTAGAGCTGGCCCGCGTCGCCGGCCACCGCGAAGCCGCCGTCGGACGAGTAGGCGAGGTCGGTCAGCGGCGCGTGTCCGGAGAAGACCGTCTCCTCGGTGCCGTCGGGGAGGCGCCGCAGTATCTGGCGGCCGACGACGAACACCGGCTCCCCGCCGGGGGCGGCCACCGCGCGGACGACGCGCTTGCGATCGAATCGCGGCTGCGCGCGCAGTTCGCGGGTCCGCGGATCGAGCGTGGCGACGAAGCCCTTTTCCCCGGTGACCCAGATCAGGTCCCCGATCGGCGTCAGCCCGAACAGGCAGCCGCCCTGCCGCGTCTTGATCTCAACGACGCCCTCGTCGTCCTCGTCGTCGGCCGCGGAGTCGACGATCGCGGTGTCGATGACCGCGAGGAAACCGTGTTCGCCCGCGACGACGGCGGTCCGGTCGTCGAGCGGCAGCACCGCGCGCACGCCGTGGGCGTCGATCGGCCAGGCGCGCCAGCCCTCGGCTCCGAACCGTAACACCGAGCTCTCGCCGCGGCCGCCGCCGGCCGCCCAGATCGTCCCGTCATGACCGGCGAGGACCAGGGGCCCCGGCACGCTGCCGAGCGTCGGGTGCCCGTCCTTCAAGAACGCATCCATGGGACCCGCAACCTAGCCCATCCATGACGCACCCGATCGACGAATTCACCATCTGGAAGCCGATTTAGCGGAATGAGTCTCCGCGATCACTCTAGGTCACTCCAGGGTTTCTGAAAATGCTCGACCGCCGATGATGTCAGCGGCCGGAAACATTGGAGGAAAAGGTTGGGGCGGGGTGGCCCGTTCCAGTGGGCCACCCCGGTGCTTCTTCTCGGCCTGGCCTACTTTCGGTAGCAGAGGTAGATGTACTTGCCTCCGGCTCCCTTGTTGAGGTCCACGTCGATCCTGGTGTAGCCGTCGGGCGCGTTGGCGTTCGGGTCGGAGGAGGAGACGACGGTCAGGTATTGGATGGGCGCGTAGTCGGCGGTGCGGGTGAAGGTCAGATAAATGTAGGCGCCGCCCGCGCCCTTGTTGAGGTCGGTGTCGATCTTGATGTAGCCGTCCGGGGGATCCTGCTCCTTGGAGAGGAGGAAGTAGATGTCGCTGACCGCCTCCTCGGAGCCGTCGGTCTCGAAGGCGAGGTAGAGGTAGGCGCCGCCGGCGCCCTTGTTGAGGTCGGTGGGGTCCTTGTGCCAGCCGGGCGGGGGAGGTTGGTCCTGGCCTTCCAGGATGGTGATGTTGGTGACTGCCACGCGCTGTCTCCTCTGCCGTATCGAGGGGATCTGAGCGGTACCGCTCGCTACACCGGTATGGCTACCCCACGGCATTGATCACCTACCGGAAAAGTGAACCTTTCTGGTTTTGGTGTCTTTTGTCATTCGGGGGTGCGGTTTACGGGCTCTCCGTTTCGTGTTCCGAACAAGTGGACGGAGCCCGAGTGGTCGTCAAGTTCGGCGCCGGGGAGGTTTTCATTACCGGTTCGGGGGCGGGTTCTGTCCGGTAAATCGGTGGCCTGGCCCGCATGGATGTGGTTAGGGTCGCGCGGGTGATCTACGAGCATCCCTTGGCCTACCTGCTCGGCATCGAGGGCGCCGCGCTGCTGCGGGCGTTCACGGGGGAGGGCGACCGGCGCTTCGTCGAGGAGCGGCTCGCCGAGGTCCGGCGGCTGCTGGACGATGAGTCCCTGGCGGGCCTCGGCACCGAGGTGCGGCGGGTCGGCACCGTCGAGGGCTACGGCGTGTGGGCCGGGACCTATGACGACCCCGGCAACGCGGCGTTCGGCATCGACCGGCCCGTCGTCGCGGAGATCCTCGGCGGGCTCGCGCCGGGGGAGGCGCTGGACGCGGCGTGCGGCACCGGCCGCTACGCGCGTGACCTGGTCGGACGCGGGCACCGGGTCATCGGCGTGGACAGCTCACCGGACATGCTCGACCGGGCCCGCGCGAGCGTCCCGGAGGCGGAGTTCCGGCTCGGCGACCTCCATCGGCTGCCGGTGGACGGCGGGGCCGCGGACCTGATCGTGTGCGCGCTCGCGCTGACCCACGTCGCGGACCTCGGGCCCGTGATGGCGGAGTTCGCCCGGGTGCTGCGGCCGGGCGGGCATCTCGTGATCTCCGACGTCCACCCCGAGGCCGTGGCGCGGGGGTCGGTGCCGTCGGTGCGCGACACCGACGGCCGCCCCGCGCGACTCGCGACCCACCGGCACCCGATCGGGGACTATCTGCGGGCGGCCCTGGCGGCGGGCCTGCGGTTGCGGCGGTGCGAGGAGCCTCGACCGCTGGCCGCCTCGCACGGGGCCTCCGGCGAGGCGGGCCCGTGGGAACTGTGGCCGTGGAGCCTGGCGCGCATGATTCCCGAGGCGGCGGGCGCCGCGAACGCCGGAGTGCCCGCGATGGTCGTCTGGCATTTCCAGGCATGACGCGCAAGGCGTGACGGATCAGGGTTCCGGGCGGCAGCGTTTCGCGTCGACGAATCCGTTCCAGGAGAAGGCCGTCTGGCAGCGGTGTTTTCCGGTGGCTCCGCTGATGACCTTGATCACCACGTCGACGCCGTTGACGTCGCAATTGTGGGCGGTGAGGTTGTAGTAGCCGTTGTCTCCGGGGGTCTTTTCGCCGAAGAAGCAGGTGTAATAGCCGCCCGCGTGGGCGGCCGGGGTGGCCGGCGCGGACGAGAGCAGGCCCGCGAGCACGGTGGCGGCGACGGCGAGGCTGGTGAGGCGCACGATGATCCTTTCGCGGATCCGGCTTTTTCTCCTCTCAAATTAGGGAGTGGGAGCCGCCGCCACAATGGGGGGCCGGGATCGGTTGCGGCATCAGGGGTGTTCGTTCATGCGGATCGGTTCCAGTCGGGGGCGTTTCGCGATGCGTCCGTCCGCCGATGAGCGGCCGCGTAGCCGCCGCACCACCCATGGGCCGAGAAAAGTCGCGGCCCATGTGGCTTCGGCGCGGGCGCGATGCCATTGCGGCACCGGCGGTAGTGGCGGAAGGGGGGCCGTCCAAGATGTGTCGGCATCCGGAAGCGCGAGGGCCTCGGCGACCGCCGCCGCGATGCGCGCGTGGCCGAGCGGACTGGCGTGGATGCGGTCGCCGCTCCACAGCCGGGGATCGGTCGTGACGGAATGCGGAAAGGTGTCGACCAGTACGACGTCGTGGCGGCGGGCCGCCCAGCGGATCCGGGCGTTGAAGTCCACGAGTTTCGGGCGCAGGTGCCGGACGAGCGGGGCTATCTTCCCGACGTCGGGAAAGGTGAAGGCGACGACCCGCGCGCCGGACGCCGTGAAATCGGCGTACATCGCCTCCAGGTCGGCGGTGACGGCGCGGGCGTCGAATCCGGGCCTGATGAGGTCGTTCACCCCGGCCATGACCGTCACCAGGTCGGGTTCCAGCGCGAGGGCGGCGCCCGCCTGCTCGGCCCGGATCCGCCCGGTGAGGTGCCCGCGGACGGCGAGGTTGGCGTAGCGGAAGTCCGGTTCCCGGGCGGCCAGGGTCTCGGCCAGCCGGTCGGCCCAGCCGCGATAGCCGGTCCTGTCGTCGCCGTCGTTCAGACCCTCGGTCTGGCTGTCGCCGATCGCCACGTACCGCAGGTAGCGCAATGGTCCGCCTCCACGATGGGGTCCGCCCTAAAGCCGTCCTGACCCGCACGATACCCGCAAATGATCATGATGGGGGGCAGGGGTGAAACCGGTGTGAAAGGGCGCTGAAGGGCGGTCGCCGCAGGGTTCGGGGCATGACGAACTCAGTGGAGCAGACGGCCATCCATGTGGCCGGGCTGCGGAAGGCGTTCGGGGACAAGGTCGTCCTCGACGGGCTCGACCTGGACGTGCGGCGCGGGACGGTCTTCTCGCTGCTCGGCCCCAACGGCGCGGGGAAGACGACCACCGTCCAGATCCTGTCCACGCTGATCGGCGCGGACGCCGGGGACGTGCGCGTCGCGGGCTGCGACCTCGCCCGCGACCCCGAGGGCGTGCGGCGGGCCATCGGCGTGACCGGGCAGTACTCGGCGGTGGACGGGCTGCTCACCGGCCGCGAGAACCTGATCATGATGGCGGACCTGCACCGGCTCGGCCGGGCCGCCGGGCGGCGCGCCGCCGACGAACTGCTGGAGCGGTTCGACCTGGCCGAGGCGGGCCGCAAGCAGGCCGCGGCGTACTCGGGCGGGATGCGGCGCAAGCTCGACCTCGCGATGACGCTGATCGGCGGCCCGCGGATCATCTTCCTGGACGAGCCGACGACCGGCCTGGACCCGCGCAGCCGCCGGACGATGTGGGCGATCATCCGCGAGCTGGTCCGGGGCGGGGTGACGGTCTTCCTGACGACGCAGTACCTGGACGAGGCCGACCAGCTCGCCGACCGCGTCGCGGTGCTGGACGGCGGGCGCCTCGTCGCCGACGGGACGCCCGACGAGCTGAAGCGGCTGGTGCCCGGCGGCCACGTGCGGCTGCGGTTCGCCGACCTCGCCTCGCTGGACGCGGCGGCGCGCGCGCTCGGCACCAGGACGCGCGACGACGAGGCGCTCACCCTCCAGGTGCCCTCCGACGGCGGCGTGCGGGCGCTGCGGGAACTGCTCGGCCGCCTGGACGCGCACTCGATCGAGGTCGACGAGCTGTCGGTGCACACCCCTGACCTCGACGATGTCTTCCTCGCCCTGACCGGGCGGCCCGAGAACGAGGCGGCCTCGGCATGAACGCGCTCCACGACTCGGCGACGATGCTGCGCCGCAACCTGCGGCACGCGCTGCGCTACCCGGCGCTGACGATCGCGACGATCGCGACCCCGATCCTGATGCTGCTGCTGTTCGTCGGCGTGTTCGGCAACGCGCTCGGGACCGGGGTCGGCGGGCCGTCCAAGGACGACTACATCGGATACGTCGCCCCGGGGATCATCCTGATGGCGGTCGCGTCGGGCTGCATGGTCACCTCGGTGTCGGTGTGCGTCGACATGACCGAGGGCATCGTCTCCCGGTTCCGGACGATGCCGATCGCGCGCTCGTCGCTGCTGACCGGCCATGTCGCCGGCAGCATGATCCAGACGCTGCTGAGCACGTTCGCGGTGGTCCTGGTCGCGGTGGCGATGGGGTTCCGGACGAACGGGACCGTGCTCGACTGGCTGGGCGCGATCGGCCTCCTGACGATGCTGACGTTCGCGCTGACCTGGCTCGCGGTCGTGATGGGGCTGGTCGCGAAGAACCCGGAGGGCGCGAGCAACTCGCCGCTGCTCGTCCAGTTCCTGCCGTTCCTCGGCAGCGCGATCGTCCCGCCGGAGTCGATGCCCGCCGGGGTGCGGTGGTTCGCCGAGTACCAGCCGTTCACGCCGGTGATCGAGACGCTTCGGGGGCTGCTGATGGGCACGCCCGTCGGGCGGGACGCGTGGATCTCGGTGGCCTGGTGCGCCGGGATCGCGGTCGTCAGCTACGTGCTGGCCAAGCGGCTGTTCAACCGCGCTCGGTGAGGACGGCCAGCGCGGCGGACCGCAGCGCCGGGCGGTCGAGGCCGGCGTACTCCGACACCGCGTCGGCGTACGCCGGCCCGTCGGCCTCCTGGGCGGCGCGGCGGGCGAGGGGCGCGGACATGGTCGGCTGGAAGTTGCGGATGAAGCGCAGCCGCTCCGCCAGCGCGATCATGCGCGCGGCCCGCGCGGGCTCGCGGCCGCGGGCCAGGTCGGTCAGCGCGAGCGCCAGCAGGACCGCGCCGCAGACCGGCTGGTCCATGTAGAAGGACGGGATCCGCTCCTCGGGGAGGGTGAGCAGCATGGTCAGCCTGCCGGGGAGCCCGTCGGCGATGTGCTCGACCGCGCCGATGCCGCCGTGCCGGGCGTGCGCCACGACCGCCGCGCTGTGGGTCTCCAGCGTGAACGGGTCGAGGTCGAGGTCCGCCGAGGCGAGCGGGCGTTCGGCGTCGTCCAGCTGCTCGGCGGCCCGCCGCCACAGGGCGAGGCCGGCGGCGGTGTCGCCGCGCGCCAGGGCGATCTCGGCGCGGGCGCAGAGGTAGAAGGTGGGCGTGCCGGACGCCTCGTCCGCCTCGTGCGGGAACGAGACCTCCAGCCAGCGCTCGGCCGCGTCCAGGTCGCCGAGCTGGAGGCTGATGATCGCGAGGGCCCAGCGCAGGCCGATGACGTCGGCCCACGCCTCGTGCCCCTCCAGGACGTCCAGCGCCACGCGCATGTGGCGCTCCGCGCGGGCGCTCTGGTCCACCTGCATGTACAGCTCGCCCAGGCGGGAGTGGGAGGCCATCCGCATCCACGGCGCCTCCTGGTCGTCCAGCGCCCCGACCATCCGCTCGGTGGCGGCGATCGCGCCGTCCAGGTCGCCGCGGCTCTCGTGGAGGTAGCCCGCGACGGCGTTCGCGGCCCCCGCCAGCAGCGGCTCGCCGCTCGCGCACATCTCCGCCAGCGCGGCGCCGTCGCGGCCGAGGATCTCCGGCAGCGACCGGACGACGGTGGCGATCGCGTTCCCGACGGTCGTGGGCGGGACGGGCGGCAGGCGGCGCAGCGCGACGAGCGCGCGGGTCGGGCGCGGCCCGTCCAGCACCAGGCCGGTCATCGCGCACAGCGTCAGCGCCGACCGGGCGACCTCGACGTGCTCGGGCCCGGGGCGGAACCGCGACAGCGCCCCGGCCGTGTCGGCGGTGAGCGCGGCGAGCCGGTTGAACGCGGACTCGACCGTCCACAGGCAGCCGAGGACGGCGGTCACGGCGGCGACGGCGGGCCCGTCCCGGCGGTCGAGGGCGTGGTGCAGGGCGAGCTGGAGGTTGTCCTGCTCGGCGCGGACCAGTTCCCCGGTCGCGAACGGCTCGGCGCCGAACAGCGCGGCGTGGTGCGCGGCGCCGAACCCCTGAGCCCACGCGACGAGCCCGTCGACCGCGCGCGCCTCCTCGCCCGCCTCCGCGAGCCGGGCCGCGCTGAACTCGCGGACGGTCTCCAGCATCCGGAACCGCGCGCCCGCCCCGGTGTCGGACACCTTGAGCAGCGACTGGTCGGCGAGGTCCGCCAGGACCGCCAGGACGTCGCCGCCGACGAGGTGGCGCGCCGCGGCCGCGGTGAAGCCGCCCGGGAAGACCGACAGCGCCCGCATCGCGGCCCGCCCGGACGGGTCGAGCAGCGCCCAGCTCCAGTCGACCACGGCGTGGATCGTCCGGTGCCGGGACGGCGCGTCGCGGGCGCCGCCGCGCAGCAGCGCGAACCGGTCGCCGAGGCCGCGCGCGATCTCCGGGACCGACATGACCCGGACCCGCGCCGCCGCCAGCTCCACCGCGAGCGGCAGCCCGTCCAGATGGCGGCAGATGTCCTCGACGGCGTCCGCGGGCAGGTCGGCGCGCGGCCGTGCCGCCCGCGCCCGCTGGAGGAACAGCTCGACGGCCGTCGCGAGGTCCAGCTCGGGCAGCGGGTACACCGACTCCGACGACAGCCCGAGCGGCGCGCGGCCCGTGGTCAGCACCCGCACGTCCCGCGTCAGCGACACCAGCGCGCCGACCAGGTCGGCCGCGCCGCCGACGACGTGCTCGCAGTTGTCCAGGACGAGCAGCGCCGGCCCCGGTCCGAGGGCCTCGGCGATCCCGGAGACGAGGCCGTTCCGGGAGTGCGTCCCCCCACCGGGGGCCGGCCCGGCGTGCCCGGGGGCGCGGCCGGGCGTCAGCCGGGTGTCGCCGGCGCCGAGGACGGACGCGACCTCTCCGGCGACGTCCTCGTCGCGCGCGACCCCGGCGAGCGGCACCAGGTGCACCGAGCGCTGTTCGGCGCCGCGCGCGACCGCGTTCGCGAGCCGTGTCTTGCCGAGCCCGCCCGGACCGACGATCGAGGTGACCCGCGACGCGCGCACCAGCGCGCGGACGGCGGCGGTGTCGTCCTCCCGGCCGAGCAGCGGGTTCGGCTCGTGCGCGACGCCGCGCCGCACGGGGGGCGCCGCGTCCCGCAGCAGCTCCTGGTGGACGGCCCGCAGCGCCGCGCCCGGGTCGGTGCCGAGGTCCTCGCGCAGCGCGCGCCGGTACCCCTCGTAGCGGGCCAGCGCCGCCGCCGCGCCCGCCGTCGCGGCCTCGCAGCGCAGCAGCTCCCGCAGGACCTCCTCGTCCCTCGGGTACACGCGGGCCAGGGCGGCGAGCGCGTCGGCCGCCTCGGCGCGGCGGCCGAGCCGCGACAGCGCCAGGCCGCGGGCGCGCAGCAGCGTCCAGTACGTCGGGATCCGGGCCGCGCGCAGTACCGCCACCGGGTCGTCGCCCGGCGGCGCCTCGGGGCGGACCCCCTCCCAGAGGGCGAGGCCCGCGTCGGCGTGCGCGAGCGCGGCGGCGTGGCCGCCGTCGCGGGCGGACCGGGCGGCGGCGGACGCGGCGAGCAGCACGGCCGAGGCGTCCACCGCGTCCTCGGCGAGCGAGAGCCGGTAGCCGGACGGCGTGCTGGCGATGACGTCCGCGCCGAGCTGCGACCTGGCCCGCGACACGACGACCTGGAGCGCCTTGGCCGGGTTCTCCGGCCGCCCGTCCGGCCACAGGCCCTCCACCAGCCGGGACGCGGCGACGCCCGCGCGCGGCTCGGCGGCCAGCAGCGCGAGCAGGTCCCGCAGCCGCGGGCCCGTGATCTCGCGGCCCCGGCAGGCGACCCGCGTGAGCAGCGCCAGCTCGACGGCCATCAGCCGGTTCGGTAGTGCCTGCGCAGCGCGATGCCCGCCGCGACCCCGCCCGCCAGCGCGCCGGCCCCGGCGGCGGCGGGCAGCGCGACCATCGTCACCTTGCGCCCGGTGCGGAAGTCGTGGATCGGCCAGCCGTTCCGCCTGGCGTGCTCGCGCAGTTCGGCGTCGGGGTTGACCGCATGCGGATACCCGACGGCGGTGAGCAGCGGCAGGTCGTTGACCGAGTCGCTGTAGGCGGCGCAGCGCGCGAGGTCGAGGCCCTCGCGCTGGGCGAGCGCGCGGACCGCCTCGGCCTTGGCGGGCCCGTGCAGCAGGTTCCCGACGAGCCGCCCGGTGTAGACGCCGTCGCGGGTCTCGGCGACGGTGCCGAGCGCGCCGGTCAGCCCGAGCCGGTGCGCGATCGTCCGGGCGACCTCCACCGGCGTCGCGGTGACCAGCCAGACCTGCTGGCCCGCGTCGAGGTGGCCGAGCGCGAGCGTGCGGGTGCCGTGCCAGATCCGGTCGGCCATCACCTCGTCGTAGATCTCCTCGCTGAGCTTGACGATCCCGGCGACGTGCTGCCCCGCGACGAACGCGAGCGCGGCCTCCTTCGCGCTGCCGATGTGCTCGGAGTTCTCCGTGCCGCGCAGCCGGAACGCGGCCTGCCCCCACGCGAACGTGGCGAGGTCGCGCAGCGTGAACAGCCGGCGGGCGGCGAGGCCGCGCGCGAAGTAGTAGATCGACGCGCCGCGCATCATCGTGTTGTCGACGTCGAAGAACGCGGCGGCGGCCGGGTCGGGCGAAGGCGGCGGGGGCGTCGCGGCCGCCGCGGCGGCGGCCGCCGCCTCCCCGGCGCTCACGTGGTCCTCGTGCCTGCCGCGCTGCCAGAACAGCCCACGCCGCCAGATTTGCCGCATGGGCCCGAGCCTAGTCACCCGGACCCACGCGCGACGTGCCGATCTCCTCCCGGTCTCCTCCTGGTCGACCTGCCCCTACTCGACGGGTTCCGTGCGGTTGTCCTTGCGGTGGTCCTCGCCGTGCCCACCGGCGGCGGCCATCAGCCGCTCGCGCAGGTCGGCGCGGAACCGCGGGTCGGGACCGTCCCCGCTCGTCCGCAGCCGCGCCAGCGCGCCACCCTTCTCGACGATCTTGCCTCGCCTGGTTCTCACCGGCCGCTCCCTTGCGGATCCAGGCGCGAAAGCGCTCTCCTGCCCGCGAGAACGACCCTGGGGCGGGCCGGGTTACGGGCAATCCGTCATCGGACCGGCCGTCCGAGGGGGTCGGACGGGCCGTCCAGTGGTGCCCGGGGCGCACCGGTGTGTCACGTTCCGGCAGGTCACGCGGCGCCGCGCCGGCATGCGTCACCCCGGCCCATCACACGGGTCGATACCACCCGATAACACCGGTCAATAGCGTAGATCGTCCGGCAGCATCCGGGCCAGAGACCGGACGGCCCGGTATTGGAGCGCTTTGATCGCGCCCGGCTTCTTGCCCATCACGAGCGCGGTCTCGGCGACCGACAGCCCGTGCAGGAACCGCAGCACCACGCACTCCTGCTGCTCCGAGCCGAGTCGGCGGACGGCGGTGAGCAGCGTCCGGTTCGTCATCGCCTCGATCACGGCGCGCTCCGGGCCCTCCTGCGGGAGGTCCGGCTCGACCTGCTCGGCCGTGCAGACCTCCAGCCGGTACCGGCCGGACTTGAAGTGGTCGGTGACGAGGTTCCGCGCGATCGTGACCAGCCACGCGCCGAAGTCCTTGCCCTGCCAGCGGAAGTCCGGCATCCGGCGGAGGGCGCGCAGGAACGTCTCGCTCGTCAGGTCCTCGGTAAGGGAATGGGCGCCGACCCGGTAGTAGACGTACCGGTAGACCAGTTCGACATAGTGGTCGTAGAGGGAGCCGAACGCCTCGGCGTCGCCGTCCCTCGCCCGCAGCACCAGCGCCTTGAGCGTCGCGGCCCGGTCGGCCCCCGGCTCGGCCCGCGGGGTGGGCCGGCGTAGCGGGACGACCCGGGTATCGAGGGTCAAGCTGCTCATGCAGTTCTCCTCGGGGCGTACGCGACCTCCGGCGTGTTTTGCCACTCTAGATACCGAAAGGTACGGCGGGCAATGGTCGGCGGTTTGGGGTCCGCGCGGGCACCGGACGGGCACCCGGCGGGTCGCCGGACGCGAGGGTCCGCACCGGCGGTTTCCCGGGGTTTCGGACGCCGGACCGGAAAGCGGTTACCCGTCACGCCCCCGTATCGGGCACCATGGGGCGCGATGGTCGACGCTCTGCTCGCGCTGCTGGCGGCCCTGGGTGCCTTACTGGCCACCGGGTTGCTGATCTCGCGCGCCTACAAGGACCGGCTGCTCTACCTGATCAGCTGGTCCGTGACCCAGGTCGGGCTGACGCTCGCGCTGCTGTCGATGGGCGTGGGCTTCCTGGCCGGGTTCAACGGGCCGCTGTTCCGCGTCGCCGAACTCGGCGCCGCGATGATCGGGCCGGTCTGGCTCGCGCTCGGCATCATCGAGCTGATCGCGCGGTACGTGCAGGTGCGGTTCGCCGCGTGGCTGTTCGCGGTGTCCTACACGCTCGTCGCGCTCGTGATCCTCATGGTCGACCCGCTGAAGGGGTCGCTGAGCAAGAGCCTGCCGAAGCCGGGCGACACCTACGACGCGCTGCCGCTGCTGCTCATCGACGGCGCGCACGTGGTCGCGGTGATCGCGCTCGTCGGCTGCACCGGCGTCACCGCCTGGCTCGCCTCCAAGCAGGACCGCGAGGCCGGGGAGCTGCTGATCCCGGTGGCGCTGCTCGCGCTCGCCGGGGTGCTGGTGGTCAGCGGCAGCCGCGGGCTGCTGCCCGCGCCGATCGCGATCATCGCGCTGGGCGCCGCCGCCGGGCTGGTCTGGTACGGCGCGATGCGCATCGCCCCCGGCTACGAGGGCGAGGGGGGCTACGACGACGAGTACGACCGGCGGGACGACCGGCAGTACCGGGACGAGCCCGCGACCGGCTACGAGGACCAGGGGTACGAGGACCAGGGCTATGGGGACCAGGGGTACGAGCAGCAGGGGTTCGAGCAGCAGGGCTATGAGCAGCAGGGCTATGAACAGCAGGGGTTCGAGCAGCAGGGTCTTCCGGCCGCGCAGCCGCGCGAGCTGGCCGCCGCCCAGGCGCCGCCCGTGACGCCGCCCCTCCCGCCGGTGCCGCCGCCGGGCCGGCAGCCCCAGGCCAAGCGCGGCGAGCTGCGCTTCCCCGAGCAGGCTCCGGCCGACGAACTGCGCTTCCCCGACGCGCTCGGCCCGCTGGACGACCCGTCCGGCGACCCGGCCGGGCCGACCTCCATCGACGGCCTGCGCGGCGCCCTGCCCCAGCCCGCCCCGCCGGGCGGCGCGCTCGCGAACCCGCTGGGCGGCCTGCCGAGCGGGTTGCCGGGCGGTCTGCCGGGGGGTCTGCCGGGCGGGTTCGGCGGCGCCGACCTGCCGGGCGGCTGCGGCCAGATCACCGTCTACACGCTGCTGGAGGGGCGCGAGGACGCCTTCGACCGGCTCGCCGCCGACCTCGTCCAGGCGGCGCGGGCGGCCGAGCCCGACACCGTCGTGTTCGCCTCGCACGAGGTGGTGGGCGCGCCCACGCAGCGGATTTTCTACCAGGTCTTCCGCGACGAGGCGGCCTTCGCCGCGCACCGGCGCCAGCCGCACCTGCAGCGCTTCCTCGCCGAGTCCCGCACGCACGTGCTGGCGACCAACGTGATCGAGCTGCGGCTCGGCGCCGCCAAGATCCCGCTGCCGGGCGCGCCGGAGTTCCCGGGGAGATGACGGTGCGGCCCATCATGATCACGCTGCTCGGCAAGCCGGGCTGCCACCTGTGCGACGACGCCCGCGCGGTGATCGAGCGCGTCGCGGGCGAGCTGGAGGTCCCCTGGGAGGAGCGCGACATCACCCGCTCCGAGGAGGACACCCGGCTCTACTGGGAGCAGATCCCGGTCACGCTGATCAACGGCGTCCAGCACGACTTCTGGCGGGTGGACGAGAACCGGCTCCGCGCCGCCGTCGAGAAACTGCGCGCCCCGCGGTAGTCCGCCCCGCGATTCCCTCGATCGGGGACGTTTCGGGTGTCTGGTCGGTCACATCCGGCGGGCGTCCGGGGGGCGCCGCGTCCGGCGGAACGGTCCGATGGTCCCTGCTGGGCGGGGCTTCCCGCGCGCCGGGCCTGGCCAGCGATGATCTCGTTGGCGGGGGGCCACTTTGTGCGCGTATTCACAAAGGCTTAACCTGGTCAATAGCCCTGGGGCGGTCAGGCCGCGGCCGTGCGGCCCGGCCAGGCGAGCCGGGGTGAGGGGTGCACCGGCCCCGTCCCCAGCGTCGAGCCCCGAAGAAGCAGGCCGTGACACCTCGACAGAACCGCCAGCGCGACCGCGGCATCCCCGAAGCGACCGTCGCGCGGCTCCCCGTGTACCTGCGGGCCCTGACCGGGCTCCAGGAGCGCGAGGTGGCGACCGTCTCGTCGGAGGAGCTGGCCGCCGCCGCCGGCGTGAACTCCGCCAAGCTCCGCAAGGACCTGTCCCACCTCGGCTCGTACGGGACGCGCGGCGTCGGCTACGAGGTCGAGTACCTCGTCTACCAGATCTCCCGCGAGCTCGGCCTCACCCAGGACTGGGTCGTCGCCATCATCGGCGTCGGCAACCTCGGTCGTGCGCTGGCCGGATACGGCGGCTTCGCCTCGCGCGGCTTCCGGGTGGCGGGCCTGCTCGACGCGGACGAGGCCATCGTCGGCCAGGAGATCTCCGGCAAGACCGTGGCGCACATCGACCGGCTGGAGGAGATGATCGCCGAGCACGGCGTCTCGATCGCCGTGATCGCGACGCCGGCCGGTGCCGCGCAGGGCGTGTGTGACCGGGTGGTCGCCTCCGGCGTCACGAGTGTTCTGAACTTCGCGCCTGTCGTACTCTCCGTTCCGGAGGGTGTGGACGTGCGTAAGGTCGACTTGTCCATCGAATTGCAGATCCTCGCTTTCCACGAGCAGCGCAAGGCCGGGGGCCCGGGGGACTATGAACCCGTCGCGGGCGGCGGCGAGGACCCACCCGGCCCCGCGCAGTACGTGGAGGCGGTAGAGGCGTGACGGCAGAAGCGTGACGTCGGCGGCGTTGGGATTGACAGCGTTGACGCCGGCGGAGGCTTGACGTGCTCGACGGTGGGAGAGGCTTGATGGCGGGAGAGACGGTATGAGCGTGTTGGTCGTGGGGCTCAGTCACCGCAGCGCCCCGGTGGCCGTGCTCGAACGCACGGCGGTGACCGGGGACGATCTGGCCAAGCTGCTGACCTCCGTGCACGGCGCCGCGAACGTCGCCGAGGCCGCCATCGTCTCGACCTGCAACCGGGTCGAGGTCTACGCGGTGGTCGACAAGTTCCACGGCGGCGTCTCGGCGATCTCCGAGTCGCTCGCGCTGCACTCGGGCGTCCCGCTGGAGGACCTCACCCGGTACCTCTACGTCCACTACGAGGAGCGGGCCGTCCAGCACGTGTTCGCGGTGGCGTGCGGGCTGGAGTCGATGGTCGTCGGCGAGGGGCAGATCCTCGGCCAGATGCGGCAGGCGTTCCGGCTCGCGCAGGAGCACCGGACGCTCGGCCGCGACCTGCACGACGTCCTGCAGCAGGCGCTGCGGGTCGGCAAGCGCGCCCACCACGAGACCGGGATCGACAAGGCCGGGGCGTCGCTGGTCAGCGTGGGCCTGGAGGTCGCCGAGCGGCACCTCGGGCCGCTCGCGGGCGTGCGCGCGCTCGTTGTCGGCGCCGGGTCGATGAGCTCGCTGGCCGCCGCGACGCTGAGCCGCGCCGGGGCCTGCGAGGTCGTGGTCGCGAACCGCACGCACGAGCGCGCGGTGCGGCTCGCGGAGTCGCTGGAGGTCCCCGCGCGCGCCATCGAGCTGGCCGCGCTGGACGAGGCGATCACCGCGGCCGACCTCGTCGTCTCCTGCACCGGCGCGGCGGGCCTCGTGCTCACCGCCGACCGGCTGCGCGCCCGCGGCGTCGGCGCCGACGGCCGCCGCCGCTTCTTCCTCGACCTCGCGCTCCCGCACGACATCGACCGCGCCGTCGGCGACCTGCCGGACGCGGCGCTCGCCGGGCTCGACGACCTGCGCACCGCGCAGGAGGCCCGCAGGGCGATCGGACCCGAGGCGGTCGAGGCCGCCCGCGCGATCGTGCGCGAGGAGGTCGCCGCGTTCCTCGGCGCCGCCCGCGCCGCCGCCGTCGCGCCGACGGTCGTCGCGCTGCGCAGCAAGGCCGCCGAGGTCGTGCGGTCGGAGCTGGCCCGGCTCGGCGGGCGGCTGCCCGAACTGGACGAGCGGGCCCGCAAGGAGATCGACCAGACCGTCCGGCGCGTGGTGGACAAGCTGCTGCACGCGCCGACCGTCCGGGTCAAGGAGCTGGCGGCGGCGCCGGGCGGCGACTCCTACGCCGTCGCGCTCCGCGAGCTGTTCGACCTGGACCCGAAGGCGCCCGAGGCCGTCGCGCGCGCCGACATGCGTGAGGGGGAGCCGCAGGCGGCGCGGGAGTCGGGGCGGGCGTCCCGGCGGATCTCCCCCGGGACGGCCGCTTTCCGGGACGGCGCCGCGCGCTCGGCGCCCGCCGCCCCTACGGTGGAATCGGGCATGCGGGAGGAATGCGCGGACGCCGACTGCCTGAGCGGCGGCCCGGTCGACGCGGGCCGGGCGATCGACGCGGTGGAGGCGATCGAGGGGGCCGGCGGGGTGACCGCCGAGGCCGTCACCGCGCAGGCCGCGAGCGTGCGCGCGGTGAGCGGGCGCGACCCGCGGCGCGAAGGAGACCAGACGTGAACGGCGGCGGCGTCCGGCCGACCCGCCGGTGGACGGGCGGAGCGGGGCAGTGAGCAGTACAGGCGGGGCAGGCAGCGGTACAGGGGACGACGGCAGGCCGTTGCGGCTGGGCACGCGCAAGAGCCTGATGGCGATGACGCAGTCGCAGCAGGTCGCGGACGCCCTCGTGCGGCGTACCGGGCATGCCGTGGAGCTGGTCGGGGTAACGACCGAGGGTGATGTCTCCAAGGCGCTGCTCGCCCAGATCGGCGGGACCGGGGTCTTCGTCAACGGGCTGCGCGAGAAGCTGCTGTCCGGCGAGATCGACTTCGCCGTGCACTCGCTGAAGGACCTGCCCACCGGCGAGGCCGACGGGATCGCGCTCGCCGCGACCCCGGCCCGCGACGACCCGCGCGACGCCCTGTGCGGGCCGGCCAAGCTGTCGGACCTGCCGCTCGGCGCCCGCGTCGGCACCGGCTCGCCGCGCCGCGCCGCGCAGCTGCGCGCGCTGCGTCCCGACCTGGAGGTCGTGCCGATCCGCGGCAACGCCGACACCCGGCTCCGCAAGGTCACGGGCGGTGAGCTGGACGCGGTCGTCCTCGCGCACGCCGGGCTGCGGCGGCTCGGACGGCTGGACGCCGTCGCCGAGGTGTTCGACCCCGACCAGATGCTCCCCGCCCCCGGGCAGGGCTCGCTCGCGCTCGAATGCCGCGCCGACCGGGAGGACCTGCGCGCCCTGCTCGGCAGCGTCGACGACCCGGCCACCCGGCGCGCGATCACCGCCGAGCGGACGGTGCTGGCCGTGCTGGAGGCGGGCTGCTCCGCGCCCGTGGGAACATACGCTGCCGAAGAAGAAGAGAACCTGCGCCTGACCGCGTCCGTCGTCGCCTACGACGGGAGCCGGCAGATCAGGCTGTCCGCCAGCGGCCACCCGCAGCGGGCCGGGGAGCTGGGGCGCGAACTCGCGAACCGGCTGCTCGCCCAGGGGGCCGACCAGTTGATGGGGGAGCGCGACATTGAGCCCCGCTAGCCAGAGCCCGGCGACCCAGCGGGCCGCCGCCAAGACCACGAGACACGTGCCGGTCGGCGGCAGGACGGCCGATCCCGGCACCGTCGCCATCGTCGGCGTCGGCCCCGGCGACCCCGGCCTGCTGACCCTGCGCGCCGCCGCCGAGCTGGAGCGCGCCGACACCGTCATCGTCGGCCGCGCCCACTGCCCCGCCGAGATCCTCGCCTACTGCCGCCCGGACGCCGAGATCATCGACTCCGCCGAGGGCGACCCGGCCAAGCTCGCCGCGCGCGCCGCCAAGGCGGGGCGGCGGGTCGTCCGGCTGTTCCAGGGCGACCCCGGCCTCGGCTGCGGGCTCGCCGACGAGGGCGGCGCGCTCGCGAAGGCGGGCGTCCCGTTCGAGGTCGTCCCGGGCGTGTCGGCGGTGACCGGCGTCCCCGGCTACGCGGGCATCCCGCTGACCGACGCCAAGCACCGCGAGGTCCGGGTCGTGGACGCCTCGCACGGCGGCGTCGACTGGGACCGGTTCGCCGACCCGGCCGCGACGCTGGTGATCCTCGGCGCCGAGGACACGCTCCCCGAGACCGTCAAGGGACTGGTCGCGGCGGGCCGCCCGGCGAGCACCCCCGCCGCGATGACCAGCCTCGGCACCACCACCGAGCAGGAGACCGTCGTCTCGACGCTGCACCGGCTGGTCGCCGACACCAAGGGCATGGAGTCCCCGGCGATGATCATCGTGGGGGACGTGGTCGGCTGGCGCGACCGGCTGTCGTGGTTCGAGACCAAGGCGCTGTTCGGCTGGCGCGTGCTCGTCCCGCGCACCAAGGAGCAGGCCGCCTCGCTGTCGGACCAGCTCCGCGGCTACGGGGCCGTGCCCGACGAGGTCCCGACGATCTCCGTCGAGCCGCCCCGCACGCCCCAGCAGATGGACCGTGCCGTCAAGGGCCTGGTCACCGGGCGGTACGAGTGGGTGGTCTTCACCTCCACCAACGCGGTCAAGGCCGTCCGTGAGAAGTTCGTCGACTACGGCCTGGACGCCCGCGCGTTCGCCGGGCTGAAGGTCGCCGCCGTCGGCGAGCAGACCGCCGCCGCGCTGGTCGAGTTCGGCATCCAGCCCGACCTCACCCCGACCGGGCAGCAGTCCAGCGAGGGCCTGGCCGAGGTGTGGCCGCCCTACGACGAGGACCTCGACCCGATCAACCGGGTGCTGCTGCCGCGCGCCGACATCGCCACCGACACCCTCATCGCCCGGCTCACCGAGCTGGGCTGGGAGTGCGAGGACGTGACCGCCTACCGCACCGTCCGGGCCGCGCCGCCGCCCGCGCCGATCCGCGAGGCGATCAAGGGCGGCGGGTTCGACGCGGTGCTGTTCACCTCCTCCTCCACGGTGAAGAACCTCATCGGGATCGCCGGCAAGCCGCACAACGTCACGGTGATCGCCGTCATCGGGCCGCAGACCGCCAAGACCGCCGAGGAGTACGGGCTGCGGGTGGACGTCATGGCCGACCGGCCGTCGGTCTCCGCGCTCGCCGAGGCGCTCGCCGAGTACGGTGCGAAGCGGAGGGCGGCCCAGATCGAGGCGGGGGACCCGCTGCGCAAGCCCAGCCAGATGCGCCGGGGGGCCCGCCGCCGCAAGTAGCCCGGCCGCGAGGCGGCCCGGCCGCACGTAGCCCAGACACGCCCAGAGCTGGAGAAGGACGATGACCGCTCAGTTCCCCGTCGCGCGCCCCCGGCGCCTGCGCCGCACCCCCGCGCTGCGCCGGATGGTCGCCGAGACCCGGCTCAGCCCCGCCGAGCTGGTGCTGCCGATGTTCGTCAAGGAGGGCATCACCGAGCCGCAGCCCATCGCGTCGATGCCGGGCGTGGTGCAGCACACCCGCGACAGCCTCCGCAAGGCCGCGCACGAGGCCGTCGAGGCGGGCGTCGGCGGGCTCATCCTGTTCGGGATCCCCGCCGTGAAGGACGGGACGGGCTCGGGCGCCGACGACCCGGCCGGGATCGTCCAGCTCGCGCTGCGCGACCTGAGCGCCGATCTCGGCGACGCGACCGTGGTCATGACGGACCTGTGCCTGGACGAGTACACCGACCACGGGCACTGCGGCGTCCTCACCGGCGCGGGCGAGATCGACAACGACGCCACGCTGGAGCGCTACGCCTCGATCGCGGTCGCGCAGGCGGCGGCGGGCTCGGCCGTGATCGGCCCCTCGGGGATGATGGACGGCCAGGTCGGCGCGATCCGCGAGGCCCTCGACGGCGCCGGCTACCAGGACGTCTCCATCCTCGGCTACTCGGTGAAGTACGCCTCGGCCTACTACGGCCCCTTCCGCGAGGCCGCCGAGTGCGCGCCCCAGTTCGGCGACCGCTCCACCCACCAGCAGGACCCGGCCAACGCCGACGAGTCGCTCCGCGAGGTCTTCCTCGACCTCGACGAGGGCGCCGACATGGTCATGGTGAAGCCCGCGGGGGCCTACCTCGACATCGTCCGCCGCGTCCGCGACGCGGTCGACGTGCCCGTCGTCGCCTACCAGGTGAGCGGCGAGTACGCGATGGTCGAGGCCGCCGCCGAGCGGGGCTGGATCGACCGGGAGCGCACGATCCACGAGTCGCTGGTCTCGATGCGCCGCGCGGGCGCCGACATCATCCTGACCTACTGGGCCACCGAGGTGGCCCGCGCGCTCTGATCCGCATGCGCCTTTGACCCCCGGTTACCCAGAATCCCCTAGTTACTTAGGGTGGGTTACCGGGGGTTGCCGTGTGCCCGGGGGCGGAGCGGCGGCATCATCGTCCTAAGAGGAACCCACGGTCGACGTTGGGAAACGGGGGGCGGACATGCTGGCGGTCACGGGGAGCAGGCGGCAGCGGGCGGCGCGCGACCGGATGGCGGCGGCGGCGCTGGAGTACGCCGCGCTGGGCTGGCCGTGCTTCCCCGGGGCGCACCCGCCGGCCGGCGGTGACCGGGCGTGCTCGTGCGACCGGATCGGCTGTCCCGACCCGGGCGCGCACCCGGTGTCGGCCGCGTGGGCGCTGGAGGCGAGCGTCGACCCGGCCGCGATCCGGCGGTGGTGGGCCGAGCGGCCCCGCGCCAACCTGATCCTCCCGACGGGCCGGGTGTTCGACGTGTTCGACGTCCCGGCGGCGGCGGGCGCGCGGGCGCTGGAGCGGATCGCGCGCGAGGACCTGCCGGTCGGGCCCGTCGCGAGCGTCGGCGGCGAGCGGCACCTGTTCTTCGTCGCGACGCGCGGCGCCCCCGCCGACGAGGACGAGTGGTGGTCCTGCCATCTCGACACCTCGCCCGAGACCGTCACCGCGACCCCCGGCATGCGCTGGCACTGCCGCGACAGCTACGTGGTGGCGCCGCCGTCGGTCCTGCCCCACGGGCGGGACGTGGGCTGGCTGCGCGCGCCGGAGCGCGCCGCCGAGGGCGGGGGCCTCCCCGACCCCCTGCGGCTGCTCGAAGTGCTCTCCGACAGCTGCGAGGACGCGGCGGCGGACGCCTGAGACCGCCTGAGACCGCCTGAGACCGCCTGAGACCGATTGAGCCCGCCTGAGACCGGCTCAGCCGCCCGGCGCGGGCCGAGGGGTCAGCGCGGGGCCTTGACCGGCGCCGCGTGCCCCCAGCCCGAGTAGGAGACCGAGAGGATCTGCGTGCGCTTCTTCGCGGCGTCCTGCGCGCGGACCCACAGCTTGACGGGCAGCCCGCCGTCCATCCGGACCGCGAAGCTGATCTTGGTGGCGCCGGTCGCCCGGGCCATCTCCGCGTAGAGCGGGCCCGAGCCCGGGTCCTGCGCGAGCCGCGCGGGAGGCGCCTCGCCCTGGTAGACGTCGCCGGACCTGCGCAGCGCCGTCGCCGACCGCAGCAGCGCCGTCATCGCCGGGACGGAGCTGCCCAGCCGGATCTGCTCGGCCAGCGCGGGGTAGCCGCGCCCGCCCGCCGGCGCCTGCCGCCACCGCTTGCCCGCCCGCAGGTACACGACGTCGCGGACGACGACGGCCTGGGCCGCCTTGCGGGTCCCCCCTGCGCCCGACAGCGACATCGAGTACGACGCCGGGCCGCCCTGCACCAGCGTGAAGCCGCCCCGTCCGGCGGCGGGGCCGCCGGCGCCCGTCCGGCGGTAGGTGAACCGGGCGCCGCCGGCCCGCGCGGTCGACTGGTCGATGCTCGCGACGAGCGGCGCCGGGTCCACGCCGCCGGCCGGGAGGCTCGGCTGCGGGGTGCTGCTCTGCGCGGGGGTCGGGTCGGGCGCGGCGGACTCGCCGTCCTTGCCGAGCAGGAGGACGCCCGCCGCGACGACGCCGACCACGACGACGGCCGCCGCCACGGCGATCCACCGGCCGCGCCCGCCGCCCGCCTTGGGCGCCGCGCCCGCCGCCGCGACGATCGGGTTGCGGCCGCTGCCGCGCGCGGGCCTCGGCTTGGGCTCCGGTTGCGCCGCCGCCTGCGCGGCGAGTTCGGTGAGGCGGCCGCGGCCCTGCGCCTCCCAGGACGGCCCGTAGGCCGACACGGCCGCGTCCTCCAGCGCGCCGAGGAAGTCCGCCGCCGACTTCGGACGCTCGTCCGGGTCCTTGGCGAGGCCCTGGGTGATCAGGCCGCGCAGCGGGCCCGGGACCTCCTCGGCGGGGATCGGGCCCTCGCGGTGCAGCTTGGCCATGTTCCGCCCGGCGAACGGCGGGCGCCCGGTCAGGCACTCGAAGAAGACCGCGGTGGCGGCGTAGAGGTCGGTGGCGGCGCTCGCGGGCGCGCCGTCCCACAGCTCGGGCGCCGCGTAGGCCGGGCCCGCGGCCGTCTCGGTGCCGGCGGGCGCCGTCGCGAAGTCGGCGAGGCGGGCGTTGCCCTGCCCGTCCACCAGCACGTTGGACGGCCTGAGCGCGCCGTGCACGATCTCCCGCGCGTGCCCGGCCGCGAGGCCGAGCAGCGTCCCGCCGAGCATCGACAGGGCCGCCAGGGGGCCGGTGGGGCCCTGCGCGGCGAGGATCCGGCGCAGCGCGACGCCCTCGACGCGCTCCATCACGATCGCGGCGCCCTCGGCGGTCTCCACGAAGTCGTAGAGGTCGACCACGTTCGGGTCCTCAAGCTGGGACAGCGGCCGCGAGAGCGCGCGGAACCGCGCCCGGAACGCCTCGTCGGCCTGCCGCCCGCCGAAGTACTTGATGGCGACCTTCGTGCTGGTCAGGTCGTCGACCGCCAGCACCACCCGGCCTGAGGCGCCGCCGCTGAGCTCTCGCTCGTGGGTGAAGCCCGGGACCGTCCAGCCGTCAACCACGGTGAAAGCCATCCCTCCGATCCGGCCGCCGCCGGTGAGAGTCATTGATGCGGGGAAGTTGTGGGGAAGTTACAGGGAAGTGGGGACATAGCAGGCCCACCTCCCGGCGGGTCTCATGTCGTACTTGGTGGAATATCGGCCCGTGCCCGGCGAGGTCAAGGGCAGTCGCCGAACTGCAACTGAGAGGATTGGAGCGTGACTGGAACCGATCGCTCCCAGCAGTTGTTCGACCGTGCCGCCGAGGTCGTCCCCGGCGGCGTGAACTCCCCGGTGCGGGCCTTCGGCGCCGTCGGCGGGACGCCCCGCTTCATGGCGTCCGGGCGCGGCCCGTACCTCACCGACGCCGACGGTAACGAATACGTCGACCTCGTGTGCTCGTGGGGTCCGCTGATCCTCGGGCACGGGCATCCGGCCGTCGTGGACGCGGTGCGCGAGGCGGCGGGGCACGGCACGTCCTACGGGGCGCCGACGCCCGGCGAGGTGGAGCTCGCTGAGGAGATCGTCGCGCGCGCCCCGGTCGCGAAGGTGCGGCTGGTCAACTCCGGCACCGAGGCGACGATGTCGGCGATCCGGCTCGCCCGCGGGTTCACCGGCCGCAGCAAGATCGTGAAGTTCGCGGGCTGCTACCACGGGCACGTCGACTCATTGCTCGCGGCGGCGGGCTCGGGTGTCGCCACCTTCGGGCTGCCCGACACCCCCGGCGTCACCGGCGCGACGACCGCCGACACGATCGTCCTGCCCTACAACGACGTCGCGGCCGTGGAGAGCGCCTTCGACGAGCACGGCCACGAGATCGCCTGTGTGATCACCGAGGCGGTGCCGTGCAACATGGGCGTGGTGCCGCCGCTGCCCGACTTCAACGCGCTGCTGAAGCGGCTCTGCGAGCGCAGCGGCGCGCTGCTGGTGGTCGACGAGGTGCTCACCGGGTTCCGGGCGTCCCGGTCGGGCTGGTACGGGATCGAGGGCGTGCCCGGCGACCTGATGACGTTCGGGAAGGTGATGGGCGGCGGGCTGCCCGCCGCCGCGTTCGGCGGGCGCGCCGACGTCATGGACCACCTCGCCCCCGCCGGGCCCGTCTACCAGGCGGGCACGCTGTCGGGGAACCCGCTCGCCACGGCGGCGGGCCTCGCGACCCTGCGCGGCGCGACCGAGGAGGTGTACGCGGCCGTGGACGCGGCGGCGGCGCTGGTGTCCAGGGCCGCCTCCGAGGCGCTGACCCGGGCGGGCGTCCCGCACCACGCGCAGCACGCCGGGAACCTGTTCTCGATCTTCTTCACCGAGGAGCCCGTCGGCGACTTCGCCGCCGCCCAGCGGCAGGACTCCAAGGCCTACGCGGCGTTCTTCCACGCCGCGCTCGACCGCGGCGTCTACCTGCCGCCGTCGGCGTACGAGGTGTGGTTCCTGTCGGCCGCGCACGACGAGGCGGCGCTGGACCGCGTCCTCGCCGCGCTCCCGCACGCCGCCCGCGCCGCCGCCGCCGTCTCCTGACCCGGCCGGGGCTTGCGGCGGACCCCGGCCGGGAGCCGTTCGGTGGTTCGGCCGATCAGTAGGGGAGGCCGATCAGTAGGGGAGGATGTGCAGGGCGTCCCTGGCCCGCGCGACCGAGTCCGGGTGCGGCGCGCGCAGCGGCGCCCGGACGGCGGGGTCGTCGATCACCCCGGCGTCGGCCAGGCACGCCTTGAGCACCGCCGGGGACGGCTCCGCGAACAGGGCCTCCACCAGCGGGTACAACGCGTCGTGGAAGGTCAGCGCGCGGGTGGTGTTGCAGGTGCGCGACGCCTCGGCCATCGCCGCGAACGCCTCGGGCGCGAGGCACGCCGTTGCGGCGATGGCCCCGCACGCGCCGAGCTGGAGCATCGGGTAGGTGTAGGCGTCGTCGCCGCACAGGATCACCTTGCCCGTGCGGGCGGCGAACAGGGCGAGGGTGTCCTGGTCGATGCCGCCGGGGCAGTGCTTGAGGCCGAGGACGCAGTCGAGCTCCAGCAGCCGCAGCAGCGCCTCGGCGGACAGGTGCTTGCCCGTCCGGTAGGGGATGTTGTAGACGAGCAGCGGCACGTCCACGGCGGCGCCGATCGCGGCGATGTGGTCGATCACGCCGTCGTCGGAGGGGCGCAGGTAGTAGGGGACGACGACGAGCAGCGCGTCGGCGAGCGGGGCGCGCTCGCGGGCCTGCCGGATCGAGTCCTCGGTGCCCATCGTCCCGGCGCCGACGATCAGCGGCGCGCCGTGCTCGGTGGCGACGGCGCGGCCGGTCTCCAGCACCGCCCGCTGCTCGGCGGCCGTCAGCGTGGCCGCCTCGCCGGTGGTGCCCAGCGCCACGAGCCCGGACGCGCCGCCCGTGAGGCAGTGCGCCGCGAGCCTTTCGAGGGACTTGAGGTCGACCTCGCCCGCGCGGGTGAACGGCGTCACCAGGGACGCGTGGATTCCGTGCATGTCTCTCACCTCGTCAGGACGGGTCGGGTCACCCGTACGATGGCCGTGGAACGTTCTATGAGACGCGCGACACCCTTCGCCGGACGGCACGCCCCCGGCGGGGAGCGCGGTTTCCCGCATCGTCCTCGGCGGATAGCTTTAGAACAAGCTAGAACTCTTTGACAGTTCGTTTTAGCATTGCTACATGCTCGATCTGGAACGGCTGCGCGCCCTGCACTCCGTGGCGACCTACGGCTCGGTCAGCGCCGCCGCCGACGTGCTCCACGTCACCACCTCCGCCGTCTCCCAGCAGCTCGCCAAGCTGGAGCGGGAGACCGGCCAGAAGCTGCTCGAACGCAACGGGCGCGGCGTCCGGCTGACCGACGCCGCGCAACTGCTGGTCGCGCACGCCGAGCGGATCCTCTCGCTCGTCGAGCAGGCCCAGTCCGACCTGGAGGCGCACCGCGGCTCCGTCGTCGGGCGGCTCTCCCTCGCCGCGTTCCCGACCGCCGTGCGCGGGCTGATGCCCGCCGCGCTGCGCAGGCTCCGCGCCGAGCACCCCGACCTGCGCGTCCTGCTCCGCGAGGAGGACCCGCTGCAGAGCGGGCCGCTGGTCTCGCGCGGCGACCTCGACCTGGCCGTCGTGCAGGACTGGAACAACGAGCCGCTGCCGCTGCCCGAGGGCCTGTGCAAGGGGGTGATCTGCGCCGACATCGCCGACGTCGCGCTCCCCTCCGACCACCCGCTCGCGGGGCGCGACACGATCGAGCTGAAGGAGCTGGCCGGTGACACCTGGATCAGCTCCTCGCCCGACAGCATCTGCTGCGACTGGCTCCTGCGGACGCTGCGCGCCGTCGACAGCGAGCCCCGCATCGACCACATGGCCTACGAGTTCGCCACCCAGCTCTCGCTCGTCTCGGCCGGGCTCGGCAACGCGATCCTGCCCCGCCTCGGCCGCTGCGACGTCCCGCCGGACGTGGCGGTCGTGCCGCTCGCCGAGCCGCTGACGCGCCGCGTCTACGCGCTCTGGCGGGAGGAGGCGGCGCGCCGCCCGGCGATCCGCGCGGCGGTGAAGGCGCTGCGCTCGGCCGTCCCGGCCGCGGGCTGAGCCGCGGCGGCGGGCGGGGCGCGGCCGGTGGGCCGGGACACCGCCCGGCCTGGGTAATCTGACGGGCGATGACCGAGAAGACGATCGTTCACCTGCTGCGGCACGGTGAGGTGCACAATCCGGACGGGATCCTCTACGGGCGGCTGCCCGGCTACCGGCTGAGCGAGGACGGCGTCCTCATGGCCAAGGCCGCCGCCAAGTGGTTCGGCGACCGGGACGTGACCGCGCTGTTCTCCTCGCCGATGCAGCGGGCCCTGGAGACGGCCGCGCCGCTGGCCGAGGCGTTCGACCTGCCCGTCACGGTGGACGACCGGCTGATCGAGGCCGAGAACCACTTCGAGGGGCTGACGTTCGGGGCGGGCGCGGGGTCGCTGCGCCGTCCCGAGCACTGGCGCCACCTGGTCAACCCGTTCCGCCCGTCGTGGGGCGAGCCCTACCGGGACCTCGCCGCCCGGATGCGCGCGGCGGTGATCAGGGCCAGGGAGGCCGGGCGCGGCCACGAGGCGGTGTGCGTGAGCCACCAGCTCCCGGTGTGGATCCTGCGGCTGCACGCCGAGCACCGCAGGCTCTGGCACCATCCGAACAAGCGCGAATGCGCCCTGGCCAGCGTCACGAGCCTCACGTTCGAGGGCAGCCGGCTCGTGGAGGTCGCCTACAGCGAGCCCGCCGCGGGGCTCGCGAAGGGGCCCAGTGTCGCGGGTGCCTGAGGGCACCGCTACCGTTTGTACTACGTCCTGTAGTAGTAGGAGGGTCCGTTGAACCCCCGACTTTCCCCCGCGCGCGCCGGAGCCGCCGCCGTCGCGCTCTGCGGGCTGCTCGCCGGCTGCGCCGGGACGAGCGCCTCCGAGAACGGCGCCGGCGGCAACGACAACCGCTTCATCTCGGGCAACGGGAACGTCACGGAGTTCAAGCCCGGCGACCGCAAGAGCGTCCAGGACGTCGAGGCCGAGGGCCTCGCCGGAGGCCGGCACCGCCTCGCCGACCTCAAGGGCAAGGTCGTCGTCGTGAACTTCTGGGCGTCCTGGTGCGCGCCCTGCCGCGGCGAGGCCCCCTCGCTGGAGCAGGTCTACAGCGAGAACAAGGCGAAGGGCGTGGAGTTCCTCGGCGTCAACTTCAAGGACGCCAAGGAGAACGGCAAGGCCTTCGAGCGCAAGTTCAAGGTCACCTACCCGAGCATGTTCGACGCGGACGGGCGGGTCACGCTCGCCTTCCGCGAGGTCCCGCCGAGCGCGATCCCGAGCACCCTCGTCCTCGACCGGCAGGGCCGCATCGCGGCCCGCGTCATCGGCGCCACGACCTACTCCAAGCTCGGTCCGCTGGTCGCCAAGACCCTCGCGGAGAAGTGAGCCCGCCATGATCCCCGGAAGCGGCGCGGGCCGATGAGCGCCGCCGAGACCGTCACGAGCGGGTCGCTGCTCGCGGCCGCGCCGCTGGCCGCGCTGGCCGGGCTGGTCTCGTTCGCCTCGCCGTGCGTACTGCCGCTCGTCCCGGGCTACCTGTCGTATGTGACCGGCATGTCCGGCGCCGACCTCGCCGAGCAGCGGCGCGGCCGGCTGCTGGCGGGCGTGTCGCTGTTCATCGCGGGCTTCAGCCTCGTGTTCGTCAGCTACGGCGTGCTGTTCGGCGGGCTCGGCCGGTGGCTGCTGGAGTACCAGGACCCGATCACCCGCGTCCTCGGCGTCGTCACGATCGTGTTCGGGCTGGCGTTCATGGGGTTCGTCCCCGGCCTCCAGTGGACGCTCAAGTCCGGCAGGATGCCCGCGGCCGGGCTGGCCGGGGCGCCGCTGCTCGGCGTCCTGTTCGGGCTCGGCTGGACGCCGTGCATCGGCCCGACGCTCGGCGCCGTCCAGGGCCTGGCGATCACGGAGGCGAGCGCCGGGCGCGGCGCGCTACTGTCGCTGGCGTACTGCGCGGGCCTCGGGCTGCCGTTCGTGGCCACCGCGATCGCCTACCGGCGCGCGCTCGGCGCGTTCGGCGCGGTGAAGCGGCACTACCCCCTCGTGATGCGCACCGGCGGCGGGATGCTGGTGCTCATCGGGGTGCTGCTGGTGAGCGGCCTGTGGGGCGATCTGACCATCGAGCTGAGGTCGTGGATCAGCGGCTTCGAACCGGTTATCTGAGATGGGCGAGACGACGGACGAGATCACGGACGAGGCCATCGCCGCCGCCGAGGGCGCCGAGGCCGCCGAGGGCGAGGCGGGGACGCGGGCGCCCACCGCCCGGCAGGCCCCCGGGGAGGTGCCCCGGCCCACCGGCATCGGCCCGCTCGGCTGGCTGCGCTGGGGCTGGCGGCAGCTCACCACGATGCGCACGGCGCTGATCCTGCTGTTCCTGGTCGCGCTGGGCGCGGTGCCGAGTTCGATCTTCCCGCAGCGCGACCAGGCGCCGGAGAAGGTCGCCAAGTACGTCGAGGACCACAAGACCCTCGCGCCCTGGCTCGACCGCTTCTCGCTGTTCGACGTGTTCTCCGCGCCCTGGTTCGCGGCGATCTACATCCTGCTGTTCGTGTCGCTGGCGGGCTGCGTGGTCCCGCGCGCCGTCAAGCACTACCGGTCGATGCGGGCGCGGCCCCCGGCGGCGCCCCGCAACCTCGGGCGGCTGCCGCAGTCGGCGTCCTACGAGACCGACGACGCGCCCGAGGACGTCCTCGCCGAGGCGCGCCGGGTATTGCGCGGCCGCCGGTTCCGCGTGGACGTCTCGGGGGGCGCCGCGTCCGCCGAGAAGGGATACCTGGGCGAGACCGGCAACCTGCTGTTCCACCTGGCGCTGCTGGCCCTGCTGTTCGCGCTCGGCCTCGGCAACCTGTTCGGCTACCGCGGCAACATCCTGCTGACCGAGGGCAAGTCGTTCGCGAACTCGCTGAGCCAGTACGACGACTTCAAGCCCGGACGCGCGTTCGGCGGCGACGACCTCTCGCCGTTCTCGATCACGCTGGACGACTTCACCGCCACCTACGAGACCAAGGGCGACAAGCGCGGCCAGGCCACCGACTTCCACGCCAAGATCCGCTACCGGAACTCCCCCGGGGCGAAGGAGAAGAGCTGGGACCTGCGGCTCAACCACCCGCTGAAGGTCGGCGGCGCCAAGCTCTACCTGCTCGGGCACGGGTACGCGCCGGTGTTCACCGTCCGCGACGGCAAGGGGAACATCGCCTTCCAGGACGCGGTGCCCTTCCTGCCGATGGAGCCGCGCAACCTCACCTCCGAGGGCGTCATCAAGGCGCCCGACGCCGAGCCCGAGCAGCTCGCCTTCTACGCGATCCTGTGGCCGACGGCGATGGCCAGCGAGGACCGGAAGCAGATCGTCTCGGCCTTCCCCGGGCCGATCCGCCCGGTCGTGACGATCTCCTCGTTCAAGGGCGACATCGGGCTCGACTCCGGCACCCCCCAGTCGGTCTACAAGCTGGAGGGCGTCGGCAAGACGCTCCAGCCCGTCAAGGACGGGCAGAAGCTGCTGGAGCCGGGCGAGTCGTTCAAGCTCCCCGGGAACGCGGGGACGATCACCTTCGACGGCCTCCGCGAGTACACGACGATGTCGGTCAACCGCGACCCGGGACGCCTGCCCGCGCTGGTCGCGGCCGTGCTCGCGGTGCTCGGCGTGGCGACCTCGTTCATGGTCAGGCGCCGCAGGGTGTGGGTCCGTGCGAGCGCCGGGAAGGGCGGGCGTACGGTGGTGGAGGTCGGCGGCCTCACGCTCGGGAACCCGACCTCGGAGTTCGACGACATCGTGACCGCGCTGCGCGGTCCCGGGCACGAGGCGCCGGAGGCCGAGCCCGCGCCGGAGAACGAGCCGCAGAACGAGCCGGAAACCGCTGAGACCGAGGCCGAGGCGGGACCGGCCGGGCACGACCCCGACACAGAACCGAAGGAGTGACGAGGGTGGGCGACGCCGACCTCGCGAACCTGAGCGACAAGCTCATGCTGACCACGGTGGTGCTCTACATCATCGCGCTGTTCGCCTACGCCGCGGACCTCGGCTTCGGCCGCCGCCGCTCGGCCGCGCTGGTGGCCGAGAAGGCCGAGGCGAAGGTCCTGGTGGGCGCCGGCGCCGCCGCCCCGACCCCGGCCGAGGAGGCGGCCGAGGAGGCCGCCGCCCCCGGGAGGCCGGACGGCGGGCGCCGCCAGGCCGACTGGGCGCGCCTCGGCGTCGTGCTGAACCTGCTGGGCTGGGCCGCGCACCTCGGCATGCTGGTGACGCGGGGGCTGTCGGCCGACCGCTGGCCGTGGGCGAACATGTACGAGTTCCTCGCCGCGATCGCCTTCGCCGCCGTCACCGCGTTCCTCGTCGTGATGTGGCGCTACCAGGCGCGGTTCCTCGGCGCGTTCGTGATGGTCGCCGCCGTGGTCGCGCTCGGCATCGACAACCTGTGGCTGTACGACTCGGTCGGCCCGGTGAGCCCGGCGCTGAACTCCTACTGGATCGCCATCCACGTGACCGCCGCGATCACCGCGACCGGCGCGTTCACCGTCGCCGGCGCGGCCACGATCCTGTACCTGGTCAAGTCGCGGGCGCAGGAGCGCGGCGGCGTCGCCGAGGGCGGGGTGCTCGCGCGGATCCCGGCCGTCGAGGCCCTGGACCGGCTGTGCCTGCGCGTGACGATGTTCGCGTTCCCGATCTGGACGGCCGCGATCATCATGGGCGCGATCTGGGCGGACGAGGCGTGGGGCCGCTACTGGGGCTGGGACCCCAAGGAGACCTGGTCGTTCGTCATCTGGATCGGCTACGCGGCCTACCTGCACGCGCGGTCCACGGCGGGCTGGAAGGGGCGCAAGGCCGCGATCCTCTCGCTGATCGCCTTCGCCGCGCTGCTGTTCAACTTCTTCGGCGTGAACTACATGTTCTCCGGACTGCACTCCTACGCTTGATATTCACGGCTGATATTCACGGCCAACGGGGGGACCGCAGCGGCGGTCCCCCCGTTGTCGTGTTCGCGGAACCGCGTCATCAGCGGATACGTCCCTGGCCTGAGGGCAGCGGGTGACCGGTGGGGATGACGCGGTGTCGGGTTCCGGCTTACCCTGCCTCCGGGACCCGGACGCTCGTCGACCCCCGCCGGGGTCCCGCCGACAGAGGAGCCCGATGCGCTTCAAAGGCATCCACCGCAAGCCCCGGGAGCTGAGGAATCGGGAGGCCGCCCGGGGCCGGCGGACCGACTGGAACGACCCGTCCGACCGGAACGACCCGACCGACTGGAACGACCGTCCGGGCGACACCGCGTACTCGCCCTCGCCGCCCGACTCGGGCGGACCCCCCGAGGCCGGACGCGTGCGCCCGCGCGGCAGCCAGCCGCGCGACCGGTTCGGCCGGTTCCGCAAGGCGGGGCGCGACGACGAGTTCACCGCCGGCCCCGACCGCCCGGACGAGGCCCGTCCGGGCGACGCGCCCGAGGGCGTCGTGGGCCGCTACGGGCGGCGCCGCCCCGGCGGCGGGGCGCGCGACCACGCGCTGCGCGCCTTCGAACTCGACGACGACACGCTCCGCGTGGAGCCCTATCCGCCGGGCATGCCGCACGTCGCCGACGGCCGCCGGCACTGCGGCGTCCTGGAGGGCGTGCTGTACCGGCAGTGGGACGCCCGGCTCGGCCCGCCCACCCCCGAGGTGATCCGCGCCGTGGACAGCCTCGCCGGGCTGCCCGCGCCGCTCAAGGAGAAGCTCGCGGCCGGGCTCGACGGCATCTATGTCGGCCCCGGCGGCGTCCCGCAGCTCGACGACATGGGCCACCTGCGCGACCGCCCGCTGCCGTCCGGCCGCGCGACGTGGGACATCTGCGCGGGCGCCTACGGCGACCGCAAGATCGTCGTGGGCGACCGGCCGTCGCCCACGCCCGACGTCATGCTGCACGAGGTCGGGCACGCGCTCGACGACATCGACGGCGACGACGGCGCGTGGACCTCCGACAGCCCCGCGTTCGTCGCGCTGTACGAGCAGTGCCTTCCGCACCTGGCCAGCGACTTCCACCGGCAGCCCGACGCGCTCGGCCGCCGCGAGTTCTTCGCGGACGCGTTCGCGGCGATCTCGTCCCGGCAGCGTCCCGCGCTGGTCGATATGCTCGCCGGCAACATCCGGACGGCACTTGAGGTCATGCTCTTCTTCAACCGCAGATACGGGATCTAGGACCCCCGATGGCCCCGACGCACACCGATGCACAC
Organism: Actinomadura sp. NEAU-AAG7; assembly: GCF_018603865.1. Classification (NCBI taxonomy): domain Bacteria; kingdom Bacillati; phylum Actinomycetota; class Actinomycetes; order Streptosporangiales; family Thermomonosporaceae; genus Actinomadura; species Actinomadura sp. NEAU-AAG7. Next base: position 63,090 of record NZ_JAHFZY010000004.1, read on the forward strand.
CAAGGGTGATCGACGATGCAGGTGATCCGGCTCCCCGACGGCAGGCTCCGGGTACCCCACAGCGTCCTCGCCGACACCGGCGCGGACGAGCCGGGCCGCGGGCGGATCATCGCTGACGCCTACGTCGAGATCGGTCCGGACGATCCCGACTACGACCGGCTGCTCGACCAGTCGCTCACCGAGGACGAGCTGGCGGAGCGACGGCGGCGCTGGCGCGACGAGGACGCGGAGCTCCTCAGACGATTCGAGGAGTGGAAGGCGGACCGGACGGAGGACTAGGGCGCTTCCCCGTGAGGCGCCCTTCCCGCCGTGCGACGGTCCGGAAAGAAGTTCCGGGACGATGCCGGGACGGTAAGGTCAGCGTGCCGAGTGCTCGGCGACCGGCTCCTCGCCGCGCAGCAGCGCGTGCACCTCGGACTCGCGGAAGCGGCGGTGGCCTCCGGGAGTGCGGATGCTGCTGATCCGGCCCGCCGCGGCCCATCGTGTGACCGTCTTCGGATCGACCCGGAAGAGGGCGGCGACCTCTCCTGGGGTGAGCAGGCGCTCGCTCGTGCTCTCCACGTTTTCTCTCCCCCTTTGTCCCGCTCTCGTCGCGGGTGGACTGTTTACAGTGTGGCGGTTCAAGACCGATTTCTCCCTTGTTTTCGGAAAACATCACGCTGGGTAGTCGCATGACCTGCCGTGATGACCTGATGTGCTCGCGGGGTCGCTCGCAGCGGCCATCGGACCCCCGGCTGACCAGCCGTGTCACGCTCGCGACGCAGGGTTGACCGGGAGGCGGCGCGCGGGCGGCGGCGAAGCGAATAGTCTCCGGATCATGTCTAGTCTCCGGACCACGTCCGATCTCGTCTCGCTGGCCGAGATCGAGGGCGCGGCCGAGCGGCTCGCGGGGATCACCGTCCGGACGCCGCTCGTCCCGTTCCCGCTCCCGCCCGGTGCTCCCGCGCTGCTCGTCAAGCCCGAGTCGTTGCAGCCGGTCGGCGCGTTCAAGCTGCGCGGCGCGTACGCCGCCATCTCCTCTCTCCCGGATGACGTTCGGAAGCGGGGGGTCGTGACGCACTCCAGCGGCAACCACGCGCGCGCCGTCGCCTACACCGCCCGCGAGCTGGGGATCCGCGCCGTCCTGGTGATGCCGCACACCACGCCCGCCGTGAAGGTCGACGCGTGCCGGGAGCTCGGCGCCGAGGTCGTGTACGTCGAGCCGACCGCCGAGGCGCGCGTCGAGACGGCGGACCGGCTCGCGAACGCGCACGGCTTCACGATGATCCCGCCCTACGACGACCCGCGCGTGATCGCGGGCCAGGGCACGGTCGGCCTGGAGATCGTCCAGGACCGCCCGGACGTGGACGTCGTGCTCGTCCCGATCAGCGGCGGCGGCCTCGTCTCCGGCGTCGCGGCGGCCGTCAAGGCGCTGCGGCCGCGGGCGCGGGTCATCGGCGTCGAGCCGGAGCTGGCCGCCGACGCCCGCGACTCGCTGCGCCTCGGCCGGCCCGTCTCCTGGACGGCCGAGGACACCGGCCGCACCATCGCCGACGGCCTGCGCGTCCAGCGGGTGGGGGACCTCCCCTTCGCCCACATCCAGGCGCTCGTGGACGGCATCGTCACCGTCACCGAGGACGAGATCAAGGCGACGATGCGCCGCCTCGCCCGCGAGACCCGCCTGGTCTCCGAGCCGTCGGGCGCCGTGGCCACCGCCGCCTACCTGCACCACCGCGACGAACTCCCCGAGGGCGCGGCCTACGCGTCGGTGCTGTCGGGCGGCAACGTCGACCCGGCCCTGTTCCAGGAGGTGTACGCCTGACCTGCCGCGGGGTCGCGAGAGGGCGGGGGTAGGCTTTGCGGTGTCATGCGTTCCGTATTCTTCTACACCGCCGCGCGGTTGATGATCTTCGTGGCCACCGCGGGCGTGCTGGCGCTGCTCGGAACCCGCGGGTTCCCCCTCGTCCTGCTGGCGCTGCTGATCAGCGGCATCGTCAGCTTCGTCCTGCTGTCGGGCCAGCGCGACCGGATGTCGGCGGCCGTGCTGACCGGCGTCCGCGACCGGCGCCGGAGGTTCGAGCGGGCACGTACCAAGGAAGACGCGTAGCACTACCCGGCGTGGGCGGTGCGCGGCGGTGGTTCCGCTAGCTCTTAGGGTGGACCCATGACCCGCGCCTCACTCGACAAGCAGCCCGCCGACGTGGCGGCGATGTTCGACGGCACCGCCGAGCGCTACGACCTGCTGAACACCCTGATGACCGGCGGCCAGGACCGGCGCTGGCGCAGGGCGGTCGTCGCGGCGGTGGACGCGCGGCCCGGCGAGCGGGTGCTCGACCTCGCGGCCGGGACGGGCACCTCCTCGGTGCCGTTCGCCGAGGCCGGGGCCGACACGGTGGCGTGCGACTTCTCCCTCGGCATGCTGCGGGTCGGGACGCGGCGCCAGGCCGGCGTCGAGCGGCTCAGCTTCGTCGCGGGCGACGCGCTGCGGCTCCCCTTCGCGAGCGGCTCGTTCGACGCCGTCACCATCTCCTTCGGGCTCCGCAACGTCGCCGACACCGGCGCGGCGCTGCGCGAGCTGCGGCGGGTGGCCAAGCCGGGCGGGCGGCTGCTGGTGTGTGAGGTCAGTCACCCTCCGAACACGCTGCTCGCGCTCGGCCACAAGGCGCACCTGCGGTACGGGCTGCCGCTGCTCGCGCGGGTCAGCTCCAACCCCGGCTCCTACACCTATCTCGCCGAGTCGACGCTGGCGTGGCCCGGCCAGGCGGCGCTGGCGCGGCTGATCCAGGACGCCGGGTGGACGTCGGTGCGATGGCGCGACCTCACGTTCGGGGTCGCGGCGCTGCACCACGCCACCAATCCGGGATGACCGGGACGGCAGGTGGTTCGGGGACCGCTCCATATTTGGATCGGCCCAGAAGTACCCACCAGTCGTGATAAAGGAATAGACTCCCCACCGGATCCTTGTGAAGTACTTCACAAGCGAACGAGCTGAAGAGGAAAGCCGTGACCGACTCGACCCGACACGCGGACGTCATCGTCGTCGGGGCCGGCCCCGCCGGGGCCTCGACCGCCTACTGGCTGGCCCAGGCCGGCCTCAGCGTGCTGCTGCTGGAGAAGGCGACGTTCCCGCGCGACAAGATCTGCGGTGACGGGCTCACCCCGCGTGCGGTCCGCGCCCTGATCGGCATGGGCGTGGACGTCAACGATCCGGGGTGGGGGCGCAACAAGGGCCTGCGGATCTACGGCGGCGGGGTCAAGGTCGAACTGCCCTGGCCCGAGCTCGCGAGCTTCCCCGACTTCGGGCTCGTCCGCAAGCGCGCCGACTTCGACCAGCTCCTCGCCGAGCACGCCGCCAAGGCCGGCGCCCGGCTGCTCCAGGGCTGCACGGTCACCGGCCCGATCCTGGACGAGCGCACCGACCGCATCACCGGCGTCACCGCCACCTACGAGGGCGAGGAGACGTCCTTCCACGCGCCGCTCGTCGTCGCGGCCGACGGCAACTCCACCCGGCTCTCGCTGGCGATGGGCCTGCGCCGCCGCTCCGACCGCCCGATGGGCGTCGCGGTCCGCCGCTACTTCGAGACGCCCCGCCACGACGACGACTACATGGAGGCGTGGCTGGAGCTGTGGGACGGCGAGCGCCTGCTCCCCGGCTACGGCTGGGTGTTCGGCGTCGGCGACGGCACCTCCAACGTGGGCCTCGGCCTGCTCAACACGAGCAAGGCGTTCCAGAACGTCGACTACCGGGGCATGCTGCGGCGCTGGTGCGCGCAGATGCCCGCGGAGTGGCAGTTCTCGGAGGAGCACGCCACGTCCAAGATCCGCGGCGCCGCGCTGCCGATGGGCTTCAACCGGCAGCCGCACTACACCCGGGGCATGCTGCTCGTCGGCGACGCCGGGGGCATGATCAACCCGTTCAACGGCGAGGGCATCGACTACGCGCTGGAGTCCGGCCGGCTGGCCGCCGACATCATGGTGCAGGCGCTCGCCCGCCGCACCCCGGCGCAGCGCGAGCGGACCCTGTACGAGTACCCGCGCATCCTGAAGGACGAGCACGGCGGCTACTTCACGCTGGCGCGGGTGTTCGTCCAGGCCATCGGCGACCCGCGCGTGATGAAGTTCCTCACCGCGCACGGCCTGCCGCATCCGACGCTGATGCGCTTCACGCTCAAGCTGCTCGCCAACCTGACCGACCCGAAGGGCGGCGACGCGATGGACCGGGTCATCAACGCGATGCAGAAGGTGGCCCCGGCAGCATGAGCGCACACACGGGCGCACACAGGCAGGGGCCGCCAGCGACCCCGACCCGGAGGGGAGTGCTATTGACCACCTTGGCTAGGGTGGCGGACCGCGGAGGCGCCGCCCCGTATCGCGTCGCAGGTTCGAGAGGGAGGCGGTAGAGACATGGATCTCTATATCCCGATCATCGTGCTGGGGGTGCTCGCGTTCGTGTTCGCCGCCGGTTCGGTGGCGATGGCCTCGCTGACGGGGCCCAAGCGCTGGAACCGGGCCCGGTTGGACGCCTACGAGTGCGGCATCGAGCCGACGCCGCAGCCGGTGGGCGGCGGCCGTTTCCCGATCAAGTACTACCTGACGGCGATGCTGTTCATCGTCTTCGACATTGAGATCATCTTCCTGTACCCCTGGGCGGTCGCGTTCGACCGGATGGGGATCTTCGGCCTTGTGGAGATGGTCCTTTTCATCGTCACCGTGCTTGTGGCGTACGCCTACATCTGGCGGCGCGGCGGTCTGGAGTGGGACTGACATGGGCCTAGAGGAGAAACTCCCGAGCGGGTTCCTGCTGACGACGGTCGAGCAGGTCGCGGGTTGGGCGCGCAAGAGCTCGGTGTGGCCGGCGACGTTCGGCCTCGCGTGCTGCGCGATCGAGATGATGGCGACCGGCGACCCCCGGCACGACTTCTCCCGCTGGGGGATGGAGCGCGCTTCGGGGACGCCCCGGCAGGCCGACCTGATGATCGTCGCGGGCCGGGTGAGCCAGAAGATGGCGCCGGTGCTGCGGCAGATCTACGACCAGATGACCGAGCCCAAGTGGGTCATCGCGATGGGCGTGTGCGCGTCGTCCGGCGGGATGTTCAACAACTACGCGATCGTGCAGGGTGTGGACCACATCGTCCCGGTGGACATCTACCTGCCCGGCTGCCCGCCGCGGCCCGAGATGCTGCTGGACGCCATCCTGAAGCTGCACGACAAGATCCAGAACACCAAGCTCGGCCCGCAGCGCGAGCGCCAGATCGCCGAGCTGGAAGAGGCCAAGCGCCGCCGGCTCCCGCTGCTCGGACAGGGGGCCTGATGTCCTCCCAGCATCCCGAGCAGCAGGCCGAGCAGGCCGCCGACCGGCTCCCCGCGCAGGTCGAGGAGGAGCGCCGCGAGCAGCCGATCGCCCGCACGGGCATGTTCGGCTCGAAGACGACCGGCGACACCTCCGGGTACGGCGGGCTCGTCGTCCGGCAGAGCCCGAAGGTCGGCGCGCCGCGCCCCTACGGCGGGCCGGACGGCGCCGCCGAGCCGGGCGAGTTCGACGAGATCGCCGACCAACTGGAGCGCGCCTTCCCGGACTATGGGGACGCGATCGAGCGCGTGGTGATCCACCGCGGCGAGATGACGTTCTTCGTCAAGCGCGAGCACCTGCGCGAGGTCGCCCGCACCATGCGGGACGACCCGTCGCTGCGCTTCGAGCTGTGCTCGGCCGTGTCGGGCGTCCACTACCCGCAGGACACCGGCGCCGAGCTGCACTCGGTGACGCACCTGCTGTCGATCACCCACAACCGGCGCGTCCGGCTGGAGGCGACCTGCCCCGACGCCGACCCGCACGTCCCGTCGCTGGTGCCGGTGTACCCGACGAGCGACTGGCACGAGCGGGAGACCTACGACTTCTTCGGCATCGTGTACGACGGGCACCCGGCGCTGACACGGATCCAGATGCCCGACGACTGGGTCGGTCACCCGCAGCGCAAGGACTACCCCCTCGGCGGCATCCCCGTCGAGTACCGCGGAGCGGAGATCCCGCCGCCCGACGAGCGGAGGTCGTACACATGAGTTCCACGAAGTACACCGAGTACGACGCCTACGCCGCCGCCGACGAGGCGACCGAGGGCCGGGTGTTCGACGTCGCCGGGCAGGACTGGGACGAGGTCGTCGCGGGCGCCGAGGACCTCGGCGACGAGCGGCTCGTGGTCAACATGGGCCCGCAGCACCCGTCCACGCACGGCGTGCTGCGGATCATCCTGACGCTCGACGGCGAGACGGTGGACGAGGCCCGCGTGGTCATCGGCTACCTGCACACCGGCATCGAGAAGAACATGGAGTTCCGCACCTGGACGCAGGGCACCACGTTCTGCACCCGGATGGACTACCTCGCGCCGATCTTCAACGAGACCGCGTACTGCCTCGGCGTGGAGAAGCTGCTCGGCGTCACCGACCAGGTGCCGGAGCGGGCGCAGATCATCCGCGTCATGCTGATGGAGCTCAACCGGATCTCCTCGCACCTGGTCGCCATCGCGACGTTCGGGCTCGAACTCGGCGCGACCACGGTCATGCTGAACGGGTTCATCGAGCGCGAGTACACCCTCGACCTGTTCGAGGAGATCACGGGCCTGCGCATGAACATGGCCTACGTCCGTCCGGGCGGGGTCGCGCAGGACCTGCCGAGCGGCGCGCTCAGCAAGGTGCGCGACTACCTCGACCGGATGCCCAAGCGCCTCCAGGCGCTGCGCAAGCTGATGGACTCCAACCCCGTCTACCTCGCGCGGACCAAGGACGTCGCCTACCTCGACCTCACCGGGTGCATGGCGCTCGGCGTCACCGGGCCCGTCCTGCGCGCGACCGGCCTGCCCTGGGACCTGCGCAAGTCGCAGCCCTACTGCGGCTACGAGACCTACGACTTCGAGGTCGCGACGCAGGACACCTGCGACGTGTACGGCCGCTACCTCGTCCGGATGGCCGAGATGGAGGAGTCCCTGAAGATCGTCGAGCAGTGCGTGGAGCGGCTCCAGGGGACCAGGGGGCCGGTCATGATCGAGGACAAGAAGATCGGCTGGCCGGCGCAGCTCGCGATCGGCGCGGACGGCATGGGCAACTCGCCCAAGCACATCGCGCACATCATGGGCACCTCGATGGAGGCGCTGATCCACCACTTCAAGCTGGTCACCGAGGGCTTCCGGGTGCCCGCGGGGCAGGCGTACTCGCACATCGAGTCGCCACGCGGCGAGCTCGGCGCGCACGTGGTCAGCGACGGGGGCACCCGTCCCTACCGCGTGCACTTCCGCGAGCCGTCCTTCGTCAACCTGCAGGCCACGCCGGCGATGGCCGAGGGCGGCATGATCGCCGACGTCATCGCGGCCGTCGCCAGCATCGACCCGGTCATGGGGGGAGTGGACCGATGACGGCGAACGCGGCGGACGGAACGAGCCGGGCCTACGAGCCGGACGTCCGGGAGCGGCTGGAGCGGGACGCCAAGGAGATCATCGCCCGGTACCCGAAGCCGAGGTCGGCGCTGCTGCCGATGCTGCACCTGGTGCAGTCGGTCGACGGGCACGTCACGCGGGAGGGCATCGAGTTCTGCGCCGAGCAGCTCGGGATCACGCCCGCGCAGGTGACGGGCGTCGTCACCTTCTACACGCAGTACAAGCAGAGGCCCGTGGGCGAGTACCACGTCGGCGTGTGCATCAACACGCTGTGCGCGGTGATGGGCGGCGACCAGATCTGGGACGAGCTGAGCGAGCACACCGGGGTCGGCCACGACGAGGCCACCCCGGACGGCAAGGTCAGCCTGGAGCGGATCGAGTGCAACGCCGCCTGCGACTTCGCGCCGGTGATGATGGTCAACTGGGAGTTCTTCGACAACATGACTCCCGAGAAGGCCAAGAAGCTGGTCGACGACCTGCGCTCGGGTGAGCGGGTGCTGCCCTCGCGCGGCCCGAACACGCTCGCGAACTGGAAGGACGCCTCGCGCGTGCTCGCCGGGTTCCCCGACGGGCTCGCGCACGAGGGCGTCCAGGCCGGGCCCGAGTCGCTGCGCGGGTTGGAGCTCGCGCGCGAGCGCGGCTGGGAGGCGCCGCCCGCCGACGCGGGCCGCGAGCGGCCGGAGGAGCCGGTGCGGCCGGGTGAGATCACCGACCCGCCGCCGAACGAGCCGGGCAAGCCGATCGGCGGCGATGTGAAGCCCGGTAGCCAGGAGGGGCGGAACCAGTGACCACGCTCACCCCGATCCTCACCAGGAACTGGGACCAGTCCGACTCGTTCACCCGCGAGGGCTACGAGCGCGAGGGCGGTTACCGGTCGCTGCGCACCGCCTTCGGCATGGAGCCGGACGCGATCGTCCAGGCCGTCAAGGACTCGGGCCTGCGCGGCCGCGGCGGCGCGGGCTTCCCCACCGGCATGAAGTGGGGGTTCCTGCCGCCGAGCAGCCCGAACCCGCGCTACCTCGTCGTCAACGCCGACGAGTCCGAGCCGGGGACCTGCAAGGACATCCCGCTGATGATGGCGAACCCGCACGTCCTGGTCGAGGGCGTCATCATCAGCTCCTACGCGATCCGGTCCAACCACGCGTTCATCTACGTGCGCGGTGAGGTCCTGCACGTGATCCGCAGGCTCCAGCGGGCCGTCGCGGAGGCGTATGAGGCCGGGTACCTCGGCAAGGACATCCTCGGCTCCGGCTACGACCTGGACGTGGTCGTGCACAGCGGCGCCGGGGCCTACATCTGCGGCGAGGAGACGGCGCTGCTGGACTCCCTGGAGGGATTCCGCGGTCAGCCCAGGCTCAAGCCCCCCTTCCCGGCGGTCGCGGGCCTGTACGGCGGCCCCACTGTCATCAACAACGTCGAGTCGATCGCGTCCGTTCCCTCGATCGTCGGGAACGGCGCCGACTGGTTCGCCTCGATGGGCACCGAGAAGTCCCAGGGATTCGGGATCTTCTCGCTGTCGGGGCACGTGACGCGGCCCGGCCAGTACGAGGCGCCGCTCGGCATCACGCTGCGGGAACTGCTCGACATGGCGGGCGGCATCCGCGAGGGGCACCGGCTGAAGTTCTGGACGCCGGGCGGCTCGTCCACGCCGATCTTCACCGAGGAGCACCTGGACGTGCCGCTGGACTTCGAGTCCGTCGGCGCCGCCGGGTCGATGCTCGGCACCCGCGCCCTCCAGATCTTCGACGAGACGACGTGCGTCGTCCGGGCGGTCCTGCGCTGGTCGGAGTTCTACGCGCACGAGTCGTGCGGCAAGTGCACGCCGTGCCGCGAGGGCACCTACTGGTACAAGCAGATGCTGAAGCGGCTGGAGGCCGGGCAGGGCGCGGAGGAGGACCTCGAAACCCTCCTGGACCTGTCCGACAACATCCTCGGCCGCTCGTTCTGCGCGCTCGGCGACGGCGCGACGAGCCCGGTGGTCTCGTCCATCAAGCTGTTCCGGGACGAGTACCTCCAGCACTTCGAGCAGGGCGGCTGCCCGTTCGACCCGTCCAAGTCCACCCTCTGGGGAGGTGCCAAGTGACGGTCACCAGCGACTCGGCGGCTGTCGAACAGGTCGAGATGATCTCGTGCACCATCGACGGCTTCGAGATCGAGGTGCCGAAGGGCACCCTGATCATCCGGGCCGCCGAGCTGCTCGGCATCCAGATCCCGCGGTTCTGCGACCACCCGCTGCTCGACCCGGTCGGGGCCTGCCGCCAGTGCCTGGTGGAGATCCCCGACGCCGGGAACGGGCGCGGGATGCCGAAGCCGCAGGCGTCCTGCACGACGACGGTGATGCCGGGCATGGTCGTCAAGACCCAGCTCACCTCGCCGGTCGCCGACAAGGCGCAGCACGGCGTGATGGAGCTGCTGCTCATCAACCACCCGCTGGACTGCCCGATCTGCGACAAGGGCGGCGAGTGCCCGCTGCAGAACCAGGCGATGTCCAACGGGCGCGGCGAGACGCGGTTCGTCGAGGCCAAGCGGACCTTCCCCAAGCCGCTCGCGCTGTCCAGCCAGGTGCTGCTCGACCGCGAGCGCTGCATCCAGTGCGCGCGCTGCACCCGCTTCTCCGACCAGATCGCCGGCGACGCGTTCATCGACCTGTTCGAGCGCGGCGCGAAGGAGCAGGTCGGCACCGCCGACGGCAAGCCGTTCCAGTCCTACTTCTCGGGCAACACCGTGCAGATCTGCCCGGTGGGCGCGCTGACCGGCGCCGCGTACCGGTTCCGGTCGCGGCCGTTCGACCTCGTGTCGCAGCCGAGCACGTGCGAGCACTGCGCGTCCGGCTGCGCGCTGCGCACCGACCACCGGCGCGGGAAGATCACGCGCCGGCTGGCCGGGGACGACCCGCAGGTCAACGAGGAGTGGAACTGCGACAAGGGCCGCTGGGCGTTCACCTACGCGACCCGGCCCGACCGGCTGACGCACCCGCTCGTCCGCAACGAGGCCGGGGAGCTGGAGGTCGCCTCCTGGCCCGAGGCGCTGTCGGTCGCCGCGCGCGGGCTCGCGGCGGCGCGCGGCTCGGCCGGCGTGCTGACCGGCGGCCGGGTCACGCTGGAGGACGCCTACGCCTACGCCAAGTTCGCGCGGATCGCGCTCGGCACCAACGACGTCGACTTCCGCGCCCGCCCGATGTCGGACGAGGAGTCGCGCTTCCTCGGCTCGTCGGTGGCGGGCCGCCCGATCGAGGTGACCTACGCCGACCTGGAGAAGGCGCCCGCGGTGCTGCTCGCCGGCTTCGAGCCGGAGGAGGAGTCGCCGATCGTCTTCCTGCGCCTGCGCAAGGCGTTCCGCAAGAAGGCGCTGAAGGTCTTCTCGGCCGCGCCGTTCGCGACGCGCGGCCTGCGCAAGGTCGGCGGGACGCTGCTGCCGACACAGCCCGGCGCCGAGGCCGAGACGCTCGGCTCGCTGATCGGCGAGGGCGGGCACGCCGGCGTCCGCGCGCTGCTGGAGGCCCCCGGCGCCGTGATCCTGGTCGGTGAGCGGCTCGCCGGCAGCCCCGGCGCGCTGTCGGCCGTGGTGCGGCTCGCGCAGGTGACCGGCGCCCGGCTGGCGTGGGTGCCGCGCCGGGCCGGGGAGCGCGGCGCGGTGGAGGCCGGGGCGCTGCCCGGGCTGCTGCCGATCGGCCGCCCGGTCGCCGACCCGCGGGCGCGCGCGGAGGTCGCCCGCGCCTGGGGCGTCGCCGAACTGCCCGCCGAGCCGGGGCTCGGCACCGACGCGATCATCGCGGCGGCGGCGCAGGGCCGGCGCGGCGCGCTGCTCGTCGGCGGCGTCGACCCCGAGGACCTGCCCGACCCGCGTGCCGTGCTGGCGGCGCTGGAGGCGACCCCGTTCGTGGTGAGCCTGGAGCAGCGTCCGAGCGCGGTCACCGACCGCGCGGACGTGGTGCTGCCGGTCGCGGCGGTCGCGGAGAAGTCCGGCACGTTCGTCGACTGGGAGGGCCGCGGCCGCCAGTTCGACGTGGTGCTGAGGTCCGCCGGACGGATGTCGGACCTGCGCGTCCTGAACACGCTCGCCGACGAGATGGACGTCCACCTGGGCCTGCCCGGACCGGACGCGGCGCGCCGCGAGCTGTCCGCGCTCGGCGCCCACCGCGGCGAGCGCCCGGACGCCCCGAACGTGCCGCAGGCCATCGCGCCGCACCCCGAGCGGGGCGAGGCGCTGCTGGCGACCTGGCGGCTGCTGCTCGACCGGGGCCGCCTCCAGGACGGCGAGCCGTTCCTCGCGGGCACCGCCAAGCCCGCGGCGGCGCGGCTGTCGCCCGCGACGGCCGCGGAGATCGGCGCGGACGGCGCGGTGCGCGTGTCGGGCCCGCGCGGCGAGGTCACGCTCCCGCTGGAGATCACCGGCGACCTGCCCGACCGGGTGGTCTGGCTGCCGACGAACTCGGCGGGCTGCGCCCTGTACCGGGATCTCGGCGCGGTGGCGGGCGGTGTCGTGCGCGTCGCGGGCGCCTCGGGCGGTACGCTCACCGGCGCCGCCCCGCGCGGCGGCGCCATCGCGGCCAGGGACGTCCCGGGCGGCGTGGCCGACGGACCGGCCGACGAACCCGCTGGAGGCTCCCGATGAGTCCGCTCACGCTCGCGGCGGCGTCCGCGAAGGAACCCACGCTGAAGAGCTTCGGCGACGACCCGTGGTGGCTGATCGGCGGCAAGGTCCTCGCGATCTTCGTCTTCCTGGTGCTGACCGTCCTGCTGTCGATGTGGGTCGAGCGGCGCGTGATCGGCCGGATGCAGCTCCGGGTCGGCCCGAACCGGGTCGGACCGCAGGGGCTGCTCCAGGGCCTCGCCGACGGCGTGAAGCTGGCGCTCAAGGAGGACATCGTCCCCCGCCAGGTCGACAAGCTGGTGTTCATCCTGGCGCCGATCGTGTCGGCCGTCCCGGCGTTCATCTCCTTCATCATCATCCCGTTCGGGCCGACGGTGTCGGTGTTCGGGCACCAGACGGCCCTCCAGGGCACCGACCTCCCGGTCGCGGTGCTGCTGGTGCTCGCGATGTCCTCGATGGGCGTGTACGGGATCGTGCTGGCCGGCTGGTCGTCGATGTCGCCCTACTCGCTGCTCGGCGGGCTCCGCTCGTCCGCCCAGGTGATCTCCTACGAGATCGCGATGGGCCTGTCGTTCGTCGCGGTGTTCCTGTTCGCGGGGTCGATGTCGACCTCCGACATCGTCGCCGCGCAGCACGACAAGTGGTTCGTGGTGCTGCTGCTGCCGTCCTTCCTCGTGTACGTGATCACGATGATGGGCGAGTCGAACCGCATCCCCTTCGACCTCCCCGAGGGCGAGGGCGAGCTGGTCGGCGGCTTCCACACCGAGTACTCGTCGCTGAAGTTCGCGATGTTCTTCCTCGCGGAGTACATCAACCTCGCGACGCTGTCGGCGCTCGCCACGACGCTGTTCCTCGGCGGCTGGCGGGCTCCCGCGCCGATCTCCACGGTGTGGGCGGGCGCCAACGCCGGCTGGTGGCCGGTGCTGTGGTTCCTGGTCAAGCTGTGGCTGTTCATCTTCTTCTTCATCTGGCTGCGCGGCTCGCTGCCGCGCGTCCGCTACGACCAGCTGATGAAGCTCGGGTGGAAGGTGCTCATGCCCTTCTCGCTCGGCTGGATCCTGCTGGTGTCGACCATCCGCGCGCTGCGCAACGAGGGCCACGACATGCGGCAGATCGTCATCATCGCCGCCGTGGTCGCGGCGGTGGTGCTGGTGGCCACGGTGATCTGGGAGATGGTCCGCGGCGGCGAGGACGAGAAGGAGATCGTCCCCGGAGCGGGCCGGGACGTCGCGCCCGATCCCGCCGCCGGCGGGTTCCCGGTGCCGCCGCTGGACGCGCCGCACTACCACGGCGGTCCGGCCGGGGCCACCAAGGTCAAAACCCCTCCTGAGGAGGTCACCAGTGGGACTCACTGATTTCCTGAATCCCGTCAAGGGGTTCGGGGTCTCGTTCCACCAGATGTTCAGCAAGAGCGAGACCGTTCAGTACCCCGAGGTGAAGAAGCCGACCGCGCCGCGCTTCCACGGCCGGCACCAGCTCAACCGGTGGCCGGACGGGCTGGAGAAGTGCGTCGGGTGCGAGCTGTGCGCCTGGGCGTGCCCCGCCGACGCCATCTTCGTCGAGGGCGCCGACAACACCGCCGACGAGCGGTACTCGCCCGGCGAGCGGTACGGCCGCGTCTACCAGATCAACTATCTGCGCTGCATCCTGTGCGGGCTGTGCATCGAGGCGTGCCCCACCCGGGCGCTCACGATGACCAACGAGTACGAGCTCGCCGACGACAGCCGCGAGAGCCTCATCTACACCAAGGAGATGCTGCTGGCGCCGCTGCGCGAGGGCATGGAGCAGCCGCCGCACGAGATGCGGCTCGGCGACACCGAGGAGGAGTACTACCGCCTCGGCCTCCAGCCCGAGGAGTCCGCCCCGGCCGAGTCCGGCGGCGCCTCCGCCGCGGGCCGGGCGCGCGGCCGCAGGGGCGGTGAGACCCAGTGAGCGCCGGGCTGACCGGCCACGCGCTGGCGGGGCACGTCGCCTCCGGGCAGGTCCTGGCCGGGCACGTCGCCGACAAGCAGTCGGGCGAGCCGTTCTTCTTCTGGCTGCTGGCCGTCGTGTCGGTCTGCGCCGCGCTCGGCATGATCTTCATGCGGAAGGCGGTGCACTCGGCGCTGCTGCTGGCGACCGTGATGCTCTCGCTGGCCGCGCTGTACGCGATCCAGGACGCGCCGTTCCTCGCGTTCGTCCAGGTCATCGTCTACACCGGCGCGGTGCTGATGCTGTTCCTGTTCGTGCTGATGCTGGTCGGGGTCAGCTCCACCGACTCGCTGGTGGAGACGATCAGGGGCCAGCGGTTCTGGGCGGCGATCGGCGCGATCGGGTTCGTCGCGCTGCTGGCGGTCGGGCTCGGCAACGCGGCGCTCGGCGACTCGGCCGGGCTGAAGACCGCGAACGGCGACGGCAACGTCGTCGGCCTCGCGCGGCTGCTGTTCAAGGACTACGTGTTCGCGTTCGAGGCGACCAGCGCCCTGCTGATCACGGCGGCGCTCGGCGCGATGGTGCTCGCGCACCGCGAGCGGACCGAGCCGAAGCCGACGCAGCGCGACCTGTCCAAGGGGCGGTTCCTGTCCGGCGACCACCCCGGCCCGCTGCCGGGCCCGGGCACCTACGCCCGGCACAACGCCGTCGACATGCCGGCGCTGCTGCCCGACGGGACGCCGTCCGAGCTGTCGGTCAACCCGATCATCGCGGCGCGGACCGACACCGTCGAGCGGCACGTCGACCTGCACGGCGAGACCGAGGAGGAGGCCCTCGGGCAGGACGTGGCGGCTGTGCGGGCGGTGACCCGGGAGTCGCGGGACGCGGGCGCCGAGTCGCGCGTCGTCAAGGCCGGATCGCCGGTCGCGGGCGCCCCCTCCGAGGGCGGCGCCGGCGGCGGGTCGGCCGGCAACGAGCGTGAAGGCGAGGCTGGTCAATGAGTCCGGGGCACTATCTGGCGCTCTCGGCGATCCTGTTCACCATCGGTGCGCTCGGCGTCCTCGTGCGCCGCAACGCGATCGTGGTGTTCATGTGCGTCGAGCTCATGCTGAACGCGACGAACCTGGCGTTCGTCTCGTTCTCCCGCATGCACGGCGAGCTGGACGGCCAGATCATCGCGTTCTTCGTGATGGTGGTGGCCGCGGCGGAGGTCGTGGTGGGCCTGGCGATCATCATGACCATCTTCCGGACGCGCAGGTCCTCGTCGGTCGACGACGCGAACCTGCTGAAGTACTGAGAGGCCAGTGATGAAAGCGGAAGGCATCCAGGCCGCGTCCTGGCTTCTCATCGCGCTGCCGCTCGCGGGCGCCGCGATCCTCCTGCTCGGGGGGAGGCGCACCGACCGGTGGGGCCATCTGCTCGGCGTCACGATGTCGCTGGCCTCGTTCGTCGTGGGCGCGGCGATGTTCGTCCAGATGCTGGGCTACGAGGCCGAGGAGCGGCGCCGGACCCTGCACCTGTGGGACTTCATCGACGTCGGCTCGTTCAAGGTCGGGATGGACCTGCTGGTGGACCCGCTGTCCATCAGCTTCGTCCTGCTGATCACCGGGGTGGGTTCGCTCATCCACATCTACTCCATCGGCTACATGGCCGAGGACCCCGACCGGCGCCGGTTCTTCGCCTACCTGAACCTGTTCGTCGCGGCGATGCTGCTGCTGGTGCTCGGCAACAACTTCCTGGTGCTGTTCCTCGGCTGGGAGGGCGTGGGCCTCG
Organism: Actinomadura sp. NEAU-AAG7; assembly: GCF_018603865.1. Classification (NCBI taxonomy): domain Bacteria; kingdom Bacillati; phylum Actinomycetota; class Actinomycetes; order Streptosporangiales; family Thermomonosporaceae; genus Actinomadura; species Actinomadura sp. NEAU-AAG7. Next base: position 78,770 of record NZ_JAHFZY010000004.1, read on the forward strand.
CGTCCTACCTGCTGATCGGGTTCTGGCAGTACAAGCCGACCGCCGCGACCGCCGCGAAGAAGGCGTTCGTCGTCAACCGCGTCGGCGACCTCGGGCTGATCCTCGCGATCGCGCTGATGTTTTCCACGTTCGGGACGATCGGCTTCGACCAGATCCTCGGCACCGGCGCCGAGCACGTGGGCCTGGCGTCCCAGCTCAGCACCGGCACCGCGACCGCGATCGGGCTGCTGCTCCTGCTCGGCGCGTGCGGCAAGTCCGCGCAGCTCCCGCTCCAGTCCTGGCTGCTGGACGCGATGGAGGGCCCGACCCCGGTGTCGGCGCTCATCCACGCCGCGACGATGGTGACCGCCGGCGTCTACCTGATCGTCCGGGCCGGGCCGATCTTCGAGATGTCCGACACCGCGCAGCTCGTGGTGACGATCGTCGGCGCGGCCACGCTGCTCGCCGGTGCGATCATCGGGTGCGGCAAGGACGACATCAAGAAGGCCCTCGCCGGGTCGACGATGTCGCAGATCGGCTACATGCACCTCGCCGCGGGGCTCGGCAAGCCCGGCTACGTCTTCGCCATCGCGCACCTCATCGCGCACGGCTTCTTCAAGGCGGGCCTGTTCCTCGGCGCCGGTTCGGTCATGCACGGCATGAAGGACGACGTGAACATGCGCCACTACGGCGCGCTCCGCACGATGATGGTGATCACCTACGCCACGTTCGGGCTCGGGTACCTCGCCATCATCGGGTTCCCCGGCCTGTCCGGCTGGTTCACCAAGGACGGCATCATCGAGGCCGCGTTCGACAAGGGCGGCACGTCCGGGGCGATCCTCGGCTCGTGCGCGCTGATCGGCGCGGGCATCACCGCCTACTACATGTCGCGCGTGATGTTCATGACGTTCTTCGGTGAGAAGCGCTGGGCCGAGGACGTCCACCCGCACGAGTCGCCGAAGGTGATGACCGTTCCGCTGATGCTGCTGGCGGTCGGCTCGGTGTTCGCGGGCGGGTTCCTCATCCTCGGCGGGTTCTCCGACTTCCTGGAGCCGGTCGTCGGGGCGCCCGAGCACGAGCACGAGTTCAAGCTGATCACCGCCGCCGGCGCCGGCACGTTCGTGCTGATGGTCATCGGCGTCGCGATCGCCTGGCGGCAGTACGGCAGCCGGAAGGTGCCGCGCGAGGCGCCCGCCGGGTCGTTCGTCACCGTCGCCGCCCGCAAGGACCTGTACGGGGACGCGCTGAACGAGTCGCTGCTGATGCGGCCCGGCCAGTGGCTGACCCGGCTCGCGGTCTGGTTCGACGGCCGCGGCGTCGACGGCGCCGTCAACGGCCTGGCCGCGGGGGTCGGCGGCAGCTCCGGGCGCATCCGGCGCCTCCAGACCGGCTTCGCCCGCTCCTACGCCCTTTCGATGTTCTTCGGCGCGGCTCTCGTCGTCGCGGCGCTCCTGGTGGTGAACGTGTCGTGAATGACTTTCCCTGGCTGAGCGTCCTCATCGCGCTGCCGCTCGTCGGCGCGGTGCTCGTGGCGGTGCTGCCGCGCGAGCGCGAGGCGCTGGTCAAGCAGGTCGCGCTCGGCGCGTCCGCGGTCACGCTGGCGGTCGCCCTCGTGATGGCGGCGCGCTTCGACGCCGGCGGGTCGCGCTTCCAGTTCACCGAGAAGTACTGGTGGATCAAGGAGTTCGGCGTCCACTGGGCGCTCGGCGTCGACGGCGTCGCGCTGGTGCTGATCGTGCTGTCGGTGATCCTCGTCCCGCTGGTGATCCTCGCCTCCTGGAGCGAGGACGACCGGTCGGGCGGCGTGGACGTGCCCGCCAAGCGGTCGGTGAAGACCTACATGGCGCTGCTGCTCACGCTGGAAGCGGCGATGATCGGCGTGTTCGCCGCGACCGACGTGTTCCTGTTCTACGTCTTCTTCGAGGCGATGCTGATCCCGGTGTACTTCATCATCGGGTACTACGGCGGCGCGCAGCGCTCCTACGCCGCGGTGAAGTTCCTGCTGTACTCGCTGTTCGGCGGGCTGCTGATGCTCGTCGCGGTGATCTGGCTGTACCCGCTGTCGGCCAAGTCCACCGCCGAGGGCGGCCTCGGACACGGCACGTTCATGTTCGACGAGCTGTCGAAGATGAACATCGACCCGACCACCGCCAAGTGGCTGTTCCTCGGCTTCTTCGTCGCGTTCGCGATCAAGGCGCCGATGGTGCCGGTACACACCTGGCTGCCCGACGCGGCGCAGCAGTCCCCGCCCGGCGCGCTCGTGCTGATCGTCGGCGTCCTGGACAAGGTCGGCACCTACGGGATGCTGCGGTTCTGCCTGGAGCTGTTCCCCGGCGCCGCCAAGTGGGCGACGCCGGTCGTGCTCGGGTTCGCGGTGCTCAGCATCATCTACGGCGCCGTCCTCGCGATCGGGCAGGTCGACCTGAAGCGGCTCATCGCCTACACCTCGGTGTCGCACTTCGGGTTCATCGTGCTCGGCATCTTCGCGATGACCTCGCAGGGCCAGTCCGGCGCGACCCTCTACATGGTCAACCACGGGTTCTCCACCGGCGCGCTGTTCCTCGTCGTCGGCTTCATGATCGTCCGGCGCCGGTCGGCGCGGATCGGCGACTACGGCGGCGTCCAGAAGGTCGCGCCCGTCCTCGCCGGGACGTTCCTCGTCGCGGGCCTGTCCGGGCTGTCGCTGCCCGGCCTGTCCACGTTCGTATCGGAGTTCCTCGTCATCGTCGGGACGTTCAGCCGCTACCGCTGGGCCGCCGTGCTCGCGGTCAGCGGCGTCGTCCTCGCCGCGATCTACATCCTGTGGATGTACCAGCGGACCATGGGCGGGCCCAAGGCCCCGGCCGTCGAGGGCATGCGGGACCTGTCCGCGCGCGAGAAGTGGGCGGTCGCGCCCATCATCGCGATCATCGTGGCGATGGGCCTGTTCCCGCAGCCGGTGCTGCACGTCATCAACCCTTCGGTGAAGGAGACGCTGGTCCGGGTCGATCGGCATGATCCCGCGCCGAAGACCACCGGGAACGTCGCCGAGAACGGAGCCCGTCCATGAGCCGCAGCAGTCAGGTGAGCGCCGTCCTCGCGCAGGGGGGTGACATCCCGGCGCCGCACATCGAGTACGACCAGATCGGCCCGCTGCTGCTCGTGCTCGGGATCGCCGTCGCCGGCGTGCTGGTCGAGGCGTTCGTCGGACGCACCTGGCGCTACTACGCGCAGGTCCCCCTCGCCTTCCTCGGCCTCGCCGGCGCGTTCGCGTGGACGATCGTCCTCGGCGTCCACGACGAGCCGCACCACGTCGCCGCCGAGGGCGCGCTCGGCGTGGACGGCCCCACCCTGTTCCTCCAGGGCACCATCCTCGTGCTCGCGCTCGTCAGCCTGCTGCTGATCGCCGAGCGCGGCGGCAGCGTCGTCGGCGGCGGGCACTTCGCCGCGCAGGCGTCCGCGCTGCCGGGCAGCGAGGCCGAGCAGCGCAGCGCCGCCGCCGGGATCACCCAGACCGAGGTGTTCCCGCTGATGATGTTCGCGGTCGGCGGGATGCTGATGTTCCCGGCCTCCAACGACCTGCTCACGATGTTCGTGGCGCTGGAGGTCATGTCGCTGCCGCTGTACCTGCTGTGCGGGCTCGCCCGCCGGCGGCGCCTGCTCTCCCAGGAGGCGGCGGTCAAGTACTTCCTGCTCGGCGCGTTCTCCTCGGCGTTCTTCCTGTACGGCGCGGCGCTGCTGTACGGGTACGCGGGCTCGGTGCGGCTCGCCGACATCTCCGCCGAGATCAGCAAGGACGCCGGGAGCGAGACGCTGCTGCTCGCGGGCGTCGCGCTGCTGTCGGTCGGGCTGCTGTTCAAGCTCGGCGCGGTGCCGTTCCACATGTGGAAGCCGGACGTCTACCAGGGCGCCCCCACGCCGATCACGGCGCTGATGGCCTCCTGCACGCTCGTCGCCGCGTTCGGCGCGATCCTGCGCGTCTACTACGTCGGGTTCGAGACGCTCAAGTGGGACTGGGAGCCGATCATGTGGGGGGTGGCCATTCTCACAATGGTCATCGGCGCGGTCATCGCGATCACCCAGACCGACCTCAAGCGGATGCTGGCCTACTCCTCGATCGCGCACGCCGGGTTCCTGCTGACCGCGGTCGTCGCCACCTCCAGGGACGGCCTGTCCAGCGCGCTGTTCTACCTCGCGGCCTACGGCTTCACCACGGTCGGCGCGTTCGCGGTGATCACGATGGTGCGGGACGCGGGCGGCGAGGCGGCGCACCTGTCGCGCTGGGCCGGGCTCGGCAAGCGCTCCCCGGTCGTCGCGGGCACCTTCGCCTTCTTCCTGCTGGCCTTCGCCGGTATCCCGCTGACCAGCGGCTTCACCGGCAAGTTCGCGGTGTTCAAGGCGGCCGTGCAGGCCGACGCCACACCGCTGGTGATCGTCGGTGTGATCTCCTCGGCGATCGCGGCGTTCTTCTACGTCCGGGTGATCGTCGTGATGTTCTTCAGCGAGCCGGAGGCCGACGGCCCCACGGTCGTCGCCGGGCCGGCGACCGCGGCGGCGGTGGCACTCGGGTTGACGGCTACTGTGGTACTCGGTGTGCTCCCCCAGCCGATCCTGGACCTCGCGGGACACGCCACGACACATATGTTCGTCCGGTAAGGGGTCATGGGTGAGCAACGCCTTCGCTGAGGAGTCCGGGCAGGCCACTGGTGGGGGGGCGACCCCCCGCACCCCCCGGAACGGCCCGTCCCAGGGCGCGCGGGGGACTGCGTCCCCGCGGGCCCTGCGCGAGGAGACCGGCCCGTTCGGCCTGCACGTCGACGCGGAGCTGGCGGCCGACGCCAAGCGGCGCCTCGGCGCCGTGGAGGCGCTCCTGCTCGACTCGGTCCAGGGCGAGGACCCGCTGCTCACCGAGGCGTCCAAGCACCTGGTGGTCGCGGGCGGCAAGCGGTTCCGCCCGATGCTGGTGCTGCTCGCCTCGCACTTCGGCGACCCCGCCGCGGCCGGCGTCGTCCCGGCCGCGGTGGTGGTCGAGCTGACCCACCTCGGCACGCTCTACCACGACGACGTCATGGACGAGGCGACCGTCCGCCGCGGCCAGGAGTCGGCGAACTCCCGCTGGACCAACACCGTCGCCATCCTCACCGGCGACTACCTGTTCGCCCGCGCGTCCGACCTGCTCGCCGACCTCGGGCCCGAGGCCGTCCGCATCCAGGCCCGCGCGTTCGCGCGGCTCGTCCGGGGGCAGATCCAGGAGACCGTCGGCCCGGCGGAGGACGCCGACCCGCTCAAGCACTACCTCCAGGTCGTCGCCGACAAGACCGCCTCGCTGATCGCGGTCTCCGGCCAGTTCGGCGCGCTGCTGTCGGGCGCCCCCGCCTCGGTCGTCGACACGATCACCTCCGCGTGCGAGAAGATCGGCATCGCGTTCCAGCTGTCGGACGACATCCTCGACATCGACTCCGACGCCGAGCAGTCGGGCAAGACCCCCGGCACCGACCTGCGCGAGGGCATCCGCACGCTGCCGGTGCACCACGTCCTCGCCGGGACCGACGCCAAGGACGCCCGGCTGCGGGAGCTGCTCGGCCAGGACCTCGCTGAGGACGACGCCCTGCACGCCGAGGCGCTCGCGCTGCTGCGCGCGCACCCCGCGCTGGACCTCGCCCGCGCCGACCTGCGCCGCTGGGCCGAGGACGCCCGCACCGAGCTGCTCACGCTCCCCGACATCCCCGCGCGCTCGGCCTTCACCGGCCTGTGCGACTACGTCGTCTCCCGCACGGGCTGAGGGCCGCTCAGACGCTCTGGGGGGTCTCGGTGACCCCGCGCGACTTCATCGCGTGCAGCACGAGGTCGATCAGGACCTGCTTGCAGGAGCCGAGCTCGCGCGCGTCGCAGAGCATCACCGGGACCTTCGGGCCCAGGTTCAGGGCGAGCTGGATCTCCTCCAGCTCGTAGGAGCGGGCGCCCTCGAAGCAGTTGACGGCGACGACGAACGGGGTGGAGCGCCGCTCGAAGTAGTCGACCGAGGGGAAGCAGTCGGACAGCCGGCGGGTGTCGGCGAGGACGACCGCGCCGAGGGCGCCGAGCGCCACCTCGTCCCACATGAACCAGAAGCGCTCCTGCCCGGGCGTGCCGAACAGGTAGAGGACGTAGTCGTCCCGCATCGTGATGCGGCCGAAGTCCATCGCGACCGTGGTGGTCTTCTTGCGCTCCACCCCGGCCATGTCGTCGACGCCCACACTCTCGTCGGTGAGCAGCTCCTCGGTGCGCAGCGGCTGCGTCTCCGACACCGTCCCGACCATCGTGGTCTTGCCGACGCCGAAGCCGCCCGCGACCACGATCTTGACCGCGGTGGGGAGCCGGCGTGCGCGCACCTCGCGCCTAGAGCGCCCGGAGTCCATCGATCACCGCCTTGTAGAGCCTGATGTCGTGCATGTCCGCCTCCGGTTCCGGTTCCTGCATCGAGACGAACCCCTTGTCGAACAGGTCGCCCAGCAGCACCCGCACGGTCGCGACCGGCAGGTCGAGGCGCCCGGTGATCTCGGCCACCGACAGCACCGACTGGCACAGCCGGATGATCGACAGGTGCTCGGGGCCGAGCCCGATCGCGCCCTCGGGCTCGGGGCCCTCGGCCACCACGAGCGTGATGAGGTCGAACCTGCCGCGCGTCGGCTCGATCCGCCCGCTGGTCATCACATAGGGGCGCACCATCGGCCCGGCGTTCTCGTCCAGCAGCCTCGGGTCCTGGACGGGCGGCCGCGGTGCCGGCACCGCCGGCGGCGGCTCGTCCCGCCAGGGATCCAGCGGGTGCTCCTCGGGCGGCATCATCAGGCGCGTCCCTCCACGGCGGCCTCGGTGCGGGCGGGTGAGCTGAGGTGCTGCCCCATCGCGGTGACCAGCATCGCCATCTCGTAGGCGACCAGCCCCACATCGGCCTCCTCACTGGCGAGCACCGCCAGGCACGCCCCCTTGCCCGCCACCGACACCAGCATGAAGGCCGACTGCATCTCGATGATCGTCTGCCGCACCGGGCCGCCGCCGAAGCGGGTCCCGGCGCCCTTGGCCAGGCTCTGGATCCCCGCCGAGACCGCCGCGAGGTGCTCGCCGTCGTCCTGCGTCATGCCCTTGGAGGAGGCCATGAGCAGGCCGTCGGCCGACAGCACGACCGCGCTGCGCGCGTGCGGCAGCCGGTGGACCAGGTCGTCCAGCAACCAGCCCAGATCGGATGGAGAACCCGCCTTCTGCATCACTGGTCTTCCTCGCCTTCCTCTGCGTCACTGCCGAGGGCCACGGGCGCGGTGCCGTTCGCGGCGCCCGCCGCGTCGGTGCGGCCGCGCTGGGTGCCGCGCTGGTACGAGCCCATGATCTGCTTGATCTCCTCGGGCGACCGGCCGGGATCGTCCTGGCCGTCCGCCGCCTCGGCGGTGGCCGCCTCCCCGGCCCGCAGCGGCTCGGCGAGGTTCGCCTGCGGCACCCGGACGGGCAGCCCGGACGGTGTCGTGGAGAGTTCGGCCACGGGTGACTGGTCCTCCGCCTCACTGGTCGGTGCGTCGGTGGTGGTCGCGAGAGGCCCCCCGTCCACCGCCCCGGCCGGCGCCGGCGGCCCGGCGGGCGCCTCGGGCTCCGGCTCCTCGGCCGGCTCGGCCGGCTCGGACGCGGGCGGCGGCACCGCGACCAGCGCGGGCCCGGACGGCTGCGCCGGACGGTCCGGCGCCACGGTCAGCAGACCGCCGGAGGGCGTCGCCGAGGGCGCGCCGACGGCGGCGGGCCGCCGCACCTCCAGCCCGTTCCGCGTCCGCGCCCCGGCGGGCGCCGGTCCCTGCTCCTGCTCGACGACCAGTTCCTTGGGGATCACCACGACGGCGGTGGTGCCGCCGTAGGCGGAGCGCTTCAGCGACACCTGGAGCCCGTACCGCCCGGCGAGCCGGCTGACCACGTACAGGCCGAGCTGCACCGAGCTCTGGAGGTTGAACTCGGGCGGGTCCGCGATCCGCTCGTTGATCTCGGCGAGCCGCTCGTCGGTCATGCCGAGCCCGCGGTCCTCGATGTCGATCGCGAAGCCGTTGGCGACGAGGTTGCCGCTGACCTGCACCACGGTGTCGGGCGGGGAGAACGACACGGCGTTCTCGATCAGCTCGGCCAGCAGGTGCGTGACGTCGCCGACCGCGCGCCCGGCCAGCCCGAGCGGGCCGAACGGCAGGACGGTGACGCGGGTGTAGTCCTCGACCTCGCCGACCGCGGCGCGGACCACGTCCACCATCGGCACCGAGTTCCGCCATCCGCGGGCGGGCAGCGCCCCCGACAGCACGATCAGGTTCTCGGCGTTGCGCCGCATGCGGGTGGCGAGGTGGTCGAGCCGGAACAGCTCCTCCAGGTCCTTCGCCTCGATGTCGTGGCGCCGCTCCATCGTGTCGAGCATGGTGAGCTGCCGGTGCACGAGCGTCTGCGTCCGCCGCGCGAGGCTGAGCAGCACGTCCCGGATGCCGCGGCGCAGCTCCGCCTGCTCGACGGCGGTGCGGATCGCGGTCTCCTGGACGGCGTTGAACGCCCGGCCCACCTGCCCGATCTCGTCGGTGCCGAACTCCAGCGGCGGCGCCTCGGTGGCCACGTCCACCTGCTCGCCGTGCCCGAGCCGCTCGACGACCCCGGGCAGCCGCCGCTCGGCCAGCTCCCACGCCGCCGCCCGCAGCCGTTCGAGCTGCCGCATCAGCGCGCGTGCGGTGGTGATCGACACCACGACCGAGGCGATGACCGCGAGCAGGCCGAGACCGCCGGCGAGCACCAGCCGCACGACGACCCCGACCGCCACCGGCTTCGCCCGGTCCACCAGGCGGTCGCCGCCGTCGAGGACGACGTCCTCCAGACCGGACAGGACCGTTCCCATCAACGAGCGCCACTCCTCGGTCTTCACCCGCAGCGGCGAGCCGGGACGGCCCTGGTAGACGTAGTCCTCCAGGAAGCGGAGCCGCTTGTACTGGGCGGTGCTCGTCAGCCGCTGGTACTGGGCGAGGTCGTCGGAGGGAAGCTCGGCGGCGGCCTCCTCGTGCAGGTACCGCTGGGTGCCGACGAGCGAGACGAACTGCGCGTGGTCGGCGGGGGTCAGGCGCCCGGCGGCGAGCGCGCCCGACAGGAGCGTGTCCTCCCGGGAGAGCATCTCCTTGGCGCGCGTGAGGGAGTTGAGGGCCCGGCTGTCCCGGGCGATCTCCTCGTTGTTCACCGTGCCCGCGGCGTTGTAGACGCGGAACGCCGAGTCGATGACCTCGTTGTAGGGCCGGACGGCCGCCTGCCGGTCGATCGACCGCGAGTCGATCGCCTTGCGTCCCGTGGCGATGGCGTCGAGGTGGCCGGCCGTCTCCCTGATGCGCCTCTTGAGCGTCCCGCTGGCCGTGCCCATCGCGTCCTCGCCGACGGCGCGGTCGCGGAACGCGGCCTCCGAGGCGTCGACGCGGGCGCGTTGCGCGACGAGGGCCTGCCGCTGCGCGGCCCCCGGGCTGCTGAGGTAGATCGCCGAGAGCTTGCGCTCCTCCTGGAGATCCGTCACCAGCGTGACCATCGGGCGGGTGACGTTCTGGTCGATGGTGCTGGCCGACAGCAGCCCCAGGCCCTCGCGCAGCGTCACCCACGCGGCGAACGCCCACAGCGCGGCGAGGGACACCAGCAGAGCCGTGATCTTTGTCCGCAGACGCGTGTTGCGGATGCGCATCAACCTGTCCTCAACGAGTTCCGGAAGACTCGCGGTCCGTCGCGAGGGTCGCCGACGTCGAGCCGCTGCTGTCCTGGGCGCGCGGACGGCGGGGTACGCCGCGTCGCACAGCGCAGTACTTTAGCAACGCTCAGGGTTCAAATGGCGCACTTTGTCCACATGGAACGGACGGCGCCAGGAAGTCACATTGGTGATCTGCGTTACAAACTATTGACGGTCCTCCGCCTGATCCGGAGCGGTCCGGGAGGTGGCCGCCAGGTGAAGCGCGGACACGACCGACGCGCGCACGATCGCCGCAGGGTAGTAGAGGTCCTTGTCGTGCCACAGGGCCGGACCGGCCGCGCCGTTCTCCAGCGTGTTCCGCGCCGCCCGGTGGAGGAATTCATATCCCCGGGTAAAAGATTCTTGTACCTCCGGGCGGGCGGATCGGGTGAGCGCGAGGATTTGCAGCCCGTACGCGGTCTCCTCGGCCGAGCCCTCCCACCGCCCCCACGAGCCGTCCGGCCGCTGGGTGGTCACGACCCAGTCGCGGGCCCGCCGCACGGCCTCCGCCGCGGCCCGCCCGCCGAAGTCGTGGAGCGCGAGCGCGCAGCACGCCGTCGCGTAGTAGGGGGACGCGTGCCACCGGTCGACCCAGCTCCCGTCGGCCCGCTGGCGGTCGCGCAGCAGATCCGTGAGCTTGAGGACGGCCGTCCGGTACCGGTCGGCCGGGCCGTCCGCGGCCGCCCCCGGAGTCTCGGACGGCGCGGGCGCGCAAGCCTTCCGGGACGCCCGGCGGGCACGGAGGTACTGGCCGAAGGCGTCGAGTACGTGGGCGTTCACGCTGACCGAGAAGCCCTGCTCGCCCGGCCAGGTGCAGAAGTGCGTGTCCGTCTCGAACTCCCACAGCGCGTCCGGCGCGCGCTGGACGCCGAGCAGCCCGAGGGCGTGGAGGGTCACGGACGTGGTGTCGGCGTCCACCGGAAGCCCGCCCGCGGCCGCCGCGCCGTGCGGGCCGAGCGCGGCGGCGAGGTCGGCGACGATCCGCGGCGGCACGTCGACCTCCAGCCCCGCGCGCGCCAGGCCGCTCAGCACCCACGACCTCTCGAACACCGTGACGGGGATGCCGCAGGGCGCGAGGCCGTCGTGGTCGGCCACCACCCGCTCCAGGAACCGTTCGGCTCGCCGCCGTGAACCCGTCCAGGCGCCGTTCTCCCCGGGGGCGTCCAGCCAGGCGGCCGTCGCGGCGGCGGAGGCCCCCACCGTCCCGCTCTCCTCCGGATGGATCGCGGGGTGGCCGCGGGCGGCGGAGCCGGCGACCTCCAGCGCGTGGAGGATCTTGGCCGGCAGGCCCGCGCCGCCGCGCACGGCCGCCTGGACCATCGCCAGCCGCGCGCCGTCCACGCCCGCCGGGGGGCTCAGCCGTCCGGCGAAGCGCAGGCCGGGCGGCGCGGCACGGGCGAGCCGGTCGTTGATCGCGTCGGTCAGGGACGTCACGATCAGGTCCAGCGCGGGCATGTCCGGGACGGCGCACGCGTCGATCGCCGGGAGCGTGCACGCCAGGAACCGCAGCCCCCGCTCGGCCGCCCGGAGCAGGGACTCGGGGTCGGGGACCTCCGCCGTGCCGGAGCCTGTGGGCGCGGGGGGCAGGCTCGCCAGGCTCGCCAGGACCGCCTCGACGGCGCTGAGCGTCGGCACGAGCGCGTATCCGCCCGGCCCGCCCCAGCCCCCGTCCGGGCGCTGGGCGGCGACCAGGTACTCCAGCCGCCGCCGGTGACCGGTGAGCCACGGGGCGAGGGCCACGAGCCGTCCCGTCTCGTAGACCGACGGCGACACCTGCCCCCAGGGCATGGCCAGCAGGTCGCCGACCAGGGCGCGGGCGGCCGCGGGGAGGTCGACGTCCGGGACGATCCCGGCCGCCGGGCAGGCGTCGCCGACGGTCACAGCGCCCCCCAGTAGTCGGTGACCCCGTAGAACCCCGTGCTGAACCCGATCTGCCGCTCCAGGTAGACGGCGGCCTCGTGGCAGTCGTCCTTGAGCGGCTCGATCAGCTTGTGGGCGTGCTCGACCAGCTCCTCGATCCGCGCCGAGACCTCGGACCGCTCCAACCCCAGCATGAGGGCGTTGAGGTCGCCCCACTCGACGTCCCGCCGGTAGGTGGCGAGGTCGTTGAGCAGCCTCAGCACGCGCTGCACCTGCTGGCTCGCCTCCCACAGCTCGTCCACGCGGGCGACGGTCGCCTCGTCGCCGGTGACGATCCAGTGCGAGAGGTTGACCCAGGTCGTCCCGAAGTTGTCGGCGTTGTCGAGGTACTCCTCGAACGTCGGCAGCGGGCCGGAGCCCCGGGCGGACTTCCACTCCCACTCCCGCGCCATCGCGGCCAGCCACCGGGCGAGCTGCTCGCGCCATCTCGGCAGGACGCCCGCGGCGGGCCCCTGGGCGAGATCTCCCATTATCTCGCCCAGAAAAGTCGTGATCGAGCCGCGCGGAGCCGGGTCCGCGCCGTCCGCGACCGCCAGGCAGTCCTCGACCAGGCGCTCGACCTCCTCGCGCGTCCCGGCGACGTAGTCGATCTGCCAGTCCGCGGCGAAGTTCCACATCGAGGTCTTGATCAGCATCCGGAGGCGGGCCGCGTCCGCCCACGGCGAGCCGAACGCGTTGGCGAGCGCCACGGCGGCGAAGAGCCGGCCGTCGAACGGCCTGCTCGGGAACAGGTCGGGATAGGAGCCGACGCAGCGCTCCAGGTCGCGCTGGCACTCCATCGCCAGCGCGCAGATCCGTCCGTGCTCGGCGGCGGCCGACACCTCGCTCGCGAACGCCCGGCCCAGGTGGTCCCGGGCCCGCCCGCTTCCGGGCGCGGTCACCGCTCGACCGGACGCAGGCGGATCATGACCGGCTCCCGCGGCTTCAACGTGATGTCGACCCTCGGCCGCACCTCCGCCGTGTTCTCCAGGACCGGGCGGAACCGGCTCAGGAGCGTCGCCAGGATGAGGGGCGCCTCCAGGAAGAAGAAGACCCTTCCCGCGCACTGGTTGGGCCCGCCGCCGAAGGCCAGGTAGGCGAAGCGGTGCCGGGTCCGGTCCGCCGCGAACCGCTCGGGGTCGAAGACCTCCGGCTCCGGCCAGACCCCGGGCAGCCGGTGGGTGAGGTACGGGGAGATGGCCACGGTCGATCCGGCGCGGATGCGCACGCCGTCGATGACGTCGTCGGCCGCGACCGTCCGCGGCGTGATCCACGCGACCGAGTACACGCGCAGGACCTCGTGCAGGAACATCTTCGTGTACACGAGCCTCGGCAGGTGCTCGAAGCCGGGCTTGTCGGTCCCGACCACGGTGTCGATCTCGTCGTAGAGCCTCGCGCGGACGTCCGGGTGGGCGTCCAGCGCCGCCCAGAGGAACGACAGCGCCGACACGGTGGTGTCGGTGCTCGCGACGAACAGGCCGACGACGCCGTCCCGCACCGCCTTGTCGTCGACGCCCCGGCCCGCGTCGTCGCGCGCCCGGATCATCATCGACACGACGTCGCGGCCGTCCGCGCCGTCGCGGCGCGCCTTCCGGACGATCGGGTAGACGAGGTCGTCCACGGCCTGCACGCACCGGTTGAACATGCGGTCGCCCGGCAGCGGGACCGAGAGCGGCACGAACGGCATCAGCATCCGCGACCGGAACGACGACGTCGTCGCGGTCACCATCACCTGGCCCAACTCGTCGATGCCCGACAGGGAGATGCGGTCGCCGACGAGCACCCGGATGATCGTGCGGTACACCACGCGGGTCATCTCGGCGAAGGCGTCCACCGGACGGCCCGCTCCTCCGGAAACCCCCGCTCCGGCGCGGCGGGCGAGATCGTCGACGGCGTCGGCGATGGTGGCGGTCATCTCGTCCGCGAAGCCCGTGATGCTCGGCCCGGACAGCAGCGTCTGGAAGACCTTGCGCTTGACCGGCCAGCTCGGGTCCACATCGGAGCCCTCACCGGTGAGCCGGCTGAGGGGTTTCCACATCATCCCCTCGCGGCGGTAGTTCGCGACGTTGTCGCGCAGGACGTATTGCAGATGATCGGGATGGGTGATCAGGTACGGGCGGAACGGTCCCAGGTTGACGCGCGCGATCTCGCCGCCGGCCTCCCGTCCCACCTCCTCGAACGCCCGCAGTGGATCTCGGAGTAGCCGGGGGAGATGGCGTAGCGAGAGCGTCTTGGCCTCGTGGGCAGGGCGGGGACCGGCATCGATGGACATTCTGGGCCCTTTGTGAAGTCAACGGGGAAGTGGTTCACGAAGGTGGCTCGGAAGGGGGAAGCGAGTGCTTTCGGAGCTTTTGCGAATGAAGGCGGTGCATGGCCGTTTTATCGGAAGTATCACATGATCAATTAACGGAAACAAGCGTCGAGACCGGAAAAATCATGCCGTCTCGCTTGTGAGGTAGGTCACTTTGCAAGTGATTCGTCAAAGTGATACGCGGCACTCGCAGTGCCATTCAATGATCTTCTCAATCGATTCCGGGATCGATTGATGGTCCGCCTACAGCCCGTTCGAGGTGGGGAGAATGGCGGGCCAGGCGAGGCCGCTGGAGACCTTGAACCTGCCGGTGACCGTGCGGGTGCCGCAGCGCGCCGTGACCGTGTAGCGGCCGGGCTTGGCGTCCCGCCGGACCGTCGCGACGCCCTCACCGCGGTCGCCCTCGCCGCGCAGCGGGACATGCCTGGTGAAGGCGGGGGAGTCGGCCCCGTGCGGGTGCGGGCACCGCGGCACCGCCACCTCCACCCGCGAGCCGGGACGCGCCGCGCCCGGCTCGACCGAGACCTCTCCGCGTCCCAGGCCGGAGGTCTGCCCCGCCGCCGGTGCCGCGAGGCCCGCAGTAACGAGTGCGGTTCCCAACACGGTGACGCTGAGCAGGCGCAACGGGGGGCTCCTCGGCCGGGAGGGGATGTGACCTCCGGCACTCTAGTGCCTACCGGACGCCCACTCTAGGCGGCTTCGGACACCGGCTTCGGTATCCGGGCCGTCCTGCGGGCGGTTCTCAGCCCGTCCCAGGTCAGGACGATGAGCGCGAGCCAGACCAGGAGGAAGCCCGTCCAGCGGCTCGCGGGCATCTCCTCGCCCTGGACGAGCAGCCCGATGAGGAACTGGAGCGCGGGCGCCAGGTACTGGAGCATGCCGATCATGCTCAGCGGCAGCCGGATCGCCGCCGCGTTGAACATCATCAGCGGGAAGGCCGTGACCAGGCCCGCCGTCGCCAGCAGGGCCGCGTGCCCGGGGCCCGCGTGCCCGAACGCCGCGTCGCCGCGTCCTTCCAGGGTCAGCGCGAGGACGAGCGCGGGCACGAACATCGCCGCCGTCTCCACCCCGAGGCTCTCCGCCGAGGGCATGTTGGCGAACTTCTTCAGCAGCCCGTAGACGCCGAACGAGAACGCCAGGATCAGCGCGATCCAGGGCGGCTCCCCGTAGTCGGCGGTCAGCAGCACGACCGCCGCCGCGCCGAGCCCGACCGCGCCCCACTGCCAGGCCCGCAGCCGCTCCCGGAAGACGGCGACGCCGAACACCACGCTGATCAGCGGGTTGATGAAGTACCCGAGCGCGGCCTCGATCGTGCGCCCGCTGTTGACCGCGTAGATGAACACGCCCCAGTTGACGCTGATCATCACGGCGGCCAGCGTCAGCAGCCCCAGCTGGCGCGGCCTCAGCGCCCTGATCCAGCCCCAGTTCCGGGTGACCGCGAGCACGGCCGCCACCGTGATCAGCGACCACATGATCCGGTGGGCCAGGATCTCGGCCGCCCCCGCCGGCTTGAGGAGCGGCCAGTACAGCGGAAACAAGCCCCACAGGGCATACGCCCCGGCTCCGTACAGTACGCCCCGTTTCACGCCCCGCACGATAGCAGCGGCGTAATCACTCAACCTCACCCAGGCTCATGACGGAGCAGGCGAGCTACATTGGACGCATGTTCGCGAAGACCCAACTGGTCACCCCGGAGAACGCCCTGCCGGGCAGGGACACGCCGCTTCCCGTCCCGCCCCGCCACGAGATCCTGGACGCCCCCCTCGCGCCGCCGTTCCCGGCCGGCACCGAGATCGCCGAGTTCGCCCTCGGCTGCTTCTGGGGCGCCGAGCGCAGGTTCTGGCAGACGCCCGGCGTCGTCTCGACCTCCGTCGGCTACGAGGGCGGGCACACCCCGAACCCCACCTACGAAGAGGTCTGCAGCGGCCTGACCGGCCACACCGAGACCGTCCGCGTCGTCTACGACCCGTCGGAGGTCTCCTATGACGACCTCCTCCGCGTCTTCTGGGAGTCGCACAACCCCACCCAGGGCATGCGCCAGGGCAACGACGTCGGCACCCAGTACCGCTCCGCGATCTTCTACCGCGACGACGCCCAGCGCGCGGCCGCCGAGGCGTCCCGCGACGCCTACCAGCCCGTCCTCACCGCCGCCGGCCACGGCCCCATCACCACGGACCTGACCCCGGCGACGACCTTCTACTACGCCGAGGACTACCACCAGCAGTACCTCTCCGACACCAAGAACCCGAACGGCTACTGCGGCCTGGGCGGCACGGGCCTCTCCTGCCCCGTAGGCGCCGCCCGCACCACCGGCTGACCAGCGGGCACCGCTCCAGCAGAGGAGAACGTCGGCGCCGGGCGGCCGCGCCCTGCAATGGCTCGGGGCGCGGCCGAAGGCGCGGGTATATACTGATCCGGAAGTTGGATATACGGGGGTGGCCGTGACCAAGAAGCTGATCGACATCGACGAGGACGCTCTTGCCGCTGCTGCCGAGGTGTACGGCACCGACACCATGAAGGACACCGTCAACACGGCACTTGTCGAAGCCGCCGCCGTCCTGCGCCGTCGCCAGGCCCTTTCGCGGCTTCGTCGGCGCGCACTGGCAGGGGAGTTCGACGCCCTGTACGAGAAGGACGCCTACCGCCCCAAGCCTGCCGATGCCGGGGCCGCCGCCCGTTGACCGCCCACTGGCTCGCCGACACCTCCGCCGTCGCCCGGCTGCTCCGCGACGAACGGGCGTACGGCCGGTGGGAGGACATGCTCGCCCGCCGCCTCGTGGCCATCTGCCCGATAACCGAGCTGGAGATCCTCTACAGCGCGCGGTCGCCCGCCGACCGCGCCGATCTGGTCGACGATCTGGGCGAGGTGTTCGGCCGGCTTGCCGTGCCCGACCGCGCGTACGAGCGCGCCCTGGCGGTTCAGGCGGAACTCACCGCACGCGGGCGGCACCGAGCCCCCGGGCCCGTCGACCTGCTCGTCGCCGCGGCCGCTGACCTGCACCGTGTCACCCTGTTGCACTACGACCGTGACTTCGACCAGATCGCCGACGTGTCCGGCCAACCCATGCAGTGGCTCGCCGAACCCGGCACCCTTGACCGCCCCAAAGGGTGAGCGACTCGGTGGCACGGTCCTCTCCTGCCCCGTAGGCGCCGCACGCGTCCAGTAGGCAACTGTTGAACTAGTTCAACAATCGCCTACACTCGTAGGCATGACTGCCATGGCGAGTTTTCCGTGGAGCACGCTGGCGCGCGATGCCGGCAGCGTGTTCCCGGCGCTGGACGACTCCGACGTCGTCCTGGAGCGGCGCGACGGCGAGAACCTGGTGCTCATGCGCGCCGAGCGCTTCGAGGCGGCGCGCCAGGCACTGGTGATCGCGGCCAGGTCCCTGTCCATCCTGGCGCGCAGGCACCGGGCCCTGGCCGAGGAGGCCCTGGCCGAGGAGCTGCCCTGGCTGGTCTGGCTGCCGGTCGAGGAGCGTCCGCAGGCCGTGGGCGAACTGCTCGACAACCTGATCGCCGGGGTCGACACCCGCGAGTTCGGGCCGTTCCTCCGGGCCCTCGGCGCCTGGCGGAGCACCGCCATCGCGTGGAGCGACCCCAACACGGCGCGGCGCCTCGCGGACCCGTTCGACGAGACCGGTGGCGAGGTCGTCGGGCGGCCCGGCGATGATGCCTAAGCGCGGGGACGTCATCGAGCGCCCGCACCCGTGGACGCTGATCGCCGCCAACGGCGGCGCCGTGAAGGGCTGGGAGGAGCTGAAACGCCAGTCCCGCCCGAACCTCGACCGCGCGTACATGGCGATCACCGGTGATCCTCGCCGCACCGACGCGCGCCAGCACCGGCTGAAGGGATCCCTGGGCACGGTCAAGCACCGTGAGGGAAGCCTCGACCAGTGGCAGTACGAGGTCACGGGTGGCGGCCGGGTCTGGTACCTCGTCGACGACGAGAAGCGCACGCTGTGGCTGACATGGGCTGGGACGGGCCATCCGAAGCGGACGGAGTGATCCCGCCTCGGCGGCATCGCGCCTTGGCCCGTAAAAGGTCCGTGCCCTGACGGCCGGTGTTCCGTGGTGGTCGGTTGTGTGTTTCGGCGGGTTCTGGTCCTGATGGTGGGGCGGCGCTGGGTGTGGGGGCGCCGCCCCCTGTGCTAGGTCGTCAGGGTCTTGGAGTCGGGGACCCGGTGGACCGGGGTTCGGGTCTCGCTTTCGCGGCGGTCGCCGGTGAGCCATTGGAGGGCCCATTCGGCGGACATCAGGGCGCCCTCCTGCCAGCCGGGGAGTGCGGAGAGCTGGTCGCCCATCATCAGGAACCTGTTGTTGCCCTGGGGGTAGATCAGGGACTGGTAGATACGTTTGTGGTCGGGGATGGCGGGGTCCCAGTGGGCCCAGCCGTGCTGGATGTAGGGGACCTTCTGCCAGGCGATGGAGATCGCCTTCTCGTCGGGGACGATGGAGCGGCTGAGGAATTCCTGGTGGAGTTTCGCGCCGGCCTCGCGGGCGGTCGCCAGGCGTTGGACGTGGGTCTGCTCGCCCAGTTGGCGGCCGGCGTCATAGGAGGAGTAGGCGCCGGTGAGGGTGGCCTTTCCGGGGGCGAAGCAGTCGTTGGAGGGGTAGACGATCTGCCGGGCGAGGTTGCCGAGCCAGCTGATGCCGCCGTAGATCTGGTAGCGCTCCGATTCCCAGAACCGCTGGGTGACCTGCCAGCCGACCTTGACGGCGCCGGAGTTCTGCGCGTTCTCGACCGCCCAGGTGAATTCGGGGGAGAAGCCTTCGAGGTGGACTCGCTGGCGCAGCACCGGGATGGGAATGCTGCTCAGGCAGTGGTCGAAGGTCTTGTCGTGGGTTCCGTCGGCGTCCTTCCAGGAGACGCGGACGTTGTCGTCGGTGAGCCTGATGGCGTGGACGGGCGCGTTCAGCGTGATGATCCCGGCGGGGACGGTCTTGGCGATGGCGCGGACGATGGCGTCCATGCCGCCGACCGCCTGGAACATCGGGCTCTGCCAGGTGTTGTCGTCGCCGCGGAAGAACTGGTCGTTCCAGAACTCGCTGTCCAGCAGGTCGGCGAGGCGCAGCGGATCGGGGCCCTCGGCCGCCTGGGAGACGCTGAGGGGTTTCGCCAGTCCGGAGCGGGTGGAGCCGTGGAAGGAATGGTCGGTCTTGCTGAGCTGGCCGAACTCGATGAGGAGGGCCAGCAGTCTCTCGCGCTGGGAATCGGTCAGCCTGTCGCTGTCGAGCAGGCCCTTCTTGACGGCCGCGGCGGCGTACTCGGCGACGTATCCGCGGGTGTCGAAGGCGACCTGGCGATAGGTCCTGGCGGCCTTCTGGAACGCCTTGTCGGTCTGGTAGAGGTTGGCGGTCGCCTGCATGATGTAGGGCTCAAGGGGGATGCGGAACCGGCGGCAGAGCGCGAAGACGCGCTGGTGCTGGTGGGAGAGCCGGCTCGGTCCGATGTTGAGGTAGAGGCCCTGGTCGAACTGGCAGGTCAGGGTGTGGGACGAGCCGTCCGCCCACACCTCGGTGATCGTGTCGCCGCGGCGGAGTGTGCGGGCGCGGCCGTTGGTGTGGTCCTGGGCCTCCAGGACGGTGACCGCGAAACCGGCCTGGACGAGTTTGACGGCGGCCGTCATCCCGCTGACGCCGGCGCCGAGGATCGCCACGGACCTGCCGTTGCCCTTTCTGGGGGGCGGCGTGAAAAGGCGGGACGGCGCCGACTCGGCATGGGCGGGGAGGGCGCCGGTCATGACCTGGAGCAGGCCGGCGGAGGCCGCCATGCCCAGGAAATTCCTTCGTGACGATCCCTTGTGCGAATTCTCCATCATGTCTCCTTGGGGGCGAAACCGGCGGGGGTGGGGTGGGGCCGCCGGAGGAGCTCGCGGGCGAGGCATGGGGAGTGGGACTTATGGCGCTGATCGCGTCGTGGGCATGGGCGAAGGCTACGTGGGGCGGGTGGTGTCATCCACGGGAACGGACGGAAGCGGTCACGTTCCCATGCCCCTTTCGCCGCCTCGGGGTGGGCCGTTTATCCGTCATTCGGTGAGGAGCGTTTTGTGCAGGTTTTCTGTAGCCGGAGTTCGGAGCGGGACGTGGTGTGCGCTCGTGTTCAGAGCGGTGGCGGATTTCCGGTCCCCGGGCGGGACTGGCCGTAGATGTGGACCTCCTGGCCGCGGTAGGTCGTGTCGCGCAGGTGCGTGTGGCCGATCCGGGTCGCCACGGCGATGGAGCGGACGTTGGACGGCAGGATCACCGAGATCACCTCGTCCGCGCCGAGTTCGGTGAAGCAGTAGGCGACGGCGGCGCGGCCCGCCTCGGCGGCGTAGCCCTTGCCCCAGTGGTCGCGGGCCAGGCACCAGCCGACGCCGAGGCCGGGGAAGCCGTGCGGGCGCCAGGGTCCGGCGCGTCCGGCGAAGCGCCCGGTGGACTTCTCGACGATCGCCCAGTGCGAGTAGCCGCGGATCTCGCGGTGGCCGATGAAGGTGGCGAGGCTGCGCCAGGCGTCGGCGGGGGACGTGCCGACGGACTCGGCCAGCCCGCCCGCGACGTCCGGGTCGGCGAGCATCGCCGCGTAGTCGTCGAAGTCGTCGCCCGCCAGCGGACGCAGCAGCAGTCGTTCCGTCTCCACCACACTCATGATCACAGTGTGCCTGCGCCGTCAACGGCGCAGGGCCTTCCCGGTGCCGGGAAGGCCCTGCGTTTCACGTGTTCCGCGGGAGGCGGAGTCTGTCTCCGTGTCGGACGGGTGCGTCCGGTCAGTACGGCAGGAGGCGGCCCGAAGGCGTCCTCAGGTCGGGCGGGCTCGGTTGACGTGGGGGCTTGGGGCGCTTGATGAGCTGCTGCCGTGCCATGGTGATCATCTCCCCCGTCGGGCCGGGTGTTAACCCGTTGATCGAGCCGATGTCGCCTGCACTTGTACGACGCGCCAGCCGTACGTGAGGTTCGCCGAGCTTATGCTCTAATCTCTGCCTCTTCGACCGAATTTCGTTGACGCAGAGTGACCGTGGACGCGTGGCCGACCACGGTCAGGAGACGATGTCGCGGTCGCGGAAGCGGCGGAACGCCAGGGCGAACAGGACCGCCGCGTAGGAGATCGAGATCGCGGAGCCCTTCGCCATGCCCGTCCACTGGATCTGGGGCTGGAGGGCGTCCATCCACGAGTACATCCAGTGGGTGGGCAGGAAGTCGCGCCAGGAGCCGAGCGCGGTCACCGCGTCCAGGATGTTGCTGACGATCACCAGCCCGACCGCGCCGCCGACCGCGCCGAGCGGGGAGTCGGTGGTGACCGACAGCAGGAACGCCAGGGCCGCGACGACGAGTTGGGCGACCAGCGAGTAGCCGATGATGACCGCCATCCGGCCGAGCGCGGTGCCCGCCGGGACGGTGCCGCCGGTCGGCAGCTCGACCGGGCCCCAGCCGAACCCGACGACGCCGGCGACCAGCGCCATCAGCGGGAGGCTGACGACCGCGACGACGGCGTAGGACAGCGCGACGGCGAGCTTCTGCCGCAGCAGCCGCGCGCGTGGGACGGGCGCGGCGAGCAGGTAGCGCAGCGACGACCAGCCCGCCTCGCTCGCGACGGTGTCGCCGCAGAACAGGGCGACCGCGACGACGAGCAGGAAGCCCGTCGAGACGAACAGCGCGAACAGGGCGAAGTTGAGCGCGCTCGCGGTGGCGACGTCGACGAGGCTGGGCACGCCGTCCGGCCCCGGGTCGCCGCCGATCTTGAACGCGCCGACCAGCACCCACGGCAGGGCGAGCAGGATCCCGAACGCGACCAGCGTGCGGCGCCGCCGGAACTGGCGGATCGCCTCCACGCGCAGCGGCAGCGTCCGCCGGACGCGGTACCCCGAGCCGCCCTCCGCGGCGGCGGTGATCTCTCCGGTGGTCATGGGGCCTCCCCGATGATCTCCAGGAACGCGTCCTCCAGCCGCCGCCCGGACCCGGTGATCTCGGCGACGGGACCGGCGGCGACGCGGCGCCCCCCGGCCATGACGACGGCGTGCGTGCAGGTCTGCTCGACCTCGGCGAGCAGGTGGCTGGAGACGATGACGGTCCGGCCGCCGGCCGCGTAACGGACGAGGACCTCGCGCATCTCGCGGATCTGCGGCGGGTCGAGGCCGTTGGTCGGCTCGTCCAGGACGAGGAGGTCCGGGAGGCCGAGCATCGCCTGCGCGATCGCGAGCCGCTGCCGCATGCCCTGCGAGTACGTCCGGACGGCGCGCTCCAGGGCCGGTCCGAGGCCGGCGATCCGCAGCGCCTCGTCCTTGTGGGCCTCGTCCAGGGGACGGCCGGTGGCGCGCCAGTAGAGGTCGAGGTTGTCGCGCCCGGACAGGTGGGGGAGGAATCCGGGCCCCTCCACGAAGGACCCGAGCCGCGACAGGACGGGCGCCCCGGGCGTGACGCGGTGCCCGAAGATGCGGATCTCACCCGAGTCGGGGTGGATGAGGCCCATCAGCATGCGGAGTGTGGTCGTCTTCCCCGCGCCGTTGGGGCCGAGCAGCCCGAGCACCTGGCCCTTCTCCACGCGGAACGACAGATCCGCCACGGCGAGGTGGCCGTTCTTGTACTTCTTGGTGAGGCCGCTTATCTCCAGCGGCACGTCGCTCAGGGACGGCTCGGTCATACGCCCCCTGCGTCCGCGCACCAGGATCCCGGCGGCTACGGCGAACGCGACGAGCGGCAGCACCCAGACCCACGCCGGGATCGGGGTGGGCTCGGTCTTCAGCGCCGGGACGGTCGGGACGGTCAGCCCCGACACCACCCGCACCTTGTACGAGGCGGGCTGCGGCGGCGTCGCGAACCCCATGTCGGTGGTGGCGAGGACGACGCGGAGCCGGTGGCCGCGGTCGAAGCGGTAGTCCATCGCCGGGAGCGTGACCGTCGCCTCGCCGCCGGGGGTGACGCGCAGCGGCGCGGCGATCCGCCGGGCCGGGACGGAGAGCCCGCCCGGCGAGACGTCGTACAGCTTGGCGAACAGGGGCACCGGCCCCTTGCCGCTCACCGCGATCCGGACGGTGGCGGCGCCGGTCAGCCGCAGCGGGCTCGCCAGCGGGGCCGTGTCGAACTGGGCGGACTGGCCGGGCATGTCGACCGGCAGCCCGCCGCCCAGACCGCCCGCGAGCCCGCCCAGGTCGCCGAGGCCGCCGAGCGCGCCGAGGCCGGGCAGCGCCGAGATCGACGCGGGCGACCCGCCCGCCGGGTTGAAGACCGTCTGCTCCCGGCCGTCCAGCGGGAGCGTGCGCGGCCCGGCGCCGAGGCCCGGGTAGGCGCGGGCCGTCGCCTCCTCGACGACGACCTGCTGGGTGGAGGAGTCGAGCCCGCCCGCGCGCGTCACCGCGAAGCCGTCCCGGGACGCCGCGCCGCCCCGGAGCCGCGCGTCGAAGAAGTCGCGCAGCAGCCCCCGGACGCGTCCGGTCTCGGAGTCGCCGCCGTCGTGCCCGCCCTGGTACCAGACGACCGACACCGGCGCGCCGTTGCGGGCGATGCCGCGGGCGTTGGCGTCGGCCTGGTCGAGCGGGAACAGCGAGTCGGCCTGCCCCTGGACGAGCAGCGTCGGCACCGTGACGCGGTCGATGACCGACGACGGGCTCGACCTGCGCAGCGTCGCCACCGCGTCCGCGGTGGGGGCGCCCGTCTCGGCGACCTTCTGGTACATCTCACACAGCGACGGCAGGAAGCGTCCGCATGCGGAACCGCCCGCGCCGTCGGTGAAGAACAGGCCCGCCCACAGCTTCTTGAAGACGCCGTTCCCGGCGCCCCCGCCGGAGGCGTCGGGGAACAGGGAGTCGGCGAGGTCGTTCCAGGTGATCTGCGGCGCGATGGCGTCCACCCGCCGGTCGTAGGCGGCGGTCATCAGCGCGATCGCGCCGCCGTAGGACTCGCCCGCCATGCCGAGCCGCGGGTCGCCCGGACCGTCGAGCTGCACCTCGGGGCGCTTGGCCAGCCAGTCGATGAGCTGCCGGGTGTCCTTGACCTCGTAGTCGGGGGAGTTCAGCGCGATCTCGCCGGTGGAGCGCCCGAAGCCGCGTGCCGACCACGCGAGCACCGCGTAGCCCTCCCGGGCGAGCGCCCGCGCCTCCTCGGCCACGCCGTGCTTGTCGCCGCCGAAACCGTGCCCGATCATGACGGCCGGGCCCTTCGCGCGGCCCACGGGCGCGTAGAAGGTGGTGTCGAGGGTGACGCGCTGGTCGTCCTTCGGGCCGTCCACGACCGCGACGTTCTGCTCGGACGTCCGGACGCGGGCCGCCTCCCCGGCGGTGGCGCCCACGGCGGCGGTGCCGCCGACCAGCGCGATCGCCGCGGCGGCGGCGCTCCAGCGGGCGGCGCGGCCCGTCCTGCCCCACCGCGCCCGGAGCGCGCCCCCCAGCCTCATGTCCAGCAGCCTATGCGCGGCTCCGCGGCGTCCGCTCCGCCACCGAGTCGATCTTCGCTGCGCCCGCTGCCGTACGCGGCGGCCCGCCCCTACATCCCGGGCTGTACGCCGCCCCCCGGCGTGAGCGCGGCCGTGAACATCGCCGTGAGCCGGTCGGCCAGGTCGGCGGGGTCGGCGTCCTCCAGCGCGTGGACGCCGAGCAGCCGCCGGATGGGCCCGCCGCCCATGATCAGCGCGGACGCGAGCAGCGCGCGGGCGCGGGCGTCGGGGCCGTCGAGCTGCGCGGCGATCGGCTGGACGATGACCTCCTCCAGGTAGGTCAGCATGATCTGCTTGACCTCGGGGTCGCCGCTGGAGCGGTCGATCATCCGGGTGACCACGGTGGTCTCCCGCTGGTCGAGGTGCCGGACGTAGTGCTCGGCGAGGCGCCTGGCCAACCCGTCCGGATCACCGGCGATGACCGCGCGCAGTGCCGACTCGCCCGACAGGACCTCGCCGAACAGCGCCGCCTTCGAGCCGAAGTACCGGTTGACCAGCGCCGTGTTGGCCTCGGCCGCACCCGCGATCATGCGGACGGTGACGTCGGCGTAGCCGTGCTCGCCGAACAGGTCGCGGGCGGCCGCGAGGATGCGCCGCCGCGTCGCCTCCCGGTCGCGCTTGGGCCGGACCGGCCCCGCCTCGGCGGGCGACGCCGTTTCCGCAGGTCGCGCCGTCTCCGCAGCCCGCATCCCCATCGCGTTCCATCCTCGATCACCCGGCATCCGGACAGGTTCCAGTATCCCCGAGTTGCAAGTAAACAAGCGTCTACATAATATACATGCAAAGCACAGGTAATCGGTTGAATTGGGGGCAGGGTGGCTCAACCGAGCATGGCGGCCCAGGGCCCGGGGTCGCCGGAGCGGGCGCAGGCGGCGCGGCCGTCCGACCAGGGCGAGCCCGCGCGGCGGTACTACACGCACCGCCAGATCCTGGAGATCCTCTCCGGGCTCATGATGGCGATGCTGACCGCCATGATCTCGACGTCGGTGATCAGCACCGCGCTGCCGACGATCGTCGGGGAACTGGGCGGCCAGGACCAGCTGTCCTGGGTCGCCAGCGCCGCCCTGCTCACGATGACGGCCTCGACGCCGCTGTGGGGCAAGCTGTCGGACATCTTCGGCCGCAAGCTGATGTTCCAGTCCGCGCTGCTGCTGTTCGTCCTCGCCTCCGTCGGCGGCGGGCTCTCGCAGAACATCGGCCAGCTCATCGCGGCGCGCGCGTGCCAGGGCCTCGGCGTCGGCGGCCTCTCCGCGCTGGCCCAGGTGATCCTCGGCGACGTGGTCGAGCCCCGCCAGCGCGGCCGCTACGCCGGATACATGGGCGCGACGTTCGGCGTCGCGACCGTCGCCGGGCCGCTGCTCGGCGGGTTCATCGTGGACGCCGACGCCCTCGGCTGGCGCTGGTGCTTCTACGTCTGCGTCCCGCTCGCGGTGATCGCCTTCCTGGTGATCCAGCGGGTGCTGAAGCTGCCGAAGGTCCGCCGCGACACCAGGCTCGACGTCTTCGGCGCGGTCACGATCACCGGCGCGGCCACCGCCGTGATGCTGCTGCTGTCCATGGGGGGCCAGCAGTTCGCGTGGGCCTCGCGGTGGACCGGCCTCCTGCTCGGCGCCACCGCCCTCCTGCTCGTCCTCGCGGTCTTCGCCGAGCGCGGCGCCCGCGACCCGATCCTGCCGCCCCGGCTGTTCCGCAACCGGACGTTCGTGCTCGCCAGCCTCACCTCGGTCTGCATCGGCGTCGCCATGTTCGGCGGCATGATCTACATGCCGCAGTACCTCCAGGTCGTGAAGGGGATGAGCCCGACCGCCTCCGGCCTGATGACGCTCCCGCTCGTGCTCGGCATGCTCGCCACCTCCACCGGGTCGGGCCAGCTCGTCACCCGCACCGGCCGCTACAAGATCTTCCCGGTGCTCGGCCTGGTCTTCGTCGGGGTCTCGATGCTGCTGCTGTCGCGGCTGCACGTCGGCTCGTCCGAGCTGCTGATCGGCGCGGACCTCGCCGTCCTCGGCGTCGGCCTCGGGCTGACGCTCCAGATCCTCATCCTCGCCGCGCAGAACGCCGCCGCGCCCGAGGACCTGGCCTCCACCACGTCCGGGGTCTCCTTCTTCCGCAGCCTCGGCGGCGCGATGGGCGTGGCCGCGTTCGGCGCGATCCTGTCCAACCGGCTGGCGGCCGAGCTGGCCGACGGGCTCCGCGCCGCGCACGTCGCGCCCCCGGCGGGCGGCGGCGAGCTGGGCTCGCCCGACCAGATCGCCGCGCTGCCCGAGCCGTTCAAGCACATCGTGCTGACCGCGTTCACCAACGCGCTGGAGAGCGTGTTCACGGTCGGCATCCCGATCGCGGTGCTCGGCTTCCTCGCGGCGCTCGCGCTGAAGGAGCTGCCCCTGCGCGGCTCGGCGGGACGCGGCGGGACCTCCGCGCCCGCCTCCGCGCCCGCCTCCGCGCCCGCCTCCGCGCCCGCCTCCGCGGCCGCCCCGGCGCCCGCCCCCGCGCCCGAGCCGGTGCCCGCACCCCCTACGCTGTCCGACATCCCGGTCGTCGCCGGGCGCGAGCAGGAGCTGGTCACGGTCGCCGCCGGTGGCCCGCCCGACGGGAGGCCCGCCGCGGTGAACGAGATGTCGCCCAACGGGGCGTCCCCGCCCGGCCCTCCGGCCGGTGGCGGTATGGAGCGGTCCGAACCGGCCGACGCGCGGGGCGGCGGCGTCCCGGTCCAGGGCGTGGTGCGCTCGGCCGAGGGCGCGGCCGTCGCGTCCGCCGCGCTGACCCTGATCGGGGTGGACGGGCACCAGCTCGCCCGCGCCATCACGCGCCCCGACGGCCGGTACGCGCTCCCCACCCCCGGCCCCGGCACCTACGTGCTGATCGCCGCGACCGGCGAGCACGAGCCGCAGGCCGCGACCGTCGTCGTCGGCGACCGCCCGGTGGACTTCGACCTGATGCTGGCCGGGAACGGCGGCCTCGGCGGGACGGTCCGCGGCGCGGGCGGCGTCCCGATCACCAACGCGATGGTGGTGATCACCGACGTGCGCGGCGAGGTCGTCGGCACCGGCCGCACCGACGCCTCCGGGCACTACGCCTTCCGGGACGTGATGTCCGGCTCCTACACGCTCGCGGTCAGCGCCGCCGCGCACCGTCCGGTCGCGGTGCCGGTGGAGGTGACCGGAGGCGGCCAGCACCGCGTGGACGTCGACATGCCGCCCGGCGCGCGGGTGCGCGGAACGGTCCGCACCGCGGCCGGCGAGCCGATCGGCGAGGCCAGGGTCACGCTCGTGGACGCGGCGGGCAACGCCGTCGCGATGGCGATCACCGGCCCGGACGGCGAGTACGCCTTCACCGACCTCGCCGCGGGCCGGTACACCGTGATCGCCTCCGGCTATCCTCCGGTCGCGACCGGCCTGGCGCTGTCGGGCACCGGCGCGGACGGGCACGATCTCACACTCGGCTACCCGGACGAATGACGGCACAGGCGAGCGACGGCACGGACGAGTGACGGCACAGGCGAGTGACGGATCCCAGGCAACGAGAGCGCGGGTCGAGCATGGATGACGGTCAGGGGCTGCGCGCGGCGGTGCGGACGCGGGACGGCTGGGCCGTGCCGCACGCCATCGTCACGATCACCGACATGGCGGGCCGGCAGGTCGCGCGCGAGCGCACCGGCGAGGACGGCGTGCTCGCCGCCGGGCCGCTGCCCGCCGGGACCTACACGGCGATCGTGACGGCGCCCGGCTACCGGCCGCAGGCCGCCACGCTGATCGTGCACGGCTCCGGCTCGGCCGACCTCGGCACGCTGGTGCTGGCCCGCGCGGGCGGCGCCGCGCTGCCCCCGGCCGGCACCTGGACGATCGACCCCGCGCACTCCACCGTCGGCGCCGTCGCCCGGCACATCGGGCTGTCGAGCGTGCGCGGCCGGTTCGGGTCGTTCGAGGGGCGGATCGAGATCGCCGAGCCGGTGGAGCGCTCGCTGGTCACGGCGCGGATCGACGCCGCGTCCATCGACACCGGCAACAAGCTCCGCGACGACCACCTGCGCTCGGCGGACTTCCTGAGCGCCGACGTCCACCCCGTGATCGAGTACGCGGGCGAGGGGCTGACCGCCGTCGGCCCGGACCGCTGGACCGTCCACGGCGGCCTCACCCTCAACGGCGTCACGCGCCCCGTCGACCTGGACATGACGTTCCTCGGCAGCGGCGGCGACCCGTGGGGCGGCCTCCGGGCGGCGTTCCGCGCCGAGGCGGAACTGCGCCGCGCCGACTTCGGCATCCGCTTCAACCAGATCATGGAGGCGGGCATCGCGATGGTCGGCGAGAGCCTCAAGGTCGAGCTGGAGATCCAGGCCGTCCAGGGCACGGAGCTGCCGCAGGCGTGAC
This sequence comes from Actinomadura sp. NEAU-AAG7, assembly GCF_018603865.1. Lineage (NCBI taxonomy): Bacteria > Bacillati > Actinomycetota > Actinomycetes > Streptosporangiales > Thermomonosporaceae > Actinomadura > Actinomadura sp. NEAU-AAG7. The sequence continues at coordinate 107,452 of NZ_JAHFZY010000004.1, forward strand.
CGGCGGGGCTAGCGCCCCTTCAGCTCGCGGACGAGCCGCTCGGCGGCCGCGCGGTCGGGCGACCCGGTCACGGCGACCTTCCCGTCCAGCACCGCCGTGTCGACGCGCGGCAGCGTGACCAGCCGGTCGCGTACGACGAACGCCAGGTCGTGGCCCACGGTCATGCGGGTCAGGGTGGCGAAGGCGCGCCGGTCCACCGGCCGCAGCGTGACCGCCACGTCGTAGCCGGGCGCGCCCTTCACCCGCTGGACGCGCAGGTCGGCCACCTTGTGGATCGCGATGCCCCGGTTCAGCCAGTAGCAGGTCGGCCCGGCGCCGACCTGGCCGGTGATGCCGGGCGTCCCGGCGGGGCACTGCCCGGGGGTCGTCATCTTCACCGGGTAGATGTGCAGCGGCGAGGCCAGCGTCACCGGACGGGTCCGCAGCGACGCCGCGACCATCCCGCCGGTCACCACGACGGCCGCGATCAGCAGGCCCAGCGTCAGCACCATGACCAGCAGCGCCGACCGGTGCTGCGCGGCCGCCCGGTCCGCGGCCGTGGGCCGCCTGGCCCGCTGCGCGGCGCGGCTGCGCTTGGCCTCGGCGGCCTCGCGGCGCCGCGCCGCCGCCCGCTCGCGGCGGCGCTGGTCGGAATCGGGTACCGCGCCCGGAGCGGCGGGCGGGAGCGGCGCGGTCCGTCCGTCGGAGACGCGGCTGGTGAGAGGCCGGACGGGCGGCGGCGCGGGCCTCGGCGGCACCCCCTGGGTCGGAGGCATCACCGGAGAAGGCGGGCCCGGAGAAGGCGGGGCCGAGGAAGGCGGGCCCGAGGAAGGCGGGGTCGGAGGGGGAGGGGGCGGCTGGGGCGCGGTGGGGGCGAACGCCTGGTCGCCCGGTGGAGGCGCGGGAGCCGCGCTCCCCGGACGACCCTTGTTGCGGCGCGGAACGACCCGCATCGTCACCTCCAGGGCTGGATGGTCTCGACAGTCTGTCAGCACGGGGCCGCGCCCCGCACCCGTGCGATCGGCCGAAAGGCGCGCCGCGCCCCTGCCGAAAGGCGCGCCGTGCCGGGACGGGGCCGCCACCTGACAACCGTGCCCCGTCAGCGCGGTTTCAATGCGGCCGAGGCCCGCCCCCCAGGGACAACCGGGGGACGGGCCTCAAAGGTTCCGGCGCCGGATTCCCGCTAGTCGATCCGCCAGGTGTCGCCGCTGCCCAGCAGCGCGGCCAGGTCGCCCTGGCCCTGGGTCTGGACGGCCTCGTCCACCTGCCCGCGCATCAACTCGTCGTAGGACGGCCGGTCCACGTCGCGGAACACGCCGATCGGGGTGTGCTCGAACGCCGGGGAGTCCAGCCGCGACAGCGCGAACGCCTGCGAGGGGTCCGGGTTGTGGGCGTCGTGCACCGCGATCTCCGACGGGTCGACGTCGGCGGTGTCCACGATCTCGAACGAGCCGGACGGCGTGCGCCGCAGCGCCTTGGTCCGCTCCGCGCCGAAGACGATCGGCTCGCCGTGCTCCAGCCGGACCGTGATGTCGTCGCGGACCGCCGCGTCCTTCAGCGGCTCGAACGCGTTGTCGTTGAAGATGTTGCAGTTCTGGTAGATCTCCACCAGCGCCGTGCCCCGGTGCTGCGCCGCCGCCCGCAGCACCGACTGGAGGTGCTTGCGGTCGGAGTCGATCGTGCGGGCGACGAACGTGCCCTCCGCGCCGATCGCCAGCGACAGCGGGTTGAACGGCGCGTCCAGCGACCCCATCGGCGTCGACTTGGTGATCTTGCCGAGCTCCGAGGTGGGCGAGTACTGGCCCTTGGTCAGCCCGTAGATCCGGTTGTTGAACAGCAGGATCTTCAGGTTGACGTTGCGGCGCAGCGCGTGGATCAGGTGGTTGCCGCCGATCGACAGCGCGTCGCCGTCGCCGGTGACGACCCACACCGACAGGTCGGGACGCGAGGTCGCGAGCCCGGTCGCGATCGCGGGCGCGCGGCCGTGGATCGAGTGGAACCCGTAGGTGTTCATGTAGTACGGGAACCGCGACGAGCAGCCGATGCCGGACACGAACGTGATGTTCTCCCGGCGCAGCCCCAGCTCGGGCAGGAAGGACTGGACGGCCGCCAGGATCGCGTAGTCACCGCATCCGGGGCACCAGCGCACCTCCTGGTCGGTCTTGAAGTCCTTCATCGTCTGCCGCTCGTCCGCCTTCGGGACGAGGGAGAGCAGCGACCGGCCGGCCGAGGCGCTCGCGCCGTTCACTCCGTTGTCACTCACTGTCGATCACATCCTGGATGACGCCCTGCAGCTCCTCCGCCTTGAACGGCAGGCCGCGGACCTGGTTGTAGCCGATCACGTCGACGAGGAACCGGCCGCGCAGCAGCAGCGCGAGCTGGCCGAGGTTGATCTCCGGCACCACGACCCGGTCATAGGACCGCAGGACCTCGGCGAGGTTGGCGGGGAAGGGGTTGAGGTGGCGCAGGTGCGCCTGCGCGACGTGCCCGCCGCCGGCCCGGACGCGGCGGACGCCGGCGGAGATCGCCCCGAACGTCCCGCCCCAGCCGAGCACCAGCACCCGCGCCACACCGGACGGGTCGTCCACGTCGAGCGGCGCGATGTCGTTCGCGATCCCCTCGATCTTGGCCTGCCGGAGCCGGGTCATGCGGTCGTGATTGGCCGGGTCGTAGGAGATGTTGCCGGACCCGTCGGCCTTCTCCAGGCCGCCGATCCGGTGCTCCAGACCGGCCGTGCCCGGGATCGCCCAGGGCCGGGCGAGGGTCTCCGGGTCGCGCGCGAACGGCTGGAAGTCCTCCTGGCCGGGCGCGGCGAAGTTCGGCTCGATCTTCGGCAGCGACGCCACGTCCGGCAGCTTCCACGGCTCGGACCCGTTGGCGAGGTAGCCGTCCGACAGCAGGATGACCGGGGTGCGGTACTTCACCGCGATCCGCGCGGCCTCCAGCGCGGCGTCGAAGCAGTCCGAGGGCGACCGCGGCGCGATCACCGGGACCGGCGCCTCGCCGTTGCGGCCGTGCATCGCCTGGAGCAGGTCGGCCTGCTCGGTCTTGGTCGGCATCCCGGTGGAGGGCCCGGCCCGCTGGACGTCGATGACCAGCAGCGGCAGCTCGGTCGCGACGCCGAGGCCGATCGTCTCGCTCTTCAGCGCGATGCCCGGCCCGGACGTCGTGGTGACGCCGAGCGACCCGCCGAACGAGGCGCCGAGCGCGGCGCCGACGGCGGCGATCTCGTCCTCGGCCTGGAACGTCCTGACCCCGAACCGCTTGTGCTTGGACAACTCGTGCAGGATGTCGGACGCCGGAGTGATCGGGTAGGAACCCAGGTAGATCGGCAGTCCGCTCTGCTCGCCCGCCGCGACCAGCCCGTAGGCGAGGGCCACGTTCCCGGTGATGTTGCGGTACAGGCCGGGCTCGTGCTCGGCCGGCTTGATCTCGTACTGCACCGAGAACGCCTCGGTGGTCTCGCCGTAGCTCCAGCCCGCCTGGAACGCGGCGATGTTGGCCTTCATGATCGCGGGCTTGCGGGCGAACTTCTTCTCAAGGAAGGACACCGTGCCCTCGGTGGGACGGTGGTACAGCCACGACAGGAGCCCGAGCGCGAACATGTTCTTCGCGCGCTCGGCGTCCTTCTTGGAGATCTCGAAACCGGCCAGCGCCGTCACCGTCATCGAGGTGAGCGGCAGCGCGTGCACGCGGTACTCGGCGAGCGCGTCGTCCTCGACGGGGTTGCTCGCGTAGCCGACCTTCGCCAGGTTGCGCTTGGTGAACTCGTCGGTGTTGACGATCAGGTCCGCCCCGCGGGGGAGGTCCCCGAGGTTGGCCTTGAGGGCGGCCGGGTTCATCGCGACCAGGACGTTGGGCGCGTCGCCCGGCGTGAGGATGTCGTGGTCGGCGAAGTGCAACTGGAAACTGGACACGCCGGGGAGGGTCCCGGCGGGGGCGCGGATCTCGGCCGGGAAGTTCGGCAACGTCGACAAGTCGTTGCCGAATGCCGCCGTCTCCTGGGTGAAGCGGTCGCCGGTCAGCTGCATGCCGTCGCCGGAGTCGCCGGCGAAGCGGATGATGACGCGGTCGAGTCGCTGGACCTGTTTGGTCACAGAGGAAGACCTCCTCGACGCGCAGCACCCGCCCCGGGGGAGGCTCCCGGGAGCGGGGTGCTACTTAGGCTTACCTTCATGGTATGTCCGGGATGACATGCTCTTCGTGGGGGACGGGGGGCACGCCGGAAGAAGCGCGCGGGCCGCGCTCGTGCCGCTGCCGGCCCGCCGGTGGCCACCGGCCGGGAGATGAGATCCGACCGGAAACCCTTGCTCCGCCCGTCATGTGACGTCCCGCTTCCAGGGAGGTCGTCGCCCCGTAACACAAGACGTACCACTCCCGACCGGAGTTCACCTGACTCCCCTGGATTCGGGCAGGCCCTATCCCATCGTGCGACCTGGGCGGGTCCCCCGCTTCATCGCGAACACAGGCAGCTCGCCTGGCGGCACAGGTCGACGTGGAGCCGACGCACGAGCCGCGCGGGGATCGTCGAGGAGCCGGGGCTCCCGGGCACGGATTTCACGCCTGAAGTGTAGATGGCACGAGCAAAGCCGCTCTGAACCGGCCCCTGACCGAGGCTCTCGTCCGGCCCCGGAACAAGGGTCGTCCCTAGGGTGATTTCGGAGATGAGGCAGGGTTCGACAAGGGATCGGGCAGGGGTGGGCTAAGGCGCCGGAGGCGCCGGACGCCTCACCGGGGTGTGCCGGACCTCACTCCGGACTTCTCCCCGGACCGGGCGCTCACCGTCGGCTTGGGCTTCTTCCCGCGCTCCTTGTCGATCTTCGCGAGCAGGCGGGGGACGTCCGCCAGGGCCACCGCCTCGCCGACGACGCGCGCCTGCGCCTCGTAGGGGTGCGGGCCCGGCTTGTCGAGCGCGGCCTTCATCCACGTGCGCCAGGGCCGGCCCGTGACCGTGCACCGCAGCTCGACGCGGCGCCCGGAGGGCACCGGCTCCGAGCCCGTGCACGAGCCGAGCGGCCTGCCCTTGGAGACGATCGCCGTGCGGAGCGCGGCGCGGGCACCGCGCGGGACGTCGCCCTCCGGCGAGGAGAGGACGGCGGGGACGCTCACCGTGCAGCCGTTGGTGTTCTGGTTGCAGTTGACGAACTCCAGCTTCCCGGGCGCGAAACGCAGCCCGGGGTCGGCGGCGCCGCCGAGACCGGCGACCCGGGCGCGCACCTCGGAGAACAGCCCGACCGGGTCGCCCAGCGGCGCGGAGGTGAAGCGGGGGCCGCGCGGCCCGGCCGCCCGGACGGCCAGCAGCGCGTGCGGGGCCGCCGCCGTGACCAGGTAGTCGGCGCCGTCCGTCTTCACCCGGTAGGCGCGGACGCCGTTCACGTCCTCGGTCGGCGGGTTCGGCTTCGCCCGCGCGAGCCGTCCGGCGATCGACTTCGGGCCCAGCACGTCCGGGACGTCGAAGCCGGGCAGCGACGCCGGGGCCTTCGCCCAGCGGCCCGCGTAGTTGTCGGGGTGCGAGGTCTCCCCGGCGTAGTCGCGCCAGAACGCGACCGGGGCCCTGAGGTAGGTGACGCCGTCCACGGCCACGACGTCGGCCTTGAGCGCGCCCGCCGTGAGCGTGCCGCTCGCCGAGCCCGCCCTGGTGACCCGCAGCCGCGCCTGGACGGGCCTGCCGTCCACGGTCAGCGTCCCGTCGTAGCGCAGGCCGGGGCCGGAGGTGAGCTGCCGTCCGGCCCCCAGCGCCCAGCTCGACGGGGGCGGCGACGCCTTCTTCGGCGCCCCCTTCTCCGTCCCGCCGCCGCTGGTGAGGGCGAGGGCGCCCACCCCGGCCGCCACGACGGCGGCGGCCACGGCAGCGGCGACGATCAGCTTCAGCGGCCGCCCGCCGGGGCCCGGCGGCACGGCGCCCGGGGAGGGGGGCAGGGGAGGCGGGGGCAGGGTGGGCTGGAAGCCGTCCGGGACGGTCGCCCTCGGCGAGACGGGTGCGAGGACCTCCGGGACGGGGATGTCGGTGACCGTCGCGCTCGCCACGCCGACCGCCGGGGCCGCGAAGCCGTCCGGCACGGTCGTGTCGGCGATGCCCGCCGCTTCCTCGACCGGTGCTTGCCCGGCAGGCGCTTGCTCGACGGCCGCGGCTTCGGCGGAGGCTTCCCCGGTCGGCGCGTCCTCGGAGGGCGCGGGGTCGGAAGGTGCGGGTTCGGCGGCGACCGGCCGTTCGGGTTCCGGCCCGCCCGCCACCGGCCTCCAGGACGCGGGTCCGCCCGCGACGAGCTTGTCGCCGGGCGCGGGGGTCGGACGCGGGGCCGCGGAGGACGGCTCGTCCTGTTCAACGCTCACTCGACGCTCACTCTGCTCGCTTCCGGGCCGCGTCGGCCCACTCCTGCCAGGTACGGGGGTGGCTGCCGGGGCTCGGGGGGAGCGCCCACCCAGAGCATAAGTGTGCCCGGCGACGCGTCCCGCCGGAGCGGGAATCACGCATCGCCGGGCACAAGCCCTCAGCTCGGACGAATCACACCAGAAACGGCGGCTCGGACATCGTCGGCCGCGCGTCCGGCGTCACTCGCCGTCGAGGCCGCCCTGCAGGGCCTGCACCTCGCTCGCCGTGGCCCCGATGACCTTGTAGTCGGCGTGCTTGTAGTACGTGCCACCGGTGGACTTCGCCCAGCTCGACCAGGAACTGCTGGTCACGCGGCAGCTCGCCCACTGCGCGGTGCTGCTGGTGATCGTGATCCGGGCGGTGCAGTTGCCGAGGTCCCTGCCGGTCAGCGTCCCGGCGGTGAGGCGGAACCGGACGTCGATCGTGACCGGCGTCTCCACCCCGTACGGCGGGCGGATCTTGGCCTCGACCGTGCAGCCGGAGTCGCCGTTGCAGCCGCCCTTCTTCCACTCGTCGACCGTCGGGCGCGCCGAGCCGTCGAAGGAGTCCTTCAGCTCGCCCATGCTGGTGCGCATGTCGGAGACGATCGAGGACGCCTGGCCGGAGCTCTTCGGGGTCACATCCAGCGCGAGGCGCGGCGTCGTCGACTCGTAGCGCAGCAGCTCCGCGTCGTCGGCGTCGGTGATGTAGAGGGTGGAGGAGAACGTGCTGAACCGCAGCGCCTTCTTGCCCTGCCAGGTGGTCTCGGTCGGCTTCACCTTCGCGGCGGCCGCCGCGCGCAGCTTGTTGGACAGGGCCGTCGGCGTCAGCTCCTGCTTGAAGTCGACGTCGAGCTTGTCGGCGCTGAGCCGTCCCCACTGCTCGCCGGAGCCGAGGTAGTAGGGCGTCTCCGTGCCGGAGATCTGCCGCCGCCAGTAGGAGGAGTCGGCCTTGACGAACAGCTTCCCGTCGGCGGCCAGCAGCGTGACGCTGTCGCTGTTCCACCGCACGGGGCCGGTGACCCGGCCGCCCTTGGTGACGTTCAGCTCACCCTGGATCGTCTCGGCCCCGCCGCCGAAGTTGCCCTTGAGCCCGACCGCGCGCGCCGCGCCCATCGTGTCGGCGGCCGCCCGCAGCTTCTCCTCGGGCTTCTTGCCGCCGCCGGAGGCCAGCACGAGCACCACGGCGCCGATGATCACGACGACGACCAGCACGCCGCCGAGCAGCGCCGCGATCAGCGCGCCGCCGCCCCGCTTGCGCGGCGGCGGCATCGGCGCGCCCGGGGGCGGCGGGTAGAAGCCGGGAGGAGTATTGGGAGGGCCGAAACCGCCAGGTGGAGGGGGTGCCCCGCCCGGTCCGCCGGGGCCGCCCGGGATGCCGGGACCACCCGGACCGGGAGGACCGCCGGGGCCCGCGGGCGGTGGCGGCGGCGGCCATGAGGCGCCGCCGGGGGGTTCCCAGCCCGGGGGAGGCGGAGGGTTGCTCATCCGGTCACGTCCTTCCAGGTCAACTGACCCCAACGCTTCTCTAGTGTGCAGCAAAACATTGACATTGTGATCCTCTCGGGAGGAGGTACGACGTCACACTCACGCGCACGCGCATCAGCGATACTGGTTGGACGCTCCCCGGGAGGTAACGGTGCGGGACTATTTCGACTCGTACGGGGTCTTGGTGGCGCTGATCGCGGTCGGCGGCGGCATCGTCGGGGGCGGTCTGGCCGCGAACCGGCTGCTCAGACCGAACCGCCCGACGGCCGAGAAGCTGCTCACCTATGAGTGCGGCGTCGATCCCGTGGGGGGCGGGTGGGCGCATTCATACGTGCGCTACTACGTCTTCGCCTACCTGTACGTGGTGTTCGCCGTGGACGCGGTGTTCCTGTTCCCCTGGGCCACGGTGTTCTCCGCCCCCGGATACGGCGCCACCACGCTGGGGGAGATGTTCGTCTTCCTCGCCTTCCTCGCGGTGGGCCTCGCCTACGCGGGGAAGAAGGGCGTCCTGTCCTGGGTGTGACCCCGAGGGGCCGGGACGCGTCGGGGACAGGGGCCGAAACGGGGCCCTGGCGTGATCGGCGAGGGCTGCAAGAATGCCCTGTGTGAGCACTATCGATCTCCCGCCGCCCAGCGTCGGGCCGGTCTCCCGGCTGGCGCCGAAGCCGATCAAGTTCGTGCTCAACTGGGGCCGCCGGTATTCGCTGTGGGTGTTCAACTTCGGCCTGGCCTGCTGCGCGATCGAGTTCATCGCCACCTCGATGAGCCGGCACGACTTCATCCGGCTCGGCGTGATCCCGTTCGCGCCCGGCCCGCGGCAGGCCGACCTGATGGTCGTGTCGGGGACCGTCAGCGACAAGATGGCGCCCGCCGTCCGCCGCCTCTACGAGCAGATGCCCGAGCCCAAGTACGTCATCTCGTTCGGCGCCTGCTCCAACTGCGGCGGCCCGTACTGGGACTCCTACTGCGTGACCAAGGGCGTCGACCAGATCATCCCGGTGGACGTGTACGTGCCGGGCTGCCCGCCGCGTCCGGAGGCGCTGCTGCACGGCATCGTCCACCTCCAGGAGAAGATCGCGGGCGAGTCGCTCGGCGAGCGCTACGACGGCGGCGAGCCGATGTCGCCGCCGCCGGCGCCGCGTCCGCTCTCGGCCACCGTGCTGCGCCGCCCGATCCAGCCCGCGCCCGAACCGGCGCCGGACCCCGCACCCGAGACCGCACCCGGGCCAGTGGCCGAGCCGGAGGCGGAGACGCGGCCGCTGCCGCCCGTCCGGGAACCCGTCCGCGAGGAGCCCGTCCGCGAGGAGAGGCCGTCGCCGCCCGACGACGCCGGGCCGCCGCTCGACCACGATCCCTCGATCATCCCGGGCCTGACCGACCACGGGCACGACGACGAGATCGGACGCGACCGGTGAACGCCGCCCCCGACCCGAACGAGCGGACCGCGGAGCTGACCGCCGCCTGGACGGAGCGGTTCGGCACGGAGATCACCACCGGGGAGACGTTCGGCGGCCTCGCGGTCGGCGTGCCGCCCGAGCACTGGGTGGCGGCGCTGGCGTTCGCGCGCGACGAGCTGTCGTGCGGGTTCTTCGACTGGCTGACCGGCGTGGACGAGCTGGAGGACGGCTTCGCGGTCGTCGTCCACGTGTACTCGCTGGAACGCCGCCACCACCTGCTCGTCCGCACCCGCGTCCCGCGCGCGGAGCCGGTGCTGCCCACCGCGACCGGCGTGTACCGCGGCGCCGCCTGGCACGAGCGGGAGACGTTCGAGATGTTCGGCGTGCGGTTCGAGGGGCACCCGCACCTCGTCCCGCTGCTGCTGCCGGACGGCTTCGAGGGCAACCCGCTGCGCAAGGAGTTCGTGCTCGCCGCGCGCGTCGCCAAGCCCTGGCCGGGCGCGAAGGAGCCCGGCGAGTCGGGGCACGGCGCGCCGAGCCGGCGCCGCGTCCGCCCGCCGGGCGTGCCCGAGGAGGGGACGTGGGGCCCGGCCCGGCGGCCCCCGGCCCCGGAGAACCCCGATGCTTGAGATCGTCGGCAAGCTGGTGCTGGTCGCGGCGGCGTTCGCGCTGCTGCCGCTGCTGGTGGGGCAGGCCGAGCACAAGGTCATGGCCCACATGCAGGGACGGCTCGGCCCCATGTACGCGGGCGGCTTCCACGGCTGGGCGCAGCTCGTCGCCGACGGGGTGAAGTTCGCCCAGAAGGAGGACGTCGTCCCCCGCGACGCGGACCGGTGGGTGTTCAAGCTCGCGCCGGGCGTCGCGCTGGTCCCCTACCTGCTGGTGCTGCTCGTCGTGCCGGTGGGCCCGGACGGGCAGGTCGTGCTCGACCTCGGCCTCGGCCTGTTCTTCGCGCTGGCCGTGATGGGCGTCGGCGTCATCGGCGCGATCATGGCGGGCTGGGCGAGCGCGAACAAGTACGCGCTGCTCGGCGGGATGCGGGTCGCGGCGCAGCTGATGTCCTACGAGCTGCCGATGGTGTTCGCGGCGTCGTCGGCGGCGATGGCGGCGGGCACCGTCTCGCTGACCGGCATCCCGGAGGAGTGGCGCTGGTACTGGCTGCCGTGGCAGGCGGTCGGAGCGGTGGTGTTCTTCGTCGCGGGCCTGGCGGAGCTGCGCCGCCCGCCGTTCGACATGCCGGTCGCCGACTCGGAGATCATCTTCGGCCCGTACACCGAGTACGGCGGGCTGCGGTTCGCGCTGTTCCTGCTGGCCGAGTACGCCGGGATCGTGGTGCTGTGCGCGCTGACGACCGTCCTGTTCCTGGGCGGGTGGAAGGGCCCGTTCCTGAACACCGAGCTGGGCTGGCTCTGGACGCTGGCCAAGGTCGGCGTGCTGGCGTTCGTCGTCATCTGGCTGCGGGTCAGCTACCCGCGCATGCGCGAGGACCAGCTCCAGAAGCTCGCGTGGGCGTACCTGGTGCCGCTGTCGCTGGCGCAGCTCGCGCTGACCGGCGTCCTGAAGGTCGCGTTCGGCTAGCCCTCACGGAAGGAAGATCGAGTACTCCGAGAGCTGCGGGACGATGTCGGGCGGCAGGTCCGCGTTGACCGCCAGCTCCTCGGCCGACACGAACGGGCCCTGGGTGTCCCTGAGCCGGACGACGCGCTCGGCGAGTTCGGCGTCCATGCCGGGGAGCGCCGCGATGATCTCCCCCGGGGCGTGGTTGACGTCCACGAGGCCGCCGTCGTCGTAGGTGCGGGGCGCGTCGGGGCGGCCGATCCGCAGCTCGTGGGCGAGCGCCGGGTCCTCGGCGGCGAGGGCGCGGGCCTCCTCGCGCAGCGTCCTGCGGTACTTGGCCACCTCGATGGCGTGCTGGTTGATCCGGTTGCGCGGGAGCTCGCGCGGGAAGACCGAGGAGCGGACGGCGAACGCGTGCGCGGTGCCCGCGACCCACAGCATCATCGTCAGCATCGTGCCGAACGCGACCGGGACCACCTCGTCGGACGAGGTCAGCGCCAGGCATCCGACCAGCGCGATGCCGTAGCCGGCGGCGGTGACGCCGAGGTTCCTGGAGCCGCGCCGCAGCGCCGCGTACAGGAACGAGAACGGCGTCCCGAAGCCGAACGTCAGGAACGGGACGAACGCCCAGAGGATCCCCTTCGGCCCCTCGGCGGACGCCGGGGCGGGCGGCATGGGCTGGAGGGGCTGCATCGGCGGCCCGACGAACGGGGGCCGCCAGCCGGGCGCGCCGTACGGACGGCCGGGGGGATACGGAGTGGCGCGAGGGTCGTGGGGAACCTGTCCGTAAGAAGGACGCCCATGGGGCGGGCGGTTATACGGCGGGCGCCCGGGGGACGGGCGGCCATAGCGCGAGCCCCCCTGGTCGTGGCCGGATTCCGGACCGTTGGGGCCGTCCGCGTGATGGCTCACATGCCCTCCTCGCCCGCAGGCCGTCCCGAGCGCGGGACGACAGGTCCCACGTGTGGTTTGACGAACGCGGCCACCGCCGCGTTCCCTGGCGGCGCTTCGTACGCAATCATGGGGCGCGTGGGACGGCTACCAGGAGGCGGGCTGGCCAAGGGGCTCGCCGTGACGCTACGGACGATGACGCGGCGATCCATCACGCGCCAGTATCCGGAGGTCCAGCCTGACCTGGCCCCGCGCAGCCGGGGCGTGATCGCGCTGTTCGAGGAGAACTGCACGGTCTGCATGCTCTGCGCGCGCGAATGCCCCGACTGGTGCATCTACATCGACTCGCACAAGGAGACGCTCCCGGCCGAGGGCGGCGGGCGCGCGCGCATGCGCAACGTCCTCGACCGGTTCGCCATCGACTTCGCGCTGTGCATGTACTGCGGCATCTGCATCGAGGCGTGCCCGTTCGACGCGCTGTTCTGGTCGCCGGAGTTCGAGTACGCCGAGTACGACATCGCCGAGCTGACCCACGAGAAGGAGCGGCTGCGCGAGTGGATGTGGACGGTCCCGCCGCCGCAGGCGCACGACCCGTCCGCCGAGCCGCCGAAGGAGGTGGCCGCCGCCGAGAAGGCGTCCGCCCGCGCGGCCCGCGCCCCCCGCACGCCGCCGGGGGCGGGCGCGTGAGCGGTCAGGAGGTCGTCTTCGCGCTGCTCGGCGTGGTCGCGGTCGGCGCCGGGATCATGGTGGTGACGACGCGGCAACTGGTGCACGCGGCGCTGTGGCTGGTGGTGACGTTCGGCGCGCTGGCCGGGGGCTACCTCGTGCTCACGGCGGAGTTCGTCGCCTGGGTGCAGGTGCTCATCTACGTCGGCGCGGTGGTCGTGCTGCTGCTCTTCGGGATCATGCTGACGCGGGCGCCGATCGGGGAGTCCGCCGACCTGGACTCCGGCAACCGCTGGGTCGCGGCGGGCGTCGCGCTCGCCACGGCCGCCGTGCTGGTGACGGTCATGGCCATGGGCTTCCGGGACGACCGGATGCCGCTGAAGGCGGGCGGCGGCTCGGCCGACGAGCTCGGCGCCAGCGTGTTCCGCACGTGGGTGCTGCCGTTCGAGGTGCTGTCGGTCCTGCTGCTGGCGTCGCTGGTCGGCGCGATCGTCCTGTCCCGCACGGACATCGGCGGCGGCGCGGACATCGGCGGTCGCGCGGACGAGGAGGGCGGCGCCTGATGCATCTCGCCTATCCGACGGTCGTGGCGGCGCTGCTGTTCTCCGTGGGCGTGTACGGGGTGCTCGCGCGCCGCAACGCGATCCTCGTGCTGATGTCGGTCGAGCTGATGCTGAACGCGGTGAACCTCAACCTCGTCGCCTTCGACATCCGCTTCGCCGACCGGCTGCACGGCGGGCAGGTCCTGACGCTGTTCACGATCGTGATCGCGGCGGCGGAGGTCGGGCTGGGGCTGGCGATCGTCCTGCTGGTGTACCGCAACCGGCGGATGGTCGACGTCGACCGGATGGACGCGCTCGCCGAGGAGCGCGACGCGCCGTCCGTTCCCGCCGCGGAGACTCCCGCCGCGCAGGCGCCGCACGAGGAGGCGGCCCGGTGATCTGGCTGGCGTCGCTGACCGTCCTGCTGCCGTTCCTCGCCGCGTTCGCCGGGATGCTGCTCGGACCGGGCCTGACGCGCCTGCTCGGCGGCCGCCCCGGCTCGCCGCGCAACGGGCCCGCGCTGATCGCCTGCGTGCCGATCGCCGTGTCGCTCGTCTTCGCCGCGATCGTCGCGTTCACCGTCTGGCGCGACCCGGGGCAGCGGAACGGCGAGCTGGCGACGATCGACACCGGTTCCGTCCCGATCCACGTCGGCCTCCAGGTGGACGGCCTGGCGGCGGTCGTCGCGCTGATGGTCTGCTGCGTGGCGCTCGCGGTGCAGGTCTACTCCGTCGCGTACATGCGGGAGGACGGGCGCTACTCGTCCTACGCCGCGTTCATCTCGATGTTCACCGCCGCGATGCTGCTGGTGGTCTACTCGGGCGACCTGATCGTCCTGTACGCGGGCTGGGAGGTCATGGGCATCTGCTCGTACTTCCTGATCGGGCACCACTGGGAGGACCGCGGCAACTCGCGGGCGGCGGTCAAGGCGTTCCTGGTGACGCGCCTGGGCGACGTCGGTTTCCTCATCGGGATCCTGGTGCTCGGCGTGGGCGCGAACACCTTCTCCATACGGGGCGTGCTCGCCGAGGCGGGCGGCCTTCCGCATTCGACGGTGACGGCGGCGGCCCTGCTCCTGCTCGCCGGTGTCGCGGGCAAGAGCGCGCAGTTCCCGCTGCACACCTGGCTCCCGGACGCGATGGCGGGCCCCACCCCGATCAGCGCCCTGATCCACGCGGCGACGATGGTCGCGGCGGGCGTGTACGTCGTCGCCCGCCTGTACGGTGTGTTCGTCCTGAGCTCGGCGGCGCTGACCGTCCTCGGTGTCGTCGCGGTGGTCTCCATGGTCGGGTCGGCGCTCGCCGCCCTCGCCCAGGACGACCTGAAACGCGTCCTCGCCTACTCCACGATCAGCCAGCTCGGCGTGATGGCGGCGGGCCTGGCGGTCGGCGCCGACACCGCCGCGATCTTCCACCTGCTCACGCACGGCGCGTTCAAGGCGCTGCTGTTCCTGTCGGCGGGCTGCGTGATCGTCGTCGCCGGGTCGAACATGCTCGCGCACTACGGCGGGCTGCGGCGCGGCATGCCGGTCACGTTCTGGTCGATGACGGTCGGGTTGGCCGCGCTCGTCGGCGTTCCGCCGTTCAGCGGCTGGTTCAGCAAGGACTCGGTCATCGAGGCCGCCCAGCACTCCGCGCTGCACGGCGGCGAGTCCCCCATCAGGCCCGCCCCCGCCGGTTGGTTCCCCGCCCCCTTCGCCCTGCCGGAAGTCAAGTCGTTCCCTCAGCTCATCCGGCCGCCGGCATGCGCGAACGACGTCACGGCCGCCTGCCTGTCGCGGCCGGACGAGGCGCGGGCCACGATGACCGCCTCCCTGGGGCACGCTGAATTCCGCGCCTTCAGCGTGGACCTGCCCGCCGGGGTGGCGTGGCTGGTCTACCTCGGGCTGCTGCTCACGGTCGCGCTGACGGCGGCGTACGCGACGCGCGCCTGGCTGATGACGTTCTTCGGCGAGCCGCGCGGCACCTATGAGATCCGCGAGGCGCCCCGGGCCATGTCGTGGACGGTCGCGGTGCTGGCCGTCCCCGCCGCGATCCTCGGGTTCTTCGGGCTCGGCGCCGAGGAGCTGCGCCCGCATGTCGGGTCCGCGCTGCTCGGGCTGCTGCTGGCGGTGCTCGGCGCGGGCGCGGCGTTCCTGATCTGGAACCGCGATCCGGCGGCCGACCCGTCGCGCGCGCTGGGGCGGGCGCGTCCGGTCTTTGCGCGGGCCTTCTACGTGGACGAGGTGTACGCGGCGCTCGTCGTCCGCCCGTTCCTGGCGCTGGCGCGCGGGGTCGTCACGTTCGACTCGCGGCGCGTCGACGGCGCGGTGGTCGGCGCCGGACGCGGCGCGCGGCGGCTCGGCGGGCTGCTGCGCGTCCCGCAGAACGGCAACCCGCAGACCTACCTGACCGGCCTGCTCGCGGGCGTCGTCGTCATCGTCGCCGGGGTGGTGATCTTCCGATGATCTTCCTGCTGATGATGGCGCTCCCGCTGCTCGGGGCGCTCGCGATGCTCGTCCCGGCCGACCGGTTCCTGCGCACCGACTCCTCCGTCCGCGTGTTCGGGACGGCCGTGTCCGGCGCGACGCTGCTCGTCGCGGTCTCCGCGCTGACCGCGTTCGACTTCGACGCGCCGTCCTCCGCGGGCATGCAGCTGGAGATCGACCGGTCGTGGGCGCCCGCGATCGGGCTGCGCTTCCACCTCGGCGTGGACGGGATCTCGCTGCCGCTCGTCGCGCTGACCGCGCTGCTGACGTTCCTCTGCTTCCTCTACACGCTGCGGCACCCGCCCGCCGGGGGCCGGATCCGGCTGCTGACCGCGCTGCTGCTCGTTCTGGAGATCGGGCTGGTCGGCACGTTCGTAGCGCTCGACCTCGTGCTGTTCTTCGTGTTCTTCGAGGTCGTCCTGATCCCCATGTACGCGGTGATCATTCTCTGGGGCGGCCCGGCCCGCCAGGCCGCCGCCTACAAGTTCATCCTCTACACGCTGCTCGGCTCCGGCCTGCTGCTCGCCGGGATGCTGCTCGTCGCGGTGAACGCGGGCACGCTCGACATGACCGAACTCGCCGCCCGGCACGGCGCGGGCGTCTCGCACGGCGTCCAGATCGCCGCGTTCGCGCTGATGGGGCTCGGGTTCGCGGTCAAGGCGCCGATGTGGCCGCTGCACACCTGGCTGCCGGACGCGCACACCGAGGCGCCGACCGTCGGGTCGGTGCTGCTCGCCGGGGTCCTGCTGAAGATGGGCACCTACGGGCTCGTCCGCGTCGCGCTGCCGCTCGCCCCGCACGGCGCGCAGGTCTGGGCGCCCTGGCTCGGCCTCCTCGCCGTGATCGGCATCGTGTACGGGGCGCTCGCCTGCCTCGCCCAGCGCGACCTCAAGCGGATGATCGCCTACTCGTCCGTCGGGCACATGGGGTTCGTGCTGCTCGGCATCGCCACCCTCACCCCGGTCGGCATCAACGCCGCGCTGTTCGGCAACATCGCGCACGGCCTCATCACCAGCCTGCTGTTCTTCCTCGCGGGCGCGGTCAAGGAACGCTGGGGCACCGCCGACCTGGACGCGCTCGGCGGCGGCCTGCTCGGCACGTCCCCGCGGCTCGCCTCGATCCTCACCTTCGCGTCCGTCGCCTCGCTCGGCCTGCCGGGCCTCGCCGGGTTCTGGGGCGAGATGCTCGCGCTGCTCGGCGCGTACCGTCCGCACGCCGACCTGCCCCGTGAGACGTTCGTGACGTTCATGGGGGTCGCCGCGCTCGGCGCCGTGCTGACCGCCGCCTACTTCCTGCGGATGCTCGCGAAGCTCACGCACGGGCCGCCGTCCGGCGTGAGCGCCGCGCCCGGCCCCGCCGTCTCGACGCAGGAGTACGCCGCCTGGGTCCCGCTGATCGCGCTCACGCTGCTGGTCGGGCTCTGGCCGAAGACCCTGCTGGACGTGACCACCGGGCCCGTCCACGCGCTGTTCGGAGGCGGCTGATGATCCAGGGCATCGACTACGCGGCGATCGCGCCGCCGCTGATCCTCGCCGTCGCCGCGATCGGGCTGCTGCTCGCCGACGCCTTCGACGCCCCGCGCCGCGTCCTCGGCCTGGCCAGCGGCGGCGCGCTCGCCGTCGCGCTGGCCGCCGTCGGCGCGCTGGCCGCCGGGGACCGCCGCGCCACCTTCTGCCTCCCGGACGGCCTGCGCTCCGGCGGCCCCCGCTCCTGCTCCTACGTCGCCGACGACTTCACCCTGCTGTTCCAGGGGATCGTCCTCGCCGCCGCCGCGGTCGTCGTCCTGCTGTCCCTCCAGGAGATCACCGACTCGAAGATCCCGGTGGGGGAGTACCACTTCCTGCTGCTGTCGGCCGTGATCGGCGCGCTGGCCCTGGTCGCCGCCCGCGACCTGATCCTGCTCGTCGTCGCGCTGGAGACGCTGTCGCTGCCGGTCTTCGCGCTCGTCGGGCTGCGCCGCTACGACGGGAACGCCTCCGAGGCCGCGCTCAAGCTGTTCCTCGTCTCGGTCGTCTCCGCAGCGGTCATGCTGTTCGGGATCAGCATGGTCTACGGCGCGACCGGCGCCATGCACCTGGACCGCATCGCCCCCGCGCTGGAGGACCTCCCCGCCGACCTCGACCCGGTCGCGGCCGTCGGCGTCGTCCTCGTGCTCGCCGGGTTCGGGTTCAAGGTCGCCGCCGTCCCGTTCCACTTCTGGGCCCCCGACGTCTACCAGGGCGCCCCGCTGCCGGTCGCCGCGTTCCTGTCGGTCGTGTCGAAGGCCGCCGGGTTCGCCGGGCTCGCGATCGTCCTCGCCCTCGGCTTCCCCGCCTACGCGCACGTGTGGGGGCCGCTCGTCGCCGTCCTCGCCGCGATCACGATGACGCTCGGCAACCTCCTCGCCCTCCGGCAGCGGACCGCGATCCGGCTGCTCGCCTGGTCGTCGGTCGCCCAGTCCGGCTACATGCTCGCGCCGCTGTCGGTCGGGACGCACCGCCTCCCCGAGGCCGTCGCCGCCACCACCGCCTACGTCGCCCTCTACGCCGTCATGAACCTCGGCGCGTTCGCCGTCGTGATCGGCTTCCACCGGCGGCCCGGCGCCCGCGCCTACGACACCCTCGACGACTTCCGCGGCCTCGCCCGCAGCAGCCCCGCCGTCGCCGCCGCCCTCGCCTTCTTCCTGATCTGCCTCGCCGGGCTCCCGCCCGGGGTGATGGGCCTGTTCGCCAAGGTCGTGGTGTTCCGCGCGACCGTCGCCGGGGACGTCACCTGGCTCGCCGTCGTCATGGCGGTCAACACCGTGATCGGGCTGTACTACTACCTCGTCTGGGCGGCGCGCCTGTTCGCCCCTGGACCGGCCGCCGGCGACGCCGCGCCTGGACTGCCCGTCCGCGCCGCCATCGCCGCGACCGCCGCGGGCGCGCTCGTGCTGTCGGTCGCGCCGCAGATCGTCCTGCAGACGGTCGCGCAGGCCACCTGACCAGGGCCGCCGCCCCTCCCGGCCCCGGGAACGTTTGAGCAGGTCAAACCGTTGATGTTCATGGCCGGTACGAACGGGGAGGCGCAGCGAAAGTGCAGTTCAACGGCGTCCGGACCGCGGCGCTGATCGCGGCGCTGTCGGCATTGATGCTCGTCGCCGGATGGGTGTTCGGCGGCGGCGCCGGGCTGACCATCGCGCTGGTGATCGCGCTCGGCACCAACGGCGTCGCCTTCCTGTTCAGCGACCGCATCGCGCTGCGCTCGATGCGCGCCCACCCGGTCGGCGAGGTCGAGGCGCCCGTGCTGTACCGGCTCGTCCGCGAGCTGTCGACCTCGGCCCGCCAGCCCATGCCGCGCCTGTACGTCTCCGAGACGCGCCAGCCCAACGCCTTCGCCACCGGACGCAACCCCCGCAACGCCGCCGTCTGCTGCACCCGCGGCATCCTCCAGATGCTGGACGAGCGGGAGCTGCGCGCCGTCCTCGGCCACGAGCTGTCCCACGTCTACAACCGCGACATCCTCATCTCCTCCGTCGCCGCCGCGATCGCCACCGTGATCACCTACCTGTCGCACCTGGCGATCTTCCTGCCGATCGGCCGTTCGGACGACGACGACGGGCCCGGCGTCCTCGGCGCCCTCATGATGCTCGTGCTCGGCCCGGTCGCCGCCGCCGTCGTCCAGATGGCCATCAGCCGCACCCGCGAGTTCGCCGCCGACGCCGCCGGCGCCCGCCTCACCGGCGACCCCCTCGCCCTCGCCTCGGCCCTCCGCAAGATCGACGCCGGCACCCGCGCGATGCCGCTGCCCCAGGACCCCGAGCTGGCGACCACCAGCGCCCTGATGATCGCCAACCCGTTCTCCGGCGCCGGGATCGGCAGGCTGTTCTCCACCCACCCCCCGACGGCCGACCGCATAGCCCGCCTGGAACGCATGGCGGGCCCCCGCCACTAGGGCGCCGTCAAGACCACCGGCCCATCCCCGGTGACCGCCACCGTGTGCTCGAAATGCACGGCCCGGCTCCCGTCGACGGTGGCGACCGCCCACCCGTCCGGCATCTGCCACGTCTCGTCCCGCCCGCTCTCGGTGACGAGCGGCTCGATCGCGATCGTCAGCCCCTCCCTGAGCGGCATCCCGCGCCCGGCCCGGCCCGTGTTGGGCACCGGCGGATCCTCGTGCATCTCCGTCCCGATCCCATGCCCCCCGGACCCGTCGGCGATCCCGTAACCGGCGTCCCGCGCCGTCCGCTCCACCGCGGATGCGACATCGCCCATCCGGTTCCCCGGAACGGCCGCCGCGATAGCGTTCTCCAACGCCCGCCGCGTGGTCTCGACCAACCTCGTGGACGCCGCGTCCTGCGTCCCCACCACGAACGACACCGCCGCGTCCCCGCAGTAGCCCCCGAGCTTCGCCCCGGCGTCGATCGTCACGAGATCCCCGTCCTCCAGCACCCGCCGGCCCGGAATGCCGTGCACCACCACCTCGTTGACCGAGACGCAGATGTTCGCCGGGTACGGAAACGGGGCCCAAACCGGCTTGTAGTGCAGGAACGGCGACGTCGCCCCGCACTCCTTGAGGATCCGCCCGGCCAACGCGTCCAACTCGGCCGTGACGACACCGGGCACCGCCGCTTCCCGTCCCTCGGCGAGGATCCGGGCCACGACCCGTCCCGCCTCCCGCATGAGCTCCCACTCCCGTGGGCTTCGATAGGTCACCATGCAGAATATTTTAATACCAGTATTACAATGCTCGCATGGTCCGAACACCGCTCACCGAGGAGCAACGCGACCGGGGCCGCGCCCTGGGCCAGATCCTCCGCGCCGCCCGAGGCCCCCGCAGCGCCGCCGACGTCGCCCGCTCCGCCGGCATCTCCCTCGACACCCTCCGCAAGATCGAACGCGGCGCCATCGCCGTCCCCGCCTTCTTCACCGTCGCGTCCCTGGCGGACGTCCTCGACCTGGACCTCACGGCCCTGGCCCGCACCCTGGCCCCCTTCGACGACCCCGCCTCCGAATTGGCGGGCTGAGAGCCGAACCATTTCGCGAACCCCCGCGTCATACCAGTTACGAGCGCGCCGGCCACTTCTGCGGGGGAAGAAGTCGGCGCGCTCGCTTTTTCGTGCCCAGCCGCCTCCCCCGGGACAGAACACGTGGTCTGTGCGGAGACCGTGGCAATGACCAACGAGTCGTCTGGCGAAGCCACCCGAGCCTGACCCGACACCGGCCGGAGCGCCGGCCCGGCGTGCGACCCCGCACTCCGAGCAGTACGACCCAAGTTCCGCACCCCGAACTGGAGATCCACCGATCCAGTCGGCAGTGAGGCGCAGCGGCTTCCGTGACCGGTGAACGCACCAGGCGGCCGGGGCGCGCGCCGACCAAGCACGGCGCCCCGTCCACCCATGGGCGGACGGGGCGCGACGCCGAGCACAACCAGATGGCCCAGCCTCACCGCCAACGAGCCGCGGGTCGGCAGAGGCCGTTGAGCAGCACCTACCGGTAGTTGACGAACTGGAGCGCGACGTCCAGGTCCTTGCCCTTGAGGAGGGCGATGACGTCCTGGAGGTCGTCCTTCTTCTTGGAGCTGACCCGCAGCTCGTCCCCCTGGATCTGGGCCTTGATCCCCTTGGGCCCCTCGTCCCGGATGATCTTGCCGATCTTCTTGGCGTCCTCCTGGGCGATGCCCTCCTTGAGGCCGATCCCCAGCTTGTACACCTTCCCCGACAGCTTCGGCTCGCCGGGATCGATCGCCTTCAGCGAGATCCCGCGCTTGACGAGCTTGTCCTTCAGCACGTCCAGGACGGCGTTGGCCCGCTCCTCGGTGTTCGCCTGGACCTCGATGGTCTCCCCCGACCACTTGATCCCCGCGTCCACGTTCCGGAAGTCGAACCGGTTGGCCACCTCCTTCGCGGCCTGGTTCAACGCGTTGTCGACCTCCTGCCGATCAAGCTTGGACACGATGTCGAACGATGAGTCGGCCATAGCACACGCACATCCCCTCAGCAGCAGCTTCCCGATCCAGGGATCGTAGCGACGAACCCGCCCCCGAGCACCCGGCCGCCCCGTCCGCTCCGATGTCACGACCGCTCCGCCCGTCCGCTATCCTTTCCAGTGCCGTCGCGAGAGCGACGCCCAGGCGGGTTGCCCGAGTGGCCAATGGGAGCGGACTGTAAATCCGTCGGCTTAGCCTACGCAGGTTCGAACCCTGCACCCGCCACACCACGCAAAACAGCCCCTCACCAGGCACGACACAGGTGAGGGGCTGTTTCGCTACTGTCCGACTGTTCCTGATCGTCTACGGCTTCCTACGGGTGGCTGTGCCGAATACGTGCCGAAGTCCTCAGCGACCTAAGCCGCCTTGCCCTCGCCCCCTTCGGGCTGTTCTGGGCTCGGCTCTGGCGGTGTTCCGGCGTCGCTCGCGAGGGTCCGCTTGTCAGTCTCCATGGCCTCGGAGATCCGGTGCTTGGCCGCCTCTGCCAAGCCAGCGATGACCTTGGCATAGATCTGGAGGAGAACCCCGATGCTGTTGCCGCCCCAGAGTGAGACCTGGGCGGGCGGGACGCCTGCCGCTAGCCAGGTGGACAGAGCGGCGTGTCGAAGGTCGTAAGGCCGTTGGGCAAGCGGCGAAGCGGACTCGGCAGCGGTCAACGCCTCGGCGCGGGCATCATGCCAAACGCCGAGATAGGTCCGGTCGGTCATGATCCCGCCGCGCGGGCCGGTGAAAAGCCTCTGGCCGGGCTTGATTTCGAAGGTCTCGATGTGCTCGCGGAGAATACGAACGAGGTCAGGGTGGATCGGGACAGGACGGGTCTCGCCTTCTGCGCGGTGCTTGAGTGGTTGCCTGTCCCTCGCCTTCCCCGAGTTGGTCCATCGGGAACCGCTACGGGGCTCGGCGTGCGTGAGTTCCATCTCGCCCCATCCCTCATCAGGCAGCGAGACCAGATGTTCGGGGCGGAGGTCAACGGCCTCCTCTGGACGAAGGGCGGCGTAGTACATGACGGCGTAGAAGGCCACCATGCGGGGCCCTCTCTTGCCCTGGCGGCGGACGGCGTCCAGCAGCCGAGAAGCTTGCTCCGGATTCACGACAACCCGCATGTCCAGCGTCTTGGCGGTACGCGGTCGGTGCAGCTTCACGCGCTGAAGCGGATTACCGCTCAGGATGCGGCGCTCACAGGCGTATTCGAGGGCGTTGTTGAACGTGACGCGCTTGCGGATTGCGGTGCTGCTCGCGGCGGGCTTGCCGTTCTGCTTCACGCTGAGACGGTCAACCACAGCACGCGCCAACTCCGGTCCCTTCGCTTCCGGGTCTAGGGCCGCCATGTCGATGGTGTTGCGTTCCAGCCACCGGAGGGCGTGAGTCAGGTCCTCGGGGGGCTCCGTGTCCCCCTTCTGGAGTCGACCGCTGTACGCCCAGCCCCGCAGAGCCGCTCGTAGTTCGCTGCGAGAGGGACCGCCGCTCGCGGTGGTCAGGAGCGCCTCGGTCGCGTCGGTCAGTGCCTCCGCGATGCCGCGCCGATGGTTGGGCGACGCGAAAGGCCACTTTGCGGCGGCGTACTCAAGAGAGAACGTGTACCAGGTCATCGCGTTCTCCCGGCGGGACCAGGAGGCGGGACGGCCGGTGCGGACGCTGAACGCCTCGCCCCTGTTGACGGCGCTGCGCAATTCGGCGATGAAGCTCTCTGCCTGCGCCTTGTTACGAAAGGCTTCCTTCCAAGACTTGCGGTCGGTCTTCCACCGGACCGTGTACGTGTTGACCTTGACGCCTTTGCGGACCTCGGTCTTGTAGATCCTCACGTCGTAAGTGGTGTCCTGCATCAGGCAGCGTCCTCGCACGAGTTGAGCCAGCGGTCGAGTTCAGATCGGCGAACGCGAAGGGTTCCGTTCGGGAGGGTCATGCAGCGCGGCGCGCGCCCCTTCTGGCGCCAGTCGTAGAAGGTCGATCGGGAGATCTGGAGTTCTCTGCACACCTGAGCGAGCGTGAGCTTTTCGTCGGTGAACGCGGCGGTCTTCAAGGCGCTACCTCGGTTCTTTCGTGGCCTTAGGTTTGACGGAGAGTGATCGCCGGTCCGTAGTGGGCGGAGGTCTGGCAACTGTCAACGGGTCTACGGAATCCAACAGAATGGATTTCGTTGGATTCTGTGGCCCTGTTGTCGTGTTGACCGGGCACTGAGGCAGAGGCCACGGGTGACGCTCGGTGAGGGTGGCCGGGCGGGTCATGAGGCGTCGCCTATGGCGTCGGGATGGGCTTCGTAGACGGTTCCGGCCTTGCGTCCGGGGCCGACCTTGGGCGGGGTCGGCAGGCGGCGAATCCAACCGTGGGACTCCAGGACGCGCAGGGCGGGCTCTAGGTCGGCGACCTTGCGGAACCGCTTGAGGGCGTGGATGACCTCGCGCGCGGTGAATCGAGTCGTCGCGGTGCGTTCGATCCAGTCCAGGAGGGCGCGGGCGTCGTTGACGGCGGGATCGGCGCCGATGGCTTCGTATGCGGCTTGGGCGTGGAGCGTGAAGTACTCGCCGATGAGCCGGGCGTTGATGAACGTGGTCAGGGTGATGGGACGGTCCCAGCCGTCGCGGATGTGCTCGGCGAGGTGGAGCAGGGCGGCGATGCGGACGACGGCACCGACGTACTTACCTGCCCAGTCGGTCATGTGTGCCAGGTCGCCGGTGCCGGGCCGGAGCCTGATCTCGTGCTCGCGGGCCAGGTCGAGGATGGCGGCTTGGGCGTCGGGGGCGAAGTGCAGGGTGGCGGGCTCGGCGAGGGCGGCCAGGGACAGGACGAGCGCTTGGACGTTGGCGCTGTAGGTGGTCTGGACATGCTCGGGCATCGGGTCGGGCCGCTCGTTGCGGAAGCCGAGCAGCGAGGCGGGCACCGAGTAGAGCAGGCGGCCGAGCAAGCCTTGCTCGGCGAACTGGGGTGTCTCGCCGAGGCGTGCCAGGACGCCGGGTTGGGTGCAGATGCCGAGGGTGATGGTGGCGGCGGCGATGCGCTCGGACGCGCGTCCCATGCGGTCGATGCGCATCTCCTCGCCCGCGTGCCCGGACTTGAGGACGGCCAGGTTCGGAGCGCCGGAGTAGCGTCCGGCGGCAATGGAGAAGATCTCCCCCTCGGGCGACAGGATGGCGAACCGGCCGCCCTGCTCGGCCACGTGGCTCGTAAGCCGCTCCACGGTGGCGTCATCGGAGAAGAGACACGGCTCGGCTGGTATCGGCGTCTCGTCCAGGTCGAGGCGAGCGGTAGCGGCCTCATCCATCGCCACGCCGCGCTGTGTGGGGTCGTGGGCGGCAGTGGCGGCCTTCTCGGTCTTCTCCGCGTGAGCCTCGGCGACCTTGCGCGCTATGACTGCCTCGGCGATTACCGGCTTGGCCTGCTTGATCAAGGCGGCCTCGGCGGCTTTGATCGGGGCGGTCATGTGCTTGTAGACCTCGGACTTGCGGTTGCCGGGCGGCAGGACGACGAGCGTGAAGAGGTTGGTGGGCTCGGTCCATGTGGTGGCGCGGGCCCAGACCTTTCCGCCAGCGGCGACGGCCAGGACGGCGAGCGCCAGGCACCCGGCAAGGTCGGGCGGGGTCTGGGTGACCTCGGCGAGTCCGGCCACGTACTCGCCGAGCCAGTCCGGGAACGCCCAGACCGGGAACGGCGGCAGCTCGGCGGCGGCCGAGAGGGGAGTCGGCTCTGCCCAGCTTCGGCCTTGGGGTTTGGTGACGGCGGCCAGCTCGGCGACGACGGCGCCGCGTAGGTCGTCGTGGGTGTCGCCGGTCGCTGCGTAGCCGAGCTGCATCAACCGAGTGCCCGAGGTGACGACCTGACGGGCGTATGCCAGGTCTCGCACGAGGTGCGCGTAGTAGGGGCCGTTGGCAGCGGTGGGGACCTGGCTGATCAGAGTGTGTAGGTAGGGGGCGCCGCCCATAGCGGCCAGGTCGCGCGGGTCGATGGCGGCGGCGACCGCGACCGGTTCGACGGGTGCGCCACGGTCGGCCAGACCCTCGATGGCGTTCCAGATCAGGCCGTGGGCGGGGCGGTAGAACTCGGTGCCGTCCAGGAGTTCGCGGATCTCGGCCAGCGCTGCCGGAGCCAGCATCGCCGCGCCGAGGGTGTGTTGCTCGGCCTCGATGTTGTGCGGCAGCGGCCGGACGAACTCGGCCAGCTCGGCCGGTCCGTGTGGGTCGTCGCCCTGGATGACGTGCAGGCGGGGCGTGGTCAAGGAGAGTCCTCTCGGAGAGAGCAGGCTTGGAGTGACGACCGGGCGTGGGTCAGCGCTTGAGGCCGTTCCAGATGCGGCGGCCGAGGCGCAGTTGCGCGCCCTTGCCTCCGCAGCGGCGGCAGTAGCGCCAGGTCCGGCCGGACGGTGAGCGGAACTTGCCAGCGCCGTCACAGCGCGTGCAGGCGCGGAACGGCCAGATCCAGCAGGAGACGCCATAGCCGACGAGCACCAGGAGGCCGATCGCGAGGAGGATTGGCGTAGCGCTGGCATCGGTAGCGGTAGCGGCGGCGTAGGGGGTCACGGTGCCTCCAGACGGAGTTTCCGGGCAGGACAGAGGGGCGCGCTACCCGCTACCTGCGGGTATTTGCGCTGATCAGTGCGGTAGCGGGGGCGGTAGCGCGGTCGCTACCGCTGTGGGGTGTCCGCTACCGTCCGCCCGGCCTCGGCACGCGGCCGAGGCCGGGCGGCGGGGTCACGGTGTGCGGGCCCTGAGGGCGTCGGTGATGGCGTCGCGCTTGGCGCCCTTGAGCACCTGGCCGTCGCGCTTGCCGTTTACGCTCGGTACACCGAACGAGCGGACCTGAGCCGAGACGGCCTCGGCGGTCAGGTCGCCGTACGAAGCGGGAAGTTGGTCGGCCAGCCGCGCGGCCAGCTCTTGCCAGGGCAAGAACGGCTCGCCGGGAAGGAACATGGCGTGCGTGTCGGCGAGCACGTCCCGCACCTGGCGCGCGGTGCGGTCTCCGGCCGCGTGCCCGGACAGCGTTCCGGCACGCTCGCGGAGGTTGCGCGCGGCCAGGAGGATCTTCTCGGCGTCCTCGGCGTCGGCCAGGTGAGAGCGCACCGTTGGCGTCTCGTCGGAGGCTCCCCGCAGGATGCCTACGCCTTTGTAGGAGGGCAGCAGCAGGGAGGAGTCCAGCCCTTCGCCGTAGGCGCCTGCGCCGAGCACCAGATCCGACACCTGCCACGAGCCGGTACGGAGGCTGAAACGGGTCTGGTGGTTGTCGCGGAACGAGTTGAACGAGGTCGCAACCTGTCCGGCGCCGATGCCGGACGGCTTCTGTGTGGCATCGACCATGAACACCCCGGCGGCCGGAGCGGTCTTGACCAGGAACAGCAGCAGGGACGCGATCTCCTTGTTCGCCTCAGCGTCCGGCGTGTCGTAGTACTCCTGAAACTCGTCCAGGAACACGCCTCGTACGGGCATCCCGTACATGGGGTCACGCGCGATCTCCCGCGTGAGCTTGCCCTCGGGGCACACGTCGGTGGGCAGGTCCGAGAGTCGCTGATAGCGGTCTTGGACGTCCGCCTTCAGTTCCCGCAGAGCCTCGATGAGGATCTCGACCGGGTCACCGTCACGGGTCATCACCAGTCCAGAGGAGAACTGGTGTGCGACCAGTGCGAACTTGCGCCAGTCGGGTTTGCCCGAGGCGTCGAAGACGCTCAGCCGCACGTACGGGTCCAGCGCCGCATACAGCGCCAGGAGGCGCGCGAAGAACGTCTTTCCCTGGCGAGGCTGCGCCCCGACCATGGTCGAGTTCCACAGCAGCGGCACCGTGACCGCGCGGCCTCGCTCGTCCAGGCCCACGGGCGCGGGCTCCCAGATGTCGGTGGGCTTGCAGCGCAGCAGCGGCGTACGCCCGACTGGGACGGCGAGCGGGTCACGGTTGGCGACCCACAGCGTGTGACGGCGGTGCGAGGTCGCGTCACGAGTGACGAACACCTGGGACAGCGCCACGTCCAGTCCGGAAGCCAGCGCGCCCTTGGCCTTGACGACGTCGTTAAAGCCCTTCCCGTACGGGAGATCGACGGTCACCTTGGACCCGTCGCCATCAGCGGCCAGGCCGGGCGCGGCGAACTGGACTTGCTGCTGGGGCTTGTCGGGGTGACCGAGTCCGGCGGCGTAGTAGGCGCGCGGCACCACGTCATGGGTGATGACGCGATACCGCGACGGGATCACGGCGTGACCGAGGAGGGAGTGGCCGGCGGGGCGCCCGTACCGCGCCAGCACCGGCACGACCACCACCAGCGCACCCGCCAAAGCCACCGGAGATCCGGCCAGGAGCACCCCCGCCGTGCCGATCGCGGCGGCCTCGCCGAGCACCGCCAGGCCGCGCCCGGTACGGACCTTGGCGGCCTCGCGGTGCAGCTTGAGCCACAGGTCCGCGTCGCCCTTGTTCGCGGCGGCTTGGCGCAACGGCTCTTGTTCCAGCAGCCACCACCAACGCACCTGTCGCCCGGCGAGCTTGACCGCGCCGAGGGCGGCGTAGCCGGTCATCTTGACCGTGTACCAGGGCGCCCGGACGGCGTGATAGCCGGTGATGTGCAGCCACCGGCCGACCAGCTTGCGGACGGCGGCCTCGAAGGTGACCCGGTCCTGGAACACAGGCGGGATGATCGGGCGTCGCGCACCTTCGGTGACCGGGTCGTCGCCCGCGGGGCGCAGCACGGTTCCCGACAGCACACGTTCGGAATCGGGGCCCTCGGTGGTCTCCTCCGGGTCGTCAAGCGCCTTCTCATAAGAGGCGTCCTGCATCACCAGCGGCTCGTCGCCGTTGGGCGGTTCGCCGTGCTGGCTGGACTCGAAGAACTGATCGGGGTCAGTGTCGCGGTGCGGCAGGGGCGGACGGACGACACCGGCGATGGGGACGCCATTCAGCCTCATCGGGCCTCATCTCCCTCGCTCGCCTGGACGGTCACGGTGGTGGTCGGGTCGTCGGGTGCCTCGGTCTTGAGCCGAGAGAGCAGGGCGCCGACGCGTTCGTTACCGGTCGGGCTTCCGGCCTCGCGCAGCTCGGCAGCGAGGGCATCGCGGGTAAGGGGCTTGCCTCGCTCGGCCAGGTCGGCAGAGATCCGCCAGCCGAGAGGCATCAGGTCGTCCACGTCGGGAGCCGTCCGCGTCTTGCGGCTCCGGCCGGTCCTGGCACCGGTTCGGGACGTGCTGCGGGACGAGCGGGCGGACCGTCCGCGCGCCGTCTTCGGAGCCGTCTCAGGAGTCGTCTCCGGGACGGTCCCGGACGTGGTTCCGGACGGCTGCTCAGGACCGTCCGAGACGGCGGCAACGGCCGAGGGCGCCAGTTCGCCGAGACGGTAGAGGGCGCGGACGCGACGCGGAGCCGTGCGGCGCCAGGACCACCGGCCGTAGGTGTCCTGGAGATCGGTCAGCGCCAGGACGCGGTCACGCTCGCGGCCGAGGGCCTCGGGGTAGGAGCGGATCTCCCACAGCACCATGCGGCGCCAAAGCTTGAGCGTCGGCCAGGGCGCCAGGAACCACCGTGAGACGCGGATGCCGTCCATGCGCGTTCCGGCCTGGATGCCCGCGCGGATGCGGACCACATGGGAGCCGATCTCGACGGCCAGGACCCACAGGCACGGCAGCGCCGCGTGCGCCACGACACCGAACATGGTCGTCTCGTCCGCGACGTTCAGGTACACCGTCGCGGCCGTGAGCGTCCACGGGATCAGGCGCAGCCACCGCACCCGCATGTCCAGGCGAGCGAGGACGATGTCGAGTGCGGCGAAGATGGCGATGCCGAGGTCAACCCCAAGCGGGACCGTCCACGCGAACCAGCCGAACGAGGGCCGGGCGGCGTGCTCGACGGCAGCGAAGCTGTTGACGAAGCCGAGCAGGCCGAGGAACACCACGCACGCGACGACCACGGCGACGGCGGTGAACTCCTGCTCTGACAGGGCACGGCCACGGGCCACGCGTGCGTCGGGTTGATCGTGGTTACCGAAGGATGGCGGGGGCGTTGTGAACGCATCGGCCATGATGAGGGGGCTCCTGTCGCTGCGAAGGGACGGGGAGTCATCGGGGCGGCCGGTTTCTTGGCGGAGACGGGGCCGCCCCGATGCTGCTGAGGACGTGTGCTGGCCGGTCATGTCAGGCCACTGCGCCGAAGCTGATGGCGGCCAGCGCTGCGATCTCCTCGGCGGTGAAGCCCGCCCACACACCGGTCTGAGGCAGCGTCGCCACGGCGTACTCCAGGCAGGGCAGCCGGAGCGGGCAGGTCTCGCAGACAGAGATAGCGACCGCTTCGCGGGCCTCGCGCTCCTCCGGGGACTCCGCTGTGATGCGGGCCGGGCCGGTGTGCAGCTCGGGGTCAAAGCGGCACTGAGCGCCCTTGATGGGCTTACCGCGAAGATCGACCATGGTCGGGTCGGCAACGTGAATCACGATGTAGCTCCTTGCAGGGGGGTGGACGCGAGCGCCGTCAGCCGATGTTGTTCGCGAGGGTCTGGATGACCTGGACGGCGTGGTTGACCAGGTCCGCAGCCTTGGCCGGGTTGTTCCAGACGAAGAGCACGATCACGGCGGTCACGAGGTACTGCGTGAGTTTGCTGGTGTGCTGCTGAAGCATCGAGCGACCTCCCGAACGCTGATCTGACCAACTTGGCTAGTCAGATCTCTTGATCGGTAATCATGGCCACCCTGGCTAGCCAAGTCAAGATTGTTTTTGAAAATTCCTCTGGCTTGGCTAGCCAGGGCGTACGCTTGCGGGCATGACCGCAGAGACCGAATACCTCGGTGACCTGGACCCGGATGATCCCCGGACGCCCTCGCAGCAGATCGCGAACAAGCTTCGGGCGGCGATCCTGACGGGCAAGCTCAAGGCGGGCGACAAGCTGCCGTCTCAGCCAGACCTGGCGACGCGGTACGGCGTCGCACGCGAGACGGTCAAGGCAGCGCTACGCGTGCTCCAGACCGAGCGCCTGATCGTCAGCCGCCAGGGGAGCGGCTCTTACGTGCGCGCACAGACCGAGCGTCCCGTGGGCCTCCGGCCGCACATCGAGGCCGCGTTCGAGAGCGCCCACGTCTCCATCGACTTCGCTGGCTTCTCGGGGGAGACCCTCCACAACACCCTGATCGAAGTCCTCGACAAGGTGAGGGCCGGGCGCCTCAGGCCAGAGTCGCTCAAGGTCCGGATCATGATGATCGACACCTCGGCGCTGATGCCGCTCCCTCGGCGAGTGGGGACCGACTCCGCCGAGCCAGCCATCAAGAAGCGCGCCGACCGGATCACGCGCCGGGCGGTGGACAGCATCGTCGATGCGGTACACGAACTGGCGGACCTCGGCCTCATCAAGTCAGCGGACGCGGAGGTCCGCGTCCACGAGCTGACTCCGGCGTTCAAGCTCTACATCATCAACGGAAGCGAGGTCTTCTACGGCCTCTATCCGGTCGCCAGGCACTCGATCCGGCTCGAAGGGGAGTCGGTCGAGATTTTCGATCTCCTCGGCAAGGACACGACCCTCTTCCACTTCTCGGCCACCGACGACTCCGAGACCTCTAACGCCCCCCAGTTCGTCAAGGAGTCCAAAGCGTGGTTCGACGCACTGTGGGAGACGATCTCGCGAGAGTACGAGCAATGACGTCTCTGCGCTCGCTCTTCGAGCAGGCGGACGCCCTGCTCCTGGACTTCGACGGGCCGGTCTGCGCGCTCTTCGCTGGGTACTCCGCGCAAGAGATCGCGAACGAGATCCGGTCGCTCCTGGACGGCCACTCGAACCGGCTCCACGAGCGGCTCAAACGCGGTCCTGACCCGCTGCAACTAGTGCGCTGGACTGCGGAGAACGCTCCGCGGCTGCTGCCCACCGTCGAGCAGGCGCTAGCCCAAGCGGAGTGCCGCGCCACAGAATCAGCCGTACCGACACCGCATGCCGACGACCTGATCCGCGTGACAGCCAAATCGGGTTGCCCCGTCGTCATGGTGAGCAACAACTCGGCACAAGCCATCGCGCAGTACCTCAAGACCCATGAGCTTGCTCAGCACGTCAACTCCGTCATCGGCCGTGATCCCCTCCGACCGGACCGAATGAAGCCCGACCCCTGGCCGGTCCTTCAGGCCGCCAGTGCGGCGGGCGCTCGGCCGTCCCGCTGCCTGCTCGTCGGCGACTCACCCACAGACATCGAAGCAGCCCGTAAGGCCGGGGCCGCCAGCATCGGCTACGCCAAGCGGGAGAGTCGCGTGCGGGAGCTGAGCGACGCGGGCGCTGACATCGTCATCGAAAGCATGGCACTCGTCGCCGAGGCGGCCGGTTCACTACGCGGGGTCCGCCCATGACCGCCGTCCCTGTCAGCGTCCCCGCCTCCGTACGCCAAGCGGTCTCGGTCCGATGGCCTGACCGGGCATCGGCATGGTTAGGCCAGGTGAGCCAGGAGCTTGCAGAGCTTTGCGGGCGCTACAACGCAACCGTGCTATCAACCTTCGACTCCCGGTATGGCCTGGTCGTAGAAGTAGCAACCACCAGCGAACGCCTGGTGATGCGCTCGTCCCCAGACCCCGACGCAGCGGCCCAAGCGGAAGTTTCACGATCGTTGGCCCACCTCGGCGTCGGTCCTGAGATCCGCGAGGTCATCGAGGCGCCATCAGGGGTCTGGACCGTGGCCGTCCGCGTCCTTCCAGGGGACACCCTGAAGAACCGGGTGGTGCCGATCGAGGCTTTGGCCACCGTCCTCCGCCCGATGCACAAGAGGCCGGCGCCGCCCGGCCTGCCCAGCTTGGCCGCCTGGCTGGAGGAGCGCCTCCACGACGAGAAGCCGATCGACCTTCCGATCGGCCGCACACTCGCGCCAGCAGCCGACCGGCAACACGCGATCCGCCTTCTGGCGGACCTCTCCACGAGCACCGGTCACCAGCTCTGCCACGGAGACGCCTCGTCCAAGAACATCCTGCTTGGTCATGCCGGGAAGCTCTTCCTAATCGACCCACGCGGAGTGTCCGGAGACCTCGCCTACGACGTCGCGGTCGCTGCCTGGAAGACGGCGGGCAGTGAACCGGCTGGCCGTAGAGCGGCCGAGCTGTCGTCGCTCCTCGACATCGACGCCCCCCGCGTCTCCGCATGGCTCGACATCGCCCAAGCCGCCCGGGTCTGAACGACCGAGCGCACGCCACCATCCCCAAGCTCACCAACTGCGCTGGTCTAACGAAGGGGATGACCAACTGGGTGTGTCACGTTCGGACACACCCCCAACCAGGGAGGGCGCCATGGCGCTACGTTTCCTCGGCAAGGACCCCGACAGCAAGGACGGCGACTCGCCTACGTTCTGGCACGACGACAGCGACAACAGCGTGCTCGTCCAGGGGTGGAAGGAGGAGGACCCAACAGTGATCGCTGAACTCCTGGCGACCTCTGGGAGCGATCACGTTCCCGCGCATGAGGCCATCGTCAGAGTCCCCGGGCGCCTCCTGCCGACTCTCAGGGAGCTGGTCAATGACGACACCACCGACGCCATCTGACCTCCTCAGATCGGCGCGATCGAGTGCCGTGCATCTGGAGATGCGCGACGTCTACTGGGTGCCCCAGGAAGACGCGGAGTTCAAGGCGTGGAAGGCAGGAGCGCGCGACGACCCCACCGAACCTGAGTCGTGGTGGCGACCCTGGCTGACCCTCGTCCAAGAGGTGACCGCTCGCGGGGTGGCGATACGACGCGCACGGATCGTCTCCGAACCGGTGAGCGAGTACATCCGGTTCGAGTACGACGGCACGTTCACCAACGTCTACGCAGGGGAGCGGGTGCGCTGGCTCCCTCGACGCCAAGCGGCCGACCTCTGCCTACCGGGCACCGACTTCTGGCTGTTCGATGGCGAGCTGGTCCTGTGGAACCACTTCGACGGCGACGGACGACCGACCCCCAAGGAGACCACCACCGACCCGAAGCTGGTCAAGCTGTGCTCAACCGCCTTTGAGGCGGTCTGGGAACGCGGCATTGACCATGCGGAGTACCGGCCGACCTGACCACCGTGACCACCACCTCACCCTCGTCCAGTGCTCAGCAGGCGCGGCAAGCGCTGGCCGATCGACTTCGTGAGCTGCGTCTTGATGCGGGCCTGACCGGTCGCGCCCTTGCGGTGGCGGCCGGTTGGGACCGCACGAAAGTCAGCAAGATCGAGCACGCTGCCCGCGCCCCTAACGCACATGACATTCGCACGTGGTGCCGTGTGTGCGGCGCAGAGGAGCAGAGCGGCGACCTGATCGCGACGCTGCGCGCCGTCGAGGGCGCGTTCGTGGAATGGAAGCGCCTCCAGCGCTCAGGTCTTCGCCGTCTGCAAGAGTCCCGCGCGACCCTGTACGAGCGAACCCGCGTCTTCCGCGTCTATGAGCCCGGAGTGGTGCCGGGCTTGCTCCAAACCCCCGGCTACGTGCGAGCGATCCTCGCCAAGGTCGGCTCGTTCCGCGACGTCCCCACCACCGACCTGGACGAAGCGGTCGCCGCGCGCATCGCCCGGCAACGGGTGCTGCGCGAAGGGGCACATCGCTTCGCCTTCCTCATGGAGGAGTCGGCCATCTGGACCCGTTTGGGCGGAACCGAGGTGGCTCGTGAGCAGCTCGCCGACCTCCAGCAGGTGATGACGTTGCCGAGCGTCTCTCTGGGCATCATCCCGGCCGACGCCCACCGTGAACTGTGGCCTGTGGAGGGCTTCTGGATGTTCGACCGGGAACGCGTCACCGTCGAGACCGTGTCCGGGTGGCTGACCATCACCCAACCCGCCGAGATCGTCCAGTACGAAGCCGTCTTCGAGGAGTTCGCCGGGTTGGCCGCCTACGGCTCGGCAGCACGCGAACTCCTCCAAAAGGCGCAAAATCACCTGGTCTGAAAGTCGCGTGCCACACTCGGGCACACTCCTGGGCCCTGCCGACGCCGCGAATCTAGCGTTCTCGGTAGCGCGCTTCGAACGGTTCCAGCAGGTGACAGGAGGTCTGATCATGGCCAGTCTTGACCGGCCGCGCGAGTCCCCGGAAGGCGACACCCCCAGGCGCACGAGCGATGAGGCGATGTCGCGTCTGAACGTGCTCAGCAACGCCGCCGCGAACGCCCACCGGATGCCGACCGAGGTCAGTACGTCGGACGGCGGCCAGAACTACTACGTCCGACTCGACCGCAAGCCCCAAGCCCCCGCCCGCGTGTTCTGCGGTACCCGGCCAGGCGACCGCGACCGGCTGTGGTTCTACGGCGACGGCGGCGAGTGGATCGCCGAGGCATCCGACATCACGACCACACTGATGTGGCTCAAGACCAAGCACACCGAAGCCGAGCAGCACCGCCAGGCCGAAGACAACCCGGACGACCAGCCCGACGACGAGGACGAGACGGCGGAGAACGAACCGCTCGTCACGACGTGATCGGCAAGTGGCTGCGGCGCCGGCACCCCGGCCGTCATCGCGACGAGACCGAGCAACCGGCCCGACCGCCACGCCCATACGTCATCTATTCCACGTACGGACGCATGTACGGCTGGGAGTGCTTGGAACCTCCCAGCCCCACCCACCGCACGGCCAGTCCTGAACCTACCGGAGAGGGCCCGAACGAGGCGGAGCACGACTGAGCACACGCCACCGTTCAGAATCCCCCGTTTGATGAGGTCGCACGACTCGACCCCCGTGCCTTCCGTCCTTCGTGCCCTCTCCGGTACAAGCGGCGGGCGCCCCTAGTCCATTATCCAGCGGGGCGCCCGCCCTCCAAGCAGTACCTATGAACGCTCCGCTTCGTCACCCCCGACGACGAAGGCGGGCGGGCGGCTTCTTGGGCCAATCCCCCTTCCCGGACCGCCCTGGCAACAGTGCACGACCGCAAGAGAGTGCGAGCGACCAGCCCTGTCTGAGATGCTTCAGACGTGCGTCGCCGTCAAGATCAGCCTTGATCGTTTCAGCGACACGCCGGGGGTCTCGCGCCCTACCGGAGGCTTGCTGAATCGCACTCCATAGACGGATGTCCACACGGTATCCGGCCAGCGGCTTTACCATGGGGTCATCGCCCCACGAGGGTTCGCAACTGGACGAGTAGACCCCACAGGTCCCCTTCGTCCTTAGGTCATCGCCCCTACGAGAGTTCGCAACATGATGCGCGTGTAGCGGACCTTGGCCGCGTAGGCATCCTCATCGCCCCTACGAGGGTTCGCAATTCGAAACGTACCCGCGCGACTTCGCCGAGTCTTGCCGTCCTCATCGGCCCTACGAGGGTTCGCAACAGCGCGTCTTGGAGCCACTTCACCCGCGCGCCGGGGGTCCTCATCGCTCCAACGAGGGTTCGCAACTCGACGACCTCCCAGCCGGACCGGCGGTACACGTGTCCTTATCGCCCCTGCGAGGGTTCGCAACTCCTGCGGCGCGCCGGTCCGCTCATGGTCGGTGGTGGTCCTCATCGCCCCTACAAGGGTTCGCAACCTGTCGCAGAGCGTGGCGGCGGACAGTTCGACCAGGGTCCTCATCGCCTTACAAGGGTTCGCAACCTAGCCAAGGTGGCGTACGGAACTCCTGTCTCCTCCTCATTGCCCCTACAAGGTTCGCAACCCCATGACACGCGACCACGCGATGTGCACGGGCACCTGGTCCTCATCGCCCCTACGAGGGGTCGCAACGAGTTCTGCCAGACGATCGCCTCGACGTACTGGCGTCCTCATCGCCCTACGAGGGTCCGCAACCAGGAGGTGAACCCGCCCTGCACCCAACCGTTCGCCACGGTCCTCATCGCCCCTGCAAGGGGTCACGACATCGCGCAGCAGTGAGTTCGAACTTCTCCGCACGCCCTTGCGCACAGAAAGTCCGGCTCGTGTGTGGGCCGAATACGAGCCGAGAAGCCTGATTGTTGGCGGGTTCTTGCAGGTCAGGGGAGTTCGGCGGTGGGACTGTAAATCCGTCGGCTTAGCCTACGCAGGTTCGAACCCTGCACCCGCCACACCAAGCAATACAGCCCCTCACCAGGCACAACACAGGTGAGGGGCTGTTCTGCTGTTCTCGTTGGGGGGCCTGTGGTTCCCCGTGGTTCTCCGCCTTCGCGGGCACGCTGGGGGCACGGGGTCCACCCCGAAGGCCCGGCGACAGCCGGGCGGGTCCGCTGCCGTTCTACAGCCGATGCCGAGCAGGCGAGCGAACGCCCTCGTGCCGTCGGTTGTCTCGACTCTGCGGGTACCTCGTTAGGAACCAGCGGGCGCGGGCTTCGTGCCGGGGTCTCTGTCCGGGCCGTAGAGCCGGGCTACGTCGGGAGAGTCGAGCCACTTGGAATAGGCGGGCGATTTCGGCCAGCCGTCGGGTGAGTCCTGCCACTCTTCCTGGCGGCCCCACGGCAGGATGTCCACCAACGCGAAGGTGTAGCTGAGCTGTTCGGTACCGCGGCTGGCGGTGTGCCAGGTGCGGTAGACCTTGTCGCCGTTGCGGAGGAACACGTTCACCGCGAAGCCTCCGCCGGGGGGCGCGTCCACGTCGGCGCCGAACGAGCTCTGCGACGACGAGTACCACTCCATTGTGTTGCCCACTTTGGCCTTGTAGGCCAGCGCTTCTTCGATGGACCCGTTGGTGATGATGACGAAGCGGGCGTCGTAGTTGTTGAGAAGGTCCAGGCGAACGTACTGCGACGTCAGTCCTGTGCAGCCGCCGCACTGCCACTCCGCGCCATCGGTCCACATGTGGTTGTAGACGATGAGCTGGGACCGCCCGTCGAATACGTCGACCAGGCGGATCGGACCGTCCGGGCCGATCAGCGTGTAGTCCGGGAGCTCGACCATCGGCAGCCTGCGGCGCTGCGCAGCGATGGCGTCGAGTTCACGGGTGGCGGCCTTCTCCCGCACACGCAGGTCGTCGAGCGCGGCCTGCCAGGTCTGCCGGTCGACGATCGGGGGTAGGGCGTTGGTGGTCTGGTCGGTCACGGTTCCTCCCGGGCTCGGACG
Organism: Actinomadura sp. NEAU-AAG7; assembly: GCF_018603865.1. Classification (NCBI taxonomy): domain Bacteria; kingdom Bacillati; phylum Actinomycetota; class Actinomycetes; order Streptosporangiales; family Thermomonosporaceae; genus Actinomadura; species Actinomadura sp. NEAU-AAG7. The sequence continues at coordinate 144,609 of NZ_JAHFZY010000004.1, forward strand.
GGTCTGCTCAGATGTGTTGACCAGGGAGGGCCGCAGAAGTCATCGACGGGCGCCGGTATTTCCCATCGAGGTCGTATGGGCGGTTGGACGGGCCCGAAGTAGGCCCTGGGACGGGAGGGAGCCGGGTTTCCGCCACGCGGTGACTGGGGCTGCGTCGGCGTCCACTCATCGGGCTACATGTCGCTGTGGTTCCGCTTGGTGGTGCGGGTTAGGTGGGGTCGGGGCGCTGTGCTGCTCGGTTGTGGTCGGCTAGGCGGCGGGCGAGTTCGTCGCGTTCGCGGGTGATCTCTTGGAGCTCATGCTGGAGTTCGAAGATGCGCCGGATGGCGGGCAGGGACATGCCCTGGTCCATCATGGTGACGACCTCCTGGATGCGGCCGATCTCGGCGCGGCTGTAGCGGCGCTGCCCGCCGTTCGAGCGCTGGGGGGAGACGACCTGTTGCGCGTCGATGCGTCGCAGGAACGCGTGTTGCACCTGCAGCATGTCGGCGACCTGCCCGACGGTGAACAGGGCGGCGTACTCGTCGTCCATGGGAAGTTTCACCGTCCGCCCTCCTTCCTTGCGGTTCGGCGGGGATGGCTCGTCGGACGAAGTTCGCGGCTTGGGTGGGGCTATGAGGCAGCGGCCCCGCCGCCGGGGCTGCGGTGTGACTCTGGATACCGCTCGCGCCGGCGCGGGGCCGCTGTCTCGGGCCGTCACCGGATTCGAGCCTCTTGCGGTGCCGCCGGTGACGGGCCGTCGCTGTGTTGTTCGCCGCTCCGAGGTCAGTTGCTGAGGGCCTTCTGTCCGCCGGCCTGGACGGTGATCTTGCGGGGCTTGGCCTGTTCCAGGACCGGGATGCGGACGGCCAGGACACCGTTGTTGTAGGCGGCCTCGATCGCCTCGGCGTCGAGGTGCTCCGAGAGGTACACGCGACGGGTGAAGGCTCCCATCGTGCGCTCGCGGACGAAGACGCGGTCGTCCTCGCCGAACTCCTCCTCGCGCCGCGCACTGACCGTCAGTACGCCGCGGTCCACCGTGACCTCGATTGAGCCGGGGTCGACCCCGGGCAGGTCGAACCGCAGGACGACGTCGTCGGCGCGGCGGATTCCGTCCACCGGCATGGTGCCCGCGCTCTCGGTGCGGCCGTTCAGGCCGACCTGCCGGATCGCACGGTCGAACTGACGCTCGAACTCCTGGACGAACGGGTCGATCGACGTCAGCAGCATCTTTCGCTCACCTCCGAAGATCCCCGGGAGCCTCCGCCCCGGGACTGTGCCTCTGCTGAGAGAAACCCTGCAACTCAAACTATAGGTATGGTGCCCGGCTGGTTGTCAAGTGCTGGTTCGAGCTTCCCGTGCCGCTCTGAGGTCGGGTTGGAGCTCCTTTGCAGTTCAGAAGGCTAGGCAGGGGTGCCGCAGCTGAGTGGGCTGGTCAAGTCGATGAGTGTGGTTTGCTTGGCGAGCTTCGTCGGCACCCTCGGGCAGGACGGCTTAGCTGATCCTGTGGTTGTAGGTATGGGGGGCGTCGGTGGAGGGCCTGGTCGTTTCCAGGAGTGATCGGTATGCAGAGGGCTGCCGTGGCGGGTCGGCCGCGAGTTCGCGGAGCCGGGCTTTGTCGACGGCCGGTGCCTGTGCGAGGAGCCGACGCGCGGCTGCCACCCGGCTGGCCCGGCGGCTGCACCCCGCTCACCGGGTAACCGTCGTGACATGACGTGAGACTCCACCCCGGTCGTGGTCGGGGATAACAGGTTCCCGCGTCAGCGCTCACCTTCTCCGTACCTACGTTGCCCCTAGCCCTTAAAGCAGTCGTTGCCTGCGGCCCGGTAGGTGCGGCCGATGAGATCGCGCTGGTGATGGGTGGTGCCGGTAAGGGGTTTGTGGTTCAGGTGGGGGCTTCCGGGCGTCTGGTGAGGGTTGCTGGAGAGTAGTGGGGGTGTCACTCTTTGCGTATAGCGGGGTGTGATTGGGCGGTGACAGGGTGAGGTCGTTGTGTTCGGGTGCGACTGGAGGGGTGTGGGTGGTGGCCGGTGCCATGAAGGACAGGGTGATTCGGAGCGGTAGTCCGGATTCGTCCATGGACCGGGTAGCTGACTTCTATGGGGCTTACATCGACGCGCGGCTGGATCGCATGGACGATCTGGCGGAGCGGTTGCGCGCCTACTACCTCACCGAAGGGCTTCAGCGGAGGCTTGCCGTGTGGGAGGAGGCCAACCGGGCCGACGGGGTTCTGCGCACCCCGGACAGTCCCATTGACTGGGAGGTGCGCTACCACGAGACCGGTGTCGGGCTCCTGTTCACTGTTATCACTTTGACCTGGGAGAACGGGGACGACGTGGGGCATACCCGGCTGGCTGTGCAGAGTGATGTCGGCAGCAAGCTGATCTCCGATATCCGGGATGCGGAGTAGGGCGCTTGTGCCTGCCGTCCACCTGCCGGGGTGAGGGTGGGCCGGCGGAGTCGGGGGTGGGGGTGGGTTGTGCGGGTTTCGTGGGCGGAGAGCTTGGCGGTTGCTGATCTTCGGTGAGCGGTGCGGTGCCTTGCGGGGGGCATCGAGATGGCGCTCGTACTGGAGAGAGGAGCTGGCCTATGTGTCCAGAGCGGAACCGGCCTGCGTTGGTTCTTGGAGGCACGGTGTCGCTGATCCGGTTGGTCCTTGAGATCGTCCGCGACTGGGATCGCTCGTAGCGGTTTCGTGGGTGGCGAGGCCCATTGTTTTTAGGCCGGGTTGTGCTGGGGGGCGGCCAAGGGGGTTTTGTGGTTGATGGGGTAGACCAGAACGGGTGGGAGCGTCGGGTCTAGAAGGGTGATCGGGGTTCCCCAGCAGAAGTAGGACGGTTGGAGGACCAGGCCGCGGCCGTCCAGGGCTATGTCGTGGTCGTCGGGGTAGTCCATTTCCAGGACGGGGAAGCTCCAGCGGGCCGACGGGTGGACGGTGGTGAGGAAATCGTGGTCGATTCCGTCGGTGATCTGCCTGTTCAGTTGTGCGCGGTCGCGGTCGATCAGTTCGCGGATGCGGGGCCAGTAGGGGTCGAGGCAGGTGGTGAAGTAGGTGGCGGCGGTGCCCGCTATCTGCCCGACGATCTCGGGGCGGCCGGCGGCCAGGGCGCGGGTCCAGCCCGGGGTGGGGCGCCCGGGGTGGCGGGCGGCGAGTTCGGACAGGTCAGCCGCCAGGCGGGTGCTCGGCGTGCTGCGTAACGCTTCCAGGCCCGCGTCCAGTGTGCCGGTCTGGGTGGCGGGGGTGAGGAAGTCGGGGGCGTAGCCCGCCGGAGGGATCAGGTCGGTCAGCAGGCGCGCCGAGGCCGGGACCCTGGGACGTATCGCGCGTTTCCACGGGCCGAATACGTCCTTGCCTTCGGGACGGCGTAAGCGGTACAGGCTGAGGAGCAATTCCCACAAGGCGTCCGGGCCCGGGGCCACGTGGATCCTTGACAGATCGTCGCTGGTGAAGTGAATTCTGAGCATGGCCACCCCCGTGGCGAGCAGCGGTCGCGGGCCACGCGGTCGCCCGCTTCCTCACGCTTGGTCTCCACCGCACAATGAACCGTGCATTGACCTGCTGTCAAGCGAGTTTGTCTTTCCTCTGATCATTGGCCGTAAGAAATATGCGAAAATGGCGTGGACGGTCCGGAATGGAGAATTCGATCTTCGGTCGCCGCGGTCGGTTGAAGATCGTCTTCGTGGGCGGCTGGGGCCGGTGTTCCTGTCTGGGGCCGGATGCGGTCAGATGTCCGGTAGTGAACTCTCTAGGCAGTTGCCCCAGGTCGTTCTAATTTGAAATGGAGGCGTCGTCCGGAGACGGCGCACGTCCTGCGGGGTGGGACGCCGTTCCTGTGTGGCCGTGTTGGGGGCCGGCAGAGAGGTGGTCCAGTGATCGCACGCAGACGGCTGGGGACGGCCCTGGCGGTCACGACGTTCATCGCCGTGGTGGGTGGGTCCGGACCCCTCTCGGCGGGGGTGGTCGCGGCGACGCGGCCGGAGACCCCGAAGGTCGAGCCGCCCCCGCTGCCCGTCGACCCGCGGACGCCGCAGGAGGCGTTGGACGGGCTCGGGATCAGCGGATATCCGGACCGGCTGAGCGTCGAGCCCGGGCAGTCCGTGAAGATCAGCGTGAGCACGAAGAGCCCGGCGTTCAAGGCGACGATGGTGCGGGTGGTGCACGGGGACGCGGATCCGCGCGGGCCGGGGATCAAGGAGCAGGTCGTCGCGTCCGACGCCAACAAGGAGTACCCGGGCAAGTACCAGACGCTTCCGCTGGGCTCGTATGTGAGCGTCCCCGACGACGACAGCCTGCGGTTGGACGGGAGTTTCACGCTCACGGCGTGGATCGCGCCGACGACCGTGCCGGGCTCCAAGCTCAACCCCGTCGCCTACCAGCGGACGCCGGTCGGGACGGGTGCGGTGCAGGGCATCGTGACCAAGTGGTCGGACGCGGAGCAGGCCGGTTACGGCATGGTCGTCGACCGGGACGGCGGGCTGGGCCTGCGGCTGACCGACCGGTCGGGACGGGTGCACGCGGTGAGCACCGGGGTCAGGCTCAAGCCGTGGGCTCCGGCGCTGCGGGGCGTCGAGCCGGGCGGTGTCGTCCGGCCGCAGCACGTGAACTCCTCCGGCTGGTACTTCGCGGCCGTCTCCTACGACGCCAGGACGGGCAAGGTGCGGCTCTACCAGCGGCCGCTGAGCGGGCATCCCAACAATTCCGATGCCGTCGTCACCAAGACGATTGACGCCCGGGGGCTGAAGAACGCCTCCGGTCCGCTGCTGGTCGCCGCTTATCAGGGCGGGCAGAAGAAGCCGGCCGGTTTCTACAACGGCAAGATCGACGCGCCGCGGGTGTTCGACCGGGCGCTGGACGAGAAGGAGATCGGCGCCCTCCAGCGGGGCGGCCCCGCGCGAAGCGCCGTGGCCGACTTCGACTTCTCCCAGAAGATGGACACCGACCGGGCCGTCGACACCTCGGGCAACCATCTGAACGGGCGCGTGGTCAACCTGCCGGTCCGCGCGGTCACCGGGCACAACTGGAAGGCGGACGAGCAGAACTTCACGCGGGCGCCCGAGCAGTACGGCGCGATGTACTTCCACGACGACGACCTCGGCGATTCCGCCTGGGAGCCCGATTTCACCTGGCGGGTACCGGACGACGCGCGCAGCGGTATCTACGCGGCCAAACTGGAGGCGGACGGGAAGATCTACCACGCGACGTTCGTGGTGCGTCCCAAGAAGCCCACATCGAAGATCGCTCTGTTGGTTCCGACGTTCAGCTACCTCGCATACGGCCTGAGCGGCGACTTCGTGAGCGGCTTGAGCCAGTACTCCCATCACACCGACGGGAGCGGCGTCGTCTATTCGTCGGGGCTGCGGCCCATCGTCAACCTGCGGCCGATGTCCACCGGGCGCAAGGGCGAGGGGCGGCCCTGGCAGTTCGAGGCCGACACGCATATCACCGACTGGCTGGAGTCCACCGGTCGCAAGGTCGACTACATCACCGACCACGACCTGCACAAGCAGGGCAGAAAGCTGCTCGACGGCTATGACGTCGTCATCACCGGCAGCCACCCCGAATACACGTCGGAGACCATGCTCGACTCCCTCCAGGGCTGGCTCAACGACGGCGGGCGGCTCATGTACCTCGGCGGCAACGGCTTCTACTGGGTGACGCCGATGGACCGCACCGGCACCTACACCGAGTTGCGCCGCCACGACGGAACCGAGGCGTGGCAGGGCGCTCCCGGCGAGCATTACCACAACACGACCGGCGAATACGGCGGCCTGTGGCGGTTCCGCGGGCGGCCCCCGCAGCAGCTCGTCGGCGTCGGTTTCACCGCGCAGGGCTTCGGGTCCCGAATGGGGACCGGCATGTACAGCCGTCCCCTGGACCGCTCGCCGCAGAGCCACGATCCGAAGGCCGACTGGGTCTTCAACGGCGTCAAGGCGACCGGCCAGATCGGCGACTTCACATCGCTGCAAAGCCCGGGCGGGCCGATGGGCGAGGAGCTCGACCGCGCCGAGTACGCGCTGGGCACGGCCGACAACACGATCGTCCTGGCCTCGGGGACCGGCTTCGGCGACGAGTACCTGTTCGTGAAGGAGGAGAACAACACCGCCAATCTCATGGAGGGCGGCACCGTCAACTGGCTCGTTCGCGGCGACGTCGCGCTCACGCAGTACCCGCATGGGGGCGCGGTCTTCTCCGCCAGTTCCATCTCCTGGGCCGGAAGCCTCTTCTACAACAAGTACGACAACGACATCGCGACCATGACCGGGAACGTCCTGAACGCCTTCGCCTCCGGCAAGCCGCTCCCGGGCACCGACTGATCCCGTCCGCCGCTCTCCGGAGGCTCCATGTACGTATCGGTGCGCGGTATCCCGCGCGGCACGGGGATCAGGTCGCGGGTGCCCAGGGTCGTCGTGGTCCTGGGCATGGTGAGCCTGATCACCGATGTCTCGACCGAGATGGTGACGGCCGTCCTGCCGATATATGCGACGCTGGTGCTCGGGCTCACGCCGCTCGCGTACGGGATGCTGGACGGCCTCTACCAGGGCGCGACCGTTCTGGTGCGGCTGCTCGGCGGCTTCTTCGCCGACCGGTTGCGCCGTCCGAAACTCGTGGCGGGTTCGGGTTATGCCATCGGCGCGGCCGCCAAACTGCTGCTGCTTCCCGTGGGCGGCGCGGGAACGCTTTCGGCGGCCGTGGGCATGGACCGCGCGGGCAAGGGGCTGCGGACCGCGCCGCGCGATGTGCTGATCGCCACGGCGGGCCCGCGGGACCGGCTCGGCAGGTATTTCGGCGTGCACCGGGCGCTGGACGCGACGGGCGCCCTTCTCGGGCCCGTCGTCGCCTTCGGCCTGCTCGCGCTCGCGCCGGGGGATTTCGACATGGTGTTCGTCGTGTCGTGCTGCGCCGCCGTTCTCGGGGTGCTGCTGTTCGTCCACCATGTGCCGGAGCATCGGGCCGAGACCGAGGGCGGCGTCTCGCTTCGGGACGTCGCTGCGCTGCTGCGCATCACCGGATTCCGGCGTCTGCTCTGCGCGGCGGCCGTGCTTTCCGTGGCGACGATCGGCGACGGTTTCCTTTATCTCGTCCTGCTGCGAAACGAGTCCGTCACCACGCGCTGGTTTCCGCTGCTCTTCGTCTGCACGAGCCTGGTCTATCTGGCGTTGGCGGTGCCGCTCGGACGGGTGTCCGACCGCTATGGCAGGAACCGCGTCTTCACCGCCGGATACGGCCTGCTGCTGTGCGCATATCTCAGCGCGATCCTTACCGCCGGGGCCGCCGGGGCGGGATTGTGCCTCATGTTCCTCGGCGCCTATTACGCGGCGACCGACGGCGTACTGCCCGCCGCCGCCGCGCCGCTGCTGCCCGCCGAGCTGACGGCGACGGGGATCTCCGTCGTCCAGGCGGCGGTCGCGGGCGGGCGCGCGCTCGGCGCGGTGGCGTTCGGCGCGGTCTGGACGGCCGCCGAGGGCGCCACCGCCGTGTGGACCTTCGCGGCCGTGCTCGCGGTCGCGCTGCTCACCGCCGTACCGATGATCACACGAGCCCGCGACCAGCGGACGGAGGCCCGATGACGCAGCCCGACCGGCGCCGGTCCAGGGACGGCAAGATCATGTTGGTGCTGACGATCGTCGTCGTCGCCGTCGCCGCGAGCTGGGTCACCGTGTCGGTGCTGCGCGCGGGCGCGTCCGGCGAGGGCGGCGGCGGGGGACTGCCCGGCGGGCGGCAGCTCGTGTTCCGGTCGCTGCGGGCCGGGCCCGAGTTCGGCCACATCGCCGTGGTCCCGGCCGGTGACGCGGGGCGGGAGCGCGTCGTCCTGCCGGCCCGGTGCGAGCGGGCGGCCGCCGCGCCCGCCGGGGGCCTGTGCCTGCGGCAGACGCGCAACCCGATCCAGCTCTTCGCGGTAACGCTGCTGGACGAGCGGCTGCGGCCCGGCAAGGAGACGCGGCTCAACGGGATTCCGAGCCGCGCGAGGTTCTCCGAGGACGGCCGCTACTACGCCACGACCGCCTTCGTGACCGGGCACTCCTACATCTCCGACGGCTTCTCCACCGAGACCGTCATCGGACGCGTCGACGGCGAGCCGGTCGGCAATATCGAGGACTTCACGTTCCTGCTGAACGGGCAGCGCAACGACAACGCCGACCGCAACGTGTGGGGCGTGACGTTCGTCCCCGGCGGCGACCGGTTCTTCGCGACCGTCGCCACCCAGAACCGCAGGTACCTGGTCGAGGGCGATATCCGGCGGCGCACGCTCACCGCGCTGCGCGACAACGTCGAGTGCCCGTCCCTCTCCCCGGACGGCCGGCGCCTCGCCTACAAGAAGCGGACCGGCCTCAACAACGACGTCTGGCGCTTCCACGTCCTCGACCTGGCCTCCGGCGTCGAGACGCCGCTCGCCGAGACCCGCAGCGTGGACGACCAGGCGGCGTGGCTCGACGACGGCCACGTCATGTACGGGGTGCCCAAGGGCGGCGCGGGCGGGCGCAACGCCGACGTCTGGGTCGTCGCCTTGAAGGGCGGCGCGCCCCGGCTGCTCATTCCGGACGCGGATTCGCCGACCGTCCGTTCCCCGGCCAAGTCCCACTCCCAGCGCTGACCCACGGAAAAGGGAGGGGTACCGGTCGGCGGCGCGTACGGTGCCTGCGAAAGCGAGCGACGGAGGGCGACGCATGGACATGAGAACATCGGTCGAACGCACCTTTGTCCGGTCCTTCGACTGGAGCGGCAGGGCCTCGCGTTCGGAGTACTGGTGGTTCTACCTCTTCTCGATGGTCATCCTTGCCGTCGCCTACACGCTCGCGTTCACGGTCGCCTCGCTTTTCACTCCGCTGATCTGGATCCTTCTGAGCCTCGTGCCGAGCCTCGGCGTATCCGTGCGGAGGCTCCATGACACCGACCGTTCGGGATGGTGGCTCTTATTGGCCCTCGTGCCCTACATCGGCGCGTTCGTGGTCCTGGTCTTCACCTGCCTGCCGAGCACGCCCGGCCACAACGGGTACGGCCCGCCGGACGACGCCGCCGCGCAGGCGAACGTGCACCGCAGACTCGCCCGCCAGGTCGACAAGTACGGGGATATCTACGTCGCGGTCGGCTACGCCGCACTCGCCGTGGTGTACGCGGGCGAGGCGGGCAAGAAGGCCGACGACGATCTGACCTGGCTGTCGCTGCGACGCGAGGTGATGGGGGACCAGGCGTTCCGGCAGCGCCTTCTGGAAGTGCTCGACGAAGGCGGAACCGACGACCTCGTCCGGCTGACGAACCCGCCGCCCCTCGGGCCCGCCGCGCACACGGTTTCCGACCCGCCCGAAGGGGCCGTCTAGGCGCCGACGGATGGCGCGGCGTTCGGCATAGGCGGTTACCGGTGCGGTCTCCATCCGCTGGACGCCGGGCGACGCGCCTATCTGCTCGGTCGGATAGGTGAACGCGCCGTCGCGACCGCTTCGGAGTCGTTGGAAAGGGATCGAGCGACCGGAACAAGCTGTGACGGGGCGACCGCAAACAAGCACCCTGAATTGCGCTGAGAAACCGATTTCGGCATCGAAATGGATCGTTCGGGATCGGCGCGGCGTCGCCGGACGGCCGATCCCGACCACCCGGCGGCGGGTGCGGCACGCCGCCCTGATCTTCACCGACTGATCACCGCGGCGCCCACCGGTCCGCCGGATTGCGGGTAAACCTGGGGATGTGCAGGTGAGCTATGTGAGTGAGGCGGCGCCCGGACGGCCGAACGAGGACTTCGTCGCGGCGGGTCCCGGCTGGGTCGTGCTGCTGGACGGCGCGACCGAACCGGACGGGGTGGACAGCGGATGCCGGCACGACCCGGCGTGGCTCGTGCGGCGGGTCGGCGGGCAGATCGCGGCGCGGCTGGCGCTGGAGGGCGGCGAGCCGCTGCCCGACCTGGTGGCCGAGGCGATCAAGGTGACCGGCGAGGCGCACACCGCGACCTGCGACCTGGAGAACCCCGACAGCCCCTCGGCGACCGTGTCGCTGCTGCGGCGGCGGGACGAGGTCGTGGACTGGTACGTCCTCGCCGACTCGCCGATCGTGGTGGACGGCGGCGGGATCCGCGTGTTCCGCGACGACCGGGTCGACCGGCTGCCGAGCTACACGCCGGAGTCGGTACGCCGGTCCAGGAACAGCCCCGGCGGGTTCTGGGTCGCGAGCACCCGTCCCGAGGCCGCGTACGAGGGGCTGACCGGGGAGGTGCCGGTGCGGGGGCTGACGCGCGCGGCGGTCCTCAGCGACGGCGCGTCCCGGCTGGTGGAGCGGTTCGACGCCCTCGGCTGGGACGAGCTGATCGACGTCCTCGACGAGGAGGGCCCCCGCGAGCTGGTCAGGCGCACGCGGGTCGCGGAGGCGCGGGCGGACGTCCGGCCCGGGGGCAAACGCTACGACGACGCCACCGCCGTCCTCGTCCGCTTCTGACATGGACGCACGGGACTTCGCCGACGTGCTCGCGACCGTCCGCGCCTTCGTGCGCGACCGGGTCGTCCCGAGCGAGGACGAGATCGAGGAGACCGACGCGATCCCCGAGCCCATCCGGCGGGCCGCCCGCGACATGGGCCTGTTCGGGTACGCGCTGCCCGAACGCTACGGCGGGCTCGGCCTCTCGGTGGGCGAAGAGGTGCGGCTGGTGTTCGAACTCGGCTACGCGAGCCCCGCGTTCCGCTCGATGTTCGGCACCGGCAACGGCATCGCCGGGCAGGTCCTCGTCCGGGCCGGGACCGACGCGCAGAAGGACGCCTGGCTGCCGCGCCTGGCCTCCGGCGAGGCCGTCGGGGCCTTCGCGCTCACCGAGGCCGGGGCGGGCTCCGACCCGGGCGCGCTGACCACCGCCGCGCGGCGGGACGGCGACGGCTACGTGATCGACGGCGCCAAGCGGTTCATCACCAACGCGCCCGAGGCCGACGTGTTCATGGTCTTCGCCCGGACGGGCGGCCCCGGCGGCCGCGGCATCTCCACCTTCCTCGTCGAGCGGGACGCGGCCGGCCTTCGCGTCGGGCCCGCCGACGCGAAGATGGGCCAGCGCGGCGCCCACACCGCCGAGGTGCTCCTGGACGGCGTCCGCGTCCCCGCCTCGTCCATGGTCGGGACGGAGGGCACCGGGTTCCGCACCGCCATGGCGTCCCTCGCCCACGGCCGGTTGAGCATCTCCGCCGTCTGCGTGGGCCTCGCCCAAAGGCTCCTGGACGAGACCGTCGCCTACGCCAGGGAACGCGTCCAGGGCGGAAAGCCGATCGGGGAACACCAGCTGGTCCAAGGGCTCATCGCGGACTCCCAAGCCGAACTCTATGCCGGGCGTTCGATGGTGCTGGAGGCGGCGCGCCTACGACGCGGGAGAGGACACGGGGCTCGGGCCGTCCTGCGCGAAGTACTTCTGCTCCGAGATGGCCGGACGCGTCGCCGACCGCGCCGTACAGGTGTTCGGCGGCATGGGCTACATGCGCGGGGTCGCCGTCGAGCGCCTCTACCGGGACGTGCGCCTCTTCCGCATCTTCGAGGGCACCAGCCAGATCCAGCAGCTCGTCATCGCCCGTCACCTGCTGCGCTGAGCAGGCACGACGAAGACCCTCCAAACGATTTCGCAACCGGGCCGGGAACCCTGTATGGTTTCACTGCGCGAACGGCGCAGGCCCCTTTAGCTCAGTCGGCAGAGCGTCTCCATGGTAAGGAGAAGGTCTACGGTTCGATTCCGTAAAGGGGCTCACGGCACCTCGGCCGCCATCCGGAACCAGCGGACGGCGGCCTTCGTCGTTCCGGGGCCTGCGCGGGCCCCGGCGATCACGGGCACCGGGTGCCTGATTCGCTCCATACGGGGCCCTGTGGTACCGTCCCACCGGTTCCAGTAGGACGTTTCGCAGGTCATCGGCCACTGCCGGTAGCCTGGGCGACGCTCCCGGGAGCCCGCGGAACGATTCCCCGATCATGGCGCGGGGTTTTCTCGTTTCCAGGGCTCGGTGGGCATCCGGTATCCTTGCAATCCGGTCCACACCGACCATCGCGGCGGGGTAGCTCAGTCAGGCAGAGCAAGCGGCTCATAATCGCTGTGTCGCCGGTTCAAGTCCGGCCCTCGCTACTACCCATGTCTCTCACCTCCACCCGGGGGTGAGCAGGCTGGGTTCGAATCGCCGGCCGCCCGCAGGGGCGGCCGAGGTACGTAGTCCATGTCCCTAGCCCAGAAAGGCACTCCATCGTGGCTGCCACCGACGTCCGGCCGAAGATCACGCTGGCCTGCCAGGAGTGCAAGCACCGCAACTACATCACGCGGAAGAACCGGCGCAACGACCCGGACCGCCTTGAGATCAAGAAGTACTGCCCCAACTGCCGGACCCACCGTCCGCACCGGGAAACCCGCTAGCCGAGGCCAGGACGGCGAAATACTGCCCCGCAGGGCAGGCCGTACCGTCCACACGGGGAGTCCTGCTGACCAAGCAGGCCCCAGGCCCGCAGTGGGGTGGCTTCTTCGCAAGCTTGCCCTGACGTGATCAGCCCGTCCTCGCCGAGACGACCCGCGAGGGCGGGCTGAGCGTTGTTCTGTTACGGTCCCGTCCGGGAACGCGCGGGCGGACGGGGCGGCGCGGCGGCAGGGGAGGCGCGAGGCGTGGAACGACCGGAGGGACGGACCGCATGGCACTGAACCGCGACTTCGTCGGGCGGGTTTTTCCGCCCGGTGAGCCGTACGAGGTCGGCAGGGTGAAGATCAGTGAGTTCGCGGACGCGATCGGCGACCCGAACCCGGTCTTCCGCGACCGGGAGGCGGCCAAGGCGGCCGGATACCCCGACGTCATCGCGCCGCCGACCTTCCCGATCGTGATGTCGCTCTACACCCCCGGGCTCGCCGACCCCGAGCTCGGCCTGAACTTCGCGATGGTCGTGCACAGCGGGCAGAGCTTCGCCTACGTCCGGCCGCTGCGTGCCGGGGACGTCGTCACCTGCACGTCCACCATCACCGAGATCAAGTCGGTCGGCAGCCACGAGAGCATGACCGTGCGGACCGAGATCGCGACCGTCGAGGGCGAGCCGGTCTGCACCTGCCACAACACGCTCGTGGAACGGGGGGCCTGATGACCGCCACCGTGAAGTACGACGACGTCGAGGTCGGCACCGAGATCCCCGCGCGGACGTTCGCGGTCGACCGGGCGAACCTCGTCATGTACGCGGGCGCGTCCGGCGACTTCAACCCGATCCACTGGCGCGAGAGCACGGCGAGGTCGGTCGGGCTGCCGGACGTCATCGCGCACGGCATGTACACGATGGCCCAGGGCGGACGGTTCGTCTCCGACTGGGCGGGCGACCCGGGCGCCGTCCTCGACTACGGGGTACGGTTCTCCTCGCCGGTCGTGGTGCCCGACGAGGGCGGCGCGACGCTGGAGATCAGCGGCAAGGTCGAGAGGAAGCTCGACGACAACACCGTCGTCGTGGCGCTCACCGCGCGGTCGGAAGGCCAGAAGGTCCTCACGCGCGCGAAGGCCACCGTCCGGCTCGCCTGAACGAGCGCCCGAGGCGCGGCCGGGACGTACGGGAGGGGAAGACGACGTGGCGGTGTTCGCTGAAGAGGTGAACCTGGCCGGGTACACCACGCTGCGGCTGGGCGGCCCCGCGCGCCGCTTCGTCGAGGCGACGACGGAGGCGGAGCTCGTCGCCGCCGTCCGCGAGGCCGACGAGGCGGGCCAGGACGTGCTCGTGCTCGGCGGCGGCAGCAACCTGGTGGTGTCCGACGACGGCTTCCCCGGGACGGTCGTCCGCGTCGGGACGCGCGGCACCGACTGCCGGCCGGGCGAGGGCGACACGGTCCTCGTCCGCGTCCAGGCCGGGGAGGACTGGGATCCGTTCGTCGCCCGCTGCGTGGCCGACGGCCTCGCCGGGGTCGAGTGCCTGTCGGGCATCCCCGGACGCGTCGGCGCGACCCCCATCCAGAACGTCGGCGCCTACGGGCAGGACGTCGGCGAGACGATCGTGGAGGTCCGCGCCTACGACCGGCGGTCCGGCGCGATCGTGGCCCTCGACCGCGACGCGTGCCGCTTCACCTACCGGCACAGCGTGTTCAAGGGCGATGACCGCTACGTCGTCCTGGACGTGACGTACGCGCTGCGCGAGGCCGAGGAGTCGCAGCCCGTGGCCTACGCCGAGCTGGCCAGGCGCCTCGGCGTGCGGCCGGGGGAGCGGGTGACGCTGAAGGAGGCGCGCGACGCCGTCCTCGAACTGCGGCGCGGCAAGGGCATGGTCCTGGACGCGGCCGACCCCGACACCCGCAGCGCCGGATCGTTCTTCACCAACCCCGTGCTCGACGCGGCCCAGCTCGCCGACCTGGAGCGCCGGGTCGCCGAACGGCTCGGCCCGGACGCGGCGTTCCCCCGCTACCCCGAGGCCGGCGGCAGGGTCAAGACGTCCGCCGCCTGGCTGATCGACCGCGCGGGCTTCACCAAGGGCCACGCGCTCGGCCCGGCGCGGATCTCCACCAAGCACACGCTCGCGCTCACCAACCCGGGCGACGGCGGGACGCGCGACCTGCTCGCGCTGGCCCGCGAGGTCCGCGAGGGCGTGCGCGCCGCGTTCGGGGTGGAGCTGGTCAACGAGCCCGTCCTCGTCGGCGTGACCCTCTGAGCCGGGCCCTTCTGAGCCGGGCCCTTCTGAGCCGGGGTCCCTCCGCGCGGGCGTGACCCTCTGAGACCGCTTGGTAAGGTGAGCGGCGTCGAGGGGGAGTAGTCCCAATCGCGTGATCGACATACTGGCGCCACCCGCGGTGCCCGGTCACGCGGGCCTCGGGCCGCGCGCGCCGCGCCCGGCCGCCGAGGCGGACGAGACCTTCGGTCCGGCAGTCATGCCGGGCCGAGGTCGTGTGCCCGTGAAAGCTCCCGCCCTCCGCCCGGCATCCGAGCGAGAGGGATCCGTGTACGCCTTCATCATCAGCCTGGCCGTGATCTTCGTCGCCGAACTCGGCGACAAGAGCCAGCTCATGGCCATGACCTTCGCCACCCGCTTCCGCGCGCTGCCCGTCCTGGTCGGGATCACAGCGGCGACGGCGCTCGTCCACCTGGCGAGCGTCGCCCTGGGCGCGGCGCTCGGCGCGGCACTCCCCACCGGGCCGATCTCGATCCTCGCCGGGCTCGCCTTCATCGGGTTCGCGATGTGGACGCTGCGCGGCGACGAACTCGACGACGAGGAGCGCGACAAGGCCAAGCACGCGACGGGTTCGGCGATCCTGGCCGTCGGCGTGGCGTTCTTCCTGGCTGAACTCGGCGACAAGACGATGCTCGCGACCGTGACGCTCGCCGCCGACCACGGCGGCCTGCTCGCGCTGACCGGCGTCTGGGCGGGCTCGACGATCGGCATGGTCGCCGCCGACGGGCTCGCGATCATCGTCGGGCAGATGCTGGGCAGGCGGCTGCCCGAGCGGGTCATCAAGTACGGCGCGGCGGCCGGGTTCGCGATCTTCGGCGTGCTGCTGCTGGTCGAGGGCATCACCGCGTAGCCGTTGACCAAGTTAGTGATTGAGTACTAACTTACGTCGCATGGGTCCGCGGATGAGCGCCGAGGAGCGCCGGGAGATGGCGATCGAGGCCGCGCTGGTCGAGTTCGGCCAGACCGGCTACAACGGCACCTCCACCTCGGTGATCGCCGAGCGGGTCGGGGTGTCGCAGCCGTACCTGTTCCGGTTGTTCCCGACCAAGCGGGCCCTGTTCCTCGCCGCCGCCGAACGCTGCTTCGACGACATCGAGGCCATGATGCGGGACGCCGCCGGAGGGCTCTACGGCGTGGAGGCGCTGCGGGCGATGTCCACCGCCTACCGCTGGACGCTCAGCGAGCGGCCCGTGCTGCTGCGGTTCCAGCTCAAGCTCTACGCGGCCGCCGTCCACGACGAGGAGGTCAGCAGGCTCGGCCACGTCCGGTGGGCGCGGCTGTGGCGGCTGATCACCGAGCTGTCCGGCGGGGAACCGGAGGAGGTGCTGCGGTTCGTCGCCGTCGGCCTGCTGGCGAACGTGCTCACCCTGTTCGACGTCCCCTACACCTCCGGTGAGGCGTTCGCCGGCTCGGTGCGCGACTGGTCGGAGCAGCTGCGGGGCGTCGAGCACCTCGCCGACTGGCCGATCGGGCAGGCCGAACCGAGGAGGCCCGGGGAGCCCTGACCGCATCCGTCCCTCTCGCGTGCGCGTGGGCACCGCCCAGGGCGCGCGTTTTTTTTGCCCGGCTAAGTTAGTGAGTGATAACTAAATGCAGAAGCCGCATCCGATCCGGACGTTCGTCATCACCGGCATCGCGCTGTTCATGGTCGCCCTCGACAACCTGATCGTCACCAACGCCCTGCCCGAGATCCGGGTGGACCTCGACACCGGCCTCGAAGGGCTGGAGTGGACGGTCAACGCCTACACCCTCACCTTCGCCGTCCTGCTCCTGCCCGCGTCCGCCATCGCCGACCGCTACGGGCGCCGCCGCCTGTTCATCGGCGGCCTCGCGGTCTTCACCCTCGCCTCCGCCGGGGCCGCGCTCGCCCCCGGCATCGGGACGCTGATCGCCGCGCGCGCCGTCCAGGGCGCGGGCGGGGCGGTCGTGCTGCCGCTCACGCTGACGCTGCTCGCCGCCGCCGTCCCCCCGGCCCGCCGGGGCGTCGCGATCGCCGCCTGGAGCACGATGAGCGGGCTCGGCGTGGCGCTCGGGCCCGTGCTCGGCGGCGCGATCACCGAGTACGCCGCCTGGCAGTGGATCTTCTGGATCAACGTCCCCGTCGGGGCGGTGCTGCTCGCGCTCGCGCCCGGGTTCCTCACCGAGAGCCGCGGCGCCGCCCGCCGGCTGGACGCGCCGGGCACCCTGCTGGTCACCGGCGGCCTGCTCGGCGTCGTCCTCGGCCTGGTCCGGGGCAACGAGCACGGCTGGACGAGCGGCCAGGTGCTCGGCTCGATCGTCCTCGGCGCCGTGCTGCTCGCCGCGTTCGTCGGCTACGAGCTGCGCGCCCGCGAACCGATGCTGCCGATGCGGCTGTTCCGCGCCCGCGGGTTCGCCGTCGTCAACGCCGTGATGCTGGCGATGGGGGCCGGGATGTTCGGGGCGACGTTCCTGCTCGTCCAGTTCCTCCAGGGCGTGAACCACATGAGCCCGCTGGAGACCGGGATCCGGACCCTGCCGTGGACCGCGATGCCGATCCTCGTCGCGCCGCTCACCGCGCCGCTCATCGCCCGGCTCGGCGTCCGCGCCGTCCTCACGCTGGCGCTGGCCTCGCAGGCGGCCGGGCTCGCCTGGCTCGCGTCTGTCATCTCGCCGGACGTCACCTACGGCGCGCTGGTGCCCGCGTTCGTCCTCGCCGGGACCGGCATGGGCCTGTTCTTCCCGCCCGCCGCCCGCTCCGCCCTCGGCTTCGCGCCGCCGGAGATGGCGGGCGTCGCGTCCGGGGTGAGCAACGCCGCCCGGCAGCTCGGGACGGTGTTCGGCATCGCCGTGCTCGGCGCGGTCTTCTCCGCGCGAGGCGGCTTCACGAGCCCGCAGGCGTTCACCGACGGGCTGCTGCCCGCCCTGTGGATCGCCGCCGGGCTGATCGCCGCCGCGGCGCTCGCCACGCTCGCGATCCCCGCGCACCTCCCCGTCCAGGGCGAGGCGGTCTCCGCCCCCGCGCCCGCCCCTACGAAAGCCAGGCGGTGATGCCGGACAGCAGGCGGGCGCGGACGTCGTCCGGGGCCGCCGACGCGCGGACCGACTGACGCGCCAGATCGGCCAGTTCCGCGTCGGTGAAGCCGTGCTCGCCGCGGACGAGGTCGTACTGTCGGGCCAGCCGCGAGCCGAACAGCAGCGGATCGTCGGCGCCCAGCGCGATCGACGCGCCCGCCTCGTACAGGCGGCGGACCGGGACGTCCGCCGCCGTCGCCGCCACACCGAGGCTCACGTTGGACGCGGGGCAGACCTCCAGGGTCACCCCGCGTTCGACGATCCGCTCCAGCAGCCTCGGGTCCTCCACCGCGCGGACGCCGTGGCCGAGCCGGTCGGCGTCCAGGTTCTCCAGGCACTCCCGGACGCTGGCCGGGCCGAGCAGCTCACCGCCGTGCGGCGCCGACAGCAGCCCGCCGCGCTTGGCGATCCGGAACGCGCCCTCGAAGTCGTAGGCCCGGCCGCGCCGCTCGTCGTTGGACAGCCCGAACCCGACCACGCCCCGGCCCGCGTACCGGACGGCGAGCCGCGCGAGCGTCTTGGCGTCCAGCGGGTGCTTCGTCCGGTTCGCCGCGATCACCACGCCGATGCCGACGCCGGTCGCCTCCGACGCGCCGCGCGCCGCGTCCAGCACCAGCTCGACGGTCGGGGTCAGGCCGCCGAAGCGCGCCGCGTACCCGCTCGGGTCCACCTGGATCTCCAGCCAGCCCGAGCCCTCCGCCGCCTCGTCCTCGGCGGTCTCGCGCAGCAGCCGCCGCAGGTCGTCCGGCGTCCGCAGCACGGACCGCGCGATGTCGTACAGGCGCTGGAACCGGAACCAGCCGCGTTCGTCGGTGGCGCGCAGGCGCGGCGGCCAGTCCTCCACGAGCGCGTCCGGAAGCACCACGCCATGCGTGGCGGCCAGCTCCACGAGCGTGGAGTGCCGCATGGACCCGGTGAAGTGCAGGTGCAGATGCGCCTTGGGGAGCAGGGCCACGTCCGGGCGGGCGGGGCGGGACGCGACGGCGGCGTCCTCGCGGCGGTCCGGCGCGGAACGCGGCCGGGCCGGGTGGGGTGACACGGTAGGGGCCTCCATGGACGTATGTTGCCGGATCACATCGCCTCCTCGGCGTCCGCCCCGGCAGGACCACCTGACCGGACTATCCGCAATGACACGCGGCGGCCATGCGCGCGGCGGCGCGGAGTGGCCCGGACCGGCCCGGCGACCGGGACGGTCGCACGGGTGGACGCAGTCCCCAGGACATGCCCGAAAAAACTTTGGAATCGCGTGCAACCCCGCTCCGGGGTCGCGCGTATACGAGGGGTGCAAGAGACAGACGGGCAGAGAGGGATACAGGATGATCACGCTGAAGGCCGCCCTGATCGCGGCGTCCGCGGTCGGCGCCATCTCGGTGGGCGGCGGCGCGACGTGGGCGATGACCGGTTCGCACCAGGACGCGGGCCTCCAGTCCGAGAGCTCCAGGACCACGGCGGCGCACGACCTGAAGAAGATCGCGCCCGCCCCCGCCGCCCCGACGTGCCTCCCGGCCAAGCCGGGCACCCCCGGCGTCCCGAACGTCCCGGGCGCGAAGCTGCCCGGCGCCGGGCTCCCGGACGCGCGGGTCCCCGGCGGCGCGAAGCTGCCCGACCCCAAGCTCCCCGACACCAAGCTGCCCGACGGGAAGGTCCCCGGCGGCACGAAGCTTCCGGACGCGAAGCTCCCGGACGCGAAGGTGCCCGGTGCGAAGCTGCCCGACGGCTCCCTCCCGAAGCCCGGCACGCACGGCATCGCCCCCGGTGACACACAGAAGAAGCTGCCGTCCGTGCCCGGCGGGAAGGTGAACGTCCCGGGTGGGCAGCACCTCCCCGGCAAGGCGACTCTCCCCGGCAAGGGCAAGCCGCCCACCTGCCTCCCGGACGCCAAGCGGACGCTGCCCAAGGGCACCGCCCCGCACGCGCCGGCCGTGCCCCTCCCGGCCAAGCCCGGCGTTCCGGCCGTCCCCGCCCTGCCCGGCGCCAAGGGGCTCGACTGCTCCAAGCTGCCGCCCGCGGTGAAGGTCGGCGGCCCGGTGGAGAAGGCCGTCATGCTGACCAAGGGCCTCACCTACACCTCCACCACCCCCGGCTCCAAGGCGCTGAAGGCCAAGAAGATCTGCGGCGTCACCCAGAAGTGGACGGGCAAGGCCGGGCAGTGGCTCACCGTCGAAACCCTGAAGACCCCGGCGGGCATGCCGCAGACTGAGCTGCGCAAGGCGCTCGCGCTCCCCGCCACCGGCGGTAGCCCGGTGACCGTCGGCGGCTTCGCCGGCTGGCAGGGGCCCGCGGGCGGGGGCGTGCTGGTCTTCGACCCGAACGGCTACTCGCTGTTCGTCGACGGCAGCCCCGTCATCGCCGGTGACCTCCGGGACGTGGCCGCCGCGCTGCGGCAGGCCAAGTAGGACGCGGACGGGCGGCTCCGGCGCGGGAGCCGCCCGTCCTCGGCAGGCGTATCCGCTCTCAGCCGGACGGAGCACAGTGGCGCGTCGAGACGACAGGTCGTTCGTGGAGTTCGTGACGGACCGCGGCAACGCGCTGCTGCGAACCGCGTCGCTGCTGTGCGGCGCCCACCAGGACGCCGAGGACATGCTCCAGACCGCGCTGGAGAAGGCGTACCGGCACTGGGGAAGGCTGGACGCCGACACCGATCCCGAGCCCTACGTCCGCCGGATCCTGGTCAATCTCGTGATCAGCCGGTCCCGGCGCTGGAAGGTGCTGCGGGAGATCCAGATGGCGAGGCTGCCCGACACCCCGGCCGCCTCGTCCGACCACGCCGTGGAGCTACGGGGGACGCTCATGAACGAACTGCGCAAGCTCGGGCCGCGGCAACGCGCCGTGCTCGTCCTGCGCTTCTGGGAGGACCTCTCGGAGGCGGAGACCGCGCAGGCTCTCGGCTGTTCCGTCGGGACGGTCAAGAGCCAGGCGTCCCGGGGCCTCGCCAGGCTCCGGGAGCGCCTCGGCACTCACCTGGCGCCGTTGGGGAGCTGAGCGATGGACCTGGAGAGTGAACTACGGAAGGCGATGGCCGAGCAGGTCGCGACCGCCACCGCGCCGCCCTCGCTCGTCGCCGACGTGCGGCGCCGCCACCGGCGCCGGGTCACCCGGATCCGGGTGGGCATGGGCGTCGCCGCCGCGTCCGTCGCCGCCGTCGCCTTCGTGCCCACCTACCACTCGTTCACGGCCACGCCCGCCGGAGCGCCCGAGAGCGGTCGGCCGTCCACCGGCGTCTCGGTGCTCCAGCGGCCGGAGGAGCCGCCCGCCCCGGGTGCCCCCGCACCTTCACCGGCGAAGGGGAAGCCCGGGGCGGGCCCCACGCACGGCTCGCCGGGCGCTCATCCATCCGGGGGCGGGTCCGAGGGGCGTCCGGCCAAGCCGGGGCCGCCTCCCGTCCGGGGTCTACCCGACTGGGTGACGTTCCTGCCGGACGGGCTCACCCCGTCCGAGCCGTGTGCGAGCACAGGCGAGGACGGGCGCCGGACCACCACCTGCGCATGGCACGGGCCCAGCGGCTGGGTCGAGGTCGCCATCGTGCGGGGGACGGGGTTCGGCATCGGGGACCTCGCCCCGGTGCGCGGCGTCCCCGGCCACACCTCCGTGGACGGGACGCCCGCGCTCACGAGCGACGTCCCCGGCTCCGGACGGGCCGGGCGGCAGGTGTCCTGGCTGGCCCGCCCCGGCGTGGGCGTGATCGTGCGGGCGGGCGGGTCCGCGGAAGGGCAGTTGATGCGAATCGCCGAGGGGGTCCGTCCCTAGAACGGCTCTGGAAGGGAGGCACCCCCGCGGCGAATCCCCGCTCCGGCGGGGCGTCCCACGGCGGAGAGGGGCCGCCGTGGGACGCCCCGCCGAAGTGACCCTCTCCACCGGCCACGGACTCCGGCCACGGACTCCACCGACCACGGACGGGACCCTGGTGTGCCCCGTCCCGAATGCGACCGGCCCCGGGGCAGGGGTGCCTCCGGGGCCGGTCGCCTCTCCGGTCGCCTCTCCATGCGCCGCCGAGCGGCTCAGACCGCCTCGGACAGCAGCTTGCCGACCCGCGACACGCCCTCGACGAGGTCGTCGTCGCCCAGCGCGTAGGACAGCCGGAAGTAGCCCGGCGTCCCGAACGCCTCACCCGGCACGATCGCGACCTCCGCCTCCTCCAGGATCAGCGAGGCCAGCTCCACCGACGTCCGCGGGCGCTTCCCCCGGATCTCCTTGCCGATCAGCGCCTTGACCGAGGGGTAGGCGTAGAACGCGCCCTCCGGCTCGGGGCACACCACGCCGGGGATCTCGTTCAGCATCCGCACGATCGTCTGGCGGCGCCGGTCGAAGGACTTGCGCATCTCGGCCGCCGCCGACAGGTCGCCGGTCACCGCCGCCAGCGCCGCCGCCTGCGACACGTTCGCCACGTTGGACGTCGCGTGCGACTGGAGGTTCGCGGCGGCCTTCACCACGTCCGCCGGGCCGATCAGCCAGCCCACCCGCCAGCCCGTCATCGCGTACGTCTTCGCCACACCGTTCAGGACGAGCGTCCGGTCGGCCAGCTCCGGCACCACGACCGGGAGCGAGTGGAACTCGGCGCCGCCGTACACCAGGTGCTCGTAGATCTCGTCGGTGACGACCCACAGGCCGTGCTCCTCGGCCCAGCGGCCGATCGCCTCGACCTCGTCGCGGGTGTAGACCGCGCCGGTCGGGTTGGACGGCGAGACGAACAGCAGGACCTTCGTCCGCTCGGTGCGGGCGGCCTCAAGCTGCTCGACGCTCACCTTGTAGCCGGTCGTCTCGTCGGCGACCACGTCCACGGGCACGCCGCCCGCCAGCTTGATCGACTCGGGGTAGGTCGTCCAGTACGGGGTCGGGACGATCACCTCGTCGCCCGGGTCGAGCAGCGCCGCGAACGCCTCGTACACCGCCTGCTTGCCGCCGTTGGTGACCAGCACCTGCCCGGCCTCGACCTGGTAGCCGGAGTCGCGGGCGGTCTTGTCGGCGATGGCCGCGCGCAGCTCGGGCAGCCCGCCGGCGGGCGTGTACTTGTGGAAGCGCGGCACCCGGCACGCCGCCACCGCCGCCTCCACGATGTAGTCGGGGGTCGGGAAGTCGGGCTCGCCCGCGCCGAACCCGATGACCGGGCGGCCCGCCGCCTTCAACGCCTTGGCCTTGGCGTCGACGGCCAGCGTGGCGGATTCGGATATCGCGGCGATGCGCTTGGAGATGCGAGGACGGTCGATGCTCATGTCCCTATCGTTACAGACGCCGCCGCCTCACCCGAGACATATATCCGCGCCGGTCGGACGGGCCGCCCGCGCACCGCCCCGATGATCTCCGGCGCTCTGGTTCGACGCGGGGGCCCGTGGGACGTAGACTCACCCTCCAAGTGACGCGTCGTCGGTATATGAGGCTGTCCGCACACGGAGGCGGCAGGTTCTAGACTGAAGGCGGGGCACGGCCCGGTTCCGTGGCCGGGGTTCTCCATCCGGAGAATGAAGGGCAGTGGCTCAATTGGTAGAGCTCCGGTCTCCAAAACCGGCGGTTGGGGGTTCGAGTCCCTCCTGCCCTGCGAGGTGCGGTGCGCGCACCGCGCCGTCCGCGCTGCGGCGGTCGCCGTGGCACCCCGTGGCACGGGCACGCGCGACAACCACCGGGGTGGTTGGACCACGACCTATGAGGTGAACGGCGGCTATGGCGACTGAGACGCGCGGCGAGGCCGCGGAGAAGGACGAAGGCAAGGGCAGGGCCGCGCACAAGCGGACCACGCCTCCCCTCTTCGTGCGCCAGGTCATCGCCGAACTGCGCAAGGTCATCTGGCCCACGCGCCGGGAGCTCATCACCTACACGACGGTCTCGCTCGTGTTCGTGCTGGTCATGGTCGGCATCGTCTCCGGCGCCGACTGGGGCCTCCAGAAGCTGATCTACCAGATCTTCGCCTGATCCCCAGGCTTTTCGCCGGGTCGGTCGCCGCCGCACCCGTCGCCAGTTACATCACCGCATACCGAACGAGAGAAAGAGTCATCGTGTCCGAGTCCTCACAGCCCTACGACGAGGCCGTTGAAGAGGCCCAGTCCGCTGCGGCTGCTGCGGCCGACCAGGCGGCCGAGCCCGCCGACGAGACGGCCGAGGCTGCCGTCGCCGCCGGCGAGGCCGAGCCCGCTGACACGAAGACCGAGGGCGAGGACGAGCCGCCCGCCGAGGCCGCCGAGGGCGCGGCCGACCTCGCCGAGGCGGTCGAGGGCGCCGACGCCGACGCCGAGGCCGGGGAAGACGCCGGGGCAGCCGGGGAAGAGGCCGCAGAGGAGGAGGAAGAGGAGCCCGCCGGTCCGCCGGCCGACCCCTACGCCGACTTCAAGATGCAGCTCCGCCTCCAGCCGGGCGACTGGTACGTCGTGCACTCCTACGCGGGCTATGAGAACCGGGTCAAGACCAACATCGAGACCCGCACCCAGACCCTCAACATGGAGGACTTCATCTTCCAGATCGAGGTCCCCCAGCACGAGGTGACCGAGATCAAGGGCGGCAAGCGCCAGAAGGTCAACGAGAAGGTGCTGCCGGGCTACATCCTCGTCCGGATGGAGCTGACCGACGAGTCGTGGGCCGCCGTCCGCAACACGCCCGGCGTGACCGGCTTCGTCGGCCTGCTGAACAAGCCGTCCCCGCTGAGCCTGGACGAGGTCGCCAACCTGCTCGCCCCCGAGCCGGAGGAGGGCGTCGTCAAGACCAAGGAGCAGGCCAAGGTCGCCGCGACCGTCGACTTCGAGGTCGGCGAGTCCGTCACCGTCATGGACGGCCCGTTCGCCACGCTCCCCGCGACCGTGAACGAGATCAACGCCGAGCAGCAGAAACTGAAGGTGCTGGTCTCGATCTTCGGTCGCGAGACGCCGGTCGAGCTGTCGTTCAACCAGGTCTCCAAGATCTGACCGGAGCGCTCCGCGCACCGCGTAGCCTTGACGGGTCGCCCCGCCGTGCGGGGCCGGTCCGGTCTTGAGATCCCGCGCTCGCGGGACGCACGGGACTTCAACGGTTCCTACACGGCGGATTCGTCCCAGCCGCCGTGTCGCCCGGGTGTCCGGGAGTCGGAACCACCGATAAATGGGACAAAGGGGTTCGCATGCCTCCGAAGAAGAAGATTGCCGCGCTGGTCAAGGTGCAGCTCCAGGCCGGCCAGGCCACCCCGGCGCCGCCCGTCGGTACCGCGCTCGGCCCGCACGGCGTCAACATCATGGACTTCTGCAAGCAGTACAACGCTGCCACGGAGTCCCAGCGCGGCAACGTCATCCCCGTAGAGATCACCATCTACGAGGACCGCTCGTTCAGCTTCGTCACCAAGACCCCGCCGGCCGCGCAGCTCATCCTGAAGGCCGCCGGTGTCGAGAAGGGCAGCGGCGAGCCGCACAAGACCAAGGTCGGCTCGGTGACCCGCGACCAGATCCGCGAGATCGCCACGACCAAGATGCCCGACCTGAACGCCAACGACCTCGACGCCGCCGAGAAGATCGTCGCCGGCACCGCCCGCTCGATGGGCATCGAGGTCAAGTAACAAGGGGCACCACCGTGGAAGGGCCGGCGCTGGCCCGCACCACAACGTTTCCATTGGAGGAATCGGAAGATGAAGCGCAGCAAGGGCTACCGCGCCGCCGCCGAGAAGATCGACCGTGACCGGCTCTACAGCCCGGTCGAGGCCGTGAAGCTGGCCAAGGAGACCGTCGCCGTCAAGTTCGACCCGACCGTCGAGGTCGCGCTGCGGCTCGGCGTCGACCCGCGCAAGGCCGACCAGATGGTGCGCGGCACCGTCATCCTGCCGCACGGCACCGGCAAGACCGCCCGCGTGCTGGTCTTCGCCGGCGGCGCGAAGGCGGAGGAGGCCCGCGAGGCCGGTGCCGACCTCGTCGGATCGGACGAGATGATCGAGCGGATCCAGGGCGGCTTCCTGGAGTTCGACGCGGTCGTCGCGACGCCCGACCAGATGGGCAAGGTCGGCCGGCTGGGCCGCGTCCTCGGCCCGCGCGGCCTGATGCCGAACCCGAAGACCGGCACGGTCACGATGGACGTGGCGAAGGCCGTGTCCGACATCAAGGGCGGCAAGATCGAGTTCCGGGTCGACCGGCACGCGAACCTGCACTTCGTGATCGGTAAGGCGTCCTTCGCCGAGCGCCAGCTCGTGGAGAACTACGCGGCGGCGGTCGAGGAGATCCAGCGTCTCAAGCCGTCGGCCGCCAAGGGCCGCTACGTGAAGAAGGCGGCGCTGACGACCTCGATGGGCCCGAGCATCCCGCTCGACCCGAACGCGGTCCGCAACCTCGCGTCCGAGCTCGAAGAGGGCTGAGCCCAAGCGAGACCACCGGCAGGGCGTCCCCGGAAATCCGGGGGCGCCCTGCCGTTTTTTCATGGGCGTGCGGCCCTGGGCAGCAGGAACGCGGCGGTGGAGCCCAACGTCGCCAGGGCGGCGGCGCGCATCCAATCAAGTGTCTGTTTGATCGAATCAAGTGTTGACATGCGTCGAGGCGTTCGCCGGCGAGCCCTATCACGTCGTGCTGTCGGCCGGCCGCGACGCCGACCCGGCCGGTCCCGGCCCGCTGCCGGCCAACGTCGAGGCGCACCGGCACGTACCGTAGCCAGCCCCGATGGTGGCGGTGCCCCGCACGCCGGAGCAGCGGACCACCGCCGACCGCCTCGTCGAACTCGGGCTGGGCCGGAGCCCCGCCCCGGCCGAGGCGACCCCGGACCGGCTGCGCGAAGCCGTCCGCGACGCGGGCGGCGCCCCCAGGGCCGCCGACGTGATCGAGGCCCGGCTGGCCCCCGCCGCGGCGACCGGCGCGTGCTGACCTCTGCCCCGGCCGCCCGGGGGGTGGCGAGTGGGGGGGCGTGGGGGTACGCCATTGGTCGTAGCGGATCGGCGTCCATTCGTACCACCGGGGGATGTAGCGCTGGGGGCCCGCGACGAGACTGGGGTCACCTGAAGGCGACGAAGGAGGCACAACCCCCATGAACCGACGAATCGTGGTGGCGGCCGGTGGTACCGCGGTGGGCGCGGCGCTCGTGCTGTCCGGATGCAACGGGGACAACGGATCGGGGAACGGTTCGACGGAGAACATGAAGCTCAGCGCCAACGAGGCGCTGCTGAAATCGTCCGAGAAGACCGGGCAGGCCGACACGTTCAAGGCCGACCTCACCGTGAAGAGCACCGGGACGAACGGTGGGCAGGTCCACGCCAACGGCCAGTTCCGGCTGCGTCCGACGCTGAAGTTCACCGCGAAGCTGGACGAGTTCAGCCTCGGCGGGCGGGACGTCCCGGGCGTCAAGGGCCAGGCGATCTACACCGACAACGTCCTGTACGCGAAGGTCCCGCAGGTGGCGCAGTTCGTCAGCGGCGGCAAGTCGTGGGTGAAGGTCGACGCGAACAAGCTCGCGCAGCGCGGCGGGCTCAACCTCGGGGACCTGCTCAACCAGGTCCAGCAGGTGGACCCGGCCGAGCAGACCAAGATGTTCACCGGCTCCAAGGACGCCTCGCGCGTCGGCACCGAGACGATCGACGGGGTGAAGACCACGCACTACAGGGGCACGGTGACCGTGCAGGACGCGCTGAACCGGCTGGACGCGCAGGCGCGCCAGAACGTCCAGAAGTGGCTGCCGAAGGCCGACGGCGACGGCAAGATCAGCTTCGACCTGTGGACGGACGGCCAGAACCTGCCGCGCAAGCTGGAGTCGAGGGTCACGGGGTCCCAGGCCGAGAACGGCACGGTGACCGTGCTCTACAGCGACTACGGCAAGTCGTTCGGCGTGAACCCGCCGCCCTCGGACCAGGTGGGCGAACTCTCGCTCGGGTCGCTCCTCGGGGGCAACTAGCCACGGTTAGAAAAGCGGCAGCGCGGACAAAACGAACCCCGCTAGTCTCCTCTGCGTCCTACTTGACGTCCGGCCGGAGCGCTCGGGCACTCAGACCAGACGAAGGAGACCCCCCAGATGATCCGTCGCTTCACCGTGGGGACGGCGGTGGCCGCCGGCCTCGCCCTCTCGCTCACCGGCTGTCTCGGCGACTCCGGTACGAAGGTGGACGAGGCCGGCAAGAACATCAAGCTGACCGCCGCGCAGGTCCTGCACAGGACCGCGCAGAAGACCGGGCAGACCGACTCGTTCAAGGCGGACCTGTCCATGAAGGTGGAGGGCACCGCGGCGGGCGACACGTCGATGACGGGCAGCGTGCAGTACCGCCTGAAGCCCGACCTGGCGTTCGGCATGCGGTTCGACCGGATGACGGTCGCGGGCCGGTCGATGCCCGGCATGGAGCAGGTGCTGGTGGGCCGCACCATGTACATCAAGATGCCGATGCTGTCGCAGCTCGGCGGCAACGCGGCCAAGCCCTGGCTCAAGATCTCGCTGGACGAGCTGGGCAAGAAGTCGGGCATGAACCTCGACCAGCTCATGGAGCAGTCGCGGCAGATGGACCCGGTGGAGAGCACCAAGATGCTCACCGCGTCCAAGGACGTCCGGGAGGTCGGCAAGGAGACGGTGGACGGCGTCCGGACGACGCACTACACCGGCACCTACCGGCTGGAGGACGCGCTCGCCAAGCTCCCGGCCGAGGAGCAGCGGCGCAAGCGCCAGGCCATGGGCAAGCTCGGCATGGACGCGATGTCCTTCGACCTGTGGGTGGACGACCGGCAGCTCCCCCGCAAGATGGCGATGGGGTCGGGCCTGACGGCCGAAGGCAAGATGACGATGACGATGACGTTCCGCGACTACGGGAAGCCGGTGCAGATCACCGCGCCGCCCGCGAGCGAGACCAGCGACTTCGGCGCGATGCTCGGGCGGCTCGGCAACGGGTTGCGGCCCCCGACCGGGACCTGATCGCCTGACCTGGGGATCGCCTGCCAAGGGTGACGGGGCCGCGCCGGGAACGGCGCGGCCCTCCTGATTTGGCCCGGGGACGGCGAACGCGTATTCTGTTGCCTGCCGAAGACCGCCGGTCGTCGCCTCCCACGAGGCGACCGAAGGACCCGAAGAGATTCGGGCGGCCCGCGTAGGTGAGACGAGAGCTTCACATGACCTCCGTGTCGTGTCACGCCCCGTGCGCCTACGCCGGGGCGTTCCTGTTTTTCTGGAGCTTTTCAGCCCCGGCGGCTTCCCCAGGTAATCGGAAGGAGGCCCCATGGCCAAGGCCGAGAAGGCAGCGGCGATCGCCGAGCTCAAGTCCGAGTTCGAGAACTCCAGCGGCGCCGTGCTGACCGAGTACCGCGGGCTCACGGTGGCGCAGCTCAAGGAGCTGCGCGGCAACCTCGGCGACAACGCGAGGTTCGCCGTGGTGAAGAACACGCTGACCAGGCGCGCCGCGGGCGAGGCCGGTGTCGACGAGCGGTTCAGCGAACTGCTCGACGGCCCCTCGGCGATCGCGTTCGTCAAGGGCGACGTGGTCGAGGCCGCCAAGGGCCTGCGTGACTTCGCCAAGGCCAACCCGCTGCTGGTGATCAAGGGCGGCTTCATCGACGGTCAGTCGATGGACGCCTCCGAGGTCGCCAAGCTCGCGGACCTTGAGTCTCGCGAGGTCATCCTCGCGAAGCTGGCCGGCGCGATGAAGGCGAACATGAGCAACGCGGCCGCGCTGTTCAACGCCCTGCCGACCAAGGCCGCGCAGCTGGCCGAGGCCCTGCGCGTCAAGCGCGAGGCCGCCGGCGAGACCGCCGAGGCACCCGCCGACGCGGCGGTCGACGCTCCGGCCGACACACCGGCCGACGCTCCGGCCGACACGGCCGCCGAGGCCCCGGCCGACGCGCCCGCCGCCGAGTAGCACCCGCGGTTCCCCTAAACCCTGAAGCCATAGCGGAGGAAACATCATGGCGAAGCTCAGCAACGACGAACTGCTCGACGTCTTCAAGGAGATGACCCTTCTTGAGCTGTCCGCCTTCCTGAAGGAGTTCGAGGAGGCGTTCGACGTCAAGGCCGCCGCCCCGGTCGCGGCCGTGGCCGCCGCCCCCGCCGCCGGTGGTGCCGGTGGTGGCGAGGAGGCCGCCGTCCAGGACGAGTTCGACGTCATCCTCGAAGGTGCCGGCGACAAGAAGATCCAGGTCATCAAGGAGGTCCGCGCGCTGACGAGCCTCGGCCTCAAGGAGGCCAAGGACCTGGTCGACGGCGCGCCGAAGGCCCTGCTGGAGAAGGTCAACAAGGAGACGGCCGACAAGGCCAAGGAGGCCCTGGAGAAGGCCGGCGCCTCGGTGACCGTCAAGTAGCACGGCCCGCGCGCTTCTCTTCGACGAGGCGGTCGTCCCACCCGGTGGGGCGGCCGCCTCGTCGCGTCCGCCCGAACGGGTTGTGTGGATCCGGGTGCGCGGCGTAACGTCCCGTCTGACGCGGTGGCCCCAGCAGGCCACATCGTCCCCCACAGTGCCGTAAGTAACGATTGTCTTACAACGTCGCATTTTGCCGCTGATCTGGTACTGAACCCCTTCCATTTGCGCGAAGGGCCGCTACGGTAGTGGCACCCGTCACGGCTACCGGACGGTAGCAACAGGGTGGACACGAGGTGTCACGGCCCGCGTGCTACTCGCTCAGTGGTTCGGGAGCCCCCCGGCCTGGACGAAAGGTGACGAGTGGGTGTCGAGATCAGGGTCGAGGGCCTGACGAAGTCCTTCGGCCGTCAGACCATCTGGCAGGACGTGTCGCTGACCGTCCCTGCCGGAGAGATCTCCGTGCTGCTCGGCCCGTCCGGAACCGGCAAGTCGGTGTTCCTGAAGTCGCTGGTCGGCCTGCTCAAGCCCGATCGCGGCCACATCTGGATCGGCGACCGCGACCTGCCGCGCCTGCCCGAGTCCAAGCTGTATGAGACCCGCAAGCTGTTCGGCGTGCTCTTCCAGGACGGCGCGCTGTTCGGCTCGATGAACCTCTACGACAACGTCGCGTTCCCCCTGCGCGAGCACACGAAGAAGTCCGAGTCGCAGGTTCGGCGGATCGTCATGGAGAAGCTGGAGCTGGTCGGCCTCGTCGGCGCCGAGCGGAAGCTGCCCGGCGAGATCTCCGGCGGCATGAAGAAGCGCGCCGGGCTGGCCCGCGCCCTCGTCCTGGACCCCGAGATCCTGCTGGTGGACGAGCCGGACTCCGGCCTGGACCCGGTCCGCACCGCGCTGCTGAACCAGACGATGGTCGACCTCAACGCCGAGATCGGCGCGACGTTCCTGATCGTCACCCACGACATCAACACCGCCCGCACCGTCCCCGACAACATCGGCCTGCTGTTCCTGCGCGAGCTGGTGATGTTCGGGCCGCGCGAGATGCTGCTGTCCAGCGAGGAGCCGGTCGTCCGGCAGTTCCTCAACGCCCGCACGGTCGGGCCGATCGGCATGTCGGAGGAGAAGGACGTCTCGGAGCTGGAGGCCGAGGCGGCGCTCGGCCGCGACCCCGGACGGCTGCCGCCGATCCCGCCGCAGCTCATGACCAGCGACGGCCGCATCCGCCCGGGCCAGCACGCCCCGGGCGCGTGGTGCGCGGCGCACGGCGTCACGCCCCCGGCGGGCTCGTTCGTCGACGACCTCGGCCGCGACTGGGTGGAGGAGTGGCCGCGCTACGTCGCCTCGATGGCCCCGGGCGCCGCCGCCGCGGCCGACGGCGGCTTCGCGGGCGACCCGCGTCCCGGGCCGTCCGCGCCGGGTGCGGGGCGCTGATGGCCGCACCCGGCATCGACGCGGACCGGCGCGGCGGCGACGAGGCGGACGGCGCGTCCTCCGGCGGAGCCCTCGGCGCCTTCCGCCGGATCACCGACGGCGCGGCCAACATCGCGATCAAGGAGCCGGGCCGGTTCTTCGCGCTGTGCCTGGACACCTTCCGCGCGATGTTCAGGTGGCCGTTCCAGTGGCGGGAGTTCATCGAGCAGGCGTGGTTCATCGTCAGCGTCACCGTCATCCCGACGATGCTGGTCGCGATCCCGTTCGGCGGCGTGCTGTCGTTGCAGGTCGGCGGGCTGATCCGGCAGCTGGGCGCGCAGTCCTACACCGGCGCGACCGCGGTCGTGGCGATCGTGCGGGAGGCGAGCCCGCTGGTGACCTCGCTGCTGGTCGCGGGCGCCGCGGGCTCGGCGATGTGCGCCGACATCGGCTCCCGGAAGATCCGCGAGGAGATCGACGCGATGGAGGTGCTCGGCATCAACCCGCTGCACCGGCTGGTCGTGCCGCGGATGCTCGCCTGCGCGTTCGTCGCGGTCTTCCTCAACGGCCTGGTGTCGGTGGTCGGGCTGATGGGCGGCTACTTCTTCAACGTCATGCTCCAGGACGGGACGCCCGGCGCCTACCTCGCCTCCTTCAACGCGATCGCGCAGCTCCCCGACCTGCTCCAGGCCGAGCTGAAGGCGTTCGTGTTCGGGATCACCGCCGGGCTGGTCGCCGCCTACAAGGGGCTGAACGCCAAGGGCGGGCCGAAGGGCGTGGGCGACGCGGTCAACCAGACCGTCGTCATCACGTTCATGCTGCTGTTCCTGGAGAACTTCCTGATCTCCACCCTGTACTTCCAGTTCGTCCCGTCGAAGGGCATGTGATGGGGACCGGGGCGCCGCGAGGGGCGCCGCGCGGGGCGCGGCCGGGGGTGCGGCCATGAGCGCGACGTCGAGCGGCGCGCGGCGCACGTTCTTCCGGTGGCTGGGCGTCCCGATGCAGCGGCTTGAGGACTTCGGGCGGCAGCTCTGGTTCTACCTGCGCGCGTTCGCGTGGACGTTCCGGGTGCTGCGCCGCTACCGGACGGAGGTCCTGCGGCTGCTCGCGGAGGTCAGCCTCGGCACCGGCGGGCTCGCGGTGATCGGCGGCTCGGTGGTGATCGTCGGGTTCATGACGTTCTTCACCGGCAGCCAGGTCGGCCTCCAGGGGTATGAGTCGCTGAACCAGATCGGCACGGCCGCCTTCACCGGGTTCGTCGCGTCCTACTTCAACACGCGGGAGATCGCGCCGCTGGTGTCGGCGCTGGCGCTGTCGGCGACGGTCGGCTGCGGGTTCACCGCGCAGCTCGGCGCGATGCGGATCTCCGACGAGATCGACGCGCTGGAGGTCATGGCCGTCCCCTCGATGCCGTTCCTCGTCACCACCCGGATGATCGCCGGGATGATCGCGGTGGTGCCGCTGTACATCGTCGGGCTGCTCGCCTCCTACGGCGCGACACGGCTGATCGTGACGCTGTTCTACGGGCAGTCGACGGGCACCTACGACCACTACTTCCACCTGTTCCTGCCGCCGAACGACATCCTCTGGTCGTTCGGCAAGGTGATCGTCTTCGCGGTGCTGGTCATGCTGATCCACTGCTACTACGGCTACCACGCGAGCGGCGGCCCGGCGGGGGTCGGCATCGCGGTCGGCCGCGCCGTCCGCACCAGCATCGTCGTGATCAACGTGGTCGACCTGATGCTGGGGATGGCGATCTGGGGCGCCTCCACGTCCGTGCGGATCGCGGGGTGAGCGGGTGATGGGCGAACGGATCCGGTACCGGCTGCTCGGCCTGGCGATGCTGGTCGCGGTGGCGCTGCTGCTGGCGCTGACGGTCGCGCTGTTCAACAAGGCGCTGACCCCGGTGACCAGGGTGGACGTCGCGGCCGAGCGGGCCGGGCTGCAACTGCTGCCGCGCTCGGACGTGAAGGTGCGCGGGCTGATCGTCGGCGAGGTGCGCGGCACGGAGGCGACCGACGACGGCGCCCGGCTGCACCTGGCGCTCGACCCGGACAAGGCCCGGCTGATCCCGAACAACGTCCAGGCGCGGCTGCTGCCGAAGACGCTGTTCGGCGAGAAGTACGTCGACCTGGAGATCCCCGAGCACGCGGGCGCGCTCGGCCTGCGCAAGGGGCAGGTGATCCAGCAGGACCGCTCGCAGGCCGCCGTCGAGGTCAACAAGGTGCTCGACGACCTGCTCCCGCTCCTGCGGGCCGTGAAGCCCAAGCAGCTCAACTCGACGCTGAACGCGCTCGCCACCGCGCTCCAGGGGCGCGGCGACCAGATCGGCCGCGACATCGAGCAGGCCGACGCGCTGCTGCGGAAGGTCAACCCGGAGCTGGGCACGCTGGTGCACGACCTGAACGCGCTCTCGGACGTGTCCGACATCTACACCGCCGCGGCGCCCGACCTGCTCCAGACCCTGCGCAACCTCAACGTGACCAGCACGACCATCACCGACAAGAAGGCGACGATCGAGGGCCTGATCCCCGCGGTGACGAGCCTGGCGAACGACGGCGACGCGTTCATGCGGCGGAACGGCCCGAAGATCATCGGGTTCAACATCGCGAACCGGGACGCGCTCGGCGTGGTCGCCCGGTACTCGCCGTCGCTGCCGTGCGTGCTCGCCGGGATGATGAAGCTGAAGGGCGAGGCCGAGCGGGCGGCGGGCGCGAACGGCTCCAAGACCTTCAACCTGACGATCGAGATCGTCAAGCCGCGCCCCGCCTACACCTACCCGCTGGACAAGCCGGAGGCCAAGGACCAGCGGAACCCGCGCTGCTACGGCCTGCCGAACCCGAAGGTCCCCTTCCCCGACTACCTCGCGCTGGACGGCACGCAGGACGACCTGTGGTGGAAGAACCCCGATGACCCGAACGGCGGAGGCACCCCGGGGAACCGCGGCCGCGCCGTGTCGAACGTGTTCGTCGATCCCGGGTCGATGAGCGAGAAGGAGCGGGTCAAGAGCATCGTGGCGCCGATGACGCGCACCCCGTCCGACCGGCTGTCGGACCTGTCGCAGCTCATGATGGCGCCGCTGCTGCGCGGATCGGTGGTGACGGTCCGGTGAGGACGACGAGCGCCGCGATCAAGCTGGGGATCTTCGTGGTCCTCACCTCGCTCGCGACCGGCGTGCTGGCGATGACGATCGCCAACGTGCACTTCGGCGCGACGCGCGGCTATAAGGCGATCTTCACCGATGTGGCGGGGCTGCTGCCCAAGGACGACGTGCGGGTCGCGGGCGTCCGGGTCGGGCAGGTCGAGAAGATCCGGCTCCACCGCGGGAACCAGGCCGAGGTGACGTTCAGCGTCAGGAAGGGCGGGGTGTTCCAGGCGGGGCTGCCCGCGTCCACGAAGGTCCAGATCCGGTACCGGAACCTGATGGGGCAGCGCTACGTCGCGCTGACCGACGGGGCGGGCCGCTCCAACGACTACCTTCGCCCCGGCGGGACGATCCCGGTCGGCCAGACCGCGCCCGCGCTCGACCTGACGACGCTGTTCAACGGGTTCCGCCCGCTGTTCAAGGCGTTGGAGCCGGACGATGTGAACAAGCTCGCGTTCCAGATCGTCCAGACCCTCCAGGGCGAGGGCGGGACGGTCAACAGCCTGCTCGCGCACGTCGCCTCGCTCACCAACACCCTCGCGGACCGCGACCAGGTCATCGGGAAGGTCATCGACAACCTGAACGCGGTGCTCGGCACGATCAACGAGCGGCACGACGAGATCAACCAGCTGATCACCGACCTGCGCGGCTTCGTCGGCGGGGTGTCGGACGACCGGCAGGCGATCTTCGACTCGGTCGCGGCGATCAACGACCTGACCGGCACCACGCAGGGGCTGCTGAAGGACGTCCGGCCCGACCTGAAGGACGACATCGCGGGCCTGCGGCAGCTCACCGGGACGCTCAACGCGAACAGCGGCGCGCTCGACCAGGGCTTCCAGCGGACCCCGGGCCGGCTCCAGAAGCTCGTGAACATCTCCTCCTACGGCTCCTGGTTCAACATGTACATCTGCGGTTTCGACGCGAGGGTGCGGCTGCCGGGCGGACCGGCCATCCAGACCCCGGCGCTCGTGAACGAGAACGCGAGGTGCAAGTAGATGAGGGTCCCGTTCCGGGAGCGCAACCCGGTCCCCATCGGCCTCGCCGGGTTCGCGGTCATCATCGTCGCGCTGGCGGTCGCGCTGAACCTCGACGGCATCCCGTTCCTGTCCGGCGGCACGACCCACACCGCCGACTTCAAGGAGGCGGCCGGGCTGAAGTCCGACGAGGAGGTCCGCGTCGCGGGCGTCAAGGTCGGCAAGGTCACCGGCCTCGAACTCGACGGCGACCACGTGAGGGTCACCTTCCGGGTGGACGACGGCGTGCGGCTCGGCGACCGCACCGGCGCCGACATCAAGATCAAGACGGTGCTCGGCGCGCACTACCTGGCGCTGACCCCGCGCGGGAAGGGCGCGCTCGGCCGCCACATCCCGATCGAGCGGACGCACGTCCCCTTCGAGGTCGTCCCGGCGATCAGCGAGCTGACGAAGAAGTTCCAGAAGATCGACGAGAAGGAGGTCGCGCGGTCGTTCGACGTGCTCGCGCAGACCTTCCAGAACTCGCCCGAGGAGATCCGGGCGTCGCTGCGCGGGCTGCGGCGGCTGTCGAACACGGTCGCCTCCCGCGACGACCAGCTCCACGAGCTGACCGGCAAGGCCAGGGACGTCTCGCAGCTGCTCGCCGACCGGAACAAGGACTTCGCCAAGCTGATCCAGGACGGCGACAAGGTGCTCCAGGCCGTCCAGGCCAGGCGCGCGGTCATCCACCAGCTGCTCGTCAACACCGTGACGCTGTCGCAGCAGGTGAACGCCCTGATCAAGGAGAACGAGGCGCAGTTGCGCCCGATGCTCGACAACCTGCGCAAGACCAACGCGATCCTGCTGCGCAACCAGGACAACCTCGACCGGATCCTCCAGCTGTTCGCGCCGTTCGCCCGCCAGTTCGCGGACGTCACCGGCACCGGCCGCTGGTTCGACTCCTACATCCAGAACCTCATCCCCATCCCCGCGTCCCTGGAGCTCCCCTCGGGCGGCGGCGGGCAGAAGAAGGGCGGACCACGGCAAGGCGGACCACGGCAAGGCAGTCGGCCCGGCAACGACAGCCCGTTGCCCTTCCTCCCGTGAGCGGCAGGCAGGTTCCCCGTGCGTAACTCAGCGACCATCCTCCGGCTCGGCGGCGCGATCCTCGCGCTCGCCGTGCTGGCCGCGCTGCTCACGCTGGCGTTCCCGGAGAAGCGGCAGCGGCACATGACGGCCTACTTCAGCCGGACGGTCGGCCTCTACAAGGGCGCCGACGTGCGCATCCTCGGGATCCCGGTCGGCGAGGTGACCAGGGTGACGCCGGTCGGCGACTCGGTCCGCGTCGAGCTGCGCTACGACGCCAAGTACAAGGTCCCGGCCGACGCCCGCGCCGCCATCGTGAACCAGACGCTCGTCGCCGACCGCTACGTCCAGCTGACGCCGGTCTACCGGGGCGGGCCGGTCCTCCCGGACAAGGCGACGCTGACGGTCGGGCGCACCCAGGTGCCCGTCGAGGTCGACGAGATCGGCGGCAGCCTGAACGACCTCAGCCAGGCGCTGGGCCCGAAGGGCGCCAACGCCCCGGGCACGGACGGCACGGGCGCGCTGTCGCGGCTGCTGAAGGTCGGCGCCGACAACCTGGACGGGCAGGGCGCCGACATCCGGCAGACGATCGGCGACACGTCCAAGATGCTGAGCACGCTCAGCGCCGACCGCGGCGACGTCGCCAAGACGATCCAGAACCTGCGGGTCATCACTGACGCGATGAAGGCGAACGACCAGCAGATCAAGTCGTTCACCGGCCATCTGAACGGGGTGTCGGGGCAGCTCGCGGGGGAGAAGGAGGAGCTGAGCGCCGCGCTCAACACGCTCGCGCCGACGCTGCGCGACATCCAGCGGTTCATCAAGGACAACCGGGGCGAGCTGGCCGTGAACGTCCGGCAGCTCGCGCAGGTGACGGGCGTGCTCGTCAAGGAGAAGGACGCGCTGGCGGAGGTGCTGGAGGCCGGTCCGCTGGCGATCAACAACCTGGCCCGCGCCTACGACCCGATCAGCGGCACCATCCACGACCGCGCCGACCTGCGCCAGTTCCACGACCTGGCCGACTGGCTGTGCTCGCTGGCCTACTCGGTCGGGACGCCCGCCAAGCAGTGCCTGAGCTTCCTGCGGCCCTTCAACCCGATCGGCAAGGCGCTCACGAACTTCAGCCTGGACCTGTCCTGGATCACCGCGCTGACCACGCACTACGACCCGGTGCCGATCCCGCCGGACGCCTACGGCCCCGGCGGCCAGGGCAAGTCGGGCGGTCAGGGCGAGCCGGGCGGCAAGGGCCCGGGGACCACCGGCCGGCCGGTGCGCAACCCGCACCAGCCGCAGCCGATCACCTCGCTGCTCCCGGGAGGCGGCCGATGAGCCCCGCCCGGCGCCGCGCGCGGCTGCTCCTGTCGGCCGCCCTCGCGGGCGTGGCCGCGCTGTCGGGCTGCTCGTTCGGCGGCGTGGACTCCATCCCGCTGCCCGGCGGCCCCGACCTCGGCTCGAACCCGCGGACGGTGAAGATCGAGTTCGCGAACGTGCTGGACCTCGTCCCGCAGTCGGTCGTCAAGGTCAACGACGTCTCGGTCGGCAAGGTCGAGAAGATCGACCTCGCGGGCGGCGACGCGGGCTGGCACGCCGTCGTCACCGTCAAGCTGCGGCGGGACGTCCGGCTCCCCGACAACGCCACCGCGACGATCGGGCAGACCAGCCTGCTCGGCGAGAAGTACGTGGCGCTCGCGCCGCCCGCCGGGCAGCCCCCCACCGGGGAGCTCGGCTCGGGCGACCTGATCCCGCTCGGCCGCACGTCCCACGGCACCGAGATCGAGGAGGTGCTGTCGGCGATGTCGCTGCTGCTGAACGGCGGCGGCCTCGAACAGGTCGCCACGATCAGCCACGAGCTGCAGGCCGTGATGGGCGGCCGCGAGCCGACGATCAGGTCGGTGCTCGACCGGGTCAACACCTTCACCGGCACCCTCGACCGCAACCGCGCCGCGATCACCCGCGCGCTCGACAGCATCGAGCGGCTCACCGGCAGGCTCTCGGCCGAGCGCCGCACGATCACCGACACGATCGACCGGACCGGCCCGGCGATCACCGTCCTCGACCGCAACCGCGCCGACCTCACCAGGATGCTCGTCGCGCTGGACCGGCTGAGCCGCACCACGACCGGCGTGATCAGGGCCTCGCAGGCCGACATGGTCGCGAACCTGCGCGACCTCGACACGATCCTGCGCAACCTCAACAAGGCCGGGTCCGACCTGCCGCGCTCGCTGGAGGCGCTGATCACCTTCCCGTTCCCGGCGACGTTCGGCAACGTCGTCGAGGGCGACTACGGCAACGTCCGGCTGACCCTCGACCTGGACTTCGAGTCGATCGCGCGGAACCTGCTCGGCGGCACCGACCTCGAAGGGCTGCTCGGCAGCGGACAGCAGATGCGGAACATGCTCCAGGTGCCGAACGTGACGCTGCCGGAGGCCCCGCTGGGCGTGCTGCCGCAGACCCCCGAAGGGGGCGGCGGGGGAGGCGGGGGCGGCGTTCTCCCGGCCCTTCCGAGCCTTCCGGGTCTGACCGGAGGCGGCGCGTCCCCGAGCCCGTCCGGGACGCCCGCGACGCCGCGCGGGTCGGGCGGGTCGGGCAGGCCGCGCTCGATGGCGCCGCCCGGCGGCCTCCGGGACCTGATGACGGGGGGACTCTCGTGATCCTCAAACCCGGCGTCAAGCTCCAGCTCATCGCCTTCGCGCTCATCACGGTCATCGGTGTGGCCGTCGTGTCGGTGAACTACATCGGCATCGGACGCGGCGCGCTCGGCAAGGAGTACACCGCCTACGTCGACCTCACCGACTCCGGCGGCGTGTTCACCGGCGCGGAGGTCACCTACCGGGGCGTGCCCGTCGGACGCGTCGGCCCGATCGAGCTGACCCGCGACGGGATCCGCGTGAAGCTGAAGCTCGAACGCGGGAGCGGCAAGCGGATCCCGCGCGAGGGGACGTCCGCGATCGTGGCGAACCGGTCGGCGGTGGGGGAGCAGTACATCGACCTCCGGCCGAGCCGCAGGGACGGGCCCTACCTCGACCAGGGCGAGGCGTACACGATCCCCCGGAGGCTGACCAGGCTGCCGGTGTCGACCGCCGAGCTGCTGCGCAACGTCGACGCGCTCGTCGGGTCGGTGAACACCAGGGACCTCGCGACGATCGTGGACGAGCTGGACAAGGCGTTCACCGGATCCGCGTCCGACCTCCAGTCGATCCTGGACGACACCGACCGGCTGCTGAAGACCGCCGACCGGGCCTTCCCCGACACCAAGCGGCTGCTGGACAACAGCGTGACCGTGCTCGGCACGCAGCGGTCCCAGGGCGCGAACATCCGCGGGTTCGCCCGCAACCTCAACGAGCTGACGACCTCGCTCCGCGAGGACGACCCGGCGCTGCGCCGGACCATCACGAACGCCCCGGGCGCCGTGGACGAGACGCACAAGGCGATCGACCAGCTCGCGCCGACGCTGCCCGTCCTGCTGGCGAACCTCACCACGACCGGGCAGATCGTGTCGTCCCACAAAGCGGGGCTCCGGTCGCTGTTCATCCTGTATCCGGTGACGCTCGCGGGCGCGTTCACCGTCACCCCCGGCGACGGCACCCAGCACCTCGGCCTCGCGCTCAACATCGACTCCCCGCCCCCCTGCACCAAGGGCTACGAGAAGGTCAAGAAGCGCTGGCCGCAGGACACGTCCAAGAAGGACCCCAGGCTCGA
The DNA here is from genome assembly GCF_018603865.1 of Actinomadura sp. NEAU-AAG7. Lineage (NCBI taxonomy): Bacteria > Bacillati > Actinomycetota > Actinomycetes > Streptosporangiales > Thermomonosporaceae > Actinomadura > Actinomadura sp. NEAU-AAG7. Next base: position 184,722 of record NZ_JAHFZY010000004.1, read on the forward strand.
CGCAGGGTGCAAGGACGCGCACGACTCGCCGAGCGCCGTCCGCGGGGCCCGCAACTTCCCGCGCGAGGCCGTCGCGCCCTATCCGCGGGTCCCCCCGGGCGCCACCAGCGGCGCCGGATTCCCCGAAGGCGGCGCGGACGGGAAGAGCGGCAACGGCTCGCAGGCCGGGGGCCCGGACGGAAAGCAGCCGACGAAGGCGCCGACCGGCCAGCTCGCGGACGGCAATCTCTACCTTTCGTACCCGGCGGAAACAGTCGAATTCGCTGGATACGATCCATCGACCGGGGCGGTCTACGGCCCCGACGGCAAGCAGTACGTGATGCCCCGGAGCGCCGGAACCCGCCAGTTGGGAGAGGAAGCGTCGTGGAAGTGGCTCCTGCTCGGACCGTTGAGCCAGTGAGGCCGGCCCGATGAGGCGCACCCCCTGGCTCCCCCTGGCCACGATCGTGCTGAGCGTCCTCGTGGTGGGGCTCGTCGTCGCGTCCGCGTGGCTCGGCGTCGTCTCCATGCGGAAGAAGGACGACGCCGACCAGCGGGCGAAGGCCCTTCAGGCGGCGCGGCAGATGGGCGTCAACCTGATGACGCTCGACCACACGACCGCGCAGCGCGACGTCGACCGCATCGTCGCCGGCACCACCGGCGACCTCAGGAACAAGCTCGGCACCCAGGCGAAGCAGCTGCTGGACCAGCTCGCCAAGACCGGCGCCAAGTCCAGCGTCAGCGAGGTCGACGCCGCCGTGGTGTCGATGGACGGCGACTCCGCCGAGGTGATCGTCTCCCTGAACGGCACCGTCACCAACGCCAAGGTGAAGCAGGGCGCGCCGCGCGCCTACCGGTACCAGATGGACCTCACCCGAGACGGTGACCGCTGGCTCGTGTCCGAACTGGAGGTGGTCCCGTGACGGCCGAGACGACCGACAAGGCCCGCAGGGCCGCCGAGCGGGCGACGAAGGCCGAGGAGGCCGCCGAGGCCGCCCGGCTCGCCGAGGAGGCCGCGGCCAGGGCCAGGGAGGCGGCGCGGCTCGCCCAGATCGCCGCCGAGGCGGCCGCCGCCGAGGCCGAGGCCGAGCCGGAGGCGGAAGTCGAACCCGAGGCCGCCAGATCCGCTGAGACGCCTTCGGGTGACGGCGAGGCCCCCCAGGGCTCGGCCGCCCCCATCGAGGGCGCAGCGGACGGCTCAGCCCCTCCGGAGGCCGCCTCCGCGGCGGCCGAGACCTCCGCCGAGACGTCCAAGATCGACCTGAGGAGGCCCACCGGCGCCGAAGCCGGGGAGCCCTCGAAGGAAGCGACTCTCGCGAGCGTCGCCGAGTCCACCGAGTCCACCGCGTCCCCCGAGTCCGCGAAGACCGGGACCGTCCTGGACGAGTCCGGCGGCGACGGCGCCGAGGAGGGCGCGCCGAAGCGGAGGCGTGTCCGCGTCCCCAGGGTCCGCGCCGAGGGGCGGGGCTCCGGGGCGCTGCGGAGCGGGACGCTGGTCGTCGTGCTGGTGGGCCTCGTGCTCGCGCTGGGCGGCGCGACGACCATGCTCGCGCTCAAGGTGCGCGACCAGAAGGCGACGGAGACCGCGTCCAGGCAGGGGCTGTTCGCCGCGTCCCGCGCGGCCCAGGCGCTGTCGTCCTACGACTACCGGAGCCTGGACAGCGACCTGAAGGCCGGCGCGGCGATGACCACGGGCAGGCTGCGCGGCGAGTTCGAGAAGCTCGCCGAGACGCTGAAGACGCTGGCGCCCCGCGAACGGGCCGTCTCCTCGACGACGGTGATGAAGGCGGGCGTCGTGAGCGCGTCCCCGGACAGGGTCGTCGCGCTGGTGTACGCCAACCGGACGTCGCAGACCGCCTCCGACAAGCAGCAGCGCTTGCCCGAGCCCTTGCGGATCAGGTTGACCATGGTCAAGGAGCGGGGGAAGTGGCTCGCCTCGGAGCTCGCGGTGATCTCCTAGCGAGCCCGTGCGGCCCGCCCGCGAGACCCGCTCCGAGCGGCCTCGACGGGCCCGTCCGGCACCTGGTGATCGGTGCGTTATCGCCCGCCGCCAGGGGCGTTTCGTGCGCTTACCAACGGGTAGGCGACCGGATCCTAAACTATGGCCTTCCTCACTGCAGGTCAGAGCCCGAAAAGTCCAAGTCCGCTCTTGACTACACGCCCCTGAGGGGCGATGCTCCAAGGCAACTGTGATGCATACTGCGGCGCTAGAGTTGCGAGCGGTGTGGCGGTCGGCTACACTGCCCCTTTGCGCTGCCCTCTGACTATCCACGTGTGAGAGCTCCCCCGCGAGGGGTCCGTTTTGGACCCTGATGTGCGGGTCTTGGACGTGGATCGTCTGGCGTGCGTGTCGTCAGTTACGCCGCGAGCCCTCGGAAGGACCACTCTTGGCAGCCTCGCGCAACGCCTCGAATACCGCAACCGGTCCGAACCGCGTCTCCTTCGCGCGCATCAAGGAGCCGCTCGAAGTCCCGGACCTCCTTGCACTGCAGACCAACTCCGTTGACTGGCTGCTGGGCAACGAGAGGTGGAAGGCCCGGGTCGAGGCGGCCCAGAAGGCCGGAAGTAAGAGCGTCCCGACCCAGTCGGGGCTGGAGGAGATCTTCGAAGAGATCAGTCCGATCGAGGACTTCTCCGGAACCATGTCGCTGTCGTTCCGCGACCACCGGTTCGAACCGCCCAAGTACTCCGTCGAGGAGTGCAAGGACAAGGACATGACCTACTCCGCCCCGCTCTTCGTGACGGCGGAGTTCATCAACAACACCACCGGTGAGATCAAGAGCCAGACGGTCTTCATGGGCGACTTCCCGCTCATGACCCCGAAGGGCACCTTCATCATCAACGGCACCGAGCGCGTCGTGGTCTCGCAGCTGACCCGCTCGCCCGGCGTGTACTTCGACCGCGCCCTCGACAAGGCGTCCGACAAGGACATCTACGGCTGCCGGGTCATCCCGAGCCGCGGCGCCTGGCTTGAGTTCGAGATCGACAAGCGCGACAACGTCGGCGTGCGCATCGACCGCAAGCGCAAGCAGCCGGTCACCGTGCTGCTCAAGGCCCTCGGCTGGGACGAGGCGCGCATCCGCGAGCACTTCGGCGCCTACGAGTCGATCAACGTCACGCTGGAGAAGGACCACACCTCCGGCCAGGACGACGCGCTGCTGGACATCTACCGCAAGCTGCGGCCGGGCGAGCCGCCGACCCGCGAGTCGGCGCAGACCCTGCTGGAGAACCTGTACTTCAACCCCAAGCGGTACGACGTCGCCAAGGTCGGCCGATACAAGATCAATAAGAAGCTCGGCCTCGACCTCGACATGAAGCAGGGGACGCTCACCGAGGACGACATCGTCTCCACGATCGAGTACCTCGTCCGGCTGCACGCCGGCGAGGAGGAGGCCACCCTCGGGGCCGTCGCCGTGCCGATCGAGGTCGACGACATCGACCACTTCGGCAACCGGCGCCTGCGCACGGTCGGCGAGCTGATCCAGAACCAGGTCCGGCTCGGCCTCGCCCGCATGGAGCGCGTCGTCCGCGAGCGGATGACCACCCAGGACGTCGAGGCCATCACGCCGCAGACGCTGATCAACATCCGGCCGGTCGTCGCCTCCATCAAGGAGTTCTTCGGCACCAGCCAGCTCTCGCAGTTCATGGACCAGACCAACCCGCTGGCCGGGCTGACGCACAAGCGCCGCCTGAACGCGCTGGGTCCTGGCGGTCTGTCGCGTGAGCGCGCGGGCATGGAGGTCCGCGACGTCCACCCGTCGCACTACGGCCGCATGTGCCCGATCGAGACGCCGGAAGGCCCGAACATCGGCCTGATCGGCTCGCTGGCCGCCTTCGGCCGGGTCAACCCGTTCGGGTTCGTCGAGACCCCGTACCGCAAGGTCACCGACGGCGTGGTCACCGAGCAGATCGACTACCTGACCGCCGACGAGGAGGACCGCTACGTCATCGCGCAGGCCAACTCCCTGCTCAACGACGACGGCACCTTCGTCGAGGACAAGGTCCTCATCCGCAAGAAGGGCGGCGAGGTCGAGCTGATCCCGCCGCGCGACGTCCAGTACATGGACGTCTCCGCGCGGCAGATGACCTCGGTCGCGACCGCGATGATCCCGTTCCTGGAGCACGACGACGCCAACCGCGCGCTGATGGGCTCCAACATGCAGCGGCAGTCGGTGCCGCTGCTGCGCAGCGAGGCGCCGCTGGTCGGCACCGGCATGGAGTACCGTGCCGCGACCGACGCGGGCGACGTCATCACGGCCGAGAAGGCGGGGGTCGTCGAGGAGGTCTCGGCCGACTACGTCACCGTGATGAACGACGACGGCACCCGCACCACCTACCGGGTCGCCAAGTTCAAGCGGTCCAACCAGGGCACCTGCTTCAACCAGAAGCCCATCGTGGAAGAGGGCGCCCGGGTCGAGCTGGGCCAGGTCATCGCCGACGGGCCGTGCACCGACAACGGTGAGATGGCGCTCGGCAAGAACCTGCTCGTGGCGTTCATGCCGTGGGAGGGCCACAACTACGAGGACGCGATCATCCTCAGCCAGCGCCTCGTCCAGGACGACGTGCTGTCCTCGATCCACATCGAGGAGCACGAGGTCGACGCCCGCGACACCAAGCTCGGCCCCGAGGAGATCACCCGGGACATCCCGAACGTCTCCGAGGAGGTCCTGGCCGACCTCGACGAGCGCGGCATCATCCGCATCGGCGCGGACGTCGTCCCCGGCGACATCCTGGTCGGCAAGGTCACGCCCAAGGGCGAGACCGAGCTGACCCCCGAGGAGCGGCTGCTGCGCGCGATCTTCGGTGAGAAGGCGCGCGAGGTCCGCGACACCTCGCTGAAGGTGCCGCACGGCGAGCAGGGCAAGGTCATCGGCGTCCGGGTGTTCTCCCGGGACGAGGGCGACGAGCTCCCGCCCGGCGTGAACGAGCTGGTCCGGGTGTACGTGGCGCAGAAGCGCAAGATCACCGACGGGGACAAGCTCGCGGGCCGGCACGGCAACAAGGGCGTCATCTCCAAGGTGCTCCCGGTCGAGGACATGCCGTTCCTTGAGGACGGCACGCCCGTCGACATCGTCCTGAACCCGCTCGGCGTCCCCGGACGCATGAACGTGGGCCAGGTCCTGGAGACCCACCTCGGCTGGGTCGCCTCCCGCGGCTGGAAGGTCGAGGGCGACGACGCCGAGTGGAAGCGCGCGCTCAAGGAGATCGGCGCCGACGAGGCCCCGGCCTGGACCAACACCGCCACGCCGGTGTTCGACGGCGCCCGCGAGGACGACGTCACCGGTCTGATCGAGAGCACCCTGCCCAACCGCGACGGCAACCGCATGGTGGGCCCGGGCGGCAAGGCGCGGCTGTTCGACGGTCGCACCGGCGAGCCCTACAAGGACCCGATCTCGGTCGGCTACATCTACATCCTCAAGCTGCTCCACCTGGTCGACGACAAGATCCACGCCCGCTCGACCGGCCCGTACTCCATGATCACCCAGCAGCCGCTCGGCGGTAAGGCCCAGTTCGGCGGCCAGCGCTTCGGTGAGATGGAGGTGTGGGCGCTGGAGGCCTACGGCGCCGCCTACGCCCTCCAGGAGCTGCTGACCATCAAGTCCGACGACGTCCTCGGCCGCGTCAAGGTCTACGAGGCCATCGTCAAGGGCGAGAACATCCCCGAGCCCGGCATTCCCGAGTCCTTCAAGGTGCTCATCAAGGAGATGCAGTCGCTGTGCCTCAACGTCGAGGTGCTCTCCAGCGACGGCATGTCCATCGAGATGCGCGACACCGACGAGGACGTCTTCCGCGCCGCGGAGGAGCTCGGCATCGACCTGTCCCGGCGTGAGCCGAGCAGTGTCGAAGAGGTCTGATCAACTCAAGGGGAAAACAGTTGCTTGACGTCAACTTCTTCGACGAGCTACGCATCGGCCTGGCGACCGCTGACGACATCCGCCAGTGGTCGCACGGCGAGGTCAAGAAGCCGGAGACGATCAACTACCGCACCCTCAAGCCGGAGAAGGACGGGCTCTTCTGCGAGAAGATCTTCGGTCCGACCCGGGACTGGGAGTGCTACTGCGGCAAGTACAAGCGCGTCCGGTTCAAGGGCATCATCTGTGAGCGCTGCGGCGTCGAGGTGACGCGCGCCAAGGTGCGGCGCGAGCGGATGGGCCACATCGAGCTGGCCGCGCCGGTCACGCACATCTGGTACTTCAAGGGCGTCCCCTCGCGCCTCGGCTACCTGCTGGACCTGGCCCCGAAGGATCTCGAAAAGATCATCTACTTCGCGGCCTACATGATCACCAGCGTGGACGCCGAGCGCCGCGACCGCGACCTGCCCACGCTGGAGGCCCACATCTCGGTGGAGCGCCAGCAGATCGAGCAGGCCCGCGACGCGCAGGTCGAGGCCCGCCAGCAGAAGCTGGAGGGCGACCTCGCGGAGCTGGAGGAGGCCGGCGCGAAGGCCGACCAGAAGCGCAAGGTGCGCGACGGCGCCGAGCGGGAGATGAAGCAGCTGCGCGACCGCGCGCAGCGCGAGATCGACCGGCTCGACGAGGTCTGGAGCCGCTTCAAGAACCTCAAGGTCCAGGACCTTGAGGGCGACGAGCTGCTCTACCGCGAGATGCGCGACCGGTTCGGCAAGTACTTCGAGGGCGGCATGGGCGCCGCGGCCATCCAGGCCCGGCTCCAGAACTTCGACCTCGACGCCGAGGCCGAGAAGCTGCGCGACATCATCCGCACCGGCAAGGGGCAGAAGAAGGCCCGCGCGCTGAAGCGGCTGAAGGTCGTCTCGGCGTTCCTCAACACCCGCAACAGCCCGCTCGGCATGGTGCTGGACTGCATCCCGGTGATCCCGCCGGACCTGCGTCCGATGGTGCAGCTCGACGGTGGGCGGTTCGCCACCTCCGACCTGAACGACCTGTACCGCCGCGTCATCAACCGCAACAACCGGCTCAAGCGGCTGCTCGACCTCGGCGCGCCCGAGATCATCGTCAACAACGAGAAGCGGATGCTGCAGGAGGCCGTCGACGCGCTGTTCGACAACGGCCGCCGCGGCCGCCCGGTCACCGGGCCGGGCAACCGCCCGCTGAAGTCGCTGTCGGACATGCTCAAGGGCAAGCAGGGCCGGTTCCGCCAGAACCTGCTGGGCAAGCGCGTCGACTACTCGGGCCGCTCGGTCATCGTCGTCGGCCCGCAGCTGAAGCTGCACCAGTGCGGCCTGCCCAAGCAGATGGCGCTGGAGCTGTTCAAGCCGTTCGTGATGAAGCGGCTGGTCGACCTCAACCACGCGCAGAACATCAAGTCCGCCAAGCGGATGGTCGAGCGGGCCCGCCCGGTCGTGTGGGACGTGCTGGAAGAGGTCATCACCGAGCACCCGGTGCTGCTGAACCGCGCGCCGACCCTGCACCGCCTCGGCATCCAGGCGTTCGAGCCGCAGCTGGTCGAGGGCAAGGCCATCCAGATCCACCCGCTCGTCTGCACGGCGTTCAACGCCGACTTCGACGGCGACCAGATGGCGGTGCACCTGCCGCTGTCGGCCGAGGCCCAGGCCGAGGCGCGGATCCTGATGCTCTCGACCAACAACATCCTGAAGCCGTCGGACGGCAAGCCCGTCACCATGCCCACCCAGGACATGGTCATCGGCCTGTACTGGCTGACGACGGAGAAGGACGGCGCCCAGGGCGAGGGCCGTGCGTTCGGCGGCATCGCCGAGGGCATCATGGCCTACGACCGGGGCGAGCTCGACCTCCAGGCGAAGATCCACATCCGGCTCAAGGACGTCCCGCCGCCGCGGGACTGGATCGCGCCCGAGGGCTATGAGCCCGGCCAGCCCTACCGGCTGGAGACCACGCTCGGCCGCGCGCTGTTCAACGAGACGCTGCCGGAGGACTTCCCCTTCGTCAACGACGAGATCGGCAAGAAGCAGCTGTCGGCGATCGTCAACGAGCTGGCGGAGACCTACCCGAAGGTCGCCGTCGCCAACGCCCTGGACGCGCTGAAGAGCACCGGCTTCCACTGGGCCACCCGGTCCGGCGTCACGATCGCGATCGACGACGTCATCACCCCGCCGAACAAGCAGGACATCCTCGGCGGGTACGAGGCGCGCGCCGACAAGGTGCAGCGGGAGTTCAACCGCGGTCTGATCACCGATGACGAGCGCAAGCAGGAGCTCATCGAGATCTGGAACCACGCGACCGCCGACGTCGCCAAGGACATGGAGCAGGCGTTCCCGAAGGCCAACCCGATCTGGATGATGATCCAGTCGGGCGCCCGGGGCAACCCGCTCCAGCTGCGGCAGATCGCCGGTATGCGCGGGCTGGTGTCGAACCCGAAGGGCGAGACGATCCCGCGTCCGATCAAGTCCTCGTTCCGCGAGGGCCTGTCGGTCGTCGAGTACTTCATCTCGACGCACGGCGCCCGCAAGGGTCTGGCCGACACCGCGCTGCGCACCGCCGACTCGGGCTACCTGACCCGGCGCCTGGTGGACGTCGCGCAGGACGTCATCGTCCGCGAGGAGGACTGCGGCACCGACCGCACGATCCCCTTCGAGGTCGCCGACCGGCTGGAGGACGGCTCGCTGGTCAAGCTGGCCACGACCGAGACCAGCCTGGTCGGCCGCACGATCGCCGAGGACGTCGAGGTCGACGGGACCGTCATCTTCCCGGCCGACACCGACCTGTCCGACGCGGTCGTGACGCGGCTGGTCGAGGCGGGCGTGGACCGCGTCCGCACCCGCAGCGCCCTGGTCTGCGAGGCCAAGATCGGTGTCTGCGCCGCCTGCTACGGCCGCTCGCTGGCCACCGGCAAGCGGGTGGACGTCGGCGAGGCCGTCGGGATCATCGCCGCGCAGTCGATCGGTGAGCCCGGCACGCAGCTGACGATGCGCACCTTCCACACCGGCGGTGTGGCCGGTGGCGACATCACGCACGGTCTGCCGCGTGTCCAGGAGCTGTTCGAGGCGCGCATCCCCAAGGGTGTCGCCCCGATCAGCGAGGTCGCCGGCCGCGTCAAGATCGACGAGACCGAGAAGGCGCGCAAGGTCGTCGTCGTCCCCGACGACGGCGCCGACGAGATCGCCTACCCGGTGCCGATGCGCTCGCGCCTGCTGGTGAAGGAGGGCGAGCACGTCGACGTCGGCCAGCAGCTCATCGCGGGTGCGATCAACCCGCACGAGGTGCTGCGCATCCTCGGCCCCCGCGCCGTGCAGCTCCACCTGGTCCACGAGGTCCAGGAGGTCTACCGGTCGCAGGGCGTGTCGATCCACGACAAGCACATCGAGATCATCGTCCGCCAGATGCTGAAGCGGGTGAACATCCTTGAGTCCGGCGACACCGAGCTGCTGCCGGGCGACCTCGTGGAGCGTCCGATCTTCGAGGAGCGCAACCGGAACGTCGTCGCCGAGGGCGGGGTGCCCGCCGCGGGCCGCCCGGTCCTGATGGGCATCACCAAGGCCTCGCTCGCGACCGAGTCGTGGCTGTCGGCGGCGTCCTTCCAGGAGACGACCCGGGTGCTCACCGAGGCCGCGATGCACGCCAAGAGCGACCCGCTGCTCGGCCTCAAGGAGAACGTCATCATCGGCAAGCTCATCCCGGCCGGTACCGGCATGCCGCAGTACCGCAACGTCCGGGTGGAGCCCACCGAGGAGGCGAAGGCGGCGGTGTACTCCGTCGGCTCCTACGACGACGGCGCCGAGTACGCCTTCGGCCAGGGCTCCGGCGAGGCCGTCCCGCTGGAGGAGTACGACTTCGGGCAGTACAACCGGTAGTTCCGCAAGGCACGGCGAGGCCGTACGGAAAGGCCGCCCCCCGCGTTCGCGGGGGGCGGCCTTTCCGCGTTGTCACAGGATGCGGGCCTGTTTCGTCCCCATGACGTGTGGGACGACGAAGAGTTGGCGAGGGAGTTCCAGGCGCTGCGCGGACGGCTCCTGGGCGTGGCCTACGGGCTCCTCGGCAGCGTGGACGAGGCGGAGGACGTGGTCCAGGAGAGCTGGCTGCGGCTCCGCTCGGCCGACCGCGCCCGGATCGAGGACCTGACCGGCTGGCTGATCGTCACGACCGCGCGGCTGGCGCGGGACGTGCTGCGCTCGGCGCGGTACCGGCGGGAGGAGTACGTCGGCCCGTGGCTGCCGGAGCCGCTGGTGACCGGTGGGCGCCCGCGCCCCGACCCCGCAGGCGGCGGCGACCCCGCCGACCGGGTGACGCTGGACGAGTCGCTCAGCATGGCCCTGCTGGTCGTGCTGGAGTCGCTCACCCCCGCAGAGCGGACGGCGTTCGTCCTGCACGACGTGTTCGGGATCGGGTTCCCCGAGATCGGCGAGGTGGTGGGCCGCGGACCGGCGGCCTGCCGCCAGCTCGCCGTGCGGGCCCGCAGGCGGATCGAGGCGCGGGCCCCGCGCTTCGAGGCGCCCCCGGACGAGCAGCGCCGCGTCCTCGCGGCGTTCGCCGCCGCCTGCCGGACCGGCGACGTCCAGGCGCTGCTGGCGCTGCTCGACCCCGATGTCGTCGTGCGCAGCGACGGCGGCGGGCGGGTGGCGGCGGCGCGCCGTCCCGTCCACGGCGCCGACCGCGTCGCCCGCTACCTGTTGGGCGTCGCCCGGTGGTACGCGGGCGACGGCGGCATCACGCACGCCACGGTCAACGGCCGCCCGGGGCTGCTCTGGGCGCGGGACGGCCATCTCCAGGGCGTCATGTCCCTCACCCTCGACGGCGGCCGGATCGTCTCCGTCGACTTCGTCCGCAATCCCGACAAGCTCGAACGCGCACGACACCTGAGAGGAACACACTGATGCCGGACGTTCTGATCCTCGGCGGCGGGTTCGCCGCCGTCTGGAGCGCCGCCGCGGCCACCCGCCTGCTGCGCGAGGAGGGCGCTGAGCGCTCCGTCACGGTCGTGGCACCCGACGACCACATGGTGATCCGGCCCCGGCTCTACCAGGCCGACCCGGGCGCGATGCGGGTCCCGCTGGACGGCGTCCTCGGGCCGATCGGCGTGGAGCGGGTGCGGGGGTACGCCACCGCCGTCCATACCGACCGGTCGGCGGTCACCGTCCGAGGGCGGGACGGGAGCGTCACCGAGCTCTCCTACCAGCGCCTCGTCCTGGCCACGGGCAGCGCGCTGGCCCAGCCGGACCTGCCCGGCGCCGAGCACCTCCACAACGTGGACACCGTCCAGGCCGCCATCGCGCTCGACGAGCACCTGCACGCCCTGCCCGAGGGCCCGGGACGCCACACGGCCGTGGTCATCGGCGCGGGCTTCACCGGCCTGGAGGTCGCGACGGAGCTGGCCGGGCGCATGCGGGCGCCGGGCGTCGCCGGGGACGCGGCGGACGGGGTCCGCGTCGTCCTCGTGGAGCGCGCCGACGTCCTCGGCCCCGACCTCGGCCCCGGCCCCCGCCCCGTCATCACCTCCGCGCTGGAGGAGCTGGGCGTCGAGGTGCGGCTCGGCGCGTCGGTGACCGAGATCACGCCGAACGGCGTCGTGCTCGGCGACGGCACGTCCATCCCGGCGAGCACCGTCGTGTGGACGGCCGGGGTGCAGGCCAGCCCGCTCACCCGCGACGTCCCGGCCGAGCGCGACCGCATCGGGCGCCTGGTCACCGACGCGTACCTGCGCGTCCCCGGGGTCCCGGGCGTGTACGCGGCGGGCGACACCGCCGCCGCCCCGGTCGAGGGCGGCAACCTCACGATGCCGAGCTGCCAGCACGCGACCCCCCTCGGCCGCCACGCGGGCCACAACGCCGCCGCCGACCTGCTCGGGCTCACGCCGGCGGAGTTCGCCCCCGACCCCTACGTGACGTGCCTGGACCTCGGCGCGGCCGGCGCGGTCTTCACCACCGGGTTCGAGCGGACGGTCGAGAGCACCGGGGAGACGGCCAAGGCCCGCAAGCGCGCGGTGAACGAGGAGTGGATCTACCCGCCGGTGCACGACGCGGAGGCGCTGCTGCGGCAGGCCGACCACCGGCTGTCCGTCCGCCGCCCGGTCGCCGCCGGCTGACCCGGCACGCCGTTTACCTGCGGTTATCTGGGTTTTCTTGACCTTTGACCGGGTTTTGCGGTGCCGTGCCCGGGGAGGGACCGGTTGCTGGCTAATCTGCGTGACGGGGAGGAAACCATATGAAACGGGTCATTACCGCAGCAGTGATCGCGATCGCGGCGACGGGGGTCGGGGCGGGAGCGGCCGGCGCCGCCCAGACGTCGCAGCCATCGCGACCAACGCAGCCGTCGCAGCAGCGCCAGGACTGCCGGACCTACTCCAGCACCACCGTGTGCGGCAAGGTCCAGCTCGACCAGAAGCAGCAGGCGTGCGCGACCTCGATGGTCCAGCAGGGGATGACCCAGCGCCGAGCCGAGGTGGAATGCCACGCGTTCGGCTGACCGTCCGCGAAGCCCGCGAAGCCCGCTTCCCCCGAGGGGGAGCGGGCTTCCGGCATTCCGGGACACCCCGAGGTCGCCATCCGGGCGCGCGGGGTGAAACGATCGAGGCTCGGTCTGCGAAGGAGGCGGGACATGGATCAGGTGCGGCTCGGCGCGACGGGAACGAAGGTCTCGCGGATCTGCCTCGGCATGATGAGCTACGGCGACCCGGGGCAGCGGGAGTGGTTCCTCGGCGAGGACGCCGCCGAGCCGATCGTCCGGCACGCCGTCGAGGCGGGCGTGACGTTCTTCGACACCGCCGACATGTACTCCACCGGCGCCAGCGAGGAGATCACCGGCCGCCTGCTGGGCCGCATGTTCCAGAACCGCGACGACTACGTCCTCGCGACGAAGGTGTACTTCCCGATGGGCCCCGGCGCCAACGAGTCCGGCCTGTCGCGCAAGCACGTGATGGCCTCCATCGACGCGTCCCTGCGGCGCCTCGGCACCGACCACGTGGACCTGTACCAGATCCACCGGTGGGACGACGAGACGCCCATCGAGGAGACCATGGAGGCCCTGCACGACATCGTGCGCTCGGGGAAGGCCCGCCACATCGGCGCGTCCAGCATGTACGCGTGGCAGTTCGCCAAGGCGCAGCACGTCGCCGAGACCCATGGCTGGACGAAGTTCGTCACCATGCAGAACCACTACAACCTCGTCTACCGCGAGGAGGAGCGGGAGATGATCCCGCTCTGCCTCGACCAGGGCGTGGGCTGCCTTCCCTGGAGCCCCCTGGCGCGCGGCCTGCTGGCGGGCAACCGCGAGCGGGGCGGCGGGCGCAACACCGTCCGCGCCAACACCGACGCCTACGCCGACCAGCTCTACGACGAGGCCGACTTCGACGTGGTGGACGTCGTCCGGCAGGTCGCCGCCGAGCGCGACGTCCCGCCCGCGCGGGTCGCGCTGGCGTGGCTGCTCGCCAAGCCCGCCGTGACCGCCCCCATCGTCGGCGCGACGAAGCTCGGCCACATCGAGGACGCGATCGCCGCCGCCGACATCCGCCTGGACGACAAGGAGATCGCCCGCCTGGAGGCCCCCTACCGTCCGCACCCGGTCTACGGGCACTCCTGACCTGCGCGGCCGGCACGGCGTCCCCGGGCAAGGAACGGTCCGGGGTCGTCCGACGTCTATCCGGGGGGTGGTGATTTGCGATTCCACCGGCTATCGGGGCAGGCTGGTGACGAGAACGCCCACGGGTGGCAAGACCGCCACGTGGGGACATCGGTGACAAGGTTCGGAGGCCGCGTTATGCGCCGCGCGTCTCCGAGCGTCCGGGTGCTGAGGAGCCCCGGGACGACGGCGCTGAAGGAGCCCGACGATGACCGAGAATGACGGCACGCAGGGACCGCAGTGGCCGTTGCCGGAGGACGAGGGCCAGCGGCCCCCGGAGCAGAACGAGCCTCCGGCCCGTCCCCTGGGTGACCGCACCGTGGTGTTCGGAGCCCCGCAACTGGGCGGCAACGCGGGCCCGCAGCAGCCCCCGCAGCCTCCGCGGCCGGAGCAGCCCGCGCACCCCACGCGGGTCGAGCAGCCGATCCAGCAGCAGCAGTACGGCGAGCAGCCCCCGGCGCCGCCCCAGCAGCCCTACAACCCGCCGCAGGAGCAGCAGTACGGGCAGCAGCAGCCCTACGGGCAGCAGCCGGGCCAGCAGCCGGGGCAGGGCGGCGGATACCAGCCGCCCGAGCCGCCCCCGTTCGGCCAGCAGCAGCCCTACGGCCAGCAGCCCGAGGACCCGTACGCGCAGCAGCAGGGCTACCCGCAGCAGCCCAGGCACGGCGCGCCCCAGGAACCGCAGCAGCAGCCCTACGGGCAGCCCGAGCAGCCGCAGTACGGCCAGCCCGAGCAGCAGCAGCCGTTCGGCCAGCCGCAGTTCGGCCAGGAGCCGCCGCCGCAGGACGCCACCGACCGCACGCTGATCGTCCCCGGGCCCGGCGCCGGTACGCCCGAGCCCGAGGCGCCGCCGCGTCCGGTGATCGACGACCAGGCCACGCTGCACTGGTCGCCGGGCACCGACATCCCGGTGGCGACCGGCCCCGAGCGCAAGCACGAGGCCCCGGCCGAGCCCTGGCAGCCCTCGCCCGCGCCGTCCGGCCCCGAGGCGTGGTCGGCGGAGCCGCCCCAGCAGGGCCAGCAGGGTCAGCAGGGCCAGGTGGACCACGAGCGGACGTTGATGGTCCCGCCCCCGGAGTCGGGCTTCGGCGCGCCGGCCGCCCCGTCCCCGGCGGAGGACCCCTACGGCCGTCCCGAGGTGGAGGACGCCAAGCCGACCCAGGCCTTCGACCCGGGCCGCCAGTCCGAGCCGCAGGGCATGGCCGAGCACACCCGCATGGACATCGGCCAGCAGCAGTGGGGCCAGCAACAGCAGCAGCCGGGCCAGCAGCAGCACGGCGGGCAGCAGCAGCCCTACAACGCCCAGCAGCAGTACGGCCAGCAGGAGCAGTACGGCCAGCAGGAGCAGTACGGCCAGCAGGAGCAGTACGGCCAGCAGGAGCAGTACGGCCAGCAGGAGCAGTACGGCCAGCAGGAGCAGTACGGCCAGCAGGAGCAGCAGCAACAGCAGTTCGGCCAGCAGGAGTTCGGCCAGCAGCAGCCCTACGGCTCCCAGCAGAACCAGGGGCAGCAGCAGCCCTACAACGCCCAGCAGCAGTACGGCCAGCAGGACCAGCAGCCGCAGTACGGGCAGCAGGACCAGCAACAGCAGCAGTACGGTCAGCCGGACCAGCAGCAGCAACAGCAGTTCGGCCAGCCCGACCAGCAGCAGTTCGGCCAGCAGCAGTACGGCGGCCAGCAGCAGCAGTACGGCGGCGCCCAGCAGCCCGCCGCCTACGGCGGCGACGAGGGCAAGGGCGGCGGCCGGAACACGCTGTGGCTGGTCATCGGCGGCGTGGCGATCGTCGTCATCCTGGTCGTGGTGGTAGTAGCCTTCGTCCTCTAGGACGGCCGGGGGCGGCGTAAAAAGTGGTCAAGATCTTCCCCAACGAGGGATGAATGGGCCACAATGCGAGAACCGCGCCGTCCCCGACACCCCACCCCGCGGGCAGCGACGCAGACGTCGCGGCCGGGTCCGAGGGCGGCCGCGAGAGAAGCGGCGCGGTGGCCTTCGGGGAGAGCGCCCAAGCCCTGACGCCCAAGGCGTCGCGTCGGGCATCATTTTGATTTTCAGCCCGCGGGTCGGTAACCTCTTCACTTGTGCCCGCTGTGCGGGCCGCTATGCGTGCGCACCGGCGAGGTCCAGTCGGCCAGGCCCAGCGCCGCATCTACTCCCCGGCTTGATCTGGCCCTGGTATGGGCCGGGCGGTCTGTGTCGGTTCTGAACGGCGCGATGCTCCGTGAGGTGGCGACACGCCCGACCGCGTGGGTCGGAGAGGTCGGGAAACCGGCAGGTCACAGCCTCGCCTGAGGTGGTGATTGCAGCATAGGACTTACCGGCTCGGTACGAGGAAGACGGAGACGCGGTGCCCACGATCCAGCAGCTGGTCCGAAAGGGCCGCCAGGACAAGGTGACCAAGAACAAGACGCCCGCGCTGAAGGAGAGCCCCCAGCGGCGGGGCGTCTGCACGCGCGTCTACACGACGACGCCCAAGAAGCCGAACTCCGCGCTTCGCAAGGTCGCCCGTGTCCGGCTGACCAGCGGGATCGAGGTCACGGCCTACATCCCCGGCGTCGGTCACAACCTGCAGGAGCACTCGATCGTGCTCGTGCGCGGCGGGCGTGTGAAGGACCTCCCCGGTGTTCGGTACAAGATCATCCGCGGGTCCCTGGACACGCAGGGGGTCCGCAACCGCAAGCAGGCGCGTAGCAAGTACGGCGCGAAGAAGGAGAAGAGCTGATGCCGCGCAAGGGCCCCGCTGGCAAGCGCCAGCTGATCGCTGACCCGGTGTACAACTCGCCGCTGGTCACCGCGCTCATCAACAAGATTCTCCTGGACGGCAAGCGTTCGATCGCGCAGAGCATCGTGTACGACGCTCTTGAGGGCGCTCGCGAGAAGACCGGCAACGACCCGGTCGTCACGCTGAAGCGCGCGCTCGACAACGTCAAGCCGACCCTGGAGGTCCGCAGCCGCCGCGTCGGTGGCGCGACCTACCAGGTGCCGGTGGAGGTGCGGCCGGCCCGCAGCACCACCCTCGCCCTCCGCTGGCTGGTGGTGTACGCGCGGCAGCGCCGCGAGAAGACCATGACCGAGCGGCTGATGAACGAGCTGCTCGACGCGAGCAACGGCCTCGGCGCGTCTGTCAAGAAGCGCGAGGACACCCACAAGATGGCGGAGTCCAACAAGGCCTTCGCCCACTACCGCTGGTAACCCCGGCGGCTTGAGAACGACGAGACGACGCGAGGACGCGAGGACACTGTGGCTACCAAAACCGGTGTAGACCTTGCCAGGGTCCGCAACATCGGGATCATGGCCCATATCGACGCTGGCAAGACCACGACGACCGAGCGGATCCTGTACTACACGGGCATCAGCTACAAGATCGGCGAGGTCCACGACGGCGCCGCCACCATGGACTGGATGGAGCAGGAGCAGGAGCGGGGGATCACGATCACCTCCGCGGCCACCACCTGCGAATGGCCCGTCGACGAGGTCAAGCACACGATCAACATCATCGACACCCCGGGGCACGTCGACTTCACCATCGAGGTGGAGCGCAACCTGCGGGTGCTCGACGGCGCGGTCGCGGTGTTCGACGGTGTCGCCGGTGTGGAGCCGCAGTCCGAGACGGTGTGGCGGCAGGCCGACCGCTACGGCGTGCCCCGCATGTGCTTCGTCAACAAGCTCGACCGGGTCGGCGCGGAGTTCCACCGCTGCGTCGACATGATCGAGAACCGGCTGAACGCGACCCCGCTCGTGCTCCAGCTCCCGATCGGCGCCGAGGCCGACTTCAAGGGCGTCATCGACCTGGTGACCATGAAGGCCCTCGTGTGGAACGAGGAGGCCAAGCTCGGCGAGATGTACGACACGGTCGACATCCCCGAGACGCACGCCGAGCTCGCGCGCGAGTGGCACGACAAGCTGGTCGAGACGCTCGCCGAGAACGACGACGAGATCATGGAGCTGTACCTGGAGGGCAACGAGCCCACCGTGGAGCAGCTGCACGACGGCATCCGGCGCGCGACGATCGCCGCGAAGCTCACCCCGGTGACCTGCGGCACGGCCTTCAAGAACAAGGGCGTGCAGCCGCTGCTGGACGCGATCGTCCGCTACCTCCCCTCGCCGCTGGACGTGGAGGCCATCGAGGGCCACGCCGTCCGCGACGAGGAGAAGGTCCTCACCCGCAAGCCGAGCGAGGACGAGCCGTTCTCCGCGCTCGCGTTCAAGATCGCCAGCGACCCGCACCTGGGCAAGCTCACCTTCGTGCGCGTGTACTCCGGTGTGCTGGAGTCCGGCGCGAACGTGATGAACTCCGTCAAGGAGCGCAAGGAGCGCATCGGCAAGATCTACCGGATGCACGCCAACAAGCGCACCGAGATCGAGCGCGCGGGCGCCGGCGACATCGTCGCGGTGATGGGCCTCAAGCAGACCACCACCGGTGAGACGCTGAGCGACGACAAGGACCCGATCGTCCTTGAGTCGATGAACTTCCCGGCGCCGGTCATCCACGTGGCGATCGAGCCGAAGACCAAGGCCGACCAGCAGAAGCTGGGCACCGCGATCCAGCGGCTGGCCGAGGAGGACCCGTCCTTCCAGGTCCGCACCGAGGAGGACACCGGCCAGACCGTGATCTCCGGCATGGGCGAGCTCCACCTGGAGATCCTCGTCGACCGGATGAAGCGCGAGTTCAAGGTCGACGCCAACGTCGGCAAGCCGCAGGTGGCCTACCGCGAGACCATCAGCCGCAAGGTCGAGAAGGTCGAGTACACCCACAAGAAGCAGACGGGTGGCTCCGGCCAGTTCGGCCGCGTGATCATCGACCTGGAGCCGCTCGGCGGCGGGTCCGACGGGTATGAGTTCGAGAACAAGGTCACCGGCGGCCGCATCCCGCGGGAGTACATCCCGTCGGTGGACGCGGGCTGCCAGGAGGCCGCCGAGTTCGGTGTCCTCGCCGGCTACCCGATGGTGGGCGTCAAGGTCACTCTGCAGGACGGCGCCTACCACGAGGTGGACTCCTCGGAAATGGCGTTCAAGGTCGCCGGTTCCATGGCGTTCAAGGAGGCCGCCCGCAAGGCGTCCCCGACGCTGCTGGAGCCGATGATGGCCGTCGAGGTCACCACGCCCGAGGACAACATGGGCGATGTGATCGGCGACCTCAACAGCCGTCGCGGCCAGGTCCAGTCCATGGACGAGCGGCACGGCATGCGCGTCATCAAGGCGCTCGTGCCCCTGTCCGAGATGTTCGGCTACGTGGGTGATCTGCGCAGCAAGACCCAGGGCCGGGCCGTCTTCACCATGCAGTTCGACTCCTACGCCGAGGTTCCCGGGAACGTCGCGCAGGAGATCATCGCGAAGGCGCGGGGCGAGTAAGCGCCGGGCCTGCCCACAGATCACACCAGACGTACATCGAAGCGGTCGTCTAGACGGCCGAGGATCGCGACAAGGAGCAACCAGTGGCGAAGGCCAAGTTCGAGCGGACGAAGCCGCACGTGAACATCGGCACCATTGGACACATCGACCACGGTAAGACCACGCTTACCGCGGCGATCACCAAGGTGCTCCACGACAAGTACCCGGACCTCAACCCCTTCACGCCGTTCGAGGACATCGACAAGGCGCCGGAGGAGCGCGAGCGCGGCATCACGATCTCGATCGCGCACGTCGAGTACCAGACCGAGGCCCGGCACTACGCGCACGTGGACTGCCCGGGGCACGCCGACTACATCAAGAACATGATCACCGGTGCGGCGCAGATGGACGGCGCCATCCTGGTGGTCGCCGCCACCGACGGCCCGATGCCGCAGACCAAGGAGCACGTGCTCCTGGCCCGCCAGGTCGGCGTCCCCTACATCGTCGTCGCGCTGAACAAGTGCGACATGGTGGACGACGAGGAGATCCTGGAGCTCGTCGAGCTTGAGGTCCGCGAGCTCCTCTCGGAGTACGAGTTCCCGGGCGACGACCTTCCGGTCATCCGCGTCTCCGCCTTCCAGGCGCTGCAGGGCGACGCCAAGTGGGGCGAGACCATCGTCGAGCTGATGGACGCCGTCGACAACAACGTGCCGGAGCCGGTGCGCGACGTCGACAAGCCGTTCCTGATGCCGATCGAGGACGTCTTCTCGATCACCGGTCGCGGCACGGTCGTCACCGGCCGCGTCGAGCGCGGTGTCGTGAACGTCAACGAGACCGTCGACATCATCGGCATCAAGAACGAGACCACCACGACCACCGTCACCGGTGTCGAGATGTTCCGCAAGCTGCTCGACCAGGGCCAGGCGGGCGACAACGTCGGCCTGCTCCTGCGCGGCATCAAGCGCGAGGACGTCGAGCGCGGCCAGTGTGTCATCAAGCCGGGCACGACCACCCCGCACACCGAGTTCGAGGCGCAGGTCTACATCCTGTCCAAGGACGAGGGCGGCCGCCACACGCCGTTCTTCAACAACTACCGTCCGCAGTTCTACTTCCGGACCACGGACGTCACCGGCGTGGTGAACCTCCCCGAGGGCACCGAGATGGTCATGCCGAGCGACAACACCGAGATGCGCGTCGAGCTGATCCAGCCCGTCGCCATGGAGGAGGGCCTGAAGTTCGCCATCCGCGAGGGTGGCCGGACGGTCGGCTCCGGTCGCGTCACCAAGGTCATCAAGTAACACCTCTCGTGGACGCGGCGGCCTGGTTCGCCGACAAACGGCTTTTGCCGGGGAGTCTGGGGGGTCGTCCCCCCAGGCGGACACAGCAACCGGGCCGCCGCGTCGCGATCACTGAAGTATCCAGCGGCACTACAGCAAAGGACACCGAGGCCACCATGGCGGGACAGAAGATCCGCATCCGGCTCAAGGCCTACGACCACGAGGTCATCGACACTTCGGCGAAGAAGATCGTTGAGACGGTGACGCGGACGGGCGCCAAGGTCGCGGGCCCGGTGCCGCTGCCGACCGAGAAGAACGTGTACTGCGTCATCCGCTCGCCGCACAAGTACAAGGACAGCCGCGAGCACTTCGAGATGCGCACGCACAAGCGGTTGATCGACATCATCGACCCGACGCCCAAGACGGTCGACTCGCTGATGCGGCTCGACCTTCCGGCCGGCGTTGACATCGAGATCAAGCTCTAAGGGACGCACCGAGAGATGAGTACGCAGAGGAAGGGCGTCCTGGGCGAGAAGCTCGGCATGACCCAGGTCTTCGACGATGAGGGCCGGATCGTGCCGGTGACCGTCGTCCAGGCCGGGCCGTGTGTCGTCACGCAGCTCCGCACCCAGGAGAAGGACGGCTACACCGCCGTCCAGATCGGGTACGGGCAGATCGACCCGCGCAAGGTGAACAAGCCGCGCACGGGCCACTTCGAGAAGGCCGGCGTCACGCCGCGCCGCTACCTCGTCGAGCTGCGTTCGGACGACACCACCGAGTTCGAACTCGGCCAGGAGATCACCGCCAGCGTCTTCGAGGCCGGCCAGAAGATCGACGTCACCGGGACGAGCAAGGGCAAGGGCACCGCCGGTGTCATGAAGCGCCACGGCTTCAAGGGCCTCGGCGCCTCGCACGGCACCCAGCGCAAGCACCGCTCCCCGGGCTCGATCGGCGGCTGCGCGACCCCCGGTCGCGTCTTCAAGGGCCTCCGCATGGCGGGACGGCACGGCAACGCCCGTACCACCGTGCAGAACCTGACCGTCCACGCCATCGACGCGGAGAAGAACCTGCTGCTCATCAAGGGCGCGGTTCCCGGTCCCAACGGCGGCGTGGTGCTGGTCCGCGACGCAGTGAAGGGGACTGGCAAGTGACTGCCAAGCTCGACATCGACCTGCCCGCCGAGGTCTTCGACGCGAAGACCAGCGTGCCGCTGATCCACCAGGTCGTGGTGGCCCAGCTGGCCGCGGCGCGCCAGGGCACACACGCCACCAAGACCCGCGGCGACGTCCGCGGCGGTGGCAAGAAGCCGTACCGGCAGAAGGGCACCGGTCGCGCCCGCCAGGGTTCGACCCGCGCGCCCCAGTTCGCCGGCGGCGGCACCGTGCACGGCCCGCAGCCGCGGGACTACACGCAGAAGACGCCCAAGAAGATGAAGGCGGCGGCGCTGCGCGGCGCCCTGTCCGACCGCGCCCGCTACGGCCGGGTGCACGTGGTCGACCACCTCATCGAGGGCGACGCCCCGAAGACCAGGACGGCGCTGACGGCGCTGCGCTCGGTCACCGAGGCCAAGCGCGTCCTGCTGGTCCTGGACCGCGAGGACGAGCTGACCTGGAAGAGCCTGCGCAACGAGCCGAGCGTGCACGTGCTCGTCTCCGACCAGCTCAACACCTACGACGTGCTGGTGAACGACGACGTCGTCTTCACGCAGAAGGCGTACGACGAGTTCATCTCGCGCGCGGCGAAGAAGTAAGGAGGGTCGCACATGAACAAGATCGCCGACCCCCGCGACATCATCATCGCGCCGGTCGTCTCGGAGAAGAGCTACGGGCTGCTGGACGAGAACAAGTACACGTTCGTCGTCCGCCCGGACGCCAACAAGACGCAGATCAAGCAGGCCGTCGAGGCCGTGTTCGGCGTCAAGGTGACCAGCGTGAACACGCTCAACCGGCAGGGGAAGCGCAAGCGGACCCGGTTCGGCTACGGCAAGCGCAAGGACACCAAGCGCGCCATCGTCAGCCTCGCCGAGGGCGAGCGGATCGACATCTTCGGCGGCACGGCCTAGTACAGGCCGGGTCGTCCCGAAGTCAGATAAAGGGATGAACGAATAAGATGGGCATCCGTAACTACAAGCCGACGACTCCGGGTCGTCGTGGCTCCAGCGTGGCCGACTTCGTCGAGATCACGCGCAGCGAGCCGGAGAAGTCGCTGCTGCGTCCGCTCCCCAAGAAGGGCGGCCGCAACAACCACGGCCGCATCACGACCCGGCACCAGGGCGGCGGCCACAAGCGCGCCTACCGCGTGATCGACTTCCGTCGGCACGACAAGGACGGCATCCCGGCGAAGGTCGCGCACATCGAGTACGACCCGAACCGCACCGCGCGCATCGCGCTGCTGCACTACGTGGACGGCGAGAAGCGCTACATCATCGCCCCCCGCGGGCTGCGCCAGGGCGACCGGGTCGAGAACGGGCCGGGCGCCGACATCAAGCCGGGCAACTGCCTGCCGCTGCGCAACATCCCGACGGGTACCGTCGTCCACGCCATCGAGCTGCGGCCCGGCGGCGGCGCCAAGATCGCCCGCAGCGCGGGCGCGGGCGTCCAGCTGCTGGCCAAGGAGGGCAAGTACGCCACGCTGCGCATGCCCTCGGGCGAGATGCGGATGGTGGACGTGCGCTGCCGCGCGACGGTCGGCGAGGTCGGCAACGCCGAGCAGTCGAACATCAACTGGGGCAAGGCCGGACGCATGCGGTGGAAGGGCAAGCGCCCGACCGTCCGCGGCGTGGCCATGAACCCGATCGACCACCCGCACGGTGGTGGTGAGGGCAAGACCTCCGGTGGCCGGCACCCGGTGAACCCGAACGGTAAGAAGGAAGGCCGCACTCGCCAGGCGAACAAGTCGAGCGACCGGCTGATCGTCCGTCGTCGCAGCAAGAAGAAGCGGTAGGAGTCGCTCGTCATGCCACGTAGCCTCAAGAAGGGCCCCTTCGTGGACGACCACCTCATCAAGAAGGTGGACGTCCAGAACGAGAAGGGCACCAAGAACGTCATCAAGACGTGGTCGCGGCGCTCCATGATCGTGCCGGACATGATCGGTCACACGATCGCCGTGCACGACGGCCGCAAGCACGTCCCGGTGTTCATCACCGACGCCATGGTGGGGCACAAGCTCGGCGAGTTCGCGCCGACGCGGACGTTCCGCAGCCATGTCAAGGAAGACCGCCGCAGCCGACGCGGCTGAGTCCTAGCAACAGAGAGGGATCAGCGATGGAAGCCAGGGCCCAGGCGCGGTTCATCCGCGTCACGCCCAGGAAGGCCCGCCGCGTGGTGGACCTCATCCGCGGCCTGCCCGCCGCGGAGGCTCAGGCGGTGCTGCGGTTCGCCCCCCAGGCGGCGAGTGAGCCTGTGGGCAAGGTGCTGGCGAGTGCCATCGCCAACGCCGAGCACAATTTCAAGCTCGACTCGGACACGCTCGTCGTGAGCCGTGCGTGGGTGGACGAGGGGCCGACGCTCAAGCGTTTCCGCCCCCGCGCCCAGGGCCGGGCGTACCGCATCAACAAGCGCACGAGCCACATCACCGTGGTCGTGGAGTCGCGCGACGAAGCAGCGTCCGCGTCCGGCGGCGGTAAGAAGACGAGGAGGGCCCGGTAGTGGGTCAGAAGATCAACCCGCACGGGTTCCGGCTCGGGATCACCACCGACCACAAGTCCGTGTGGTTCGCCGACAAGCTCTACAAGGACTACGTCAAGGAAGACGTCCAGATCCGGCGCATGCTGCAGAAGGGCATGGACCGGGCGGGCATCTCCAAGGTCGAGATCGAGCGGACCCGTGACCGCGTCGAGGTCAACATCCACACCGCCCGGCCGGGCATCGTCATCGGCCGCCGCGGCGCGGAGGCCGAGCGGCTGCGCGGCGACCTGGAGAAGCTGACCGGCAAGCAGGTCCGGCTGAACATCCTTGAGGTCAAGAACCCCGAGATCGACGCGCAGCTCGTCGCGCAGGGCGTGGCCGAGCAGCTGTCGAGCCGGGTCGCGTTCCGGCGCGCCATGCGCAAGGCGATCCAGTCCGCGATGAAGTCGGGCGCCAAGGGCATCAAGGTGCAGTGCGGCGGACGGCTGGGCGGCGCCGAGATGTCCCGCTCGGAGTTCTACCGCGAGGGCCAGGTCCCGCTGCACACGCTGCGCGCCGACATCGACTACGGCTTCTACGAGGCCCGGACGACGTTCGGCCGCATCGGCGTCAAGGTGTGGATCTACAAGGGCGAGGCCGCGCAGACGCGCGCCGAGCGCGAGCAGCAGGCCGCGCAGCAGCGCGCCGCCGGTGGCGGCGGCGGCCGTGAGCGCCGCGGCGGCGACCGCCGGGGCGGCGGCCGCGGTGGCCGTGGCGGCCGCGGCGGCGCCGGGGGCGGCGGCGAGCGCGGTGGCGCCCGCGACGGCGCGCCCCGTCAGCAGCAGCAGAGTTCCGAGCAGCCCGCGCAGACGGCCGAGGCTGCTCCGCAGGGTGAGGGGAGCTGAGTAACCCATGCTGATCCCTCGCAAGGTCAAGCACCGCAAGCAGCATCACCCGAGGCGCCGGGGCATGGCCAAGGGCGGCACCAAGGTGACGTTCGGCGAGTACGGCATCCAGGCGGTCGAGCCCGCGTACGTGACCAACCGGCAGATCGAGGCCGCGCGTATCGCGATGACCCGGCACATCAAGCGTGGCGGCAAGGTGTGGATCAACATCTTCCCCGACCGCCCGCTGACCAAGAAGCCCGCCGAGACCCGCATGGGCTCCGGCAAGGGCTCGGTCGAGTGGTGGGTCGCGAACGTCAAGCCGGGCCGTGTGATGTTCGAGATCTCCTACCCGAACGAGCAGGTCGCGCGCGAGGCGCTCACCCGCGCGATCCACAAGCTGCCGATGAAGTGCAAGATCGTTAAGCGAGAGGTGGGTGAGTCCTGATGGCCAAGGGTCTTGCCGCCGACGACCTGCGGACCGAGCCCGACGACGTCCTGGTCACCAAGCTGAAGGAGGCGAAGGAGGAGCTGTTCAACCTCCGCTTCCAGGCCGCGACCGGCCAGCTTGAGAGCCACGGGCGGCTGCGCACGGTGAAGCGCGAGATCGCCCGCATCTACACCGTGATGCAGGAGCGCAAGCTCGGCATCGTCGCGGTCGCCGAGGACGCCGTGGAGGGCGACGAATGACCGAGCAGCAGACCGAGCAGCGGAAGAGCCGGAAGATCCTTGAGGGTCTCGTGGTCAGCGACAAGATGGACAAGACCGTGGTCGTGTCCGTCGAGGACCGCGTGAAGCACGCCAAGTACCACAAGGTGATCCGCCGCACGAAGAACTACAAGGCGCACGACGAGGCCAACGAGTGTGGCGTCGGCGACCGCGTCCGTCTCATGGAGACCCGCCCGCTGTCGGCCACCAAGCGGTGGCGCGTGGTGGAGATCCTTGAGAAGGCCAAGTAATTACTGGTTCCACCAGGCTGCCCACCGGACGAGGTCCGGGGCAGAACCGGTGTGACGAACAGGAGTTGACGTGATCCAGCAGGAGTCGCGACTCAAGGTCGCCGACAACACGGGTGCGAAGGAGATCCTTTGCATCCGGGTTCTCGGCGGCTCGGGTCGGCGCTACGCGGGAGTCGGCGACATCATCGTCGCGACGGTGAAGGACGCCCTTCCCGGCGCCGGCGTGAAGAAGGGTGACGTCGTCAAGGCGGTCGTCGTGCGCACCCGCAAGGAGCGCCGGCGCCCGGACGGCTCCTACATCCGCTTCGACGAGAACGCGGCCGTCCTGATCAAGGACGGCGGGGACCCCCGGGGCACCCGTATCTTCGGCCCGGTGGGCCGTGAACTGCGCGAGAAGAAGTTCATGCGCATCATCTCGCTCGCGCCGGAGGTGCTGTGATGAAGATCCGTAAGGGCGACGAGGTCATCGTCATCGCCGGCAAGGACAAGGGCGCGACGGGCAAGGTCCTGCGCGTCGACCCGCGCGCCGAGCGCGTCGTCGTCGAGGGCGTCAACCTCATCACCAAGAACATCAAGGCCGACCAGCAGCGCGCGGGCAAGGAGAGCGGTCGCGTGACGGTCGAGGCGCCGCTGCACGTCAGCAACGTCGCCCTCGTCGAGGACGGCAAGCCCGTCCGCGCCGGCTACCGCTTCAACGACGACGGGACGAAGGTCCGGATCTCGCGCCGCAGCGGTAAGGAGATCTGAGACCGATGACCGACACCGCCACCGAGACGCAGACGGACTCCCGTCCCGTCCCGCCGCCGAGGCTCAAGCTCCGCTACCGCGCGGAGATCGCGAAGGCGATGCAGGAGCAGTTCGGCTACGCCAACGTCATGCAGATCCCCGGGTTGACCAAGATCGTGGTCAACATGGGGGTCGGCGAGGCCGCCAAGGACGCCAAGGTGATCGAGGGCGCGATCCGCGACCTCTCCGCGATCACCGGCCAGAAGCCGGCCGTGAACCGGGCCCGCAAGTCCATCGCGCAGTTCAAGCTGCGCGAGGGCATGCCGATCGGCGCGCACACCACGCTGCGCGGCGACCGGATGTGGGAGTTCCTGGACCGGCTGCTGTCGACCGCGCTGCCCCGCATCCGCGACTTCCGCGGCCTGTCGCCGCGGCAGTTCGACGGCAACGGCAACTACACCTTCGGGCTGACCGAGCAGGTCATGTTCCACGAGGTCGACCCCGACAAGATCGACCGGCAGCGGGGCATGGACATCACGGTCGTGACGACCGCGAAGACCGACGAGGAGGGCCGGGCGCTGCTCAAGCTTCTGGGCTTCCCCTTCAAGGAGAGCTGAGTAGATGGCGAAGAAGTCGCTGATCGCCAAGGCCGGGCGCAAGCCCAAGTTCGGGGTGCGCGCGTACACTCGGTGCTCGCGCTGCGGACGTCCGCGCTCGGTCTACCGGAAGTTCGGCCTGTGCCGTGTGTGCTTCCGGGAGATGGCCCACCGCGGTGAGCTGCCCGGCATCACGAAGTCGAGCTGGTGACGTCCCGCCCCTGAGGGGGCGGCGCACCGGCATGTAATAACCACCGGGCACCCGTCGAGGGTGTCCACGACCGCGCCAAAGGTCCACGGGACCACATCAGCCCGAGGAAACCGTGGCGAGGGAGGGCCAGCAGGCCATGACGATGACCGACCCGATCGCAGACATGCTGACGCGTCTGCGGAACGCGAATTCGGCGTACCACGACCAGGTGGCGATGCCGTACTCGAAGATCAAGGCGCACATCGCCGAGATCCTCCAGCAGGAGGGGTACATCTCGGGTTGGACCGTGGAGGACGCCGAGGTCGGAAAGAAGCTCAACATCGAGCTGAAGTTCGGCCCGACCCGCGAGCGTTCGATCGCCGGTATCAAGCGCGTCTCGAAGCCGGGTCTGCGCGTGTACGCGAAGAAGGACAACCTGCCCAAGGTCCTCGGCGGACTGGGCGTCGCGATCATCTCGACGTCCTCCGGCCTGATGACCGACCGGCAGGCGGGCAAGCGCGGCGTGGGCGGGGAAGTCCTCGCCTACGTCTGGTGAGGGGAGGGCACTAACTATGTCGCGAATCGGACGTCTCCCCATCGCCGTGCCCGGTGGCGTCGAGGTGAGCCTCGACGGCCAGCAGGTCACCGTCAAGGGGCCGAAGGGCACGCTGTCGCACACGGTCGCCGAGCCGATCGAGGTTCAGCTGGAGGACGGTCAGGTCACCGTCTCCCGGCCGAACGACATCAACACGGTGCGCGCCCTGCACGGGCTCACCCGCTCGTTGATCAACAACATGGTCGTCGGTGTCACCGAGGGCTACAAGAAGACCCTCGTCATCCAGGGCGTCGGCTACCGCGTGGTCGCCAAGGGCAAGAACCTGGAGTTCTCGCTCGGGTACAGCCACCCGATCACGGTCGAGCCCCCCGAGGGCATCACCTTCACGGTCGAGCGGCCGACCCAGCTCGTGGTCGAGGGCATCGACAAGCAGAAGGTCGGCGAGGTCGCCGCTAACATCCGCAAGCTGCGCAAGCCCGACCCCTACAAGGGCAAGGGCGTGCGGTACGAGGGTGAGCAGATCCGCCGCAAGGTTGGAAAGGCTGGTAAGTAGTCATGGCAGGCACCAAGACCCTGGCCGGTAAGGCCACGTCGGCGCGGGCCAAGTCCCGCAGGCGCCGGCACCTGCGGGTCCGGAAGAAGGTCGTCGGCAGCGCCGCGCGTCCTCGCCTGGTCGTGACCCGCTCCACCCGCCACGTGTTCGTCCAGGTCATCGACGACGCCAAGGGCCACACGCTGGCCTACGCCTCGACGATGGAGGCCGACCTGCGCGCCACCGACGGCGACAAGACCGCCAAGTCCCGCAAGGTCGGCGAGCTCGTCGCCCGCCGGGCCAAGGAGGCGGGCGTGTCCGCGGTCGTCTTCGACCGCGGCGGCAACAAGTACCACGGCCGCATCGCCGCTGTCGCGGACGGTGCGCGCGAGGGGGGCCTGGAGCTGTGATGGCCCTTCCCATGGCAAACGAGAGGAACCACTGATGGCAGCGCAGAGGCGTGGTGGCGGTCAGGGTGGCGACCGTCGCGACGGCCGCCGCGACGACCGCCGCGGTGGCGCCGACAAGGGCCAGTCGTACATCGAGAAGGTCGTGGCGATCAACCGTGTCGCCAAGGTCGTCAAGGGCGGTCGTCGCTTCAGCTTCACCGCCCTGGTGATCGTCGGTGACGGCAACGGCACCGTCGGCGTCGGCTACGGCAAGGCCAAGGAGGTGCCCGCGGCGATCGCCAAGGGCGTCGAGGAGGCCAAGAAGCACTTCTTCAAGGTGCCGCGGATCCAGGGCACCATCCCGCACCTGGTGCAGGCGCGGGACGCGGCGGGCGAGGTCCTGCTGCGTCCGGCCAGCCCCGGTACCGGCGTCATCGCCGGCGGCCCGGTGCGCGCGGTGCTGGAGTGCGCGGGCATCCACGACGTGCTCAGCAAGTCGCTCGGCAGCGACAACGCGATCAACATCGTGCACGCGACGATCGCGGGCCTCAAGGCGCTCAAGCGCCCCGAGGAGATCGCGGCCAAGCGCGGCCTGCCGATCGAGGACGTCGCCCCCGCCGCCATGCTGCGGGCCCGCGCCGCGGGCAGCGAGCCGAGGGCGGAGGCCGCGACCTCATGAGCAATCTGAAGATCACGCAGAAGAAGTCCGTGATCAGTGAGAAGCAGAACCAGCGTGACACGCTGCGCACCCTCGGCCTGAAGAAGATCGGGCAGAGCGTGGTCCGCGAGGACCGCCCCGAGGTGCTCGGCATGATCCGGACGGTGGCGCACCTGGTCACCGTCGAGGAGGTCGACTGACATGGCGGCTGATCTCGGTAAGAACGCCACCGAGGACACCACCGAGGGCACCCCGCTGAAGGTCCACGACCTGCGTCCGGCCCCCGGCGCCAACCGCCGCAAGGTCCGCAAGGGCCGCGGCGAGGCGTCCAAGGGCAAGACCGCGGGCCGCGGCACCAAGGGCACCAAGGCGCGCAGCACCGTCCCGGTCGGGTTCGAGGGCGGGCAGATGCCACTGATCCGCCGGCTTCCGAAGCTCAAGGGCTTCAAGAACCCGAACCGGGTCGAGTTCCAGGTCGTGAACCTGGACAAGCTGGCCGCGCTGTACCCCGAGGGCGGCGAGGTGACCGCGGACGACCTGGCGGCCAGGGGAGCGGTTCGCCGCGGCCGTCCGGTCAAGGTGCTCGGCACCGGCGAGATCTCCGTGGCGGTCCAGGTGAAGGTTCACGCCTTCTCCGGAGCCGCCAAGGAGAAGATCGCCGCAGCCGGCGGCACCACCGACGAGCTGTAAGAAGGACACCTGCGATGCCGGGGCCGTCTTCACCAAGCGCCGGGGGCCGGAAGGTCGCCGCGTTCGGCGGGGCGGCCCCGCTTGCATGTGCTGTTAGAGTCACACCGGCAGATGCGACCGAAGTGAGATTTCACACGGTCGTTTCCGCCGAACCTCATGGACCTGTAACCGGCCCCTCGGCGGCCATGAATTCGCCAGTCGCGCAGGAGGAATGGTGCTGACCGCGTTCGCTCGGGCTTTCCGTACGCCTGACCTGCGTAAAAAGCTGTTGTTCACGCTGTTCATGATCTTGGTGTTCCGGATCGGATCGATCCTGCCGACACCGAACGTGAACGTGAAGGTGCTGAAAGAGACGGCGGACCAGGCCAAGGATCAGAACCAGCTCTACGGCCTCGTTGACCTGTTCAGCGGCGGCGCGTTGCTGAAGCTGTCGGTGTTCGCGCTGGGGATCATGCCCTACATCACCGCGAGCATCATCCTCCAGCTGCTGACCGTTGTGATCCCCCGGCTGGAGGCCCTCAAGAAGGAGGGCCAGGCCGGCACCACGAAGATCACCCAGTACACCCGCTACCTGACGGTCGGCCTCGCGATCCTGCAGGCGACCGGCATCGTGGCGATGGCGAGCACCGGGCAGCTCTTCCAGGGTGTGAACACCAGCAACGGCGACATCCTGTACGACACGGGCGTCTTCCCGATCATCACGATGGTGATCTGCATGGTGGCCGGCACCTCGGTGATCATGTGGCTGGGCGAGCTGGTCACCGACCGCGGCGTCGGCAACGGCATGTCGATCCTGATCTTCACCCAGGTCGTCGCGGTCTTCCCCGCGCAGTTCTGGAGCATCTACCAGACCAAGAACGGCTTCGTCTTCGCGGTCGTCGTCTTGGTCGGTCTGGCGATCATGGCCGGTGTCGTGTTCGTCGAGCAGGCGCAGCGCCGCATCCCCGTCCAGTACGCCAAGCGCATGGTCGGGCGCCGCATGTACGGCGGCACCTCCACCTACATCCCGCTGAAGGTCAACCAGGCCGGCATCATCCCGGTGATCTTCGCCTCATCGCTGCTGTACCTCCCGGTGCTGGCGACGCAGCTCTGGCCCGACACCAAGTGGCTCCAGAAGCTCCAGCCCTACCTGCAGCCGAACAACGCCTGGCACATGGCGGTCTTCTTCGTCTTCATCATCTTCTTCACCTACTTCTACGTGGCGATCACGTTCAACCCCACTGAAGTGGCCGACAACATGAAGAAGTATGGTGGGTTCATCCCAGGTATCCGTCCGGGACGGCCGACCGCCGAATACCTCGACTTCGTGCTGACCCGGATCACCACACCCGGTGCGCTGTACCTGGGGCTCGTGGCACTGATTCCCATGGTGGCCTTCGCACTCCTGAAGGCCAGCCAGGACTTCCCCTTCGGCGGCACGAGCATCCTCATCGTCGTCGGCGTCGGACTGGATACCGTGAAGCAGATCGAGAGTCAGCTGCAACAGCGCAACTACGAGGGCTTCCTCCGGTAGTGCGTATCGTGCTGGTGGGCCCCCCGGGAGCGGGCAAGGGGACGCAGGCCCAGTTCATCGCATCTCATCTGTCCATCCCGAAGATCTCGACAGGTGACATCTTCCGCGCCAACGTGAGCGGCGGTACCGAGCTCGGCCGGCAGGCCAGGCAGTACATGGACCGCGGCGACCTCGTCCCCGACGAGGTCACGATCGCGATGGTGCGCGACCGGCTCGGCGAGGACGACGCGCGCGACGGGTTCCTGCTCGACGGGTTCCCGCGCAACGTCCCGCAGGCGGAGACGCTGAAGAAGATCCTCGCCGAGTGGGACACCCGCCTGGACATCGTCCTGGAACTGGTCGTCGACGAGGACGAGGTCGTCCGGCGGCTGTCGGGCCGGCGCACCTGTGACAAGTGCGGGCGCATCTGGCACGTCGACTTCGACGACAAGCAGGACGACATCTGCGACGACTGCGGCGGTCACCTGTTCCAGCGCGACGACGACAAGGAAGAGGTCGTCATGCACCGCCTGGAGGTGTACCGGCACGACACGGCCCCGCTGGTGCAGTTCTACGCCGACGAGGACATCCTCGTCGGCATCGACGCGACCGGCCCGGTCGAGGAGGTCACCAAGCGCGCGCTCACCGCGCTTCGGCCGCTGGAGAAATGACGGCGGGGCCCGTGGCGCACGGTGGGCCCGCCGGAGGACTGACCGAGGACTGACCATGGACGCGGCGCCGCCGCGTCCATGGGCCGGGCCCCGCCCCGACGAGCGGTCCCGGGCGAGGCGTTCAGGGGAAACATTGTTCAAACGGCGTAGGCCCGCGATCCAGGTGAAGACGCCGGAGCAGGTCGAGGCGATGCGCGCGGCCGGGCTGCTGGTCGGCGAGACCCTTGAGGTGCTGCGCGAGGCGGTCAGGCCCGGCATCACCACCATGGAGCTGGACGAGATCGCCGAGCGGCACATCCGCTCCAACGGCGGCGTCCCGTCCTTCAAGGGCTACCACGGCTTCACCGGGACGATCTGCGCGTCCATCAACGAGGAGATCGTGCACGGCATCCCCGCCCGGGAGCGGGCCGTGCAAGAGGGCGACATCATCTCCATCGACTGCGGCGCGATCGTGGAGGGCTGGCACGGCGACGCGGCGGTCACGGTCCCGGTCGGGGAGATCACCGATGAGCTGCGGACGCTCCTGGAGGTCACCGAGACGTCCCTGTGGCGCGGTCTGGCGGCCGGAAAGGCCGGGGCCAGGCTGAGCGACATCTCGCACACGATCGAGGCTCACATCCGCTCTCAGGGCCCCTACGGCATCGTTGAGGGCTACGGCGGGCACGGCATCGGCACCGAGATGCACATGGACCCGCTCGTCCCGAACCACGGGCCCGCCGGGCACGGCCCGGAGCTGGTGCCCGGGATGTGCTTCGCGATCGAGCCGATGGTCAACCTCGGCACCAAGGAGACCATCGAGCTCGACGACGGCTGGACGGTCGTCACCGCCGACGGCCGCCGCTCCGCGCACTTCGAGCACTCCTTCGCGGTCACCCCGGACGGCCCCCGCGTGCTCACCGCACTTGACGAGGGGCGGGAGTGGTTCGCCAAGCTGGAGGCGGACGCTCCGTCCTAGCCGATCGAGACGAGGAGCCTTGCGATGGCGCCGAACCCTGACATCCGGGCGTCGGACGCCGACCGCGACCGGGTCGCCGCGAACCTGCGCGAGCACTGCGCCGTGGGCCGGATCACCGTCGAGGAGATGAACGAGCGCCTCGACCTGGTCTACCAGGCGAAGACCCTCGGCCACCTCCAGGCGGTCACCCACGACCTACCGGAAGAGGACCTGCACCAGCTGCCCGTCCCCGCGGGGCAGGGCAACAGCACCGCGTCGGTGGCGCCGCGCCAGTCCGGCGGCGAGCTGTACCGGCGCGGCGGACGGGCCATGTGGGGCGCCTGGGCCATGGTCAGCGGCATCAACTTCACCATCTGGCTGGTCATCGCCCTGACCGGGAACGTCGTCTACCCCTGGTGGCTGTGGGTCGCGGGCCCATGGGGCGCGCTGATCCTGCTCAGCTCGCTCCTGGGCCCGAAACGCCACGGCTAGGGGGCTCTACTCGACCTCCATGAGCGGCCGGTAGTTCCCCGTGGGGACGAAGTGCGTGGTCGCCATGCCGTCGTCCGCGACCAGGTGCACCGCGAACCCGGCGGGCTCCCCGGTCACCGCCGCCCGTCCCGGCCGGGTCAGGTCGAGGAACAGCTGCCGGTAGGTGCTCGGGCACGTGGTGCTCACCCGCCCGGCGAGCTGCCCGACCGCGCCCCGGTGCACATGCCCGCTGATGATCCGGACGACCTGCCGATGTCGCGCGATCACCGCCTCGAACCCCGCCGGGTCCACGAACCGCATGTCGTCGATGAAGCGGATCCCGATCGGGAACGGCGGATGGTGGGTCGCCACGACCGTGGGGACGTCGGGCGCGGCGCCGAGCGTCGCGTCCAGCCAGGCGAGCCGGTCCTCGCTCATGTGCCCGTGCGGATGCCCGTCCATGGTCGTGTCGCAGCACACGAGCCGCACCCCGCCGACGTTCACCGCGTACTGGACGGGCGCCTGTGGAGCGGTCCCGGTCTCGGCCACCGCCGGATGGTCGTTGAACGCGGCGCGCAGCGCGTCCCGGTCGTCATGGTTGCCGGGCATCGGGAACACGGCCATCGGCAGCGGCGACAGCAGCGCGTGCAGCCGCGCGTACTCCTCGGGACGCCCCCCGTCGGCGAGGTCCCCCGTCAGCACCACCGCGTCCGGCCGCGCCGGCAGCGACAGCAGGCTGGACACCGCCGCCCGCAGGGCCCGCACCGGCCCGGACCCGTCGTCCACCGCGCCGTCCCGCCCCGCGGCGAGATGGATGTCGCTCAGCTGCGCGAGGATCACGGCATCGCCAGTGATCGCTGCGGACCGGCCTGGCGGCTCGCCGTGTGTATCGCAGTGCCCTTGGCGTCGGGCGTTGGACGCCCTCCTTCAACGGCCACCGCAGCGATCGCTGCATCGCTCCGACTCGCCTGGCGGCTCGATCCGCGATCAGGTTCTCGCAGGCTCGAACCTGCCTTCGGACGCGATCGCAACGCTTGGGGCTGAAGCGGGCTCAACTCGACCTCCATGTTCACAGTGTCCGTCGGCCGGCACCTTCGGCTCACCCTGGGACTCGCTGCGTGATCAGTTTCCCGCATGCACGAAACCGCCTTCGCACACGACCACGCCGCCCAGGCCCCGAGCAAGCGTCAGCTTTCCTGTCCTATGCCCTTTGACCTGCGGCGTTGCTGTGAGCGCAGCGTGGTTGCGCCACTCAGATTCGCATTGGCCCAGCTCCGGGCACGCCGGGGAGGAACCGGCGGACGGCCACCGCGCGGCGACCCGCGCGAGCGGTAAGCCCAGCCGCCCGGCAACCGAAACGTCCCGATCGCGTCCGAAGGCGGTGCGGCCCACCCGGAGAGGGGGTGGCTACACGTTCACGCGACGTGGGGGATGACCAGGGAGAGGGCGGAGGTGACGTCCTCGGCCGCCGGGGCCACGTCGGGGACCACGTCGCGGAGGGCCAGCCAGCCGTTGATGGCCTGGACGGTGGGCTTGGCCTCGATGAGCTGGGGGTCGTCCAGGCCGTACCAGGCGGCGACCTTGGACCAGCGCCAGAGGCGGTGGCCGGCGGTCGACATCTCCGAGGCGGGGAAGCCGCCGGGGCCCCGGGCGCCGGTGATCGCCAGGCGGACGGAGTCGAACGAGCGGCCGACGCGTTCGGCGATGTCGCGGATGGTCATCAGGGGGTCGGCCTCGACCTGGAGGACGTGCAGTTCCGGCGCGCTGGCCTCGACGTGCTCGACGACCTCCATGATCGCGGCGGCGAGGGTGGCGCCGGTCCAGGTGCAGGAGGCGTTCCCGGGACGTTCGGCGTGCTGCGGCTCGCTGATGATCGACACGGTGACGGCGCCGTGCGTCCGGTCGAACAGGGGGTCCAGCTCGTCCTCGTAGAGGGGACGGCTGAGGATCAGCGCGAAGTCATAGCTCGGCATGCTGACCCTCCTTCGGACGTCTTGACGCCCTGTCATCGCAGGGGAACCGCCCCGTAGGTTCCCCCGCCCGCTGCGCGGGCTCTCTCTGGAAAGGTACAACGCGGACGCGAGGTATGCTTGGGTCAGGACAGGTCTCCGGAGCCGTATCATGCGACAATTTCGCATTCGACGGCCCGGTGCCGTAGACTCCTATGCCGGTCCGATGTCGGCCGTCTGATTCCCTCTTCCCGGTGCTCTGCACCGTGTGTGTGGGTGTGGCCGCCTCCCCTCACGGGACTCCGGACCGGGTCCAATGAGCCGATCAGCGAAGCGCGGAGGACATGCCCAAGAAAGAAGGGGCCATCGAGATCGAGGGCACCGTCATCGAGTCCCTCCCGAACGCCATGTTCCGGGTGGAGCTCGACAACGGGCACAAGGTGCTCGCCCACATCAGCGGCAAGATGCGGATGCACTACATCCGGATCCTGCCGGACGACCGCGTCGTCGTGGAGCTGAGTCCCTACGACCTCACGCGCGGCCGGATCGTCTACCGGTACAAGTAAGGTCTACCGGTACAAGTAAGAACGTCCACTGGGGTTGCCTTCCCCGCGCGTGGCGGCGCGGGGGTGACCCTGATTCCTAGGAGACCCAGTGAAGGTCAAGCCGAGCGTCAAGAAGATCTGCAACAAGTGCCGCGTCATCCGCCGGCACGGCCGGGTCATGGTGATCTGCTCCGACCCGCGCCACAAGCAGCGCCAGGGCTGACCGGCCGCACGGCCGGCAGCGCCTGACAACTGAAAGCGCATCGCAGCCTTCGCACGGGTAGCCGTACGACCTTGATCGGGTCGTGCGGCACCAGCGTGTGAAGGGGCACCCTCGGACCGCCGGAGGCCGGGGCCGCCACCCGGGCAGGGTGTGTGCGGAGGCGATGCGTCCATACCTCCGCGAAATGAAGGGAACTGCCCACGATGGCACGCCTCCTCGGCGTCGACCTCCCGCGCGAAAAGCGCTTGGAGGTCGCTCTCACCTACATCTTCGGCATCGGCCGGACCCGCGCTCTGGAGACCCTCGCGGGCACCGAGATCAGCGGTGACCTGCGGGTGCACCAGCTCGGCGACGACGAGCTGGTGAAGCTGCGCGACTGGATCGAGGCGAACTACAAGATCGAGGGTGATCTTCGCCGCGAGGTCCAGGCGGACATCCGTCGCAAGATCGAGATCGGGTGCTACCAGGGCATCCGGCACCGTCGCGGCCTTCCGGTCCACGGTCAGCGCACGCAGACCAACGCGCGCACCCGCAAGGGCAAGAAGAAGACCGTGGCCGGCAAGAAGAAGGCCGGCAAGAAGTAGTCCGGAGTCGGTCCTCCGGATCGATGACCTCAAGAGTAGAGAGAGCAGATGCCTCCTAAGAGCCGGGTCGGCGCCAAGAAGGTGCGCCGCAAGGAAAAGAAGAACGTCGCTCACGGGCACGCCCACATCAAGAGCACGTTCAACAACACGATCGTCTCGATCACCGACCCCAACGGCAACGTGATCTCCTGGGCCTCCTCGGGCCACGTGGGCTTCAAGGGCTCGCGCAAGTCGACCCCGTTCGCCGCGCAGCAGGCCGCCGAGGCCGCCGCCCGGCGCGCGATGGAGCACGGCATGCGCAAGGTCGACGTCTTCGTGAAGGGCCCGGGCTCGGGCCGCGAGACCGCCATCCGCTCGCTTCAGGCGACCGGCCTTGAGGTGGGCTCCATCCAGGACGTCACGCCCGTTCCGCACAACGGCTGCCGCCCGCCGAAGCGTCGGCGTGTCTGAGGCAGGGGAGATCTAACAATGGCTCGTTACACCGGTGCGGACTGCAAGCTCTGCCGCCGCGAGAAGATGAAGCTGTTCCTCAAGGGCAGCAAGTGCGAGGGCCCCAAGTGCCCGATCGAGATCCGTCCCTACCCGCCGGGTGAGCACGGACGCGGTCGGCCCAAGGAGACCGAGTACCTGCTCCAGCTCCGCGAGAAGCAGAAGGCGCGCCGTATCTACGGCGTCCTGGAGCGCCAGTTCCACAACTACTACGTCGAGGCCAACCGCCAGGGCGGCAAGACGGGTGAGAACCTGCTCACGCTGCTGGAGCGCCGTCTCGACAACGTGGTCTACCGCGCGGGCTTCGCCAAGTCCCGCGACATGGCCCGCCAGCTCATCCGCCACGGCCACATCAAGGTCAACGGCAGGAAGGTCGACATCCCGTCCTTCCAGGTGGCCGAGGCCGACATCGTCGACGTCAAGGGCAAGTCGCTGGAGATGACGCCCTTCCAGGTCGCCAAGGCCGAGGCGGGCGAGCGCCAGGTTCCGGCGTGGCTCGGGGTGGACGCCGACCGGATGCGGATCCTGGTCCACTCGCTGCCCGTCCGGCAGCAGATCGACGCTCCCGTCCAGGAGCAGCTGATCGTCGAGCTCTACTCCAAGTAGGGCTCGAACTCACCGGGATCCCGCGGGCCCGATCCGTGGGATCCTGGTGAGACTGGGAACAATCCAGAACGCGGTAGTCAAATAGCGGGCACCGCGGGAAGAAGGCACAACCATGCTCATCGCACAGCGTCCCACTCTCACCGAAGAGCAGGTCGACGAGTACCGGTCGCGGTTCACCATCGAGCCGCTGGAGCCGGGCTTCGGCTACACGATCGGCAACTCGCTGCGCCGCACGCTGCTCTCCTCGATCCCCGGCGCCGCCGTCACCAGCATCCGGATCGAGGGCGTCCTCCACGAGTTCTCCACCGTCCCGGGGGTGAAGGAGGACGTCACCGACATCATCCTGAACCTCAAGGAGCTGGTCGTCTCCTCCGAGCACGACGAGCCGGTGGTCATGTACCTGCGCAAGCAGGGTCCGGGCGAGGTGACCGCGGCCGACATCGCGCCGCCGGCGGGCGTCGAGGTCCACAACCCCGACCTGCACATCGCCACGCTGAACAACAAGGCCAAGCTGGAGATGGAGCTGACGGTCGAGCGCGGCCGCGGCTACGTCTCGGCCGCCCAGAACAAGCAGCCGGGCCAGGAGATCGGCCGGATCCCGATCGACTCCATCTACTCGCCCGTGCTCAAGGTCACCTACAAGGTCGAGGCGACCCGCGTCGAGCAGCGCACCGACTTCGACCGCCTGATCCTGGACGTGGAGACCAAGCAGGCGATGCTGCCGCGCGACGCGGTGGCCTCCGCCGGCAAGACCCTCGTCGAGCTGTTCGGGCTGGCCCGGGAGCTCAACGTCGAGGCCGAGGGCATCGACATGGGCCCGTCCCCGACGGACGCCGCGCTCGCCGCGGACCTGGCCCTGCCGATCGAGGAGCTGAACCTCACGGTCCGCTCCTACAACTGCCTCAAGCGCGAGGGCATCCACTCTGTGGGCGAGCTGGTCGCCCGCAGCGAGCAGGACCTTCTCGATATAAGGAATTTCGGCGCCAAGTCGATCGAAGAGGTCAAGCAGAAGCTCAACGACATGGGCCTGTCGCTGAAGGACTCCCCGCCCGGGTTCGACCCGAGCGCGGCGGCCGACAACTACGGCGACGACGACCAGAGCTACGCCGAGACCGAGCAGTACTAGAAGGCACGACCCCACGCGGCCGGGGGGACCTCCCCCGGCCGCGTCCGGCTGACATCGGTACCTGGTACGGCCGATGCAGGAAGGAAGCACCATGCCCAAGCCCACCAAGGGCCCCCGCTTCGGCGGCAGCGCCGCGCACCAGCGCCTGATCCTGGCGAACCTCGCCACCGCGCTGTTCGAGCACGGCCGCATCACCACCACCGAGGCCAAGGCCCGGCGGGTGCGCCCGCTGGCGGAGAAGCTGATCACCAAGGCCAAGAAGGGCGACCTGCACAACCGTCGCCTGGTGGCCCGGACGGTCCGCGACAAGAGCGTCCTGCACGAGCTCTTCACCGAGATCGCGCCGCGCTTCGAGAACCGCCCCGGCGGCTACACCCGGATCACCAAGCTCGGCCCCCGCAAGGGCGACGCCGCGCCGATGGCCGTGATCGAGCTGGTGCAGGAGCAGATGTCGGCGTCCACGGCGACCGCCCCGGCGACCGCCACCGCGACGCAGGCCCCGGCCGAGGACGAGGTCACGCTCACCAAGACCGAGGCGGACGACACCGAGGCGACCGCCAAGGACGAGACCGCCGCCGAGACCGCCGCCGAGGCCGACACCGAGGCCCCGGCCGAGGACAAGGCCGAGGACGACAAGTAGCACGCTCTGCCGGATCGCCGGCATCGCGTCCCGCATGTGCTGGTTTGCTCCCCGGTGAGACCGGGGGGCTTTCCAGTACCGGGGCGACGCGGTGCCAACAGGCCCACCGTCGGTACGGGACGGTGGGCCTGATCTTTGCCAGACTTGATCCCATGGTCACGTCAGGGGGGCGACGGTTCAGCGGGGGGCGTGTTGAGGGAGTGCCCGACGGGCGGAGGTGCCCGTCCGGCGGAACGGACGGACGTTGCAGAAGGACACGTCGGCTGACATGACCGCACTCGTACGGCTCCGGCTCGACATCGGGTACGACGGGTCGGGTTTCGCGGGCTGGGCGCGCCAGCCGAACCAGCGGACCGTCCAGGGCGTGATCGAGGACGCCCTGGCCCGGATACTGCGGCTCGACCCGCCGCCCATGCTCACCGTCGCGGGACGCACCGACGCCGGCGTCCACGCGAACGCGCAGGTCGCGCATCTGGTGGTGCCCGTCGCCGCCTACTCGGCGATCAACGGCACGATGCCGCGCAGGCTGGCCGGGCTGCTGCCCCCCGACGTGCGGGTCTGGCGCGTGTCGATCGCCCCCGAGGGGTTCGACGCGCGGTTCTCCGCGCTGTCGCGCCGCTATGTGTACCGGGTGTGCGACAACCCGGTCGGGGTGGCGCCGCTGCGGCGGCACGACGTCCTGTGGCATCCGCGTCCGCTCAGTTTGGACCGTATGAATGAGGCCGCGCGGCTGCTCGTCGGCGAGAACGACTTCGCCGCGTACTGCCGCAAGCGGGAGGGCGCGACGACGATCCGGGAGCTGCTGCGCTACGAGTGGGCGCGCGACGACCGCGACCCGCACCTCGCGCTCGCCACCGTGGAGGCCGACGCGTTCTGCCACTCCATGGTCCGGGCGCTCGTCGGCGCGCTGCTCATGGTCGGGGACGGGCGGCGCGAGCCGGAGTGGCCCGCGCAGGTGCTGGCGGCCCGCGTCCGCGACTCGGGCGTGAACGTGGCGCCCGCGCACGGGCTGTCGCTGGAGGAGATCCGCTACCCGAGCGACGACAGCCTCGCCCGCCGCGCCCAGGAGACGCGCCGCGTCCGCACCCTCAACGCGACGGCCGCAGCTCCTGTGGACCCCTCGGCCTAGCACAACATGCAGCAGGCGCGACCGCACCGCCTTCCTCAACATCGCGGGACCGGGCCAACCCGGCGCCTCCGCAGCGACCTCAGCCGTCACGCGGGCGCGTAGCTGACCGGTGGGGGCGAAGCCGGAGGCGAGCCCCCACCGGGAAGATCGCGAAGCGATGCCGCGCCCGCCAAGGCGCGGTCAAGGGGGCGAGCCGCCAGGCGAGCCCCCTTGGGCCGGGGCTTCATTAACACAGCCGCCAGGCGAGCCCCCTTGGGCCGGGGCTCGATGAGTTCAGCCGTGGTTGCGGGCCTCAATGGGGCGGACGTCATAGTCCAGGAACTGCTGGGCGATCTGCTTGATCATGGCGTCGCCGGGCTTGGTGGGCTTGCCGTCGGCGTGCTGCACGTAGGCGTAGACGAGGTACCGGCCGCGGACGGTGGACGCCGCGTACCCGCCGGCGCGGTCGATGTCGGGCGCGTGCTTGGCCGACATCCCCCGGAACCACTCGTACTTCCCGGGGTCTCCGGCCCGGCTGACCTTGAGCGCAGCGGCCTTGGTCGGCAGCACCGCGACGCCGGAGGTCACGGCGATGTCGCGGTTCCGGTCGAGGAAGGTGGCGCGGACGACCTTCCGGCAGTTCTCCTTGGTGAGCGCGGACAGCATCGCGCCGTTCGCCGCGTACCGCAGGTCCTTGTTGATCGACCAGCGGTCGCGGACGTAGGGGCGGCCGCCGAGCGTGATCGTGGGAGCCGGGAAGATCTCGGTGAACTCCATCTCCTTGGGGTCGGTCTTCTCGTCGGAGATGTCGACGGGGGGCGGCTTGGGCGCCGGGGTGGCGGCCTGCTGGGTGGGAGGTGCGGCCTTGCCCTTGTCCTTCTCGGAGCCCGACCCCGTCCCGCCGATGGCGAACAGCCCGATCACGGCGGCCAGCACGACCGCCGCGCCCCCGCCGATCAGCAGCGGGCGTCGCATGTTCCCGCCGCCGGGGCGCATGGGCGGTGGCGCGGCGCCGTCGGGACGGGGCGGGGGCGGCTGCTCGGACCCGGTGCTCGGGAACGGCCCGCTGCCGGTGGGCGGCACGACGCCGGGCGGCAGGATCGCGTCCGGCACGAGCACGGGCGCCAGCGGCACCTGCTGCTTCTCGGCCTCCTTGGCCTTCTCGAACGCCGACAGCCGCGCGGCCTCCTTCTCGGCCGCCTCGGGCTCGGGCTCCGGCTCCGGGGCGGCGGGCGGGGCCTCCTCGGGCTGCTTCACGAGGTGCTGCGCGGGCCGGACGGCGGGGATGCCGTCGGGGTCGGTGTCGGTGTCGTCCGGCGGCGGGCCGAGGAGCGGCTCGGCCGGGACGGCGCGGCGCGAGTCGACGCTCGGCACGCCCCGTCCGGCGACGAGCCTGCCGGGCGAATCGCCCGGGGCCTGCACGGCGGCGACGACGGCCCGCACCGGCGGCTGCTCCTCAGCGGCCCCGGGTGGTTCCGGCACGGTGACGGGCGCGGCGGCCGGCACCTCGACCGGTGCCGCCAAGGGCGCCTCGACCGGCGCGGGGGCCTGGTGCGGGACGGCCGGGGCCGCGTCCTGCGTCTCGGCCGCCCACCAGGGAGTTTGCAGGCCGAACGGGGGAAGCGAGCGGGGAGCGGGGGGCGTGGGCTCCGTTCCGGCGGCGGCGCTCGCCGCGTCGCCGGAGGGCGCCTCGTCCGGGGAGGCCGCGCCGCCGAAGCTCGGCGGAGCCGCGGCGGCGGGTACGGCCCGCGCCCCCGCCGTCTCGGCGGGCTCCCGGGTGTCTTCAGGTCCAGACATAAGCAGACAGCGTATTCATAGCGGTCACTTTTGGAGAGGCTTGCCTTCGGTTTCCCTGTAGTGCAGGGCCAGCGAGAGCCCGCTGCCCTTGACGAGCTGCGCGCCGAACGCGCGGACGACCGAGTGGTACTTGGCGTCGATCTTCTTGCCGTCCGGCCGCTGCACCCAGGTCATGATGACGTAGTGGCCGAAGACCTCGGACGTGCCGAGCGCCTCGCCCTTGCCGTTGGTGCTGGAGATGCCCTTGCCGGGGAGCGCCTGGAGGAAGGCGTCCTTGTTGCCCGCAGCCTTCACGGCCTGCTTGGCGGCGGCCTCCGTCCTCAGGTTCAGGACGCCGACGGTGCCGATCAGCTTGCCCGTGCCGAGGGCGTAGGTGGCGCGCAGGGCCTGCGCGCAGCCGCCCCTCTTGAGCGTCTTGGTCAGCGTCGCGCCGCCGACGACGCCGGTGCAGCCCTTCTTGGAGTTCACGGCCGTCCGCAGGTACTTCTGCTTGCCCGCCTTGAAGGACGACTTGCCGAACACCTCGGTGAGCGTCAGCGCCTTCGGGTCGGTCGCGCGGCTCCTGAGCTTCACCGGCTCCAGCGCCGGGACCTCGGGGCTCGGCTGCGCCTGCGGCTTGGACGCGGTGGGGGAGGGCGCCGCGGCCTTCTTCGGCTTCGGGTCGTCCTTCATCATCGACGACACCCCGACGCCGCCGCCGATGAGCACGAGCCCCGCCGCCACCGCGCCGCCGATGATCAGCGGCAGGTTCCGGCGCCGCGCGGGCGCGGTGATCTCCTCGCGCCCGCCGGGCGGCAGTTCGCCCGGCATGCCGAAGGACTGCCCGGCGACGGGCTGGTCCGCGGGCGCGAAGGGGTTCGGGCCGGACGGGTCGTCCGGAGCGCCGAAGGGGTTGGCGCCGGGCGGCGGGTCGGGCGCGCCGAAGGGCGACCCGGCGACGGTCTCGTCCCCCGGGCCGAAGGGCTTCGCGCCGGACGGGGCGGCCGGGGCGCCGAAGGGGTTCGGGCCGGACGGGTCGTCGGGCGGCCCGAAGGACTGGCCCGGCTGGCCCGGCTGTCCCGGCGGCTCGAAGGACTGCCCCGGCGGCCCGAAGGACTGCCCCGGCGGCCCGAAGGACTGCGTGGCGGACGGCTCGCCGAACCCGCCGAACGGCTCAGGCGCGCCGAAGGGGTCGGGCACGCCGAAGGGGTCGGGCACGCCGAAGGGGTCGGTGCCCGAGGGTCCGGGCCCGGCCTCCGCGCGCGGCGCGAAAAGGCTCTCGTCGTGGTCGCTGCCGTACGGGGACGCCTCTGGCCTGTCGCCTCCGGGTCCGTACGGCTCGTGCGGCGGCGGCACGGACGGCCGACCGCCGGGCTTGCCTTGATCGCCCGGATAACCCATGGGTGGGACCTTACCGTTCGTCGTTCAGGGCTCTGGACCTTCGGAACACCCACCATGACATGGGGGCGAACCGGGCGGCGGCGGTTTTGCCAAGGTCACGCCCGGTGCGCGCGCGGTGCCCCTACAGGGTCAGGGCCGGTCAGTCGGGAGCCGGTCAGGGGGCGGGGCGGGCGTCACGTCCAGCCGAAGTCCTGTGTCCA
This sequence comes from Actinomadura sp. NEAU-AAG7, assembly GCF_018603865.1. Lineage (NCBI taxonomy): Bacteria > Bacillati > Actinomycetota > Actinomycetes > Streptosporangiales > Thermomonosporaceae > Actinomadura > Actinomadura sp. NEAU-AAG7. The sequence goes on from NZ_JAHFZY010000004.1 coordinate 228,815, forward strand.
CAACGGGCCGCCCCGGCCCGCCGCCATGCCGACGCCGATGGCGCGCAGGTCGCAGTTGAGGATGTTGGCGCGGTGGCCCGGGCTCTTCATCCAGCCGGCCACGACGGCGGCGGCGGTCGCGTACCCCTTGGCGATGTTCTCCGCGCCGGGGCTCGGGTATCCGGCGTCCTCCATCCGCTTCCAGGGGCTGTCGCCGTTGCGCGAGGTGTGGTCGAAGTAGTTGCGCGCCGCCATGTCGGCGGAGTGCCTGCGGGCGGCCCTGGCCAGCCGCGCGTCCACGCGCAGCGGCTTGCAGCCGGCCTTCGCGCGCTCGGCGTTGGTGAGCGAGGCGACCGTCGCCACGGCGCCGCCGCCCGCCAGCCTCAGCGGCGGCGTCTCGCTGGGCGCCGGCTTCGCGGTCTCGGACGGCCGCCGCGTCGGCCGCACCGGCGCCCGCCTCGTCCGGGTGGGCGTCGGCTTCGAGGTCTCCACCGGCGCGGGCGTGCTCGTGCGGGGCCGCTTCGGCGGCTTCGTCGTGCGCTGCATGCCGGTCGGGGTGGGCGCGACCGGCGTGGAGGACGGCGCGGCGGCCGCCGTCGGCTCGGACCGCAGCTCGGGCAGGACGAACCGGTCGAGCGCCACGCCCGTCCCGACGGCCAGCGCGGACGCGGTGACGGTGACGCCGAGGGCGATCATGGCCCTGGTCCCGGTGCGCCGGCGGCGGGGCGGCGGCGGGACGGGCGGACGCGAGTGCCGGCCGGCGGAGGGCGGGGAGCCGGGGGGCGGGGGGCCGGAGGGGGAGGAGGCGGGGTGCCGGGGCTCGTGGCGTCCGGCGGACGAGCCGGGTCTGCGGGGAGTGGACAGCGGGGGCTCCCGGGTGCGGGCCGGCGCGTGCCGGCGTGGACCGGTCGGGCGCACCTTATCCCGTTATAGGCCCGAAAACCCGTAGATCAAGCAAAATGGGCGACCCCGGCCAGGGGGGCGGCGTATTTGCTCTAGCCCTGGCGACTGGGTATTCTGCGGGTTTGTTGTGTGTGTAGACGCCTGCCCGCAGGGCGGGGGGTCGAACGCGAACGACGAGCCGGTGTGTCCCCGTGTGAACGCGCGGTCCCCGGCGTCCCGGAGCGCCTGGTCGGATGCAGACCTCTGATCGGCGCGAGCAGGATATCCGCTGTGAAGTCGACGAGAAACGAAGGCCTACGACCGTGCGCACGTACACCCCTAAGCCCGCTGACGTCCAGCGTCAGTGGTACGTCATCGACGCGACCGATGTCGTGCTGGGCCGTCTCGCCAGTCAGGTCGCGCAGCTGCTTCGGGGCAAGCACAAGCCGATCTACGCGCCGCACCTCGACACCGGTGACTTCGTCGTCATCGTGAACGCCGACAAGGTGGCGCTGACCGGCAACAAGCTGGAGCAGAAGCGCGCCTACCGGCACTCGGGATACCCGGGCGGCCTGCGCTCGGTGGCCTACGCCGACCTGCTGGCCAAGCACCCGGAGCGGGCCGTCGAGAAGGCGATCAAGGGCATGCTGCCCAAGAACTCCCTCGGCCGGAAGATGTTCGGGAAGGTGAAGGTCTACGCCGGTCCGGAGCACCCGCACCAGGCGCAGAAGCCCGTCCCGTTCGAGATCACCCAGATCAGCCAGATCAAGAAGTAGGCCCGTGCACGCGCGACCGCGTGCCCGGAAGAACAGACGTGGCCGCCGGGGCACCCGTTGATGCGGGCCAGCCGCCCTGGCTAGAACACCAAGGAGAACCGTGGACGAGTCCACCGGCACGGAGGCGCCCGCCGAGGGCGCCGAGTTCGACTCCTACGAGGACGCACCGTCCGAGTACAGCACCGAGACCCCCGAGGGCGCGGGCGAGAGCACGATCGGCCAGCCGATCGCCACCGGCCCCTCCGCGGGCACCGGCCGCCGCAAGCAGGCCATCGCGCGGGTCCGGATCGTCCCCGGCAGCGGCCAGTGGAAGATCAACGGCCGCACCCTGGACCAGTACTTCCCCAACAAGGTCCACCAGCAGATCGTGAACGAGCCGTTCGTGCTGCTGGGCCTTGAGGGCCAGTTCGACGTGCTCGCCCGCGTCAACGGCGGCGGCACCACCGGCCAGGCCGGCGCGCTGCGCCTCGGGATCTCCCGCGCGCTCCAGTTCGCGAACATCGAGCACCGCCCGGCGCTGAAGAAGGCCGGGTTCCTCACCCGCGACGCGCGCGTGCCCGAGCGCAAGAAGGCCGGTCTCAAGAAGGCCCGCAAGGCTCCGCAGTACAGCAAGCGCTGATCGACCCGGCCCAGGCCGGTCCGAGCCGCCGTATCCCGCCAGCGCGGGGTGCGGCGGCTCGCCCGTGTCCGGGGTTTCCGTTCTGCGCCGCTCATCCGTGTCTCGCCATATCCGGCTTGACGCGACTCCGGAGGGGCGCGCCCGTTAGGTTTGATCGACAGCCGGATCCGGGCGGCGTCGCGCGGGACGTCGGCTCCGGAACATATGCGGATCTTGTGGACATCTGGGACGGGGCCCGGCGCGGCCCTTCTCGTCTCTATCGGGAGAGTTGAACTGTGGGTCGTCTGTTCGGGACCGATGGCGTGCGCGGGCTCGCCAACCGTGATCTGACCGCCCGGCTCGCCATGGACCTGTCCGTCGCGACGGCGCGGGTCCTGGGCGAGGAGGGCGCGTTCCGGGGGCACCGGCCGCTGGCGGTGGTCGGGCGCGACACGCGGGCCTCGGGGGAGTTCCTGGAGGCCGCGGTCGTGGCGGGCCTGGCGAGCGCGGGCGTGGAGGTGCTGCGGCTCGGCGTCCTGCCGACCCCGGCGGTGGCGCACCTGGCGCACGCGCTGGACGCCGACCTCGGCGTGATGCTGTCGGCCTCGCACAACCCGGCCCCCGACAACGGGATCAAGCTGTTCGACCGCGACGGCTTCAAGCTGCCCGACGCCATCGAGGACCGCATCGAGGCGGGCATCGGCGCGCCGTGGGACCCGCCGACCGGCGCGGGCGTCGGCCGGGTGCGGGAGGCGCACGGCGCGGTCGAGCAGTACGTGGCGCACCTGATGACGACGCTGCCGGTATCGCTGGACGGGCTGCGCGTCGTCGTGGACTGCGCGAACGGCGCGTCCAGCGACGTGGCGCCCGAGGCGCTGCGCCGCGCGGGCGCCGAGGTGATCACGATCGGCGCCGCGCCGGACGGCCTGAACATCAACGCCGGGTGCGGGTCCACGCACCTGGAGGCGCTCCAGGCCGCCGTCCGCGAGCACGGCGCGGACGCGGGCATCGCCAACGACGGCGACGCCGACCGGTGCCTCGCGGTGACGGGGGCCGGGGAGGTCGTGGACGGCGACCAGATCATGGCGATCCTGGCGCTGGACCTGCGGGAGGCGGGCGCGCTGGCCGGTGACACCGTGGTCGCGACCGTGATGTCGAACCTCGGCTTCAAGCTCGCGATGCGCGCGGCGGGCGTCACGCTGGTCGAGACCGCCGTCGGCGACCGGTACGTGCTGGAGGCGATGAAGGACGGCGGGTTCAACTTCGGCGGCGAGCAGTCCGGCCATGTGATCATGCTCGACCACGCGAGCAGCGGCGACGGCGTGCTGACCGGGCTGCACCTGCTGGCGGCGATGGTGCGGCGCGGCCGTCCGCTGGACGAGCTGGCCAAGGTCATGAACCGGCTGCCGCAGGTGCTGATCAACGTCCGGGACGTCGACAAGGGGCGCGCGAAGACCTCGCCGGAGCTTGCGGAGGCCGTCGCGGCGGCCGAGGCGGAGCTGGGCGACACCGGCCGGGTGCTGATCAGGCCGAGCGGCACCGAGCCGATGGTGCGGGTGATGGTCGAGGCGGCCGCGCAGGACCAGGCGCAGGCGGTGGCCGAGCGCCTCGCGGGCGTCGTCCGCGCCGCCCTGGGCGGATAGCGGCCGCCCTGGGCGGCTAGCGGACCAGGTCGTCGATCTCCAGGCGGCCGACCTTGAGGTGCCCGATCTCGACGGTGCCCGCCTGGAGGTGCTCGACCACCGCGCGCTTGATCACGAGCTTGCCGATCGCGACGGCGCCGACCGCGAGCGCGCCGACCGCCACCGAGCCGAGCGCGAGCGAGCCGAGGCCGGTGCCGAGGCGCAGCGTAAGGCCGGTGGCGGACGCGCCGGTCACCTCGGCGCCGGTCGCGCGGGCGCCGACGCCGCGCTCGGTGCGCACGCGCGGACGCTCCTCCGCCTCGCCGTGCACCTGGCCGTTGGGCGACGCGTCATGGTGTTCGCTGCTCATCCCCCGATCCTAGGGTCAGCACCGGGAGAGGAAGCTCCTCAGGGCGTCGTGGTCGGAACGCGTCACGGGCAGGTCGTACTTCTTGGCGACCGCGACGTACTTGACCGCGTAGGCGCACTGGAAGTCCTTCTGCGGCTTCCACTCGCCGGGCCCCGAGTCGCTCTTCTGCCGGTTGGGCACGCCCCAGACGGCGAGCAGGTTCGCGTGGTCGTTGGCGAACCGCTCGCGCTGGTCCTCGCCCCAGCGGGAGGCGCCCATCCGCCAGGCGAGCGCGAGCGGGTAGACGTGGTCGATCTGCACCTCGGCCGCGTCGGACTTGCTGAACGTGATCTCCTTGCCGCTGTAGGGGTCGTGCAGGCGGCCCGCCAGGACGACGCACGACCCCTTCTTCCGCACGTCCTCCATGTCGCGGGCGAGGACGTCGTTGCGCTGGTCGCAGCCGTTGTGGTCGGTGTCCTTCCAGCGCGTCCCGAACCTGTCGCGCCTGTAGCCGCCGCCGTCGCCCTCGGACGCGACCCGCAGAGAGGACAGATCCCGCCCCGAACCTTTCGTGCCCGGCGCCGCCGACGGGGAGGAGGTGTCGGACAGCCCGACCTTCCCCTCGCAGCCGCTCACCGCGAGGACGGCCAGCACCGTCCCCGCGACCGCCACCTGGTTCCGCCACGCCATACCGCCACCACCCACGTTTTTGTTGTGCTTTGCCCGTTAAGTCCGCGATAAACGATCACACTGTACGACCAGCGGTGGCGCGTTTACGGCACGATGGACCGCGTGCTGCACCTCAGAGCGATCGTCCCGGCGGATCGCACCGACGACGCCTGCGAGGCGCTCGCCGACTGCGCCGGAGCCACCAACATCGTCGTGATCCCCGGCGCGGCGCGCTCCCCCAGCGGCGACCTCGTGCTGAGCGACATCGCCCGCGAGTCCGCCAACGAGGTGCTCGCCGCCCTCCAGGCCCTCGACCTGGAACGGGACGGCTCGATCAGCATCGAGAAGATCGACCTGTCGCTGTCGGACGCGGCCGAGCGCGCCGAGGAGCGCGCCCCCGGCCACGGCGACGACGCCGTCGTGTGGGAGGAACTCGACCGGCAGGTCAGCGAGGGGACGGCGCTGACCTGGTCGTTCGTGGCCTTCCTCGCGCTGGCGACCCAGCTTGCCGCGATCGCGGCGCTGATCGACTCACCGGTGCTGGTGGTCGGCGCGATGGTGCTCGGCCCGGAGTTCGGCGCGGTCGCGGCGATCTGCTACGGGCTGACGCGGCGGCAGCCGTGGCGGATCGTCGAGGCGCTGCGCGCCCTGATCGTCGGGTTCGCGGTGGCGATCGCGATCACCTACGCGTGCGCGGTCGTGAGCCGGTGGACCGGGGTGATCGAGACGTCCCGGCTGCCGGACGACCGCCCCCTCACCGCGTTCATCTACAGCCCCGACCGCTGGTCGTTCATCGTCGCGCTGCTCGCGGGCGCCGCCGGGGTGCTCTCGCTCACCGCGGGCAAGTCCTCCGCGCTGGTCGGGGTGTTCATCTCGGTGACGACCGTGCCCGCCGCCGGGAACCTCGCGGTCGCGCTCGCGCTCCGGCACGGCAGCGAGATCGACGGGTCGCTGCTGCAACTCGGCGTCAACTTCGCGGGCATGATCATCGCCGGGACGGCGACGCTGCTCCTCCAGCGCCTGATGTGGAGGCTCGTGCTCCACAGGAAGGGGCGGGCTCCCGCCGGCAGGGGAACCTAGGTCGATCGCATGTCGGACCTTCGGCCGTACCGCGTAGCACCTAAGGGTGACGTGCGCCGGCGGGCCAGGCGCTAGGTTCGGGGTATGCCGATCATCGCCACCCAGGGGCTGACGATGAGGTTCCCCCGGGTGACCGCCCTGGACGACCTCTCCGTGGCCGTCGAACCCGGGGTCGTCGGGCTCGTGGGCGCCAACGGCGCCGGCAAGTCGACGCTCATCAAGATCCTCCTCGGCCTGCTGCCGCCGAGCACCGGCACCGCCTCGGTGCTGGGCATGGACATCGCCCGCGAGGGCGTCAAGATCCGCGAGAGCGTCGGGTTCATGCCCGAGTACGAGTGCCTCCCGCCGGACGTGTCCGCCACCGAGTTCGTCGTGCACATGGCGCGGATGTGCGGGCTGCCGCCGACCGCCGCCCGCGAGCGCGCCGCCGACACCCTCCGCCACGTCGGGCTGTACGAGGAGCGCTACCGCCCGATCGGCGGCTACTCCACCGGCATGCGGCAGCGGGTGAAGCTCGCGCAGGCGCTCGTCCACGACCCGAAGCTCGTGTTCCTGGACGAGCCCACCAACGGCCTCGACCCGGCCGGGCGCGACGAGATGCTCGACCTGATCCGCCGCATCGGCGCCGAGTTCGGCATCAGCGTCCTGGTCACCTCGCACCTGCTGGGCGAGTTGGAGCGCGTCTGCGACCACGTCGTCATCATCGACGGCGGGAAACTGCTGCGCTCCCAGGCCGTCGAGGCGTACACGACCGAGAGCGGCGTCCTCACCGTCGAGGTCGACGAGGGACGCGACGCCCTGCACCGCGTCCTGCACGAGCACGGCGCCGCCGTCCGCGCCGAGGGCCGGTTCCTCGTCGTCGACATCGCGGGGGAGAGCACCTACGACCTCGTCCGCGACGGCGTCGCGGAACTCGGGTTGCGGCTGATCCGGATGGAGCAGCGCCGCCACCACATCGAAGAGGTCTTCCAGGAGACGCCCGCCGCGCCTGGTCCGCCCGGCGCGAACGTCCCGAACCTCCCGCAGGGAGCGCCGCGATGAGCACCAGCACGATCCACGACATCGGCTACCGGCACTACGACGGCCGCCGCAACGGCCGCGCCTACGTGCTGCGGTCCCTGTACGTGCACAGCCTGCGCGCCGCGTTCGGCCTCGGCCGCCCCGCCCGCGCCAAGGTGATGCCGTTCATCCTCGCGGCGATCATGATGCTGCCCGCCGCCGGCTCGGTCGCGGTGTTCGCCGTCACCAAGGAGGAGGACGTGCTGATGCGCTACTCCTCCTACGCCCCGACGCTCCAGGTGATCATCGCGATCTTCCTGGCGACGCAGGCGCCGGTGCTGGCCTCGCGGGAGCTGCGCTTCCACGTCGTCCCGCTGTACTTCTCCCGGCCGGTCGGCCACCTCGACTTCGTGCTGGCGAAGATCGCGGCGATGACCAGCGCGCTGTTCGCGCTCATCGCGGTGCCCGTCACGGTCCTGTACGTCGGCGGCCTCGTGACGAAGGTGCCGCACTCGGCCGACCAGCTCGGCCGCTACCTCGCCGCGCTGGTCGGCTGCGCGCTGTTCGCGCTCGTCCTCGCCGCGATCGGGATGGTCGTCGCGGCGTTCACGCCCCGGCGCGGCTTCGGCGTCGCCGCCGTGATCGCCGTGTTCATGCTGAGCAGCACGCTCGTGCTGGTCGTCCAGGGCATCGCCGAGAGCGAGACCAACTTCACGCTCTCGGGCTGGGCCGGGCTGTTCGCCCCGTTCAACCTGGTCGACACCGTGCAGGTCAGGCTGCTCAACGCGGAGAAGTCCTCGGTGCAGGTGGCGCCCGGTCTGAAGGGCGGCGTGGTCGCGCTCGCCATGTGCGCCGCCATCGTGTTCGGCTCGGTCGCGGTCCTGTACCGCCGGTTCCGGAAGGCTGGCCTGTCGTGAGCGAACTGCGACTGGACGCGGTGTCGCGCTGGTACGGCAACGTCGTCGCCGTCAACGGCGTCTCGATGACGGTCGGACCCGGCGTCACCGGGCTGCTCGGCCCGAACGGCGCGGGGAAGTCCACGCTGATCCACATGATGGGCGGGTTCCTCGCGCCCTCGTCCGGGACCGTCACGCTCGACGGCGCCCCGATCTGGCAGAACCCGGGCATCTACCGCAGCCTCGGGCTCGTCCCGGAGCGGGAGGCCGCCTACGACTTCCTCACCGGCCGCCAGTTCATCCTGGCGATGGCCAAGCTGCACAAGCTGCGCGACCCGGCCGCCGCCGCGAGCCGCGCCATCGGCCAGGTCGAGATGGACTACGCCGCCGACCGGACGATCGGCAACTACTCCAAGGGCATGAAGCAGCGCATCAAGATGGCCTCGGCGCTCGTGCACGACCCGCCCGTCCTGCTGCTGGACGAGCCGTTCAACGGCATGGACCCCCGGCAGCGGCTCCAGCTGATGGACCTCATCCGCCGGATGGCCGAGGAGGGCCGCACGATCCTGTTCAGCTCGCACATCCTGGAGGAGGTCGAGCGGCTCGCCAGCCACATCGAGGTGATCGTCGCCGGGCGGCACGCCGCGTCCGGGGACTTCCGCAAGATCCGCCGGCTGATGACCGACCGGCCGCACATCTTCCTCGTGCGCTCCTCCGACGACCGGCGGCTCGCCGCCGCGATCATCGCGGACGGCTCGGCGCGCAGCGTCCAGCTCACCGACAAGGGGCTCCAGGTCGAGGCCGTCGACTTCCAGCGGTTCACCTGGCTGCTCCCGCAGGTCTCGCGGGACGCGGGCGTCCGGCTGTGGGAGGTCTCCCCGGCCGACGAGTCCCTGGAAAGCGTCTTCTCCTACCTGGTGGCCCGATGAACAGCACCATTGCCATGATCACGTTCCGGGCGATGCTCGGCCGGCGCCGCGCGCTGCTGCTGCTCGCGCTGCCGCTGGTGCTGCTCGTCCTCGCGGCGGTCCTGCGCTACACCGGCAACAACGACCTGGACATCTCCGCCGACGTCCTGCAGAAGTTCGGGCTCGCGACGCTGCTGCCGCTGCTCGCGCTGATCGCGGGCACCGGCGTGATCGGCCCGGAGATCGACGACGGGCAGATCATGTACGTGCTGACCAAGCCGATCCCCCGGCAGGTCGTCGTGCTCACCAAGCTGGCGGTCGCGATCGTGCTGGTCGCGGTGTTCGCGGTGGTGCCGACGCTGCTCGCGGGCATGGTCCTCACCGGCTCGACGGCCGGGATGGCGCCCGCCTTCACGGCCGGCGTCCTGGTCGGCGGCGTCACCTACAGCGCCGTGTTCGTGGCGCTCGCGGTCGCCAGCCGCAACGCCGTCACGATCGGCCTGCTGTACGCGCTGGTCTGGGAGAGCCTGCTCGGCAACTTCGCCCCGGGCGCGAAGTCGGCGTCGATCCAGCAGTGGGCGCTGTCGGTGACCGACGCGATGACCTCGGCGACGCCGGTCAAGTCCACGGTGGACCTCGCGGTCGCGGTCCCGCTGCTGATCGGCGTCAGCCTGGGCGGCACCCTGCTGGCCGCCTACCGCCTCCGCTCCCTCTCCGTGGCCCACGCCGAGTAGAAGGAGCCGCCATGGACGCCCTGACCGGCCTGGGCCTCGAAATCTGGGCATGGCGCGCCGCCAGGCGACCGCAGACCGGCGACGACATCGACCGCCTGGAGCGCCCCGCCGGGTGGGTGCCGGACTTCTCCGCGGCGGCGATGGAGGCGAGCCTCGACGCGCTCGCCGGGTTCGAGCGCCGCCGGCGGGGCCTGCGGGACGGCGCCGCGCCCGTCCCGGCACAGGTCGACTGGTACCTGCTCGGGTCGGTGCTCGCGCGCGCCCGCTGGGAGCTGGAGCGCTACCCGCTGTGGCGGACGAACCCGCGCTTCTACGTCGACCAGTCGGTCGGCGTGCTGTTCGAGGCGCTGCTGGCCCCGCCGCCGTTCGGGGAGGAGCGTGCCGCCGACCTGGTCGCCAAGGCCGCGTCCATCCCCCGGACGCTGGAGCACGCGCGCGCCAACCTCGACGCGCCCGCCGCCGAGCTGGCCGACTTCACGATCCGCCAGCTCGACCCCGTCGGCGGCCAGTTCGCGGAGGTCGCCGAGCATCTCGTCCCGCTGCTGCCCGCCCCGCACGCCGACCGCATGCGCGGCGCCCTGACGGACGCCGCGGCCGCCCTCGGCGACTACCGCGAATGGCTGCGGACGCGGCGCCCGTCCATGGGCCCCTACCGGTCGCCCGGCCCGGACGCGGCGCGCCACTTCCTCGGCGCCGTCGCGCTCACCCCGTTCACCCCCGAGGAGATGGTCGCCGTCTCCCGGCTGGAGGCCGAGCGGGCACGCTGGCTGGAGCTGGTCGAGCGCAACCGGGGCGGCGAGGACCCGCCCGTCCTCCCCGACCGGTCCACGCAGATCGCCCGCGAGGCCGACGCCCACCGGCGCCTCACCCGCTTCCTCGACGAGCAGGGCCTGCTCTCCCCGGCCGGGGACGTGGGCCGCTACCTGTTCGCGCCGATGCCCGGCTACCTGGCGCCGCTCCAGCACCTCGGCGTGCCGCACGACGTGACGGGCCCGTCGCGTCCGTCGGCGAACGCGATCCGCTACATCGAGGAGCCCGGCCCGGCGCTCGGTGGCTACGACCGGCTCCAGGCGATCGACCCGATGGTGGCGCTGTTCCACGAGGGCGTGCACGCCGACCAGCTCGCGCGGTCCTGGCACCACCCCGACCCGCTCCGCCGGTTCTTCTACGACTCCGGGCCCGTGGAGGGCATCGCGTTCTACCACGAGGAACTCGTGCTGCGCGCGGGCCTGTTCGACGCCGACCCGTTCCTGCGGCGGACCGCGCTGGACATGATGGCGATCCGCGCCCAGCGGGTCGAGGCCGACGTGCGGCTCGCCGTCGGCGAGTTCACGCTGCCGGAGGTGGAGGTCTGGCAGCGCGACCGCTTCGGTTCGTTCGAGGCGGAGGGCGAGGTCGAGCAGGTCGAGGGCTCGGCCGCCGACCTGGCCGAGACCCCGCTGCGCGCGCTGACCTACCAGATCGGCAAGACCCAGCTACTCCGCCTGATCAACGACGCGCACCGCCGCCAGGGCGACGCCTTCGCCCTGCGGACCGTCCACGACCGGCTGTGGAGCAACGGCAACGTCCCCCTCTCCCTGCTCCGCTGGGAACTGCTGGGCGACCGCACCGAACTGGACACCGCCGAGGCCATGGGCTAGCTGCCGGGCGCTCCGGTGAGGCGGGTCAGTTCCGCTAGCAGCTCGGAGGCCGTGACCTCGTCCAGGTCTGCGAGGAGGCGCTCGCCCTGGCCGTAGGACGTTCTGGCGAGCGCGACCACCCGGAGTTCCTGCTCGGCGTACTCGTCCGGGGCGACGGCGCGGACGCCCGGGTCCAGTTCGATCACCAGATGGCTGTTCTCGGCGAGTTCCCGCGAGACGTGGCGGTGGAAGCCGCCGGTCTCCTTCGGGCCCAGCTTCCAGCCCCGGTCGACGAGGCCGAGGATCGCGCCGAAGTGGACGCGGGCGCCCTCGAACCGCTCCAGCCGCGCCGCGTCCCGCTCCTTGGCGGTGAGGGTGTGGACGGGGCGTCCGAGCTGCGGGAACGGCTGGAGGATCTCGTAGTCGGCGAACACCTCCGCCCAGGCGTCCGGGGCGGCGAGGCGCAGCGGGTGCGGCAGCTCGACGGGCGCGGAGATCTCGACCGCGTCGTCGCGGACGTCGGCGAGGCCGCGGTCCTCGGCGACCCGGAACTCGACCTCGCCCGACCTCCAGACGAGGCGCCGTGCGATGTGCCACATCAGGGGATGGGCCAGGAACAGGGCCCGGAACTCCTCGGGCGTCCACCGGCGGCCCTTCACCATCGCCGCTTCGAGCCGCTTGATCTGCTCGGCGGCGACGGTCCTGGCCTCCTTCTTCAGCTCGGTGAAGCGCTGGTGGGCGGCCGGGGCGAGGGCGGCGTCGTCCCTCACACCGGGCTTGGGGAGGGTCTTGCGGCGCTTGCCGTCCTCGCCCGCGACGAACGGCTTGAGGTGCTCGTCGAACCCGACCGTGAAGCGGCGGGGGCCGTAGTCGAGCGTGAGACCGCCGGAGGCGTCCAGGCCGAGGTCGGGGACGAGCAGGTCGGCGAGCTGCTCGGCGTCCAGGCCGCGCCTCTTGGCGATGCCGTCGATCAGTGACCGGCTGTGGCGGCGGATCCGCCGCTGGTCCTTCGCCTTCTGCGCGAGCCGGTGGAGCTGGCGGAGCGCGCCGTCGGTGCCGATCGAGGTGAACACGCCCAGCGCGGACGAGCCGCCGTTGTACCAGGACGTGCCCTTGTCCCAGCGCGCGACGATCGGGCCGAGCCGCGCGGCGGTCCGGTCGTCGCCGAGGAGGCGCAGCGCGTACTCGACGCCGGGCGACGTCCAGCGCGGGCGGGTGTCGTCGGCCTTGTAGAGGGCCCAGGCGAACTCGGCCAGCGACTCGGGATCGCAGGCTTTCACGACCCGCTCGACGCCCGCGTACGGCTTCTCGGGCGTCGAGATCAGGAACATCGTGACCAGGTTCCGGACGGCGGCCTCCGGCAGCGCGGACTCCCGTCCCGCCAGCAGGACGGGCGGCAGCGCGGCCACGTCGAAGCCGATCTCCGGCAGCGGGCTCGGGTACCGGTCGAGCGGGTCGATGCCGAGTGACGCGACCGCCCGCACCACCTCCTCGCCGTAGGGGCGGACGGCCTCCAGCACCGCCTCGCCCCCGTGCGCGTCCGCGACGGAGCGGACGTGGACCTCGGCCCGCTCGCGCTTGGGCCCGGGGCGGCGCAGCAGGTCCGGGACGATCAGCGCGATCGCGGCCGGGCCGTGCTGGACGAACCAGTCCTTCGCCGGGTGGCTGTAGGAGTTGTCCTTGTGCTTGAGGCAGAGCTGGGCGATGCGGGCGTCGAAGAAGGGGTACAGCGCCCAGAGGTTGTCCTGGTGGAGGACGAGGGGCAGCGCGTCCAGCTCGTAGCGGGCGACGATGCCGCGCAGCGCGAACGTCCCGGAGAGGTCGGCGTGGTAGCGCTCGTCGGCGAGCAGGGCGCGGCCGTGCTCCTCGGGGCCGTGCAGGAGGATGTCGAAGGCCGACTGGCGGCGGCGGAGGCGCTCGCCTTGCTGGATCGTTCCGTCGGCGAACGACGCGGCGGCGGCGTCCCAGTCGGTGTCGCCCAGCGGCGGGTAGTCGGCGCGGCCCTTCGCGAGCCACTCCTCCCGCTGGCCCGGCGCCCAGTGCACCGTGGTCGCGACCCGGGGAGCCTTCAGGCCCTTGAGGACGACCGGCTCGGTGTCGCGCGGCGCCCCCTCGGACCAGGGCGGCTCCACCAGCAGCGGCGGCACGGACTCCAGCGGCGCTTCGGGGGGTGTGTGCGACATCTCTCCTGTTTCCCTGGGACGGCCCGGCCTCGTGATCGCGGGTTCGACTCGCGGACGGACGGGACGGTTCCCTGGAAAGCCTGTCAGACCCCTCAGATGCGGCGCAGCCGGACGCGCTGGACGGCGTGCTCCCGGTCCTTGTGCAGGACGAGCGTGGCCCGCGCCCGCGTCGGCAGGATGTTGGAGACGAGGTTGATCTCGTTGACGTCCCGCCAGACCCGCTGGGCGAACGCGGCGGTCTCGTCCTCGTCGAGCTCGTGGGCGTACTTGTGGAAGTAGGAGCGGGGGTCGGTGAAGGCGGTGCGGCGCAGCGCGAACAGCCGGTCGACGTACCACTGCCGGATGTCCTCGACCCGCGCGTCCACATAGATCGAGAAGTCGAAGAAGTCCGACACGCCGAGCTGGCCGGCGGGCGGGGCCTGGAGCACGTTCAGGCCCTCGACGATCAGGATGTCGGGCCGCCGGACGGTCTGCGTCGCGCCCGGGACGATGTCGTACTCCAGGTGCGAGTAGACGGGGATAGCGTGCTCCTCCGCCCCCGCCTTGATCGCCGACACGAACCGCACGAGGGCGCGCCGGTCATAGGACTCGGGGAAGCCCTTCCGGTCCATGATCCCGCGCTCGGTGAGCACGGCGTTGGGGTAGAGGAAGCTGTCGGTGGTGACCAACTCCACGCTCGGATGCTCGGGCCAGCGCGCCAGCAGCGTCCGCAGCAGCCGGGACGTGGTGGACTTGCCGACCGCGACGCTGCCCGCCACGCCGAGGATGAACGGCGTCGGTTGAACCTCGCCGCCGAGGAACCCGCTGACGGTGTCGCGCAGCCGCCCGTCGGAGAGGAAGAACAGGTTCAGCAGCCGGGAGAGCGGCAGGTAGACCTCCTCGACCTCGGTGATGTCGATCGGGTCGCGCAGGCCCCGCAGCGCGTCCAGCTCACCGGGAGTGAGCGGCAGCGGGGTGTTCTCGCGCAGCGCGCGCCAGGCGTCGCGGGAGAGTTCCACATAGGGGCTCGGCACGCTGTCCCATCCGCTCGTCATGGGTCGAACAGTAACCATCCACCCAGCCGGGCTTCCCGGTTTTGGCCGCCCGCCTCTTCACCGTCCGTACACGGTAGCGCCACATCTTTCGGTGACGTGCTGGTGGGGCGGGGCGGCGGCATTGCATAGGCTTGCCGTCATGTGCGGAATCGTGGGTTACGTGGGCGGCAGGCCCGCGCTCGACGTCGTGATCGAGGGCCTGGCGCGGTTGGAGTACCGCGGCTACGACTCGGCCGGGATCGCCGTCCTCGCCGAGGGGGGGCTGGCGACGGCCAAGCGCGCGGGCAAGCTCGTGAACCTGCGCGGGGCGCTGGAGGACGAGCCGCTCCCCGCCGGGACGCTCGGCATGGGCCACACGCGGTGGGCGACGCACGGCGCGCCCAACGACCGCAACGCCCACCCGCACGTCGACTGCACCGGCTCCGTCGCGGTGATCCACAACGGGATCATCGAGAACTTCGCGGCGCTGCGCGGCGAGCTGGAGGAGGCCGGGCACAAGCTCGGCTCCGACACCGACACCGAGGCCGTCGCCCACCTGCTGGAGGACGAGCTGAAGGCCGGCGGCGGCCTCGCCGCGGCGATGCGGCGGGTGTGCCGCCGCCTGGAGGGCGCGTTCACGCTGGTCGCCGTGCACACCGGCGACCCCGACCTCGTGGTGGGCGCGCGCCGCAACTCGCCGCTGGTCGTCGGCGTCGGCGACGGGGAGAACTTCCTCGCCAGCGACGTCGCCGCGTTCATCGCCCACACCCGCGACGCGATCGAGCTCGGCCAGGACCAGATCGTCGAGCTGCGCCCCGGCGGGGTCACGGTCACCGGCTTCGACGGCCGCCCCGCCGAGGTGAAGGAGTACCACGTCGACTGGGACGTGTCGGCCGCCGAGAAGGACGGCCACGACTACTTCATGCTCAAGGAGATCGCCGAGCAGCCGCGCGCGGTCGCCGACACCCTGCTCGGCCGGATCGGCGCCGACGGGCGGCTCACGCTGGACGAGATGCGCATCTCCGACCAGGAGCTGCGCGAGGTCGACAAGATCATCATCGTGGCCTGCGGGACGTCCTTCCACGCCGGGCTGATCGCCAAGTACGCGATCGAGCACTGGGCCGGGCTGCCCTGCGAGGTGGAGCTGGCCAGCGAGTTCCGCTACCGCGACGCGATCTTGTCGCCGACGACGCTGGTCATCGCGATCTCCCAGTCCGGCGAGACGATGGACGCGCTGATGGCCGTCCGGCACGCCCGCGAGCAGAAGGCCAAGCTGCTCGGCATCTGCAACGTCAACGGCTCGACGCTGCCGCGCGAGTGCGACGGCGTCCTGTACACGCACGCGGGGCCCGAGATCGCGGTCGCCTCCACCAAGGCGTTCCTGACCCAGCTCGTCGCCGTCTACCTGATCGCGCTCTACATCGCGCAGGTGCGGGGCACCAAGTGGGGCGACGAGGTGTTCGCCATGGTGCAGCTCCTGGAGCGGATGCCGGAGAAGGTGGAGAAGGTCCTGGAGACCATGGAGCCGGTCCGGGAGCTGGCCCGGTCGCTGGCGGGGGAGCGGTGCGTGCTGTTCCTCGGCCGCCACGTGGGCTTCCCGGTCGCGCTCGAAGGCGCGCTGAAGCTCAAGGAACTGGCCTACATGCACGCCGAGGGCTTCGCGGCGGGCGAGTTGAAGCACGGCCCGATCGCGCTGATCGAGCAGGGGCTGCCGGTCGTGGTGATCGTCCCGCCCCGGGCCCGGGACGTGCTGCACGACAAGATCGTCTCCAACATCCAGGAGATCCGCGCCCGCGGCGCCCGGACGATCGTGATCGCCGAGGAGGGCGACCGGTCGGTCGAGCCGTACGCGGACACGCTGATCGGCGTCCCGGCCGTGCCGACGCTGCTCCAGCCGCTGGTCACGACCGTGCCCCTCCAGGTGTTCGCGTGCGAGCTGGCGACCGCGAAGGGCCATGACGTCGACCAGCCGCGCAACCTCGCCAAGTCCGTGACGGTCGAGTAGGAGCGATCACCGCCGACGATCACCGCCGGACAGAGACGATCACCGGGCGTACCGACCGGGCGTTGAGGGACGGGAACAACACGTCGCCGGGAACCGTGCGCCGTCCCGGCACGTCGCATGGGAAGACCCCGGCGTGTCGGGAGGTGGGCTTGTGGGAGCCCCGGAAGGACTCGGGATCGAGGCGCGCGGCGTGTCGCGGCGCTTCGGCCCGGTGCAAGCGCTGCGCGGACTCGACCTCACCGTTCCCTACGGTCAGGTCACCGCACTGGTCGGGCCGAACGGCGCCGGCAAGACGACGCTGCTGCTCATCCTCGCGACACTGCTGCGGCCGGGCGAGGGCCGGGTGCGGGTCGCGGGGCACGACGTCCGCGCCGATCCCGGCGCGGCACGCCGGGCGCTCGGCTGGATGCCGGACACCTTCGGCGTGTACGACCAGCTCACCGTCCAGGAGTACCTGGAGTTCTTCGCCGACGCCTACGGGCTGTCGAAGGAGGCGCGGGCCCGCCGGATCAGGGCGCTGCTGACCCTCGTCCACCTCGACGAGCAGCCGGGGCAGCCCGTCCACGCGCTGTCGCGGGGGCAGAAGCAGCGGCTCGGGGTGGCGCGGGCGCTGGTGCACCGGCCCCGCGTCCTGCTGCTGGACGAGCCGGCCTCCGGCCTCGACCCGCGCTCCCGCGTCGAGCTGCGCGACCTGCTGCGCTCGCTCGCGGCCGACGGCGTCGCGGTGCTGGTCTCCAGCCACATCCTCAGCGAGCTGGAGGAGATCGCCGACCGGGTCGTGCTGGTCGACCACGGGCGGACGGTCGGCGAGCACGCGATGGCCGACCTCGCCGAGGCCGCCGTCGCGCGCGTCCGGTGGCGGATCCGCTCGCTGGACCGCGAGCGGCTCGCCGAGGCGCTGACGATGGCGATCGACGACCTGCCCGGCCTCGACCCGGGGCTCGGGCCCGTCCGCGAGCTGCCGGGCGGCGCCGAGGTCGGACCGCTCACCGAGACCGAGGCCGCCGGACTGCTCGCCGCGCTCGTCACCCGGGGCGTGCCGGTCACCGGCCTCGCCCCGGCGGGCAGCGCGCTGGAGTCGGCCTACCTCGCCATGACCGAGACCCGGAGGTGACGCCGGGATGACGGCGCGCGGGGCCGCCCTGGTGGCGCGGCAGGAGATTCGGACCCGGCTGCGGACGGGCCGCTGGCGGGTGCTGCTCGCCGTCTGGTTCGCGGTGGTCAACGGGCTGGCCCTGCTGTTCCGGCTGGCGCTGGAGGCCGACTCCACGTCCCGCTACGGGAGCCCGGGCGTGCCGATGTTCGGCGGCGTGCTGCTCGCGGTGCTGGTGCTCACGCTGCTGATCACCCCGGCGCTGAGCGCCCAGTCGATCAACGGCGACCGCGAGCGCGGCACGCTCGCCACCCTCCAGGTCACCCCGCTCGCGCCCGGCGACATCGCGTTCGGCAAGCTCGCCGCGTCCTGGGGGACGGGGCTGGTCGTGCTGCTGCTCACGGTGCCCTCGCTGCTGTGGCCGGTCGCCGAGGGCGCGATCGGGCCGATGCGCGCCGTGGCCGTCCTGCTCGTCACCGCCCTGCTGATCGGCGTCGTCTGCGCGATCTCGCAGGGCTGGTCGGCGCTGCTGGCGCGCAGCATCACCTCGGTGCTGCTGTCCTACCTGACGGTGTTCGCGCTGATCGTGGGGACGCCGCTGCTGTTCACGATCGCGGTCCCGATCACCTCCGAGCAGGGGGTCGACGGCTACGACAACGACCGCACCGACCGGATCTGGTGGCTGCTGGCGCCCAACCCCGTCGTCATCCTCGCGGACGCGGCGCCGAGCCTGCCCAAGCGCCGCATCATCATCGACGAGGGCGCCGGCTCCGGGGGCCATCGCGTGGACTACTACGAGGCGCCGCCGAACGACCCGCTCGGCTCGATCAGCCGCGGCGTGCGGCGGCTGCGCCTGGACGACGGCCATTACCGCCCCTCCTATGCGGAGCGGTCCGACGGGCCGCCGGTGTGGCCGTTCGGGCTGGCGTTCGACCTCGTCCTCGGCGCGGGCGCCGTATGGGTCAGCGCGTCCCGGTTGCGGACGCCGCTGTACCGCGTCCCCAAAGGCGTCCGTATCGCCTGAACACGCCGCGTCACTCAATTCCCCATTGAATTGAGAATCTCAGTCCGTGCGCAATTCTCATGCCCGGTCGAATCGGCCGCCCCTCGCCTGGGCGGCGAAAAGCCGCCATTCCGGGGCGGCGAACTCCAGGACGCCGGCGGCCTCCTCGTCCGCGCGGGTTCCGTCGCGGACACAGATCATGCCGGTGTCCAGCCGCATGACCTCGACGCATCCATTGCTGGCGCCGCATCGGGCGCTCTTTCGCCATCGGGCGGGCGGTGTCGCATCGAAACTCATTCCGGCTCCTGCCTTGAAAGTTGCATCTGCCCGCGGCCGCGCTGCCGGTGCCTGAGCACAAGGTAACAAGATCACCGGGCGCGGGTGGGGAGGGGCGGGCGGGAGGGGCCGGTGGGGCGGGAGCGGCGAGGTAGTACGAGGGTTTCGGATGAGCCGACCGCGAACCGGGCCCGGAGGGGGTGTCACTCCCCTCCGGGCCCGGTTCGTTCGGCACGGGCCCCGCCTCGTCCCTCGGGGACGCGGGGCCCGCCCTCTCATGCCATCGGCGTGCCGTCAGCGCGCCGTCAGCCCAGGTCGAATTCGCCCTTCTTGGCTCGTCCGACGAAGTCCCGCCACTCTCCCCGGGAGAATGACAGAACCGGGCTCTGCGTTCCGTGCTTCGCGTCCCGTGCCCCGACGAAAAGGGACGGACCGGCCAGTGCGGCCACTTCGACGCACGTGTTGCTCGCCCCGCAGTGGGCGCTTCTCCGCCAATGCGGAGCAGGAGTGGCGAAAGGGGACACTAGGTGCCTTTCACATGGTGAAGGCCACTCCGCGGCCCGTCACCAGGCATCCCTGGCCTCGATGATGCGCCGCCTCGACTCGGCGGCGTCCCATGCCTGACCAGCGAGATTCATATAGGCGAGCCTGTACATATACGTAACGGTCTCATCCGCAAAGTGGCTGATTGTCAGAGATTCGGTGTGCACGATATCAGGAAAGGTGATGTCATGCACCGGCGAGAATTCCAGCAGGATAAACGTTTCCGCCAACACCGAGTGCGCGATGTCGAGTGGCAGTATCTGCACGGTCACGTTCGGAAGCCCACTCATCCGGAGAAGATGCTCAAGCTGCTCGCGCATGACCTTCCGGTCGCCGATCCGGCGGCAGAGAACGGCCTCGTCCATGACCACCGCGAGCTCCAGCGGGCGGTCGCGGCGCAGGAGTTCCTGGCGCCGCATCCGCACCTCGACCCGACGCTCCAGCTCCTGGGGCGGCAGCGTGGCGAGGGCGCTCCACCCGCCGATCACGTGCCGGGCGTAGGCCTCGGTCTGCAGCAGCCCCGGGAAGACGGTGCTTCCCCACTCCCGGACGGCCGTGGCCTCCGCCTCCAGCGCGATGAAGTCCGCGAGCGGGCTCGGCAGGTCGCGGTAGTCCTCCCACCAGTCCCGCTCGGCGGCGGCGTGCGCGAGGGAGATGAGGTCGTCCCTGCGCGAGCCGTCGATCTCATAGAGGTCGAGCAGGCGGTGCACGTCACTGATCTTCGCGCCGGTCCGCGCGTTCTCGATCCGGCTCACCTTGGCGGTCGACCAGGTGAGCCGCTCGGCCACCTCGTCCCCGGTGAGGCTTCTGCGTTCGCGCAGCCTGCGGAGTTCGGCGGCGAGCCGACGTTGCCGGACGGAGGGACCTCGGGAAGTGCTCATTGCCGGAGCCTCTCCAGTCCTGGACGGACTGTTCAGGCCGCATTCTGCCGCACGGGGGCACGGCAGTGCGAACACATCGGACCGATGGACCATGATTCTACGGCGGGAGATTATTTTGCGCACATGACGTCGTAACTTGCAGCGCATATTTCACACGGTTGCGGAGCGCGTCCCCGTGGCACTCTAAGTATGTGATCGCCCGGAGGCGGCGAGGGGCGGGCGGAGTCGAGGCCAGAGGAGCCGGCGATGAGGTACGCGCACGAGGTCGGCAAGGTGCGGGCGGCGGAGCAGGCGCTCATGGCCCGCCTCCCGGAGGGCACGCTGATGCAGCGCGCCGCCGCCGGGCTGGCGTCGGTCTGCGCCGGGCTGCTGCCCGCCGTCTACGGCGCGCGCGTCGTGCTGCTGGTCGGCGGCGGCGACAACGGCGGCGACGCCCTGTACGCGGGCGCCAGGCTGGCCCGCCGGGGCGCGCGGGTCGAGGCCGTCCGGGCCGGGGCCAGGATCCACGCGGGCGGCCTGGCGGCGCTGCTGGGCGCGGGCGGGCGGCTGCGCGACGACGGGGAGGAGGGCGCGGACGCGATCGCCGCCGCCGATCTGATCATCGACGGGCTCACCGGGATCGGCGGGTTCGGCGGCCTGCGCGAGCCCCACGCGACGCTGGCGGCGCGGGCGTCCCGGGCGCTCGGGACGGTCGTCGCCTGCGACGTGCCGAGCGGCGTGGACGCGGGCACCGGACGGGTCGCGGGCGCCGCCGTCCAGGCCGACGTCACGGTCACGTTCGGCACCCACAAACCCGGGCTGCTCATCGACCCCGGCGCGTCCTACTGCGGCGTAGTGGAGCTGGTCGACATCGGGCTCGGGCCCGAGCTGCCCGACCCGGACGTGGTGGCCCCGCGCGCCGCCGACGTCCGCCCGCCGGAGCCGGGCCCCGAGTCCGACAAGTACCGGCGCGGCGTCGTCGGCATCCTCGCGGGCGGCGAGGAGTTCACCGGCGCGGCCGTCCTGTGCACCGGCGGCGCGCTGCGCGGCGGGGCGGGCATGGTCCGCTTCGCCTCGGTGCGTCACCCGGTCGAGCTGGTCCGGCGGAACTGGCCCGAGGCCGTCACGACCGTGATCGAACCCGGCGACGGCGCGGCGCTGGCGAAGGTCGGCCGCGTCCAGTCCTGGGTGATCGGCCCCGGGCTCGGCACCGGCCAGGCCGCCGAGTCGCTGCTGGAGGCCGTGCTCGGCACCGAGCTGCCCGTCCTCGTGGACGCCGACGGGCTCACGGTCCTCGCCCGGCGCCGCGACCTGCTGCGGCGCGCCGCGCCGACCGTGCTCACCCCGCACGCGGGCGAGCTGTCGCGCCTGGTCGGCGCCAGCCGCGAGGCGATCGAGGCGTCCCGGCTGGAGCACGTGCGCGGCGCCGCCGCCGAGCTGCCCGCGACCGTCCTGCTCAAGGGCTCGACGACGCTGGTCGCCGAGCAGGACCGGCCCGTCCGCGTCAACCCGACCGGGACGCCCCGGCTGGCGGCGGCGGGTACCGGCGACGTCCTGTCCGGCCTGATCGGCGCCCTGCTCGCGGGCGGCATGCCCGCGCTGGACGCGGCGGCCGCCGGGGCCTACCTGCACGGCCTCGCCGCCCGCCTGGCCTCCGCCGGGCCCTACGTGGACGGCGAGCCCTGGCACGGCGAGGCCCCGATCACGGCCGCCGACGTGGTCACCGCACTTCCCGAGGCGTTCCGGAGCGTGGCCGGGGCCGGTGCGGGCTGAGGCCGGTGCGAGCTGGGGCGGATGGGGCCCGAACAACGGTGGGGACATGGACGTCAAAGCGGGTAGAGGGCACCCTGGGTGCCCGCGGAGGGCGCGGTCGGGGGCGTGAGCTGGGGCGGTATGCCCCGGGCACGGCACAGATGACGGCACACTGGGTGGCCATGAGGGTTTCAGCGGAGGCTCGCGTCGATCTCGACGCGATCGGCGACAACATCGGTCTGCTGCGCGAGCGCGCGGGAGACGCCGAGGTCATGGCCATGGTCAAGGCCGAGGCCTACGGGCACGGGCTGGTCGAGGCCGGCCGCGCCGCCGTCGCGGGCGGCGCTACCTGGCTCGGCGTGGCCAAGCTCGCCGAGGCGCTGCGGCTGCGCGAGGCCGGGGTCGAGGTCCGGACCCTGGTGTGCCTGGGCGTCCCCGGCGAGCCGTACGAGGAGGCCGTGGCGCGCGACGTCGACCTGGCCGTCGGTGCGGTGTGGATGGTGGAGGAGGTCGCCGGGGCGGCCGAGCGGGCCGGGCGTCCGGCGCGGATCCACCTCAAGGCCGACACCGGCATGAGCCGGGGCGGCGCCGGGGAGCGCGACTGGCCCGCGCTGGTGGACGCGGCGCTGAAGGCCGAGGCGTCCGGGCACCTGCGGGTCGTCGGGATCATGTCCCACTTCGCCTGCGCGGACGAGCTCGGCCACCCCTCGATCGCGGCGCAGCTCGACGCCTTCGGCGCGATGACCCGGCACGCCGAGCGGGTCGGCGCGCGGTTCGAGGTGCGGCACATCGCGAACTCGGCGGCGACGCTGACGCTGCCGGAGTCGCGGTTCGACATCGTCCGGCCCGGGATCGCGGCCTACGGGCTGACGCCGATGCCGTCGGTCGGGACGTTCGGGCTGCGCCCCGCGATGACGCTCGCCGCCAGCGCGGCGCTGGTCAAGCGGGTCGCGGCGGGCAGCGGCGTGTCCTACGGCCTCACCTACACCACCGAGCGCGAGACGACGCTCGCGCTCGTTCCGGCCGGGTACGGGGACGGTATCCCGAGGCACGGCTCGAACCTCCTGGAGGTGCTCGCGGCGGGGCGGCGGCGCACGATCGCCGGGCGCGTCTGCATGGACCAGTTCGTCATCGACCTCGGGGACGACGACATGGCCCCCGGCGACGAGATCGTCCTCTTCGGCCCCGGCGACCAGGGCGAGCCCACCGCGCAGGACTGGGCGGACGCCCTTGGAACGATCTCGTATGAGATCGTCACCCGCATCGGGATCCGGGTGCCGAGGGCGTACTCCGGCCGGGCGGTGTAGGGGACGCGCGCATGGACAGCAGGAACAGGCGCAGGATCGGCATCGCCGGTGCCGTCGCGGGCGTCGGCGCGGCCGGGGTGGGCGCGGCCGTCGGCCTGCGCCGCCTCGCCGTCGGCCGGGTACGGCTGCGCCCCGACCCCGACGCCGACGAGCCCTTCGGCACGCTGCGCGGCGAGGAGCTGACCGTCCTCGCGGACGACGACCTGCCACTGCACGTCGAGATCGACGGCGCCGGCGCCGGCGCCGCCGCCGACCTGACCGTCGTCTTCTGCCACGGCTACACGCTCAACCAGGACGCGTGGCACTACCAGCGCCGCGACCTGCGCGGCCTGCGGATGGTCTTCTGGGACCAGCGCAGCCACGGCCGCAGCGGCCGCAGCGACCCGCTGCGCGCGACCATCGAGCAGACCGGCGAGGACCTGTACGCGGTGCTCACCGCGGCCGCCCCCGAGGGGCCGGTCGTGCTCGTCGGGCATTCGATGGGCGGTATGTCGATCATGGCGCTGGCCGACCGGCACCCCGAGCTGTTCGGCGACCGGGTGGTCGGGGCGGCGCTGGTCAACACCTCGTGCGGGGACCTCGCGGAGCTGACGCTCGGGCTGCCGCTGGTGCTGGCCAAGCTCGTCCGCCCGCTGGCGCCCCGGGCGCTGCGCGGCCTCGGCCGCCGCGCCGACCTGGTCGACCGGGCGCGCGGGCTGAGCGCCGACCTGGCGTTCGTCGTCACCCGCAAGATGGCCTTCGCCGACAAGCAGGTCAGCCCCACGGTCGTCGACTTCCTGGAGCAGCTGATCAGGGCCACCCCGATCGACGTGATCGCCGAGTTCTACCCGGCGCTGGCCGGGCACGACAAGGCCGCCGCGCTGGAGGCGATGGGGCGGGTGCCCGTCCTCGTGCTCGCGGGCGGCAAGGACCGGCTGACCCCCGCCGCGCACGGCCGCCGCATCGCCGAGGCGCTCCCGGACGCGGAACTGGTGGAGGTGGACGAGGCGGGCCACGTCCTGCCGCTGGAGTACCCGGGCGTGGTCACCGGCGGCCTGCGCCGCCTGATCGCCCGCGCCCGTCCGGGCCGCGACGAATCCGGCCGCGACGAATCCGGCCGCGACGAATCCGGCCGCGACGAATCCGGCCGCGACGAATCCGGCCGCGACGAATCCGGCCGCGACGAACCCGGCCGCGACGAACCCGGCCGCAACGAGGAGCGCACCGCGTGAAGGGTGGGAGCGTGAAGGGGATCACTGTCGCCGTCCCGACGTCGGCGGAGATGCGGGAGCTCGGGGTCCGGCTGGCGGGCAAGCTCGCCGCCGGGGACCTGCTCGTGCTCACCGGCAGCCTCGGGGCGGGCAAGACGACGCTCACGCAGGGGATCGGCGAGGGGCTGAAGGTGCGCGGGCCGGTCACCTCGCCGACGTTCGTGATCGCGCGGGTGCACCCCTCGCTCGCGGGCGGGCCGGCGCTGGTCCACGTCGACGCCTACCGGCTGGGCGGTTTCGCCGAGCTGGACGACCTCGATCTCGACGCCTCCGTCGAGGAATCGGTGACGATCGTGGAATGGGGGGAAGGGCTCGCCGAGGGCCTCGCCGACGACCGGCTGGAAGTGATCATTTCTCGTTCGGACGGGCCCGCCGAGGACCGCGAAGTAACGATCACGGGTATCGGTGATCGCTGGTCCGACCTGGAGCTCGACCTCGGCTGAACGCCGCGGAAGATCCTTTCAACGGTCCATTAGTCCGACTGAACTCCACAGTCGGGACATGTCGTACTCTTTGCCGGAACGAACCTCACCTCGCGACAAATCAGATTTCGCAAGCAGGAGTGGGATCAGGTGAGCGGCAGCGACAGATACAGCTCTGGCGGGGAGACGACCCCCCACACCCCCCGGAACGGCCAGGAGGGCCGCCGGAGCGGCAGCCACCGCGCCGTCCGCGAGCGCCGTCCGCACCGCCGGCGCCGGGCAGCGATCATGCTGGCCGGGGTCGGGACCGGCGTCGTCGCGTGCGCGGCCGCCGCGTTCGCCCTCCTCGGCGGCGGCGACGGCGGCGCGTCCGGCCGGGCCGTGGGCAACGGCGCCACCGAGAGCGCCCCGATGACCGGCACCCCGACGATCAAAGCCGAGCGGTCCCTGGTCCCCGACGCGTGCACGCTGGTGGGCGACGACCTCGCCGGACGGCTCGCGCCGGGCGCCGCGCGCAACCAGGCCGACGGATACCAGGCCGACGACCGGCAGAACCAGTGCGTCTGGGGCACCTACACCGGCGACCGCAAGCGGCAGCTCACCGTCGAGCTCCGCGCGATCGCCGCCGCCGCCCAGCGGACGCCGACCGACGCCGCCCGCACCGCCTTCGCCTCCGAGCGCGAGGACGACGAGTCGGGCAAGGGGCTTCCGGCGGGCCGGGAACTCACCGAGAAGCGCGGTCTGAACGATGTCGGCGACGAGGGCTACGCCGTCTACAGCGTGGACGAGGGCCAGGGTTCGGGCGAGGCCATCGCCAACATCCGCGCCATCAACGTGCTGGTCACCGTCCACTACGCGGGGTCGGACGAGCGCGACCCCCTCCCCGCCGACGCGGCCGTGGACGGGGCCGTGGAGGCGGTCAGGGCCGTGCTGCGAAACCTGACCTGACCTCGCGTCCTCCTAAACTGGCCTCGTGCTGGTTCTGGCTTTCGACACCGCTACCGCCGCGATCACCGTGGCCCTGTACGAGTGGACCCCCGGCGAGGGCGCCGTGCCCAGGGGGGCCGCGGAGGCCGTCGACCGGCGCAGGCACACCGAGCTGCTCACGCCGTCCATCGCGCAGGTGATGGCCGACGCGGGTGCCGCGCCCGCCGATCTGAGCGCGATCGCCGTCGGCGTCGGCCCCGGCCCCTACACCGGGCTGCGGGTCGGCCTGGTCACCGCGCAGGCGATGGGGGAGGCCCTCGGCGTCCCCGTGCACGGCGTCTGCACGCTGGACGTCATCGCCTCGGCCACCGGGCGCGACGAGCCGTTCGCCGTCGCCACCGACGCCCGCCGCAAGGAGGTCTACTGGGCCCGGTACGCCTCGTGCCGCGCCCGCGCCACCGACCCGGCCGTGGGCCCGGCGGCGGACGTCCTGGACGGCGCGCCCGAGGGCCTGCCCGTCGTGGGCGAGGGCGCGGCCCTGTACCCGGAGACGTTCGGCGACACCGGCCACGAGCCGCTGCTGCCGACGGCGACGGCGCTCGCCGAACTGGCCGTGGCGCGGCTGGCCGGGCTCAAGGGCCTCCCCCTGCTCCCGCCCGAGCCGCTCTACCTGCGCCGTCCCGACGCGAAGGAGCCGGGGCCGCGCAAGAAGGTGACCCCGGCGTGAGCGACGTCGTCCTGCGCCCGATGACCGGGGCGGACCTCCCCTCCGTCCACGCGCTGGAGTCGGTGCTGTTCCCCGAGGACGCCTGGAGCGAGGGCATGCTCCGGGACGAGCTCGCCGAGCAGCCGAGGACCAGGCACTACGTCGTCGCCGAGGAGACCGGCGGCGAGATCGTCGGCTACGCGGGCCTCGCGGTCGCGGGCGGGCAGGCCGACGTGCAGACGATCGGGGTCCGCGCCGACCGGCGCGGCGGCGGCATCGGCGGCGCGCTGCTGACCGCGCTGATCGACGAGGCCGTCCGCCGCGAGAGCGAGGCGGTGTTCCTTGAGGTGCGCGCCGACAACGACGGCGCCCGGCGGCTCTACGAGCGGTTCGGGTTCGGCCGGGTCGGCGTCCGCAGACGCTACTACCAGCCCGCGAACGTGGACGCGATCGTGATGCGGCGGGTGCTGCATCGCCGTCCCGTGGGCTTCTCACGGGAGATGTGATGATTCGCGACGAGCCGCTGGTGCTCGGCATCGAGACGTCCTGCGACGAGACCGGCGTCGGCATCGTGCGCGGGCACACGCTGCTCGCGGACGCGATCGCCTCCAGCGTCGACCAGCACGCGCGGTTCGGCGGGGTCGTGCCCGAGGTCGCCTCGCGCGCGCACCTGGAGGCGATGGCGCCGACCGTGGAGCGGGCGCTGGCCGACGCGGGCGTGTCCTTCGCCGACGTCGACGCGTTCGCGGTGACGGCGGGCCCGGGGCTGCCGGGCGCGCTGATGGTCGGGGTGGCCGCCGCGAAGGCGTACGCGCTCTCGCTCGGCAAGCCGCTCTACGGCGTCAACCACCTGGCCGCGCACGTGTGCGTCGACCAGCTCGAACACGGGCCGCTGCCCAAGCCGTGCGTGGCGATGCTCGTCTCGGGCGGGCACTCCTCGCTGCTGCTGGTCCCGGACGTGGCGAGCGACGTCCGCTCCCTCGGCGCCACCGTGGACGACGCGGCGGGCGAGGCGTTCGACAAGGTCGCGCGGGTCCTGGACCTGGGCTTCCCCGGCGGGCCCGTGATCGACCGGCTGGCGCGCGAGGGCGACCCCGCCGCGATCGCGTTCCCGCGCGGCAAGTACAACGACGGCACCTACGACTTCTCGTTCTCCGGGCTCAAGACGGCCGTCGCGCGGTGGGTGGAGGCCAGGGAGCGGGCCGGGGAGCCGGTGCCGGTCGCGGATGTCGCCGCGTCGTTCCAGGAGGCCGTGGTGGACGTCCTCACCCAGAAGGCGCTCAAGGTCTGCAAGGACAACGGCGTGCACGACCTGCTGATCGGCGGCGGCGTCGCGGCGAACTCGCGGCTGCGGGCGCTCGCGGCGGAGCGGTGCGCGGCCGCCGGGGTCCGGCTGCGGGTGCCGCGCCCGAAGCTGTGCACCGACAACGGCGCGATGGTCGCGGCGCTCGGGTCGGAGCTGGTCGCCTCGGGGCTCGCGCCGTCCGACCTGGAGCTTCCGGCCGACTCCAGCCTGCCGATCGAGTCGATCACGCTCTGAGGACGGTCAGGCGCTGCTGAGGGTCAGGCGCTGAGGACGATCACGCGCTGAGCGCGGCGACCAGCCCGGCGAGGTGGTCCTCCAGCAGGGGGACCTTCGCCTCGTCCAGGACGCGGCCCTCCTCCTCGGGCAGCAGGTCCAGGAGGCAGCGCAGGTCCCAGTACGGGTCGTGCTCGTAGCCGCCCGACACCTGGTCGAAGGCCGCCAGGAACCGCTCGGCGACGCGCGGCCCGTACCGCACGACGAGGCCGCAGCGCATCCGCGCGATGTCGACCGCGATCGGGCCGGACGAGGCGTCCGACCAGTCGACGACGCCGGTGAGCTTCCCGTAGGACCACAGCGTGTTGTCGGCGTGGTAGTCGCGGTGGATGAACCGGGCGGGCGCGCACGGCGGCGGGCCCGAGGCCAGCTCGAACGCGCGGTCCCACAGGCCGGGGCGCAGCGCGTGCCGGGGCGGGACCCGCACGTCGAGCCGGTTGTAGGGCACGTAGGGGGGCATCGTGGACGCGCCGTTCAGCGCGTGCACGGCCAGCAGCGCGGCCGCGAGCTGGATCAGGTACTCGGGCAGGTCGTCGGGCGCGGGCCGGGGCGGATGCCCGACCAGCCGCGTGATCAGCAGCGCGGGCACGTCGCAGTACGCGCCGGACGGGTCGGCGGCCACCAGCGAGGGCGTCGGGATCGGGCAGCCCGCCAGCAGCGCCAGCGCGGCGATCTCCCGCTCGGGTGAGAACTCGGTGTCGCCGTAGCAGCGGCGCGCGGTGGGCCCGCGCTCGGACGCGGGCACGGCCTCGGCGGGGACGGCGTCGCGCGGCGTCCAGCGGCGCAGGACGAGCCGGTGGGCGGTGCCCGAGGGGGTCTCCACGAGCAGCGCGTGGTTGGCGTGGGCGGTGCCGCCCGCCAGCGGCCGGATCATCCGCACCTCGGCGCCCTTGCCCAGGCAGCCCTCCACCCAGCGCAGGGTGGTCGGGCCGAGCTGGGCGCGGGCTGGCGCGGTCGGAGCCGGAGTGTGGGTCACGAGATCCATGAAAACGGATTCCGAAGGGTATTGGGAGTGATTTTGCGAAGACGGAACGTAACATTCTGCACGTCATCGACGTGCCTTGATCAAGATCCTCCGGTGCGGGGGCGGGGCGCCCGGAGGATCGGCGGGTGGGGCCGCGTCGCCGCCGCGGCACGCCCCCACCCCGGGCCGGCTCAGTCCTTGCCGCCCTCGCGGCGCGGGCGCAGCAGCGCCTCGGCGAGCGCGAGCATCGTCTCCTCCAGCGTGGACAGCCGCTTCAGCACGTCCTCGTGCACCGCGTTGACCTGCTTGGAGACCTCCTCGTGGACGCCGTCGACCTTCTTGCCGACCTCGTCCTCGACGCGGGAGAAGCGCTTGGCGAACTCGACCCGCGCGGCCTCGGCGCGGCGTCCGGCCTCGTCCTGCATGCCCTCGACCCGCCGCGCGAACTCCTCCTGCACGCCGCCGACGTGCCGGGCGACGTCCTCCTGGATGTCGCCGACCTGCTTGGCGACGTCCTCGTGGATCGTGCCGACCTGGCGCGTGACGTCCTCGTGGATGTCGCCGATGCGCTTGCCGAAGTCGTCGTGGACGCCGTTGACCTGCCGCGCCATCTCGTTGTGCACCGACTCGACCTGCTTGGTCATGTCGATGTGCACCGCCTCGACCCGGCGGGAGACGAGGTCGACCTGGTTGGTGAACTCCTCCAGCGCGCCGTCGACCCGCTTGGCGACCTCCTCGTGGATGCCCTCGATCCGCTTGCGGACGTCGTCGTGCACGTCCTCGAAGCGGCGGGAGAACTCGTCCATGCGCTTGGCGACGTCGCTGTAGGCGGTCTCGGCGATCTCCGACATCGTCGCCTTGACCTCGTCGCGGTCCGGGCGGGCGCGCAGCTCCTCGATCAGCGGGTCGACGGCCTCGGCCAGGTGCTTCTCCAGCGCGTCGAACCGGTCGCCGTGGTCGACCGCCGGCCGCCGCGCCAGCTCGCCCAGCAGCCGGTGCAGCTCGGAGATCTCCAGCGTGGCCGGGAGCCGCCCGATCCGCTCGCCCACGCCCTCCAGGCGTCCGTCGATGCTCTCGAACCGGCCGTCGAGGCTGCCGAGCTTGCCCGACAGGCCCTCCAGCCGCCCGTCGACGCCGTCGAGGCGCCCGTCGAGGCCGTCCAGCCGGCCGCCGACGCCCTCGACCCGGCCGTTGACGGCCTCAAGCCCCTGCTCCATCCGCTCGGCCATCTCACCGAGCGCCTGGTCGACCCGCGCCGTGACGCCGTTGATCGAGTGCTCCAGCCGCTCGGACCGGTGGCCGAGTTCGGCGAGCGACTTGTCGAGCCGGTTGAAGCGGACGGACGCGGCCTCCATGCTGCCCTGGAGCCGGTCGAGCCGCTTGGCCATCTCGTCCATGCGCTGCGCGGCCTGCTGCGTGGCCTCGGTGATGTGCTGCGCGGAGTCGAGGACGGCCTGGATGCGCGTCAGGCCCTCGTCGACGTTCTCGGCGACGACGCCCACGTCGGCCCACAGCGCGGGGAGCTCGGCGACGGGCTTGACCCGCTCGCCGAACGCCTCGATGTGCTCGGCCAGCCCCTCGGCCCACTCCGGGGGCTTGCTGGACAGGTCGTCGACCTGCCCGCGAACGCTGTCGATCTGCCCGGTCAGCCCGCTCAGCTCCCGCTCGCGGACCTCGCGGAGCAGCCACTCCATGCCTTCGAGCCGCTGGCGGATCTCGTCCAGGACCTGGCCCTGGGAGCGCTGTTCGTAGACGTGGTCCTGCGCCGCACGGGCGAGCAACTCCCGCATCCGATCCGAGACCGGTTGACCCCCCGTCTGCAGGAAGTTGTGATTCGTTTCCACCCGATGCTCCTTCGTGTGCCGACGCGACGAATTGGCGCACGGCATTGAATCGTGAAGTCGCCACTGTAGTGCGTGGGCACCGCCACGAAAACGGGGAGCTGGGAACATTGTGAGTTCTGCGGAATGTGCCTGTTATCCCATTGAGGGGAAAAGCGATGGTTCGCAGGGCGTGAGGGAAATTTCTGATTAGTCGGTCATCGGGGGGTTGGTCGGGTCATGTACGGTGCCGCGCGGGGGTGCGGGGCATGCGCGGCCGGGTTCGCGGCGGGGTTCTGTCCGTACATCTCGTCCAACATCGTCAGTTCGCGTCCCGGCTCGCGGACGGTCGGCGCGGTGGGCGCCGGCCGGGGCGCGCCGTCCGCCTGTCGGCGGCGGGCCATTTCAGAGTCGCATTTGGGTGTGCCCGCCGCCCGGCGGCTGAACCTGCCTTGGTGTTTCTTCGCCTGAGGATCCCGGCGGAACCGATTCCCGCGCCGGGCCCCGGTCTTGCCGGGAAGGGGAGAACCGTGGACAACGCAATGCCGGAATACGCCGATGATTTGCGCCGCCGTGGCGCGTCGCCCGGGACCGCTTGGCGTTCCCCGTCCGCGCGGAAGATCTTTGGCCCGATTAGCGGCCGGGCGCCGCGTCCGGGCGGGTCAGCAGCGCCACCGGGGCGTCGCCGACGCGGGTCACCACGACCGTCAGCGCGCCCCCTTCGGGCTTGCGGCGCCCGCCGAAGCCGAGGTCGCGGCGCAGCCGGTCGACGTCCACGGCCGAGCCGCGCTTCTTGACCGTCAGCACGCCGACCTCGCGGCGGCGCAGTTCCGCGCGCAGCCGCTTCACCGAGAACGGCAGCACGTCCTCGATCTCGTAGGCGGCGGCGAACGGCGTCGGACGCAGCACGTCGGAGGTGACGTAGGCGATCCGCGGATCGGCCAGCCCGCCGCCGACCAGGTCGGCGACCTCCGCGACCAGATGCGCGCGGATCACCGCGCCGTCGGGCTCGTAGAGAAACCGGCCCCAGGGGCGCACGTCCGGATCGCCCAGCCCGCCCGGCGTGAGCGTGTGCCCCTCCTCCAGAGCGCCGGACGAGGTGTCGTTGGGGAGCAGCGTCGCCCTGCGGCCCACGTCTCCCGCGAGGTCGCCCATCCACAGGGCGGCCTCCTTCACGTCCCCTCCGACCGACACCCACTCCGCTTCGGCGCCCTCCGGTACGGTCTCGTGCGGAATCCCGGGCGCGACCTTCACGCATGCGGCCGGAACCCGTCCCGCCATTTCCAGGACCGTGTCGAGCGGCGGCTCATAGGAACGCGGATCGAAGACGCGGCCGCGCGCGGTACGGCGCCCCGGATCGGCGAAGACGGCCGCATAGCCATCCGTTCGCTCCTCTGTCGCGTCCCCCACCCGGACGGACGCGACGTCCTCCAACCCGAACGCGGCCACGTTCGCCCTCGCCACCTCGGCCGTCAGCGGGTCGATCTCCACGCCGTCCCCGGCGAGGCCGGCGCGCGCTCGGGCGATCAGGTCGGCGCCTATCCCGCACCCCAGTTCGAGCGTCGCCCCGGAGCGTCCGGCGAACCGGCGCGTGCGGTGCGCCGCCACGCTCGCCCGGGTCGACTGTTCGAGCCCGGCCTGGGTGAAGTACATGCGGCGGGCGTCCCGTCCGAAC
This sequence comes from Actinomadura sp. NEAU-AAG7, assembly GCF_018603865.1. Taxonomy (NCBI): domain Bacteria; kingdom Bacillati; phylum Actinomycetota; class Actinomycetes; order Streptosporangiales; family Thermomonosporaceae; genus Actinomadura; species Actinomadura sp. NEAU-AAG7. Next base: position 261,304 of record NZ_JAHFZY010000004.1, read on the forward strand.
TTGGCCAGCGCGCGTTCGCGGAACCGCGCCTGCGTCAGCGCGGCCGCGACCAGCGCGGGATCGTGCCGCCCGCGCAGCCGCGACGCCGTGCCGAGCAGCGCGCCCTCGCCGAGGTCCGCGGCGGCGGCCTCCTCCAGGACGTCCTGCCCCTCGGGGGTCAGCAGGGCCCGGAACGACGCGATGTCCATAAGCTGGAAGTTATCGCCCCGTGAACGCCGCGCGGCCGTCCGACCGGCGCCTTCGTGTCCGTGTTGACGGGCTACCGGGCACGGAATAGTCTCCACACTGGCACTCTCACCGCGAGAGTGCCAAACACAGCGACAAGGTCGGTCTGGCACCCGCGACGACAGGCCGGTCCAGGGTCGCCTCTTCTGTCACATGTGCCGGTCGGTCAGCCGTGGCCGGCCGAGGACCAATCGAAGGGGAGGTCAGATCGTGACGACCGCCACCAAGGTTGTTCTCAAGCCGCTTGAGGACCGCATCGTCGTCCAGCCGCTTGAGGCCGAGACCACCACCGCGTCGGGCCTGGTGATTCCGGACACCGCCAAGGAGAAGCCCCAGGAGGGCACCGTCCTTGCCGTTGGCCCGGGTCGCGTCGACGACAAGGGCGAGCGCGTGCCCGTCGACGTCAAGGTCGGCGAGGTCGTGCTCTACAGCAAGTACGGCGGCACCGAGGTCAAGTACAACAACGAGGACTACCTCGTTCTCTCGGCCCGCGACGTCCTCGCGGTCATCGAGAAGTAATCACCGAGACGTGATGCACCCGCCCCGGTCCGCGCCGCCTTCGGCGGGGTGGCCGGGGCGGATCGCGTGAACAAGGAGTATCCGCATGGCGAAGATCCTGGAGTTCGAGGAGGACGCGCGCCGGGCTCTTGAGCGCGGCGTCAACGCTCTCGCGGACGCCGTCAAGGTGACGATCGGCCCGCGCGGCCGCAACGTCGTCATCGACAAGAAGTTCGGCGCGCCGACGATCACCAACGACGGCGTCACCATCGCCCGCGAGGTGGAGCTGGAGGACCCCTATGAGAACCTCGGGGCCCAGCTCGCCAAGGAAGTGGCGACCAAGACCAACGACATCGCGGGCGACGGCACCACCACGGCGACCGTGCTCGCGCAGGCGCTGGTCCGCGAGGGCACCCGCAACGTGGCCGCGGGCGCCTCGCCGCTGAGCCTCAAGCGCGGCATCGACACCGCCGCCCAGTACGTGTCCGACCAGCTCCTCAAGTCGGCCCGCGAGGTCGAGGAGAAGAGCGAGATCGCGCACGTCGCGACCATCTCCGCGCAGGACGCGCAGATCGGCGAGCTGATCGCCGAGGCGTTCGAGAAGGTCGGCAAGGACGGCGTCATCACCGTCGAGGAGGCCCACACGATGGGCCTGGAGCTGGAGTTCACCGAGGGCCTCCAGTTCGACAAGGGCTACCTGTCGCCGCACATGGTGACCGACCCCGAGCGCATGGAGGCCGTCCTGGAGGACGCCTACGTGCTCATCGTGGACGGCAAGATCTCCAACGTGCAGGAGTTCCTGCCGCTGGCCGAGAAGGTCGCCCAGACCAAGAAGCCGCTGCTCGTGGTGGCCGAGGACGTCGAGGGCGAGGCCCTGGCGCTGCTGGTCGCCAACAAGATCCGCGGCACCTTCACCTCCGTCGGCGTGAAGGCGCCGGGCTTCGGCGACCGCCGCAAGGCGATGCTGGGCGACATGGCCACCCTCACCGGCGGCCAGGTCGTCAGCGAGGCCATCGGCCTCAAGCTCGACTCCATCGGCCTGGAGGACCTCGGCCGCGCCCGCCGCATCACCGTCACCAAGGACGCCACCACCATCGTCGACGGTGAGGGCTCCTCGGACGACATCGCGGCGCGGGTCAACCAGATCAAGGTCGAGATCGACAACTCCGACTCCGACTGGGACCGCGAGAAGCTCCAGGAGCGCCTCGCCAAGCTGTCGGGCGGCGTGTGCGTGCTGCGCGTCGGCGCCGCCACCGAGGTGGAGCTGAAGGAGAAGAAGCACCGCCTGGAGGACGCCATCTCGGCGACCCGCGCGGCGATCGAGGAGGGCATCGTCTCCGGCGGCGGCAGCGCGCTGGTGCACGTGGCCAAGGAGGGCTTCGACACCCTCGGCCTGTCCGGCGACGAGGCCACCGGCGCGGAGGCCGTCCGCCGCGCGCTGGTCGAGCCGCTGCGCTGGATCTCCGAGAACGCCGGCCAGGAGGGCTACGTCGTCGTCTCCAAGGTGCAGGAGCTGCAGGCGGGCCACGGCTACAACGCCGCCACCGGCGAGTACGGCGACCTGGTCGCCCAGGGCGTCATCGACCCGGTGAAGGTCACCCGCTCGGCGGTCACCAACGCCGCCTCGATCGCGGGCATGCTGCTCACCACCGAGGCGCTCGTCGTCGAGAAGCCGGAGGAGGCCGACGAGGCCGCCGCCGGCGGGCACGGCCACGGGCACGGGCACGGCCACTGACCCACGCGGCACCGGCCCACGCGGGTGGCGGGCCCGGCCTACGGGCCCGATCGCGGTCGCGGGGGCGGGCGGGTGAACGCTCCGCCCGCCCCGGAAGGTCGACAGGACCCCCGTCCGGTTTCCGGACGGGGGTCTCGCGCGCCGGGAGGTGTCCGCATCATCTGCCGGAAGCGAGGCGGATGTTTTGGTGCAAGTTTCTCAAGGAGCAACGTTTTAGACACGGACCGCGATCACATGACCGCGTTGTGTGGTAATTGGAGCCTCGTCCCCGCACTGTGACCATTCCGTTGCCGAGGACAGTGGAGACACGCCCGGCGGCGCTGGGCATCATGCTTGACGTGACCGAGGGATGCTACGCCGGGACCGTGACCGCGCGCGCTGACGAACCCTCACGGGGGCCGGCACCCCCGCCGCCCCGCGATCCAGGGCGCGGGGTTCGTCTGCTGCGCGCCGCGAAGGCCGGGGACGGCGACCTCAAGGAGCTGACCTCGCTCGCCGTCCAGGGCGACCCGGGCGCGATCGAGGTGCTGATCGGCGAGGTCCGCCCGATGGTGGTCCGCTACTGCCGCGCCCGCCTCGGCCGGGTCTCCGGGCAGTACCACGCCGCCGACGACGTGGCGCAGGAGGTCTGCATCGCCGTCCTGTCGGCGCTGCCCCGCTACCGCGACATGGGGCGCCCGTTCGCCTCCTTCGTCTTCGGCATCGCCTCCCACAAGATCGCGGACGCGCTGCGCAGCGCGGTCCGCGCGGCCGTGCCCACCGAGGACCTGCCCGACGGCCCCGACGACCGGCCGGGCCCCGAGGAGACGGTCGTCCGCTACATCGAGGCCCAGCGTGCCCGTGATCTGCTGACGCGGCTGCCGGACCACCAGCGCGAGCTGGTGCTGCTGCGCGTGGTGGCGGGTCTGTCGGCGGAGGAGACCGGTAATGTGCTGGGCATGTCCGCGGGGGCGGTACGGGTCGCGCAGCACCGGGCGCTCGCCCGGCTGCGGGCGATGGCGAGAGAGGAGTCGATCGCTTGACGGAACGGAGCCCTGGCGCCCCGGATCCGGCCGAGCCTTCGCATTCCGGCGATTCCCCGCCGCCGGGTGGCCGGCCGCAGGTCCCGCTGCCCGCAGACCTGAGCGCGGTGCGCCGTACCGACGCGCTCATCGAGGAGCTGGCGGAGCGGCGCGCTGCCGGTTCCGCGGCGACGTCCGCGGCTGAGTACGGCGACCCCGCCGTCCGGCTGCTGCACGCGCTCGTCACCGACGTGGACGAGCCGCCCCAGGCCACCCCCGAACCCGCCCGCGACGCCCCCGAGCCGTCGCCCTCCGGGCCCGGCCCGCGCCGCCGCGGCCCCCGCACGATCGTCGCGCTGGGCGTGGCGGGCGCCATGCTCGCCAGCACCGGCGTCGCCGCCGCGGGCGGGGAGATGGGCGGTCATCCGTCCGCCGCGCCCGCGTCGCGCACGCCCGGCCCGTCCGACCGGGCCGACGGCCGCGACACCGACGCCGCGCGCCACGGCGGCGCGCGGCAGCCCGGTGCGTCGGGCCCCGCGCCCGATGCCCGCCCGGGACGCGTCGTCGACGACAGGCGGCTCGAATACGAGCGCTTCAAGCAGCGGCTGGAGCGGACCTATTCGCGGCACTACCGTCCCGGCCGCGTTCCCGAGGCCCCGGTGTACGCGCCCCCGCCCGCCCAGCCGTGCGCCCACCAGCGCGTCCAGCCCGGCCGGTGCGGCGAGGAGGGCGGGCACGGCCAGCCCGGACGGCAGGGCCCGAACGAGAACGGCGAGTACGTGCCCGGGCAGCCGGGCACCCCCGGGCCGCCCCGCCAGTCGGGCGAGCCCGGCCGGCCGACGCAGACGCCCCAGCAGCCCCAGCCGTCCCAGGAGCAGCCGACGCCCGAGGGCTCGACGCCCGAGCCGACCACGCCGACCGGCGAGGGGCAGGAGCAGGACCCGAAAGGGCAGCCGACCGCCTACCAGACTCCCCACGACCGCCCCTAGGGCGGCGGCGGGTCAGTCGTCGCGGCCCTCTTCGCTGTCGATGACGCCGTCCACGTACCCGCGCGCGTACTCCCAGCTCACGTAGTCGACGGGGTCGGGGGACATCGCGGGCTCGTGCACGCGGGGCAGGCCCTGGTCGAGCAGGTGCCGCAGGTTGCCGTGCAGCAGCTCCCAGTCGATGTAGTGGAGCTTGCCGCAGTCGCCGCAGTCGACGGTGAGGCCCCGCACGCCGAGGGGTTCCAGCAGGGCGCGGAAGACCTCCAGGTCGGCGAGATCGGCCAGCACGTCCTCCCGCTCCGCCACGCTGAGCGGCGCGGTGTCGTCGCCGGGGTCGCCGAGCGACGCCGCCGGATCCTCCGGATCTCCGGCGAACGGGTCGAGCGGGGCATCGTCGTGCACGGTCCCACGCTACTGCGCGACGCACCGGCAGGTGCACCCCCTGGGCCTCCCCGTGCGCAAACAATCACCCAGAGTGCACGCATGCGCGGGCGGCGGGAACGCTGCGTGTGCGCCCCGGGTGTCGCCAACGCCACTCGCCCGCTCGCGCAACCGCCCCGCCGTGCGGCGCGTCACGCCCTACCATGGGGACAGGGTCGCCGTGACCTGGCCCGATACCGCCACCTCTACGGGAAGGTAGTCATGAACCCCGCAGCCGAGCCCGCCAAGTTCCTCCCGCAGGGTCTGACCTTCGACGACGTGCTGCTGCTGCCGGGCTACTCCGACCTGCAACCCGGCGAGGCCGACACGACGACGCGGCTGACCCGCGAGATCTCGCTGCGGATCCCGCTGGTGTCGGCGGCGATGGACACCGTGACCGAGGCGCGCACGGCGGTGGCGATGGCGCGCCAGGGCGGTATCGGCGTCCTGCACCGCAACATGCCGATCGAGGAGCAGGCCGAGCAGGCCGACCGGGTGAAGCGCTCGGAGGCCGGGATGATCACCAATCCGGTGACCTGCATGCCGGACGCGACGCTCGCCGACGTCGAGGAGCTGTGCGCCCGCTACCGGATCTCCGGCGTGCCGGTGACCGACGTGCGGGGCGTGCTGGTCGGCATCGTGACCAACCGCGACATGCGCTTCGAGACCGACCCCTCCCGTCCGGTGCGCGAGGTCATGACGCCGATGCCGCTGGTCACCGCGCCGGTCGAGGTGACCAAGGACGAGGCGTTCGCCCTGCTGGCGGGCAACAAGGTCGAGAAGCTCCCGCTGGTGGACGGCGAGGGCCGGCTGCGCGGCCTGATCACCACCAAGGACTTCACCAAGAGCGAGCAGTACCCCGCCTCCACCAAGGACGCCGACGGACGGCTGCTGGTGGCGGCGGCGGTGGGCGTCGGCGAGGACGCGATCCGCCGCGCGCGGGCGCTGATCGACGCGGGCACCGACGTCGTGATCGTCGACACCGCGCACGGCCACTCCAAGGGCGTCGCCGACACGATCGCCGCGATCAAGGCGAACGCGGCGCACGTCCAGGTCGTCGGCGGGAACGTCGCGACCTACGCGGGGGCGAAGCTCCTCGCGGAGGCGGGCGCCGACGCGGTCAAGGTGGGCGTCGGCCCCGGCTCGATCTGTACGACCCGCGTCGTGGCCGGGGTGGGCGTGCCGCAGATCACGGCGATCTTCGAGGCGGCCCGCGCGGCCCACGAGGCGGGCATCCCGGTGATCGGGGACGGCGGCATCCAGTACTCCGGCGACATCGCCAAGGCCCTGGTCGCGGGCGCCGACACGGTCATGCTCGGCAGCCTGCTCGCGGGGATCGAGGAGTCGCCGGGCGAGCTGATCTTCGTCCACGGCAAGCAGTACAAGTCCTACCGGGGGATGGGGTCGCTCGGCGCGATGCGCAACCGGGAGCGCGGCGGGTCCTTCTCCAAGGACCGCTACGCCCAGGCCGACGTCAGCAGCGAGGAGAAGCTGATCCCCGAGGGCGTCGAGGGGCAGGTGCCCTACCGCGGCCCGCTCGCCAACGTCGCCCACCAGCTCGTCGGCGGGCTGCACCAGTCGATGTGGTACGCGGGCACCCGCACGGTCCCCGAGCTCCAGGAGCGCGGGCAGCTCATGCGGATCAGCCCGGCGGGCCTGCGGGAGAGCCACCCGCACGACATCCAGATGACCGTGGAGGCCCCCAACTACCAGGGCCGCTGAGCTGACGTAAGCTCTTCCGGGGCTCGCTCCCGCCACCGGCGGGACTCGGATCACGTAAGGAAGGGCGCAGTGGCTGCTGAGGTGGAGATCGGCCGGGGCAAGAGCGGCCGTCGGGCGTACGCCTTCGACGACATCGGCATCGTGCCGTCCCGCCGGACGCGCGACCCGGAGGAGGTCAGCGTCGCCTGGCAGATCGACGCCTACCGCTTCGAGATGCCGCTGGTCGTCGCGCCGATGGACAGCGTGGTCAGCCCGGCCACCGCGATCGCGGTCGGCCGCCTGGGCGGCCTGGCCGTCCTCGACCTCGAAGGGCTGTGGACGCGCTACGACGACCCGAGCCCGCTGCTCGCCGAGATCGCCTCGCTGGACGACCTCCGCGCCACCCACCGGCTCCAGGAGATCTACGCCGAGCCGATCAAGGAGGAGCTGATCGGCCGCCGGATCGCCGAGATCCGCGAGGCGGGGGTGACGGTGGCGGCGCGGCTGTCGCCGCAGCGCACCGCGCAGTTCCACAAGGCCGTGATCGACGCGGGCGTCGACCTGTTCGTGATCCGCGGCACCACGGTCTCGGCCGAGCACGTGTCCGGACGGGCCGAGCCGCTCAACCTCAAGCAGTTCATCTACGAGCTGGACGTCCCGGTGATCGTCGGCGGCTGCTCCACCTACACCGCCGCGCTGCACCTGATGCGGACCGGCGCCGCGGGTGTGCTCGTCGGGTTCGGCGGCGGCTCCGGCCACACCACCCGCACGGTGCTCGGTGTGGCGGTGCCGATGGCGACCGCGGTCGCCGACGTGGCCGCCGCCCGCCGCGACTACATGGACGAGTCCGGCGGACGCTACGTCCACGTGATCGCCGACGGCGGCATGGTCAACAGCGGCGACATCGCCAAGGCGTTCGCCTGCGGCTCCGACGCGGTCATGGTCGGCTCGCCGTTCGCCCGCTCCTCCGAGGCGCCCGGGGGCGGCTACCACTGGGGCAGCGAGGCCCACCACGGCGACGTCCCGCGCGGCACCCGGCTCGACCTCGGCACGATCGGGACGATGGAGCAGATCCTGCACGGCCCCTCCCACGTCGCCGACGGCTCGATGAACCTGATCGGGGCGCTGCGCCGCGCGATGGCGACCTCCGGGTACACCGAGCTGAAGGAGTTCCAGCGGGTGCAGGTCGTCGTGGCGGGCCGCCGCCTGAACGACTGATCGCCGACTGAGATCGGGGTCACCGGGAATCGGTGTCCTCCCACCGTGCAGCCTTCCTTACTGTTGGGTAGGTACAGCTCGTAGTACCAACAGCACTGGGGGGAATCGCGATGACGGGATCACCGGTGACCGGGCTCGGCAGCTCACGGCTCGGACCGGCCGAGCGGGCGGCGGCGCTCGACCGCATGGCCCGCGAGGAGTTCGACGTCGTGGTCGTCGGCGGCGGCATCGTCGGGGCGGGCGCGGCGCTCGACGCCGCGACCCGCGGGCTGTCGGTGGCGGTGGTCGAGGCGCGCGACTTCGCCTCCGGCACCTCCTCCCGGTCGTCGAAGCTGATCCACGGGGGGCTGCGCTACCTGGAGCAGTACAACTTCGACCTCGTCCGGGAGGCGCTGACCGAGCGGGGGCTGCTGCTCCAGCAGATCGCGCCGCACCTCGTGCGCCCCGTCCCGTTCCTGCTGCCGACGACCCACCACGTGTGGGAGCGCGGCTACGTCGGCGCGGGCGTCGCGCTGTACGACGTGCTGTCCCTCCAGATGGGCAGCACCCGGGGCGTCCCCGCGCACCGGCACCTGACCAGGCGCGGCGCGATGCGGCTCGCGCCGTCGCTGCGCAAGGACGCCTTCACCGGCGCGATCCAGCTCTGGGACGCGCAGGTCGACGACGCCCGCTACGTCATGATGGCGCTGCGCACCGCCGCCGAGTACGGCGCGCAGATCGCGTCCAGGACGCAGTGCGTCGGGTTCCTGCGCGAGGGCGAGCGGGTGACGGGGCTGCGCGTCCGCGACCTGGAGAGCGACACGACCGCCGAGGTCCGCGCCAAGCAGGTCGTGAACGCGACCGGCGTGTGGACCGACGACATCCAGGAGCTCGTCGGCGGCCGCGGCCAGATCCACGTGAAGGCGTCCAAGGGCATCCACCTCGTGGTGCCCAAGGACCGCATCCACTCCTCGACGGGCATCCTGCTGCGCACCGAGAAGTCCGTGCTGTTCGTGATCCCGTGGGGGCGGCACTGGATCATCGGGACCACCGACACCGCCTGGGACCTCGACCGGGCCCACCCCGCCGCGTCCAAGGCCGACATCGACTACGTCCTCGACCACGTCAACGCGGTCCTCACCACGCCGCTCACGCACGACGACGTCGAGGGCGTCTACGCGGGCCTGCGCCCGCTGCTCACGGGTGAGACGGAGGAGACCTCCAAGCTCTCCCGCGAGCACGTCGTCGCCCACCCCGTCCCGGGGCTGGTCCTGGTGGCGGGCGGCAAGTACACGACCTACCGCGTCATGGCCAAGGACGCCATCGACGCCGTCGCCCACGGCCTGGACGGCAAGGTCGCCGAGTCGTGCACCGACCGCGTCCCGCTCGTCGGCGGCGACGGCTTCCAGGCCATGTGGAACGCCCGGCACCGCCTCGCCGCCCGCTCCGGCCTGCACGTCGCGCGCATCGAGCACCTGCTGCGCCGCTACGGCACGCTGGTGGACGACCTGCTCACGCTCATCAAGGGCAAGCCCGACCTCGCCAAGCCGCTCACCGGCGCCGACGACTACCTGCGCGCCGAGATCGTCTACGCCGCCAGCCACGAGGGGGCCCGCCACCTCAACGACGTCCTCGCCCGCCGCACCCGCATCTCGATCGAGACCTGGGACCGCGGCGTCGGCGTCGTCCAGGAGGCCGCCGACCTCCTCGCGCCCGTCCTCGGCTGGTCCAAGAAGCAGCGCGACCGCGAGATCGAGTACTACCGCAAGCGCGTCCAGGCCGAGCGCGCCTCCCAGACCCAGGACGACGACCAGGAGGCCGCCGCCAGCCGCCTGGGCGCCCCCGACATCGTCCCCACCGCCACGCCGTGACCGTGGCGGCGCTCTCGGCGTCAGGCGCGGAGCGCCTTCCTTCGGCGGGCACCGCGTGCGATCGCCGCATCGCTCCGAACCCGCCTGGCGGCTCGCTTCGCGATCAGGTCCTCGCTTCGCTCGTACCCGCCTTCGGACGCGGTCGCGGCGATGGGCGTGGCACTTGCGGACAACTGGGGACGAGGGTCTCTTAGCTCTTATTCATGCCCGAAATTGACCTCTGTGTCCGAAGGCATGGACAGCGGCTGACCGCGCGCTTACGGTGCTTCACGGCCGGCGACGGACGAGACTCCGAGGGGGCGCGTGTCGTGGCGGACGGCGGGAGCCGTGGTGGTGGGCGCGGGTGAGCCGCCGCAGGGGCGAGTCGGCGCGCCTGGCGATCGTGTCGCTGGCGCTCTCGCTCGTCGTCGGGGTGCTGATGGGCGTGGCGTCCAAGCCCTTCGAGGGGTGGGGGCAGCGGAACTGGCCGTGGACGCTGGTCCTGCTGGCCGTGGTGGTGGTGATCTGGCTGATCCTCCAGGCCAGGGCCGATCTCGGGCCGGAGGACGATCTCGACGCCGTCGCCGCGCAGCTCGCCGAGCTCGTCGACGAGGACTGGCACCGCGAGGCGGCCGTGCGGCGGCTCGACCTGCACGCGGGCCTGGTGCCGTTCCGGTGGACGCTGTCCGGCTTCGACGAGGACACCGTGGTCGACATCCCCACGATGATGGACGCGTTCGAGGCGTCCGGCTCCAGGCGGCTGGTGATCACCGGTGAGCCCGGCACGGGGAAGACGTCGCTCGCCGTCCTGCTCACGCTCGACCTGGTGCGGCGCCGCACCGAGACCGGCCGCGGGCCGGTCCCGGTCAAACTGTCGCTGGCGAACTGGGTGCCGCACGAGCAGGGCCTCATGAAATGGCTGGAACAGGAACTCGGAATGCAGTTCCTGTTCCTGCGCAACCGCGGCAGATATCCGCCGAACACGATCGAGCGGCTGCTGAGCACGCGGCGGGTGCTCCCGGTCCTGGACGGCCTCGACGAGCTGAGCTGGGACGCCCCCGGCGGCGCGCTGCGCCCCGACCCCATCGACCAGATCAACGAGGCCCTCGTGTGGCTTCCCGGGTTGATCGTCACCTGCCGTTCCGAGCAGTTCCGCCACGCCACGCGCGACCGCGCGCCGATCCGCGACGCGCGGCAGGTCGAACTCCAGGACCTCAATCCGCAGAAGGTCGTCGACTACCTCTCGGGGATGATGGACGGCCTTTCCCGCTGGCGGCCGGTCTTCACGGCCCTGCGCGAGGAGCCGGAGGGGCGGCTCGCCGAGGCGCTGTCCACGCCGCTGATGGTGGCGCTGGCCCGGGAGGTCTACAAGGCACCGGACACCGGTCCGGACGAGCTGCTTCGGACGGACCGATTCCCCGACGCCGAGACCATTCGCGACCACCTCTTACGGCGGCTCGTCCCGGCCGTTTTCCCCGAGCTTCCCGAGCGGGACCGGCGCGACGGCTGGCACGGCGCCGACGCCCGCCGCTGGTTGCGGTTCATCGCGGTGGGGATGAACGAGCGGGAGATGGCCAACATCGCGTGGTGGACGCTGCCCGAGCTGGCGGGCCGCAGCCAGCGGATGCTGGCGGCGCTGCTGGGCGGGGGGATCGCCGCCGCGACGGCGGGGCTGTCGTTCGGGGCGGTGACCTGGCTCAAATGGGGGCCGGCGACGGGGGTGGCGGCCGGCGGGGTGGCGGCGGCCATCGGCGGCGTGGGGATGGCCGTCCCGGCGGCGCGGAACCTGCCGATCCCGTCCGAACTCCAGTTCGGCTGGCAGGGCAAGTGGCAGACCATGCTGCTCGGCAGCCTGCTCGCCGCGCTGTGCGGGGGAGTGACGGGCTTCCTGCTGGGCGGGGCCGGGGGCGCGATCCTCGTCGGCTCGGTCGTCGGCGTCCCTCTCGGGCTGGCCTACAGCGGTGCCCAGCCGGACGCCACCGTCCGGATCGGCAGCCCCCGCATGCTGCTGCGCCGCGACCGGCGCGTCGTCCTGTTCTTCGGCCTCGCCTACGGGCTGACCAGCGGCGGCGTGGGCTGGTTCCTGGTGCATCCGGTGATCGGCGTCGTGTTCGGCGTGTGCAGCGCACTGTGCGGCGGGCTGCTGTACGGGCTGCCGTGGGTGCTCGCGCTGAGGTCGGCGAAGGGGCGGGCGGGCGTGGTCGCGTCGGTGCACCTGTTCCTCTACACGATGCTCCTGTGGCCCCGGGGCAAGACGCCGCCGCCCTGGCGGCTGATGGACTTCCTCGACGAGGCGCACCGCCGGGGCGTCCTGCGCAGGGTGGGGCCGGTGTACCAGTTCCAGCACGTGTTCCTTCAGGGCGAGCTGGCCCGCTCGGAGAGTTGAGGCGGCCCGACGACGCGGAGCGCCGTCCAGCAGGCGAGCGCCGCGACCGCCAGCCCGGCGAGCATGTCGGCGATGTAGTGCTGGCGGACGAGCAGCGTGGAGGCGATGATCAGCGCGCACCAGAGCGCGACGGGCCCGCCCGCGCGCCGGTCGTAGCGCAGCCAGTGCACCGCGATGATCACCGAGAAGCCGGTGTGCAGGCTCGGGAAGCAGTTGTAGGCGTCGTCCCCGCCGTACACCGCGCGCAGCAGCCCGGCGAACACGTCGTCGCCGGTGACCTCGGGACGCGTCATGTGCGTCTGCGCGAACACGTAGAACGGGTAGGCGGCGACCAGCAGCAGGATGCCTGAGATGATCATGGAGCGTGCCAGCCGCACCGAGGTGACCAGCAGGAACAGCAGGGTGAGCGGCCCGAGCGCCAGCACCGAGACGTAGGGGACCACCATCTGCTTGACCAGCGGTATGTGCTCGTCCAGCGGGATCTCGGGCGACCAGCGCGCCGGGCCCCGGTTGAGCGGGTCGTAGAGCGCGAGGAGCCCGCCGAGCACCGCCGCCTTGACCCCGATCCGGAGCCAGGGGCCCGCTCCCGCGTCCCGCGCCGACCTCCTCCGGAGCCGCCTCACCAGCCGGGTGATGGGCTCGCGCGGAGGGTCGGGCACGTCGGGACAGACCCCCCGGGGACGGAATCGGCCTTTAGCCGCTATGTCTGGATAGTAGTTGTTTCGCTCCAGAAATGGCAGAAGAAGGAATCCCGGGCGACGCGGCGGCCCATGCCGGTCAGGTTTCGCGGAGCAGTTCCAGACCCACGGATTGCAGATGCGCGGGGACGCGCTCGGGGTCCAGAAGGTGCTGGAAGGGCAGCCCGATCTCCATCGCCAGCGCCAGGACGGCGCGGTCGCCGGCCGCGACGCCGCCCGCCTCGGGGAGGTCGCGCGCCAGGTGGGCGCGGCGCTCGGCGTACCAGTCGGCGATCCGCCAGCCCGCCGCGTAGTCGCGCATGCCGTACAGCCAGAACTCGACCATCAGCAACGCGATCCGCCGGGCGCGCTCCTCCACCTCGGTGTAGGGCGACTCCGCGTCGTCCGGTGCCGCCGATTCGAGGTCGTCCAGGACGCCGTGCCCGGCGCGGTCGTGGGTGAAGCGGTCGAGCAGGGCGAGCAGCAGGTCGGTCTTGCCCGCGAAGTTGGAGTAGACGGCGCCCTTGGTGAGCCCGGCCGCCGCCGCGATGTCGTCCAGCGAGGCGCCGTGGATGCCGCGCTCGGCCCAGAGGCGTTCGGCGGCGCCGAGGAGCCGGGCGCGGGTCTGCTCGCGCCGCCCCCGCCGCGCGGGCGGGACGGCGGGGTCCGGCGGTCTGCCGCCCGTCCCGGACGGCGGGGCGCCCCGGACACGTCCGTCACCCTCGGGCGGTCCGTGGGTGTCGCTCATGCGCACTTCCCTTCGGGGGTCGGGCGCGCCCCGGGACGGGCGGCAGCGAACGTTCGGGGGGCGACGCCGGTTTCTCCTCCTGCTGTCCGGGATACACCGGCCGCACATGGTCATTCGCCGAGTTGCCCAAGTCGGACGGTGTTGGAACGGTCCGCTTCGGCGCCCCCGCCGACGAAACCGGGGCAGCTCACGCATACCCGTACAACCGCCTCGTTACTTGTGGGTAGCAATGGACGGCCGGGGACCATACGCTGGCTCCATGGCATCCCCGACGGCCCCCGCCCAGGGGGAGCGCACCCTTTCCGACGCTCGTATCGCCCGGCTGACCTCGCACATCGTCTCCGGCGGCGCCGCCACGGCGACGGTCGTCGCGCCCTTCACCGGTGAGCCGCTCGCGACCGTCCCGCTGTCGGACGCGGGCGACGTGCGCCGCGCCTACGAGCGGGCGCGCGAGGCCCAGCGGACGTGGGCGGCGCTGCCCGTCCGCGAGCGGGTCAAGCCGTTCCTGCGGCTGACGGACGCGCTCGTGGCGCGGCGCGCGGAGCTGCTCGACGTCCTGCAACTGGAGACCGGCAAGGCGCGCCGCCACGCGACGGAGGAGTTCCTCGACGTGGCGCTGTGCTCGCTCTACTACGCGCGGCGCGCCGGGCGGCTGCTGCGGCCGCGCCGCAGGCAGGGCATGATGCCGGGGCTCACCCGCGTCCAGGAGCTGCGGCACCCGAAGGGCGTCGTCGGGCTGGTCTCGCCGTGGAACTACCCGATCACGCTCGGCCCCGGCGACATCCTGCCCGCGCTGATGGCGGGCAACGCGGTCGTCCACAAGCCCGACACGCAGACGTGCCTGTCGAGCCTGTGGGTCAGGGACCTGCTGGTCGACCTCGGGCTGCCGCCCGAGCTGTGGCAGGTCGTCGTCGGCGACCCGTCCGAGATCGGCGATCCGCTGGTCGAGGGCGCCGACTACGTGGCCTTCACCGGGTCCACCCGCGCCGGAAGGGCCATCGCGGCGAAGGTCGCGCCCCGGCTGGTCGGGTACTCGCTGGAGCTCGGCGGCAAGAACCCGATGATCGTGATGGCGGACGCCGACGTCGAGCGCACCGCGCGCGGCGCCGTCCGCGCCTGCTTCACCAACGCCGGGCAGCTGTGCATCTCGATCGAGCGGCTCTACGTCCACGAGGACGTCTACGACCGCTTCGTCCCCCGGTTCGTGGAGCTGGTCGAGGGCATGCGGCTCGGCGCCGGCCTCGACTTCGACGCCGACATGGGCTCGCTGACCCACGCGCGCCAACTGGAGGGCGTGACGCGGCACGTCGAGCAGGCCGTCGAGAAGGGCGCGACCGTCCTGGCGGGCGGGAAGGCGCGGCCGGACGTGGGCCCCCTGTTCTACGCGCCGACGATCCTCGCGGACGTCACCGCCGACATGGACCTGTGCGCCGAGGAGACGTTCGGCCCGGTCGTCGCCGTCTACCGGTACCGCGACCTGGACGAGGCCGTCGAGCGCGCCAACGCCAGCCCCTACGGCCTGAACGCCTCGGTGTGGACGCGCGACGCCGCCGCCGGACGCCGCGTCGCGGCCCGGCTCCAGGCGGGCACCGTCAACGTCAACGACGGCTACGGCGCTGCCTACGCCTCGCACGACGCGCCGATGGGCGGCATGAAGCAGTCGGGCGTCGGACGCCGGCACGGCGCCGAGGGCATGCTCCGGTTCACCGAGGTCAAGACCGTGGCGAGCCAACATCTGATGGACCTTGAGCCGCCCGGCGGCCTCGGTTACGAGAAGTTCGCCGATCTGATGGCCGGCGGTGTCAAGATCATGAAGTGGCTTCGGATCAAATAGGAACAGTCGTGCGGTATGACTTCGACGTCCTCGTCGTCGGGTCGGGGTTCGGCGGCGGCGTCGCGGCGCTGCGGCTGACCGAGAAGGGCTACCGGGTCGGCGTGATCGAGGCGGGCCGCCGCTTCGACACGAACCCGGCGGGCGCGCCCGGATCCCGCTACCCGGCGCTGCCCAGGACGAACTGGCGGATCGCGCGGTACCTGTGGGCGCCCGGCCTCGGCCTGACGGGCATGCAGCGGATGCACCTCATCCGCGGCGCGCGGTCGAGCCGCGTCCTGGTGCTGGCGGGCGCGGGCGTCGGCGGCGGGTCGCTCAACTACGCCAACACGCTCTACGTGCCGCCGGAGCCGTTCTTCAAGGACCGGCAGTGGGCCCACATCACCGACTGGCGCGACGAGCTGGCACCCTTCTACGAGCAGGCCGAGCGGATGCTCGGCGTCGTGCGGAACCCGACCG
The DNA here is from genome assembly GCF_018603865.1 of Actinomadura sp. NEAU-AAG7. Taxonomy (NCBI): domain Bacteria; kingdom Bacillati; phylum Actinomycetota; class Actinomycetes; order Streptosporangiales; family Thermomonosporaceae; genus Actinomadura; species Actinomadura sp. NEAU-AAG7. Next base: position 277,018 of record NZ_JAHFZY010000004.1, read on the forward strand.
TCACGGCGGCCGACGAGGTCATGCGCAAGGTCGCCGACCGGATGGGGGTGGGCGGCACGTTCGTGCGGACCCCGGTCGGCGTCCATTTCGGGCGCGGCCCCGGCATCGAGAGCGCCGACCCCTACTTCGGCGGCGCCGGTCCGCGCCGCCGCGGCTGCATGGAGTGCGGCGAATGCATGGTCGGCTGCCGCCACGGCGCGAAGAACATGCTCACCGAGAACTACCTCTACCTGGCCGAGCGCGCGGGCGCGCGGGTGATGCCGCTGAGCCGCGTCACACGCGTCGCGCCGCTGGCCGGTGGCGGGTACGAGGTCCAGATCGTCCGGACGGGGTCGTTCGGACGCAACCGCAGGACGCTGACGGCGCGGCAGGTCGTCCTCGCCGCCGGGACCTACGGGACGCAGAAGCTCCTCCACAAGCTGCGGGTGACCGGCGTCCTCCCGGACCTGTCCGACCGGCTCGGCACGCTGACCAGGACGAACTCCGAGGCGATCCTCGGCGCGGGACGGCGGCGCGGCAAGCCGGGCCCCGACTACTCCGCGGGTGTGGCGATCACGTCATCGTTCCATCCCACACCCGACACCCATATCGAGCCCGTCCGCTATGGGCGCGGCTCGAACCTGCTCGCGGGCCTCCAGACCCTGCTGGTGGACGGCGACCGCCCCGGCGAACCGCACACGCCGCGACTGCTGAAGTTCGCCCGCGCGGCGGCGCGGCGGCCCCGCGACGTCCTCCAGCTCCTGGACGTGCGGAACTGGTCGGAGCGGACCGTCATCGCGCTCGTCATGCAGACCCGCGACAACTCGATCACCCTCCGGCCGCGCCGGGGCCCGTTCGGGTGGGACGTCCGCGCGTCCGCCGGGCACGGCGAGCCGAACCCGACCTGGCTGCCCGAGGGCCACGCGGCGACCCGCCTGGTCGGCGAGGAGATCGGCGGCATCGCGGGCGGCACCTGGGGCGACCTGTTCGACGTCCCGATGACCGCGCACTTCCTCGGCGGCTGCGTGATCGGCGACTCCCCGGAGTCCGGCGTCATCGACCCCTACCACCGCGTCTACGGATATCCCGGCCTGCACATCGTGGACGGCTCGGCGGTGTCGGCGAACCTCGGCGTCAACCCGTCCCTCACGATCACCGCGCAGGCCGAGCGGGCGATGGCGCTCTGGCCCAACCTCGGCGAGGACGACCCGCGTCCCGAACTCGGCTTCGGCTACCGCCGCGTCGCGGCCGTCCCGCCGCGGAATCCGGTCGTGCCTCCGAGCGCCCCGGCGGCGCTGTTCACCACGATCCCCGTGCGGAACCCGGCCCGGGGCGGCGACCGCCCCGGGCCGGGATCACACGATCAGTTGCGGTAGGCGGCCCACTGCGCGGCCATGCGCTGGTTCTGGCCGGCCGTGAACTCCGTCATGCACGAGTCGTACCCGTAGTCCATGTAGTTGTGGACGGGGTCCACACCCGGCGAGGTGCAGGTGTCGCGGTTGGTCGGGCAGCCCTGCGCGGGGCTCTGCTCGGCCGGGGTGTCGGCCACCTCGTCGCCCGCGCCGTTGCATCCGCCCTGGAACGTGTGGAACAGGCCCAGCCAGTGCCCGACCTCGTGGGTCGCGGTGTCGCCCTCGTTGTAGTTGGTGAGGGAGCCTCCGGGCACGCTCTGGTAGTGGATGACGACGCCGTCCAGCTTGGGCTTGGAGCGGTAGTCGGCCGGGAACGTCGCCCATCCGAGCAGGCCGCCGGCGAGGTTGCCGGTGTAGAGGTTGAGGTCCTGCGCGCCGCCCGCGCGCAGGGCGTTCTTCATCGCCGACTCGTTGCGCTCGGGGTCGCCGAACCAGGTCGCGTTGTTCGTCCGCTTGGTCTCGGCGAGCGTGAACGTCACGCCGCTGGACGCGTACGCCTTGTTGAGCACGTCCATCTGCTTGGTGATCGTCGCGTCCGACAGGTTGCCCGCGCTGCCGTAGACGACCTGGAAGTGCACCTTGACGTTGATGGCCTTCGCCGTCCCGCCGGACGCGGCGAACCGGCTCCGGAAGTCCTTCTCCATGGCCGCGACCCTGGCGGCCCCGGGCTGGTTGCGCTCGGTCACGTGCGCCCCGGCGCGCACCCTGGCCTGCATGTTCTGGGGGGCGCAGTCGCTCGTGCGGGCGTTGGCCGACGTGGACGCGGCGGCGGTGCCGAGGGCGGGCGTGGCGGCGGGCGCGTACGCGGTGAACGCGGCGAGCATGCCGATCGCGGTCGTGATTCCAGCGCGTTTCATGAAACTCCTTGGGAGCGGGCGCGGTGGGGACGCGCGCGGGGGAGCGGAGTTGTCGCTGGAACCAGGTTGGTAGGCAATACCTGCGGCGTCTTTGGCAATCCTGGACGAACCAGCGCATACATTGCCGAATTCGGCGCCGTAGCGGGAGGCCGTGCGGGGCTGTCAGGGCTGTCGGCGGCGGGGCGTAGCGTGACGTCCATGGACGTGGACGCGGACGTGGAGGGGGAGGCGGCGCGCGTCCTGGCCGAGCTGCGCGCGCTGGGCGAGGCGTCCCGCGCCGAGAGCGAGCGGCGCTACCTCAAGAGCGACCTCGCGCATATCGGCGTGCCCGTTCCGGCGCTGCGCAAGGTGGCCCATTCCGCGGTGCGCCGCGAGCCGTCGCGGGAGGACCTGCTGGCGCTCGTCCACACCCTGTGGACGGCGTCGGAGGGCGGCCGCCCGGTGCACGAGGCCCGGATGGCGGCGATCGAGGTGCTGTCCAGGCGGGTGAACGTCCTTCAGGCCCGCGACCTGCCGGTCGCGGAGCGGCTCATCCGCGACTCGGTGAGCTGGGTCTACGTCGACCACCTCGCCGAGAAGGTGGTCGGCGCGCTGGTCGTCCGCGACCCGGACCTGGGCGCGGTGCTGGACGCGTGGGTCGGCGACCCCTACATGTGGATCCGGCGGACGGCGATGCTTGCGCTGCTCCCCGGCGTCCGGACGGGCGAGCCCGACCTCGACCGCCTGGCACGCTTCGGCGAGGCGCTGATCGGCGAGAAGGAGTTCTTCATCCGCAAGGCCCTCGGCTGGGTCCTGCGCGAGCACTCCAAGCGCGACCCGGCCTGGGTGACCGCCTGGGTCGACGAGCACATCGCGACGATCTCGGGCGTGACGTTCCGCGAGGCGGTCCGCCGCCTACCCGAACCCGACGCGGCCCGCCTGAGATCCGCCTACCGGACCCGCTGACCGGCCGCGCCGCGTTGGCCCCGCTGCACCGCCCGCCGACCCGCACCGGAGGGCCGCCGCATGTCTGGGGCGCGCCCGCACGGCCCCTCGCCCGGGTCGTTGCTGTCCTGCCAGGGGCGCCCTTGTCGCGCGCTACGCAGGCCCGTGCGCGGCGCGGGCCTGCGTCGAGCGGGCCGGTCAGGCGCGGTAGGCGGCCCAGGACTTGTGGACGCGGGTCGCCTGGCCGGGGGTGAAGGAGGTCATGCAGGTGTCATAGCTGTAGTCCATGTAGTTGTGGACGGGGTCCTCCCCCGGGGCGGGGCAGGTGTCCTTGCCGGACGGGCAGCCGTTGGTGGGGTCGCGCTCGGCGGGCGTGTCGGCGACCCGGTCGCCCATGCCGCCGCAGCCGTCCTGGAAGGTGTGGTAGAGCCCGAGCCAGTGGCCGACCTCGTGGGTGGCGCTGAACCCCTTGTTGAAGTGCTCGATCGAGCCGCCCGGCATGCTGGCGTAGTGGATGGTGACGCCGTCCATCTGGGGCTCGGACCTGTACTTCCACGGGAAGGTCGACCAGCCGAGCAGGTCGCCGCCGATGTAGGCGCTGTAGAGGTTCAGGGTGTTCTTGCCGCCCTTGCGGAGCCGCGGCTTGTAGGTGCGCTCGTACCGCTCGGGGTCGGCGTACCACTGGGCGTTGTCGGTCCGGTCGATCGCCTGGAGCCTGAACGTGACGTCGGCGTCGGCGCCGCCGTTGCGTCCGCCGTAGGAGTCGTTCAGCACGGTGATCTGCCGCCTGATCCCCGCGTCGGACACGTTCCCGCTGGCGCCGTCGTGCAGCACGTGGAAGTACACCGGCACGTTGATCGGCGCCGCGAGCCGCTTGGCGGCGCGCGGGGACGCCGGCGCGCCCGGCCCCGCGAGGCCGAGCCGGGTGAGGATCCGGTCCAGGCCGCGTTCGGTGGCGGCGGCCTGCCCCGGCGTCAGGTCGTTGCGCTCGCGGACCTGGGCGCCGGGCCGGAGCCGGGCCTCGGGGGACGCGCAGTCCGCGCGTCCGGCCGCCGCCGTGCCCGGGCCCGGCGCGCCCGCCGGAGCGGCCTGCATGGACGGGACGGCGGGGACGAGGGCGGCGATCAGGGCGGCGGCGAGCAGCTTCACGACACTCCTGGAATGGGACGAACGAACGCGGACGGGAACCGGCCGAGCACACGGTGTCATCAACAGGTATCAGAGCGAAGTACTGCTGCGCGTGTGATCAAGGTAAATGATCGCTGACCGTTATCGGCCAGTTTCGCTAAGTGGCGGACGTGTCCGGGGGCGGCGACATCGGCGCAGGCAGGCGCCCGTAGACTGGGGAACCCTTCCGGCCCGTGCGAAAGGCGTTGTTGGTGGCCGCAGACCAGTCCTTTGACACCGTGCTCGTCGTCGACTTCGGCGCGCAGTACGCGCAGCTCATCGCGCGGCGCGTCCGCGAGTGCCATGTGTTCAGCGAGATCGTGCCGTCCACGATGCCCGCCGCCGAGATGCTGGCCAAGCGGCCGAAGGCGATCATCCTGTCCGGCGGCCCCGCGTCGGTGTACGAGGAGGGCGCCCCCGCCGCGCCCGAGGGCCTGTTCGACCTCGGCGTCCCCACGTTCGGGATCTGCTACGGCCACCAGGTGATGGCGCGGGCCCTCGGCGGGACGGTCGAGAACTCCGACGTCGCCGAGTACGGCGGCGCGACCGTCGCCGTCACCGCGCCGGGCATGCTGTTCGCCGGGCTGCCGCACGAGCAGGCGGTGTGGATGTCGCACCGCGACTTCGTCAGCGCCGCCCCGGAGGGCTTCACCGTCACCGCCAGCACCGACGTGACGCCCGTCGCCGGTATGGAAGACCGCGAGCGCGGGTTCTTCAGCGTCCAGTTCCACCCCGAGGTCCTGCACACCGAGCACGGCATGGAGATCCTGCGGCGGTTCCTGTACGAGGGCGCCGGGTGCCGTCCGAACTGGACGATGGTCAACATCGCGGACGAGTCGATCGAGGCCGTCCGGGAGCAGGTCGGCACCGGCCGCGCGATCTGCGCGCTGTCGGGCGGTGTCGACTCCGCCGTCGCCGCCGCGCTCGTCCAGCGCGCCATCGGCGACCAGCTGACCTGCGTGTTCGTCGACCACGGGCTGCTGCGCAAGGGCGAGGCCGAGCAGGTCGAGAAGGACTTCGTCGCGGTCACCGGCGTGAACCTGCACGTCGTGGACGCCCAGGAGCGCTTCCTCGCCGCCCTCGACGGCGTCAGCGACCCCGAGCAGAAGCGCAAGATCATCGGCCGCGAGTTCATCCGCGTCTTCGAGCAGGCGGCGCGGGAGATCGTCGAGGGCGAGACCGAACCGGTCAGGTTCCTCGTCCAAGGGACGCTCTACCCGGACGTGGTCGAGTCGGGCGGCGGCACCGGCACCTCCAACATCAAGTCGCACCACAACGTCGGCGGCCTGCCCGACGACCTCCAGTTCACGCTGGTGGAACCGCTGCGCACGCTGTTCAAGGACGAGGTCCGCGCGCTCGGCGAGCAGCTCGGCCTGCCGGCCGAGATCGTGTGGCGGCAGCCGTTCCCGGGCCCCGGCCTCGGCATCCGCATCATCGGCGCCGTCACCCGCGAACGCCTCGACATCCTCCGCGACGCCGACGCGATCGCCCGCGCGGAGCTGACCCGCGCCGGGCTCGACCGCGACATCTGGCAGTTCCCGGTCGTCCTGCTGGCGGACGTGCGCTCCGTCGGCGTCCAGGGCGACCTGCGCACCTACGGCCACCCGGTCGTGCTGCGCCCGGTGACCAGCGAGGACGCGATGACCGCCGACTGGGCGCGGCTCCCCTACGAGGTGCTCCAGCGGATCTCCACCCGCATCACCAACGAGGTCCGCGAGGTCAACCGGGTCACGGTGGACATCACGTCCAAGCCCCCGGGCACCATCGAGTGGGAATGACGGAAGGCCCGGACGCGAGCGTCCGGGCCTTCGTCGTCGCTCACACCCCGGCGGGGGCCAGCACGGCCTCGGCGTCCAGCGTGGCGGCGGTCGCGTTGACCACCGCGGCCAGGCGCAGCGCCTCCTGGATCAGCTCGCGCGACAGCCCACCGTCGCGCAGCACCTTCTCGTGCGACTCCAGGCACCGGCCGCAGCCGTTGACCGCCGACACCGCGAGGCACCACAGCTCGAAGTCGAGCTTGTCCACCCCGGGCCTGCCGATGATCGACATCCGGAGCTTGGCGGGCAGCGTCGCGTAGGCGTCGTCGCCGATGAGGTGGGTCGCGCGGTAGTAGACGTTGTTCATCGCCATGATCGACGCGGCCCCCTTGGCCGCCTCGAACGCCTCCGCCGACAGGTGGTCGGCCGCGTCCTCGGCCAGCTCCCGCAGGACGACGGCGCTGCGCGTGGCGAACGCGCAGGCGAGGACCGTCCCCCACAGCTGCTGGTCGGTGAGCTGCGAGGTGGAGGTCAGCGAGCCCAGGTTGAGCTTGGTGTCCTTGGCGTACCCGGGAAGGGCGGACTTCAGCGCGTCAACGCTCATGATCATGCGTCCTCTCGATCAGAAACGGCCGGCCGCGGCGGGCGCGGCCGGCCGTACCGTCGGCAGGGTCAGACCCCGGCCAGCAGCTTGGTGGCGTCGAGGGTGTCCTCGCCCTTGTTCCAGTTGCAGGGGCACAGCTCGTCGCTCTGGAGGGCGTCGAGGACCCGCAGCACCTCGGTGACGTTCCGGCCGACGGAGCCGGCGGTCACCATGGAGAACTGGATCTCGTTGTTCGGGTCGACGATGAACGTCGCCCGCTGCGCCACGCCGTCCTCGGTGAGGATGCCGAGCGCCTCGACCAGCTCACGGTTCAGGTCCGAGAGCATCGGGAACGGCAGCTCGCGCAGGTCGGGGTGGTCCTTGCGCCACGCGAAGTGGACGAACTCGTTGTCGATGGACGCGCCGAGCACCTGCGCGTCGCGGTCGGCGAAGTCCTCGTTCAGCCGCCCGAACTCGGCGATTTCAGTCGGGCAGATGAAAGTGAAGTCCTTCGGCCAGAAAAAGACGACGCGCCACTTGCCCTCGTAGGTCTTGTGGTTGATCGTCTCGAACGCGTTGTCCGGGTCCAGCGAGACGCAGGCGGTCAGTTCGTACTCGGGGAACTGGTCACCGACAGTAAGCACGCAGGCTCCTTCGTCTACGAGATGAACTGCCTCTGACCCGAGGCAGAAAAAGGTGATGGGAGGCCGCCAGGCGCTGGCGGGGGCCGGCGGCTGATGTCACTCAGCGTGCCGCAGCCCCCATAAAAAGAGAAATCGATCTATCTCAAGAGATCGATAGGAAGTGCCTATCAGAGGCCGCCAAGGCCCACTGACCTGCGAAGAAGCCGTCACGCGGCCCGCAAGGGCCCGGGACGAGTAGATGTAGATCACACCAAGAACGCCCAAGGCGCCACTAACCCGCCGTAACCATACCGTCTGCCGCCTCCACCCCCTAACAACGCCGATCAGGCCACCTTCCCTACGCCTGAACCTCGCGCTGCGTAGCCCCCTGCGCGAGCAGCGCGCGGACGGCCTTCTCGGGATAGCGCCGGTGACCCCCCAGCGTCCAGACGTAGGGGATCTTCTCCAGCTTCGCCCACCGCGTGACGGTCTTGGCGTCCACCCGGAACATGGTGGCCACCTCCGCCGGAGTCAGTAGGACTTCGTATTCGGGTGTCTGTCGTGGCATGGAGGTCTCCTTAGGGGGGTTGGACCTCCGGGCACACCGGCGGGGCCTCCGCCAGGCCGACTCCCCAGCCGCCGATAGCGGACGCAGTGTGCCCGGAGGAGTTCAGGGACGTCGGCCAGAGGCGATGCGCAGCACGGCCCACACGGTCTTGCCGCCGCGCTCAATCCGCACGCCATGGCGCCGGGACAGGGTCTCCACGATGCCCATGCCCCACCCATGCGGATCGGGTGCGTCATCGGGCACCGGCTCAGACGACATCGTCAGATCGGGTTCGCTCCTCCGGGGCTTCTTCCTGGAGAAGTCGTGGACCTCGATGTGGAACCCGTCCTTGGACACGAACATCCGCAAAGCAATCGGCCACGCGCTGGCCCGAATGGCGTTGGTGACCAACTCACTGGCCACGAGCACGGCGTCCTCGGTGGTCTCGGCCTCGATGCCGTAGCCGACCGCCGCCGCCCGCACCAGACACCGCACATCCGGCAGCACACTCGGCGTACTGGCCACCTTGTGCCGCACCGCCGGAAGCACGGAAGCCTGCGCGGTGACCTGTCGCCCACTCAGCCGCGCGGTCATGCCCCACCCGCCCCTGACCTGGCGTCGGCGGCCAGAGCGTTCTGCTGGTCCATCAGACCCGACAAGCTTTCCCAGTCAGTAGCAGTGAGCGTGTCCACCAGACGGACATCGTCCCCCAGCAATTCAGGGAACCGAAGGTAGACAACCCACATTTCCGTTTCAGCCTGCTGATAAGGCTCCGCCCAGCGCCCCACCCGCTCGCCGGCACCCGGAAGTGGATCAGCCGCATCAATGTGCGGAATGTCGCTGCTGCGGTGGCTGCTGAGGGGCATGGCCACTACCTCCGGCCTCGTGTCGGCGACTCTGTGTGATGTGACACTGACCCATCGTTGAGGCGCTGGTCCATGAAGTTGCGCGCTGTTGCGCCGCAGTTGTGCTTCAGTCGGCTCCGAGTGCTCTCAGGGACGCGGCGACCAACTCGCGGGCCGCCGAGCCGTAGACGGCGAGTGCGGACAGCTCGTCGAAGGCCTTGAAGTAGGTGTTCAGCTCGCTCGGCACGCTGACGGTGACGTTGGCCGTGAGGAGTTCGATCTGGACTTGCGAGGTGTCGTAGACGGTGAATCCTTCGGTGGCCCACATCGGGCGAGGTGCGTCCGCTGGGATGATGCCTACAGAGACCGATGGCAGGGACATGTCCTGCAACAAATGGCGGAGCTGATCGGCCATGACCTCGGGTTCGCCAATCCGGTAGTCGAGGACGCATTGTTCGATCAGGAACACGAACGTATGGCCGCCCGTCGTCAGGACACGACGCCTACCTAGTCTTGCCTCTACTGCGGCTTCGACGTCGTTGGGTATGTTGCGAAACTCGGTGATGGCGCCCAGCAAGGCCCGCGCGTACCCGGCGGTTTGGAACAGGCCAGGGATGACGTGGGGCTGGTAGACACGCATCCACCGGGTTTGCTCGTACAGCGGGACGTAGGACTCCTGTAGCTTCCGCAGCCCCGTTGGTTCCAAACGCCTCCACTCGACGTAGCCGCCCTCGGCGGCCCGAAGCGATGCTGTGAGGTCGTCCGCCTGCTCCTGGGCATTGCAGGCGTCGCACCATGCCCGGATATCGGCCTGGGTGACCGGTTGCACGGCCTTCTCGATGCGACTGACCTTGCTCTTGTGCCAGCCGACGGCGGCGGCGAGGTCCGTCCCTGACAACTCGGCGGCTTGGCGAAGCTCGCGGAGCCTGTCCGCGAGTGACTGACGTGCACGTTGGACACTTGAGGACGGTGAGGGCGACGATGGCATGGCAGCGACCTACCCCGGCTTCGGGGGCGTTAGCTGATCCGGTACTCGTGGTGGTCGATGGCCCGCTCCCACACGGCTTCGAAGGCCGACGCGCATAGCTTGACCGCATCAGGGTCATCGGTCAGCTCGTCCTCGATATGCTCCCCGTCGCCAGCAAAGTGGTGAAAGCGAACAAGGCCGTCATCGAACAGCCAGAAGTCATTTCCGGGCAACGCCAGGTCGCTGGTGTACCGGCGAGGGAGCCAGCGAACCTCCTCTCCTGCTGCCAGATTCATCGACTCCGTGACGGCGTGCTCGAACATTACGTACGGCGTGACAGGCTCGGATACGATGCGCGCTCGTCGTACCGACACACCCCTGGCTATGGCAGGAGCGATCAGGGTGTGCCAGTCGGCTTCTCGCTGGGTTCGGTCGTAGGCCGGCCCTTCTCCGGTGAATGCCCGGAAAGAAGGGTCGGACGGAACATAGGCGTCCCGCATTTCCAGGTGGAGCGCTCGCGTCCTGCAATCGCCGATCAGCTCGTCAAAGCCTCTCAGTTCCAGGGTCCGCATGAACTTCCTCCATCAATGCTCTCAACAGGACGTTCCGCATTCGGGCGGGGATGCGGATCACGACCTCGCCTGGACCGATGGGGCTCAGGCCATCCACCGCCGACAGTTCGGCCTCCGACGTCACATGCGTTCCCTGGAACAGGAGGTCGCCGGTCCCCTCCATGATCAGAGCCGGGCAATGAGCGCCGTCCGTATCCGGATCGATCGCCACCAACCGTAGACCGGCCATCGGGACCTCCTGCCGCATGTTGCGCGTAGTTGCGCCTCAAGAGGCAACATCGCTCTGATCTGTGCAACGGTCAAGGGAGCGCTGCCGCTACTTTGACCTATCGCAACCAGACAACATCACGAGAGGGAGTCCATGACTGAGCAGGTCGCAGAGGCGCGGTGGCGTACCTCCAGCTACACCGAGGGGCAAGACTGCGTCGAACTGGCCTCGCTGGGTGGCTTGATCCGGTTCCGGGACAGCAAGGCCCCGCAAGCCCCCCACCTCGGCATCAGCCGTGACGCCCTCGCGTGCCTTCTCGGCCGGATCAAGTCCGGCAACCACGATCTGTAGTCGCCCAAGAGGGGCCCCGACATGAGTCGGGGCCCCTCTTGTTCAGGCAGGGATCTCGGTCAGCTCGTCCTCGGTGCGCTTCCGAAGAACCGGCCGGAGGGCGGGACCCAGAGCAAGGCCAGCACTGCGATCATCACCGTCCAGCCGACCACGATCAGTACGAGCACGCCGGTTCGGTCTTCCAGGACGAACACCACGCCCTTGCCCACGAACTGGACTGCGATAAGCGCGGTCAGCCACAACCGGGCCCAGTTGCGCGGGCTCCTGAGCAGCACGGCCAGCCCGCAGAAGGCGGCGCCCCACACCACGTGGAATAAGTCCGCGGGCACATGCGGCGGATAGACCAGCGCGAACACGTGGGCCGCGAGCAGGACGAACGTCCCCGCGATCGCCGCCGTCACAGTCCAAGGCGCCTTGTCGCGCGCGGTAAGCGAACTCATGAGTCCTCCACTTGTCGCCATGCCGCCCACCAGCGCGACGTTAGAGTCCCCCTCCAGCCCTCACCATGGGGCTATCCCCCGGGTCAGCTCTAGGACATGCCCTCGCTCTGCGGGTTGGTAGGGGTGTCGAGCCAGATGGTTTGGGTTTCCGGGGTCACCGTGACTCCGTACCGGGACGCTTCCGGCCTCCCCGCCGCCGCCCATCGCTCGTCGGTCGCCCGGATGATGTGCTGGGGGAGCCGCCGGCCGCGCATCGGCATGAACCACGCGGGAGAACCGAACCGTCCTTCGGCTGTCCCGTCGGGCTTGACCTCAAGCGTCAGCAATGGCTCGTCCGGGTGGAAAGACGCCACCCACGGGGCAATGATGATGCCGCCGGCGCGGGTCTGCTCCACCCACGCATAGGGCACCTCGGCCACAGCGGCGGTGACGATGATCCTGTCATAGGGGGCGCCGGGCCAATGGCCCTCCACTCCGTCACCGGATACCACCGTGACCGGATACCCGGCCCGCTCCAGTGATGCCTGCGCGTGCTTGGCCAGTGATGTGTCGATCTCTATTGTTGTGACATTCTCCGCACCGGCCATTTCTGCCAGCAATGCGGCGTTGTATCCCGTTCCTGTGCCGATCTCCAGCACGCGCATCCCGGGGAGGATCCGGAGGCCGTCGAGCATCGTCGCCATGATGTGCGACGCGCTGCTTGAGCTGGTCGGCCATACCCCGCGCTCGGTGGCCCCGTCGTCCACCTGGGTGATCACCGAGCGGTCCGACTCGACCTCCGCTCGCCACCCGGCCGGGTCGTCCGCGCGCCGCAACGGCCTGTACCAGCCGGTGCCCTCCACGGGAACCCAGATGGTCTCGGGAATGAAAAGCTCGCGCCGCACCTTCCGTAGTGCGTCGGACGCGATCATTACACTTCACCCGAACCCTGGCACATCGTGCACGGAACCTCCCTGCGGTTTCCGTCGTCGCTCTTGATCTCTTTGCCTGAACCGCCACAACCGCTACATTTCTGCTTCTTGCTGTGCTTCCCCATGTGTGCGCCTCCTCCACGTCCACTTCAGCGTGCACTATTGCGAAGGCATGCGCCCATGAATCCCTACTTGATCTTGCCGTCGCCAGCCATAGGTCACCCCGGCGCCTGTAGCAAGTCTCGGCGCGGCGCGTAGGGAGGCTGCGTTGAGTTGGTCTCTGGGGGAGTTCGGCGGCGTTCGGGGTGGGGGCTCCGGGGGCATGTGCTGTGGGCTCGGTCACTTGGCGACATCGGGGGGCGCGTCCAGGTGATCGTGCTCTGACCAGGGGTGCGGGCTTTCAGGTGTGGGGTGGGCCTTGCGTGTGCGGTGGCCTGGTGGGGTGGGGATTTGCGCAAAGCGGTTGTGGGGTCTGTTCTGCCGTGATTGAGTTGATCAACGGTGGAGCGAACTCCGCCGGGCCGATGCGCCTTCGCGGATCCGGACCCGGTGGTACCACCGGCCACAGACGTGGCATGTACCGATTTTGGCTGCGTTTTTCCGCAGCGTCACCCGGTCGGCCTTTGACGATTTCGCATTGGTCTTGCGTGTTCTCTGACGTGCCGTGAGGACTCCGGCGCGTGGCGACCTTGGGTGGCGGCCGATTTCCGTACACCCACGTCGAATGAGGTTGAATGCGTCGCCGGACACCGTCCCATCGTCGTCCCGTGCCCGCCCACCGCCGTCATCTCCGGAAACTCCTCCAGACCTTTCGAGGGTGGGGCGCTCTACGGAGGAGGTGGCCGAGGCTGTACCGCTGGGTGCGCGGTGTTCTCTGCGGCTGCCTCGCGTTCTGCCTCCTGCTGGTCGTGACGGTCGTCGTCGCGTACGTGCGCACGCCATTGCCGACCGAACCGCAGGACGGCGTGACGGACGAAGGGACGGCGGTCTACTACGCCGACGGCCGCACGCCCGCGTTCCGTCTCGGCGCCAACCGCGAGGGCGTCCGGTACGACCAGATCCCGGAGCACGTGCGGTGGGCAGTCATCGCCGCCGAGGACCGCGGCTTCTACGGAGGGCATGGCATCTCGCCCGTGGGCATGGTCCGGGCCGTGGCGAAGGGCGCGTCCGGCGGCGGGTCGCAGGGCGGTTCGACGATCACCCAGCAACTGGCCCGCAACTACTTCAAGGGCCTCAGCCGGAAGCGGTCGCTCGACCGGAAGTTCAAGGAGATCTTCGTCGCGCTCAAGCTGGACGAGCACCGCAGCAAGCAGGAGATCCTCACCCTCTACCTCAACACCGTCTACTTCGGCCGCCAGGCGTCCGGGGTCCAGGCGGCGGCGCGGGCGTACTTCGACCGCGACGTCTGGGACCTGTCGGTGTCCCAGGCGGCGCTGCTCGCCGCGATGATCCAGCGACCCGCGTACTTCCATTCCCAGGGGGACGACCCGCCCGCACGGGCTCTGCGGGCCCGATGGCGGTACGTGATCGACGGGATGGTGTCCCTGGGCAAGCTGACCCGCGCGCAGGCCGACCGGGAGCGCTTCCCCCGGACCCGGGACGAATGGCAGGGCGTGAGCGTCTCCGGCCAGACCCTGATGGTCCGGCAGCGCGTTCTGGACGAGCTGCGCGAACTCTCCGTGCCGATCGAGAGCGTGGTGAACGGGCGCCTGAAGATCTACACGAGCCTGGACCAGCGCTGGATGCGCTACGCCGAGGAGGCGATGCGGGACGCGGGCGAACCCCGCTGGCCCGGAACGGTCCGGACCGGACTGATCGCGGTGGATCCGCGGGACGGAGCGGTGAAGGCGTTCTACGGCGGCGATCCCAAACGCAGCCAGTACGACGGCGTCTTCAACCCGGTGGCGCAGGCCGCCTCCACTTTCAAGCCCTACGTGCTGGCGGCGGCGCTGCGGCGCGGCTACAACGTCCGGTCGCTGGTGAGCGGTGTCTCGCCGCGGAAGTTCGCGCCGGACGGGCAGTTGACCCCGATGACCGCCCCCGGCTATCTGGTGTCCAACGACGAGAGCATCGGCTCGCTCGGCACCATCGACCTGGCCAAGGCGACGGCCCTCTCGGTCAACACCGGCTACGTCAAGCTGGCGTTCGAGGCCGGGCTCCCCAACGTCATGCGCACCGCCGAGGATCTCGGCGTCCCGCATTCCGCGCTCGCGCCGTTCAAGGGCCAGGTCGGTGTCGCGCTGGGCACCGCCAACGTCTCCGCTGCGGTCCAGGCGGCGGGATACGCCACGTTCGCCAACGGAGGTCTGACCGTCCGCCCGCATGTCATCACGAAGATCGTCGACGCGCGGGGCAAGGAGGTCCCGCTGCCCTGGCGGAAGCGCGGGCGCCGCGTGCTCACCGGCGAGCAGGCCGCCCAGGTGACCTACGCGCTCCGGGAGACCGTCCGCTCGGGAACCGGACAACGCGCGGCCCTGCCCGGACGAGAGGTCGCGGGTAAGACGGGCACCTCGGACCGCAACCGCGCGGCATGGTTCGTCGGCTATGTTCCGCGGCTGTCGACGGCGGTGATGATGACCGACACCGGCGGCGCGCCACTGAAGGGTCTGGCGGAACAGCACGGCACGGTCTCCGGAGAGACGGCTCCGGCGGATATCTGGCGCTCGTTCATGAGCAAGGCCACCCGGGACATGCCGAACGAACCGTTCCAGGAGCCCCTGTTCACCGGCCAGACCAAGGACTGGGCGACCGAACCCGCCGCCACGCCTTCGCCGGCGCCGCCCACCGCGACCAAGACCTCACCGGCGCCGACCGCCGAACCCACAGCGACGCCGTCCGCCGACCCCAGGCTCCGGCGACTGTGCGCGCCGTCCGACCGCCCGAAGCCCGCCTGCAAGCAGCCGAAACTGAGATAAGGGCCGGGGACGACCGAAACAGGGGCGATCGGCGGGCGTCCGGTAGTGTCGTGCGCGGGGGTTCTGGATGGCTGTCGGTAGGCCCACGGTGGCGCAGTTGCGGGCGTTTCTGGCGCTCGCCGAACACCTGCATTTCCGGGACGCCGCCGCCGCGTTGCGCATGAGCCAGCCGGCGTTGTCGGGGTCGGTCGCGGCGCTGGAGGAGACCCTCGACACGCGGCTCGTCGAGCGGACGACGCGCAAGGTGCTGCTGACCCCGGCGGGGGAGCGGGTGGCGCGGCGCGCCGAGCGGGTGCTCGCGGAACTGGACCGGATGGTCGAGGAGGTCCACGCCGTTCGCGGGCCGCTCGTCGGGCCGTTGCGGGTCGGAGTGATTCCCACCGTCGCGCCTTACCTGCTGCCGATCGTCCTGCCGCGGCTGGCGGCGGAGTTTCCCGAGCTGGAACTCTCCGTGCACGAGGAGCAGACGGACCAGATCGTCGCCGAACTGCTCGCCGGACGGCTGGACGTGGTGCTGCTCGCCCTTCCCGTCCCCGTTTCGGGCGTGACAGAACTGGTCCTTTATGACGAGGATTTCGTGCTGGTGACGCCATCGTCGTATGACGTGGAGGACACGCCGGGGGGCGTTTCCCGCGAGGCGCTGAGCGACCTCGACGTGCTTTTGCTCAATGAGGGGCACTGCCTGCGCGACCAGGCATTGGACGTGTGCCGCGAGGTCGGGGCGCGCGCGGCGGCCGCGACATATGCGACGAGCCTCGCCACGCTCGTGCAGTTGGTCTCGGGCGGGCTCGGCGTGACGCTCGTCCCCGAGACCGCTCTGCCGGTGGAGACGCGGCGGGCGCCGAACCTGTCGCTGCACAGGTTCGCGTCCCCGGCGCCGTTCCGCCGAATCGGGCTCGGGTTTCGCTCCACCTCCCCGCGCGCGGACGAGTTCGCGGCGCTGGCCGCCACCGTCCGCGCCGCCACCGAGGAAATTCGTACCCACTAGTCCTCGCCATAAATCGGTAAATTGGCGATCAAGTTGGACGGTTCAGAGTCCGATTTTGCGTGAAGTATACCCGGTGCTTACCACTTCTATACGGCATGGATGAGTAACTGTTCCTGTCACGGAATGAGGGTAAATTCCGTGATCAATTCTTGGTACGGGCGCCCCCGGTCGGGCGCCCTCCCCCGGTACACAAGATCAAGGAGTGGTACGTGAAATACGGAGAC
This sequence comes from Actinomadura sp. NEAU-AAG7, assembly GCF_018603865.1. Lineage (NCBI taxonomy): Bacteria > Bacillati > Actinomycetota > Actinomycetes > Streptosporangiales > Thermomonosporaceae > Actinomadura > Actinomadura sp. NEAU-AAG7. Next base: position 293,288 of record NZ_JAHFZY010000004.1, read on the forward strand.
GAGCTGCGACGCGAGATCCACTCGAAAGGCGTCACGCCCCTCATCGGCGTGTTCGACATGTTCTCCGCCTCCGTCGCCGCCCAGCACTACAATGGCCTGTTCGTTTCCGGCTTCGGGTTCGCCGCGTCCTATTACGGGCTGCCCGACATCGGCTTCATCGCCTGGCCGGACATGGTCGCGTTCGTGCAGCGGCTCCGGCTCGCCTTCCCGGGCAAGCACCTGCTGGTCGACATCGACGACGGCTACGTCGACCCCGAGGTCGCCTGCCATGTCGTCGAGCAGCTCGAACTCATCGGCGCGTCCGGCGTCATCCTCGAAGACCAGCAGCGCCCCCGCCGCTGCGGGCACGTGGAGGGCAAGCGGATCCTGCCGCTGGAGGAGTACCTGGAGAAGCTCGACCTCGTCCTGCGCACCCGCAAGGACCTCGTCGTCGTCGCCCGCACCGACGCCGGCGACGAGAAGGAGATCCTCCGGCGGGCCGAGGCGCTGGCCGCGACCAAGGCCGACGTCATCCTCGTCGACGGCGTCCGCAGCGTCGAGTGGATCCGCCGGGTCCGCGAGGTCATCGGCGACAAGCCGCTGCTGTTCAACCAGATCGCGGGCGGCAAGTCGCCGCGCGTCTCGCTCCCCGAACTCGCCGATCTCGGGGTGAACGTCGCGATCTACAGCACGCCGTGCCTGTTCGCGGCGCAGACCGCGATGGAGGACGCGCTCCGCCGGCTCAAGGGCGACGACGGACGGCTCCCCGAGGCCACCGCCGGAAGCGTCGGCGTCAAGGAGTCGATCGCGCTGCTGGAGCGCAACATCAGCCGGAACCATTCCGAGGTCGATCGGCAACTGGCGGGATCGTCGAGCTGATCCGCCGTTCCTCGGAGCGGGCGATCACATGCGCGTGCTGACGCGTCTGCATATCGACCCCTACATCGCGGCGATTCTCTGCACTGTGGGAATCGCCGCGGTGTTCCCCGCCGGTGGAGACGCGAGCCGTGTTCTCCATCACGCGGGGACGGTCGCCATCACCCTTCTGTTCTTCTTCTACGGAGCCCGCCTCTCCACCGGCGAGGCGCTGCGCGGCCTGCGCCACTGGCGGCTGCACGCGGCGATATCGTCGGTGACGTTCGCGGTGTTCCCCGTGCTCGGGATCGCGTGCTCCCTTTTCCTGGACGATCCGCTTTCCACGGGCGTGGTCTTCCTGTGCGTGCTGCCGTCCACGGTGCAGTCCTCGATCACCCTCACCTCGATCGCGGGCGGCAACGAGGCGGGCGCGATCTGCAGCGCCTCGCTGTCGAACCTGGTCGGGGTGGTGCTCACGCCGCTGATGGCGGCGGCGCTGATCTCGGTCGAGGGCGGGTTCTCGCTCGGCTCGATCGGCGACATCACGCTGCGGCTGCTGCTGCCCTTCCTGCTCGGCCAGGCCGCCCAGCGCTGGATCGGCGACCAGGTGCGGGCCCGCCGCAAACCGCTGTCGCTCTATGACCGGGGCGTGATCCTGCTGGTCGTCTACACGGCGTTCAGCCAGGGGGTGGCCAGCGGCGTCTGGGACGAACTGGCGCCCCCGGAACTCGGCGTCCTGGCACTCGTCACCGTCGGGCTGCTGGCCGTCGCATTGGGCGCCGCCGGTCTGCTTTCACGGCTCGCGAAATTCAACGACGCCGATCGCATCGCCGTCCTTTTCTGCGGCTCGCAGAAAAGCCTGGCGAGCGGGCTGCCCATGGCGACCGTCCTTTTCGCCGAGGCGAGCGTGAGCACGGCGGTGCTGCCGCTGATGCTCTACCACCAGTTCCAACTGCTGGTGTGCTCGTGGCTCGCCCAGCGCTACGCCACCCGGCCGGCGCACGCCCGTGAACCGGCCGAGGCCACCGCCTGACCCCCCACCCGTCTTCTCGCTTGGAAGGAAGCCATGCTGGTCAGAGTCTTCGTCACCGTCGCCGCCGCATGCGTCATCGGCATCGGGACGGCCGGAACCGCGTCCGCGGAACCCGCCCCCGTGATGCGCGACCTCAACGTCAACCTCTACAACGTCCACAACAGCGGGGAGGACGCGGGGAACGACAGCCTCCTGGAGGTCGACCGCTCCCTCAACCTCGCCAAGGGGAACGGGAGCCCGGGCAGCGACATCATCAACGAGGTCGCCGGCTCGTCGAGCGGCATGTCGCCCGGATCGTCCAGCGGCCCTTTCGACGGCACATTCACCCACGTGGCCCCCGAGGAGTCACAGGATGAATGATCCAGGTAGCAGATTGTTACCACACCATGAGTGATTTAGGGCGAATTCCGGATGTCTAATGGGGAGACCCATTACTGTCGGTCGGAGGTCGCCCACGTAGCGGGACGGCCACCGCCGACCATACGGAGGAGTAGTGACCCCCCAGACAGGAACGGACGCGAGCGAACTGGCCCATATGGGCAAAGTCGATGTTCATCCCGATGTCGATCGGGCCACCGAGGCCGACGAAGAGGCGGTCCTCCGCCAACTCTACGGCGAGCCCGACGCCGAGGGCGTCTTCCGCGCGGAGGGGGACACCTCGGCGGAGGGCGACGCGGAGGGTGACACAGAGGGTGACGCGGAGGGCGACACCGGGGACGGCTCGGGGGACGACGTCCCGGCGGAGGACGGCTGATGGGCGCGGCGCAGATGCTGGCCGAGGCCCGCAGGTGCCTCGGGATGGCCGGACGGCCGAACAGGATCACGCGGGAGTACGCCTCCCGGCACGGCGACGAGTTCCTCGACGCCTCGTGGTGCGACATGGCCATCACGTTCTGGGCCAGGCACAGCGGCAACGCGGCGGCCGTCCTCCCGGGCGGCGACCGCGCCTACACGGTCTGGCACGCCCAGGACTTCCAGAAGGTCGGGCGCTGGCACGTCGGCACCACGGCCGAGGTCAACCGGGCCAAGCCCGGTGACATCGTCTTCTTCGACTGGGGCGCCTCCAACTCGGTCGGCGCCATCGACCACGTCGGGATCGTCGAGAAGGCCCTCGGCGGAGGACGGGTCCAGACCATCGAGGCCAACACCGCGAACGCGTGCAAACGCCGCGTACGCGCGTCGGACGTCATCGCCGGATACGGACGCCCCGCCTACGGCGGAGGCAACTGGACGGAGGACATGGTGAAGAAACTGCCGCAACTCGCCAAGGGCGCCACGGGCGAACACGTACAGAGCGTGCAGGCGCTGCTGCTCGCCCGCAGCCACCCCGAGATCAAGATGACCGGCAAGTTCGACGACGCGACCGAGAAGGCGGTGAAGGCCGTCCAGAAGTGGGGCGGGATCCCCTCCGACGGCGTCGTCGGCCAGAAGACCTGGCCCGTCCTGCTCCGCGTGAACTGAATCCCGCGCTCCTGGAGCCCGCGTGACCTGCCCCGGTGCGGCGCCACCGCACCGGGGCGGGGCGCGTTGCCTTCGAAGCCGTGGCCGTGCCGCCGCGCCTGTGCCGCCGCGCCTGTGCCGCCGCGCCTGTGCCGCCGCGCCGCCGGTGTTGTTCCAGTGGCGCCGTGGTTGTGGCGTGTGGGCCGCGCGAGGTCGGGCGGGATTCCAAATAAAGTACGCAACCCCCGGGTAAACAAACGGCGCCGGGGACTGGTACACACTTCAACCTCGGCATACGTTCGTTAGGTCGCCTTTCGCGGAGGTGGCCGATGACGAGGTGGCCGATGACGTGGCCCGACCAGCGCGCACCGCCCGAGGACGTCCCTCTCCAGCCAACCCCGAGACGTCCCTGGGAGAACGCATGCCACGTATCCGTGTCGATGTCGATGGCGCGACGTATGAGGACGACGTCGAGCCGCGAGTCCTGCTCGTCCACTACCTGCGCGACCGGCTGGGCAAGGTCGGCACCCCCGTCGGGTGCGACACCAGCAACTGCGGAGCCTGCACCGTCCTGATGGACGGGGTGAGCGTGAAGAGCTGCTCGGTCCTCGCCGTCCAGGCCGACGGGCGTGATGTCACGACCGTCGAGGGCCTGGGGCTGAACGGCACCGAGCACCCGATGCAGCGCGCGTTCCACGAGGAGCACGCGCTCCAGTGCGGCTACTGCACCCCCGGCATGATCATGGCGTCCATCGACCTGCTGCGGGAGAACGCGGACCCGTCCGAGGAGGAGATCCGGGACGGGCTGGAGGGCAACCTGTGCCGCTGCACGGGCTACCAGAACATCGTCCGTGCCGTCCGGCGGGCGGCCGGGGAGATGCGCGAGCCGTCGGAGCGGGAGGTGGCGCCATGACCGCCACCGCCGAGGGCCCCGCGGCGGCGAAGGAGGTCGGCGCGCCGCGCAAGCGCAGCGAGGACGCCCGCCTCGTCACCGGACGGACGCGCTGGACCGACAACATCACCCCCGCCGGGACGCTGCACGTCGCGTTCCTGCGCAGCCCCCACGCGCACGCCCGCATCACCCGCGTCGACACCTCGCCGGCGCGCGAGCATCCCGGTGTGGTCACCGTACTCAGCGGCTCCGACATCGCGGACGAGCAGGGCGCGCTGCCCTGCGCCTGGGTCGTCACCGAGGACATGAGGCACCCGGACCACCCGCCGATGGCGGTGGAGGAGGTCCGCTACGTCGGCGAGCCCGTGGCCTGCGTCGTCGCCCGCGACCGGTACGCGGCGATCGACGCGCTGGAGGAGATCGACGTCGACTACGAGCCGCTGCCCGCCGTCACCGCCATGGAGGACGCGCTGGCCGAGGGCGCCGACCTCGTCCACACCGGCCTCGGGACGAACAAGTCCTACACGTGGGTGTTCGAGAACGGCGACCTGGACGCGGCGCTGCGGGACGCGCCGGTCGTCCTGGAGCGCCGGTACGTCCAGCAGCGGCTGATCCCGTCCGCGATGGAGCCGCGCGCGGTGCTGTGCGTTCCGGAGGGCGAGGAGTTCACGCTGTACTCCTCCACGCAGATCCCGCACATCCTGCGGCTGATGCTCGCGACGGTCACCGGCATCCCCGAGCACCGGCTCCGGGTCGTCGCGCCGGACGTCGGCGGCGGGTTCGGGTCCAAGCTCCAGGTGTACGGGGAGGAGGTCATCGCACTGCTGCTCGCGCGGCGGCTCGGCCGTCCCGTCAAGTGGACGGAGTCGCGCAGCGAGGGCAACATGACCGTCCACCACGGCCGCGACCAGATCCAGCGGCTCACGCTCGCCGCCGAGCGGGACGGCCGGATCCGCGGCCTGAAGGTGGACCTGCTCGCCGACATGGGCGCCTACCTGATGCTCGTCACACCCGGCATCCCGCTGCTCGGCGCGTTCATGTTCAACGGCATCTACAAGATGGACGCCTACTCCTTCACCTGCTCGGGCGTGTTCACCACCAAGACGCCGACCGACGCCTACCGGGGCGCGGGCCGTCCCGAGGCCACCTACGCGATCGAGCGGCTGATGGACGAACTGGCCGCCGAACTGGACCTCGACCCCATCGAGGTGCGGCGCCGCAACTGGATCGGGCACGAGGAGTTCCCCTACGAGACGGTCGCGGGCCTCACCTACGACTCCGGCGACTACGAGTCGGCGACGGAGAAGGCGCTCGGGCTGTTCGACTACGACGCGTTGCGCGCGGAGCAGGCGGCGCGGCGCGAGCGGCGCGATCCGGTGCAGATCGGCATCGGCGTGTCCACGTTCACCGAGATGTGCGGCATCGCGCCGTCCCGGGTGCTGGGCTCGCTGTCCTACGGCGCCGGGGGATGGGAGCACGCGGCGGTGCGGGTGCTGCCGTCCGGGAAGGTCGAGGTCGTCACCGGCACGTCCCCGCACGGGCAGGGCCACGAGACGGCGTGGGCGCAGATCACCGCCGACCGGCTCGGCGTCCCGTTCGAGGACGTGAAGGTCCTGCACGGTGACACCGCCGTGTCGCCCAAGGGCATGGACACCTACGGTTCGCGGTCGCTCGCCGTCGGCGGCATCGCCCTGTCCTCGGCCTGCGACAAGGTCGTGGACAAGGCCCGCCGCGTCGCCGCGCACCTGCTGGAGGCCGCCGAGACCGACCTCGACTTCGACGGCGGACGGTTCAGCGTCCGCGGCGTCCCCGAGGAGGGCCGGACCATCCAGGAGATCGCGTCCGCCGCGTTCACCGCGCACGACCTGCCGGACGGCCTCGAACCGTCCCTGGACTCCGACGCCACCTTCGACCCGGAGAACTTCTCCTTCCCGCACGGCACGCACCTGTGCGCCGCCGAGGTCGACACCGAGACCGGGATGGTGCGGGTCCACCGCTATGTCGCGGTCGACGACGTCGGCAAGGTCGTGAACCCGCTGATCGTCGAGGGCCAGGTGCACGGCGGCCTCGCGCAGGGCATCGCCCAGGCGCTCTACGAGGAGGCCGTCTACGACGCCGAGGGGAACCTGACGACGACCACGATGGCCGACTACCTGGTCCCGTCGGCGGCGGATCTGCCCCACTTCATCACCGGACGCACCGAGACCCCGGCGACGTCCAACCCGCTCGGCGTGAAGGGCGTCGGTGAGGCGGGCACGATCGCCTCGACCCCGGCGGTCGTCAACGCGATCGTGGACGCGCTGCGGCCGTACGGCGTCCACGACGTCGCGATGCCGTGCACACCCGAACGCGTGTGGCGCGCGCTGCGCTCCGGTTCAGGAACGGGCGGCTCCGGGGCGCCGCCCGGCGGCACCGCACCCGGTGCGGGCGGCGGTCTCGGCTCCGAGGGAGGCACCCGATGATCCCCGCGACGTTCGACTACGTCCGTCCGGGCACGGTGGACGAGGCGGTCACCGCGCTGGCGGACGCGGGCGAGGACGCCAAGATCCTCGCCGGTGGGCAGAGCCTCATGCCGCTGCTGCGGCTCCGCCTCGCCTACCCCGACTCGCTGATCGACCTCGACCGCGTCGACCCCTTGCGCGAGATCCGCGACGAGGGCGACACGCTCGTGATCGGCGCGATGGCCACGCACCACCAGGTCGTCCGGGACCCGCTGGTCCGCGAGTTCGCCCCGCTGATCGCGCGGGCGACGGAGACGGTCGCCGATCCGGCCGTCCGGCATCGGGGGACGTTCGGCGGGTCGCTCGCGCACGCCGACCCGGCCGGAGACCTGCCCGCCGTGGCGCTCGCGCTGGACGCGGTGTTCCTCGTGCGCTCCGTGCGGGGCGAGCGGGAGATCCCGGCCGCGGACTTCTTCGTGGACTGGATGACGTCCGCGATGGAGCCCGACGAGCTGCTGCTCAGCGTACGGATCCCCAAGCTGGGCGCGGGCTGGGGCGCGCACTACGAGAAGTTCCACCGGACGGCCCAGGCGTGGGCGATCGTGGGCGTGGCCTGCGCCGTCCGCCGCGAGAACGGCACGGTCGGGGAAGCCAGGATCGCGCTCACCAACATGGGTTCCACGCCTGTGCGCGCGTCCGAGGTCGAGCGTGCCGTCGCGGGCGGCGCCGTTTCCGAGGCGGCGTTCCGTTCGGCTGCCGAGCACGCGGCGGCCGGTGCCGAGCCGCCCGCCGACCTGCATGGTTCATCTGAATACCGACGGCATCTGGCGACCGTCCTCACCGCCCGGGCGTTGGCGGCGGCCGCCTCCTGACCATGCCGCACCCGCGCCCGCGTCCGGGACAGGGCGGGCGCGGGTGCGGTGTGACGCCGCGAAGCCCGAGACCGCGGTACCTGGGCGGGCGTTCGCGGCATGGCCGGGACGATGCGAACATGATCATGTAACGAGGCTCGGACGCGCCGGGGCGGGGCCGCGTGTCCCCCGACTGGCGGCGCCCCCGGCGGCGGTCGTAAGGTCGCGAGCAAGGTCTCCGGACGAGAAGGACTGCGATCATGGAACTAGACCACGATTTCACCGTCCCCGTGCCGGTGGACCAGGCCTGGCCGGTTCTGCTGGACGTGGAACGCGTCGCCGCCTGCATGCCGGGCGCGACCCTCGACTCGACGGAGGGCGAGGAGTACACCGGACGCCTGAAGGTGAAGGTCGGCGCGATGACCATCACCTATCGCGGCACCGCCCGCATCGTCTCGGCCGACGAGGCGTCCCGCTCGGTCACGCTGGAGGCCGCGGCCAAGGAGGCGCGCGGTTCGGGCACCGCGTCCGCCACCGTCCAGGCGCAACTCCACGAGGAGGACGGCACGACCCGCGTGACCGTCCAGACCAAGCTCAACGTGACCGGCCGCCCGGCGCAGTTCGGCCGCAACATCCTGTCCGAGGTCGGCTCCAAGATCGTTGCCCGCTTCGCGAAGGCCCTGGCCGCCGAACTGGAGTCCCCCGGCGCCGCGCCGACCACCCCCACCAAAGCAGAGCCCAAGCCCCCAACAAAGCCAACGACGACCCCCGAACCGTCCACGGCCACGACCCCAAAACCGGACACAACCGCAAAGCCAGACGCGCCCGCGAAGCCGGACGCGACCGCCAAACCGGAGGCGACCGCGAAGCCGGACGCGCCCGCAAAATCGGACGCGGCCGCAAAGCCGGCCGTGGCCGCGAAGTTGGCTGGTGCCGGCAAACCGGACGCGGCCGCAGAACCAGACGCGGCTGCGACGGCCGACGCGACCGCGAAGGCGGAGAGCGCCAGCGAGGCGGAAGCGTCCTCGGCGCCCGAAGCCTCCGCGTCTCCGAAGCCCGAGGGCGAGAAGTCTGGAGAGTCCGACACCAAGCCGTCCGCCGAGCCGGAGTCGGAGGTGAGCGCGAAGGCCGCGCCGTCCAAGCCCTCCGAGGCGGAGGTCCCCGAAGCGGCGGCGTCCCGTGGAAGGCACGCGGCCGAGGCCACCCGCGCCCAACCCGTGGACGACGCGATCGACCTGCTGGAGTTCGCAGGCCCCTCGCTGGCGAAGCGCGCCGCCCCGGTGCTGGGCGCCGGGGTCGCCCTCTTCCTGGCCGTCCGCTTCCTGGCCCGCCGCCGCAAGTCCCGCTGAACGCGCCGAGCGTCGGCAGCGCCCCGGAGGGGTCAAGGCAGCGTCAACGATCCCTCCGCGGGCGGCGGCGACGATGGCCCGAAGGCACCCTGATGGCGTCGGCTTGTGCCGTGGACACCATCGAACTCCAGCGGGTCGCGCGGATCGAGAACGACAACTGGTGGTACCGCGAACGCCGCGCGATCCTGTCCAGGGAGTTGCTGCGGTACAGCGTCCCCGGGGACGCCGTCGACATCGGCGCTGGAGCGGGCGGCAACTCCAAGGAACTCGCCGCGCACGGCTGGCAGGCCACGGCGATCGACCTCAACCCCGTGGCCGTGGCACTGGCACGCGCCCACGGCGTCGAAGCGTACGAGGGAGACGCGCGCTACCTGCCGCTCCCCTCCGAGCGCTACGACATGGCGCTGGCGATGGACGTCCTGGAGCACATCGAGGACGACGCGCGTGCCGCCGCCGAGATCACACGCGTGCTGCGTCCCGGTGGGACGGTGCTGCTCTCCGTCCCGTGCGACATGGCGCTGTGGTCCGCGCACGACGTGTCCCTCGGCCGCGTCCGCCGCTACACGCGCCGCGCACTCGTCGACCTGCTGGACGGCGCCGGTCTGCTCCTCGACCGGGTCTGGAGCCGCGGCGTCCTCCTCCGTCCCCCGCTGCGCCTGCTCCGCCATCGCAGCGCGCACTACGAGGACCTGGCGCCGCTCCACCCGTTCACCAACGAAGCCCTACGCCTGGCGGCGGCGCTCGAACGCCGCCTCCCCATCTCGACCTGGCCCGGCACCTGCCTGTTCGCCCGCGCCCACCGCCCCGGTTGACGAGCTTGGGTCGCGCAGACCATTCGGACACCGGCTATGTTCGTCCGACATGGCCCGAAACCGTCCCGTCCGCCGCCTCCTCGTCGGGTCGCTCACCTATAGATGGAGCGCGGGCCACCGTCACAAGCGCTACCAGGACGAGGAAGGCCGTCCGCGCTGCGACGGCTGCCGAGAGATCCTGAGCCTTCGGCAAGAGGGGGCGCCTGGCCGGTTGTTCATCGTCTTCCACGAAGGACCGGGCCGCATCGTCAACGACGGCATGTTCCACGACGGCGGAGTGCTGCGAACCAGCGACCGCGCCTACCTCAACCTGCATCGCCCCGGTGTCGTCCGTGCCCTGCTGGACGCAGCTCTGGCGGACGGACACGACTTCGCGTCCGCCGGAACAGCCGAGATCAACGGCTGGGACCTCATCGACGGCGCCCTGGAGCGCCTGCCCCCGTCCGATCGACCTGCTCGCCGGGACGTCTGAAGCCCGGGGCCGTCCAGCCCGCGCCGGAGGCGGGCGCCGCCTCCCTGGTGAACCAGCCGTTGGGGCCCATGGCCTACACCGCTGAACGCGCCCCCGGCCGGGAGCGTCCTGGGCCGACTACGCATCCACCGGCGTCAGCGCGGAGGGCGCCTTGATACGCGATGCCATCAGCAGGACCGCAGCGTGGGTAGCGGGAACCTGGCGGCGCGGGAAGCTCGCACGGTCGGCCGGGCGTCATATCTTGGTCGACAGCTCTGCCGTCGCCAGCTGCATCGTTCGGAGGGCCGGTCGTGTCCGAGAGGAGCCGTGATGGCCGCGACCCTACGCCACTGAGCGCGGCATCCGCGCCACGGCCGCCGGATCCTGGGAGCGCCGCCGAGCGGTCCTTCATCGCTTTCTCTAGTACCGAGCGGATCTTTTTGGGCACAGTCGTGGCGCTCGTCGTGTGCGCCATCGTGATGCTGGTCGGGGGAATTATCGTTTTTGGGGTGGTCGATCCGATGGTCCACTCCGAAAAGAAGGCGATCACCTCGACCCGGCTCTCCGCCGGAGTCATGCCCTGGCAGGTCTCGGTGCCCAAGTCGGGTAACCGTCACCACGCCGGCAAGGCGCTCGCCTACCGGCTGTCCGCAGGAAATGCCGTGGTTTCCATCTTTACCGTGCCACATCTGAAAAGGACCTGGTCCGAACGCATCTTTCACGCCGGTCCCAAGTACTTCTTCGACGGCCACCTCGACTTTCAGTCCGACATGGCCTGCGCCTCCGAAGCCCGGCTCACCTGGCGGTTGCACGACAAACGCGGACGGTTCCCTCTTTCCCACGAGGTCCGGTTCTACGACCTCAGCGTGCCCACCGACTCGATCACCTTGACCGCGCAACTCGACGGCCCCACCCCGTGTACCGGGATCCTTCGCCTCATCGACCCCAAGGTGACCAACGAGTCCAGGGGCGGCATCGGTACGGGCGCGAGCCTTTACACGGCGAACCCGCTTCCCGAGGTAGAAACCACCCGCAAATAGCCGCCGACAGTTGGCTCGCTCACGGCGCGCTGTATGCGGACCTTCCCGTTCCGCCGCCGGTCATCTCCGGAACGGGGATCCGGCCGCAGGTCGAGCGCCTGCCCAACGGCGGCGCGCCCGAGGGAGTCCGAGACAGCTTTCGGACGAGTGTGCGCAGGTCGGCTCAACTGTGCGAATCGTCGATCACGGCGACGGCCTCGACCTCGACGAGCTGGTCGGCGTAGCCGAGCGTGGCGACACCGAGGAGCGTACTGGGGGCATCGTGGTCGCCCATGTACTCGCGGACGACCCGCCAAGCCTGAACGAGGTCTTCCTGCTTGGAGGAGGCGACGTACACGGTGGTCTTCACAACGTCGCTCAGTGTCGCGCCGGCGCCGCGCAGGGCCTCCTGGAGGTTGCGCATCACCTGGTGGGCCTGGCCCGCGTAGTCGCCGACGGCCACGGTGGCGCCGTCGCTGTCGAGTGGGCACGCTCCGGCCGTCCAGATGGCCCGTGTCGAAGGAAGGGACGCGGTCAGTCATTACGCTCCGTTTCGGATGGTCCTTAGTATCTAAACGGGCGAAAATCAACTGCGGTTCCCCGAGCGGTCTCCACAAGCCGCTGCCTTCGTATCAACCGCACCCTCACCGCATTGCCACACGCTGCTTGTTGCGCCGATGGACGCGTTCATGAAAAAAATCCAGTACCGGATGAGGCAGGCGAGCACGAAGCCTCCCATGACCGGGCCGACGATCGGCGCGAACCCCCCGAGCGCGCCGAAGACACCGCAGACGCGCCCGCACGGGAGGGCCGCCCCACATATGAGAAGCGCGCCGCGCGTGGGGAGCGCGCCGCGCGTGGGAGGTATGCCCGCGCGCAGGAGGGGGCGGCCTGCACGCGGGAGTGGTGTCCGCCTGCATATGCGGCGCGCGTAGGGGGCGTGCGCGCGCGTGGGTGGGATCCATGGGGGTGTGCCCGTGTAAGGCGGCGCACCTGCACGTGGGAGGGGCGTCCCGCGCGAGGGAGGCGCGCCCGGCATATAAGAGGGGCGCTCGTATATGGGGCGCGTCTGCACCTGGGAAATGTGTCCGCGCGCGGGATGCGGCGCGCGCGTGGGGGCGTGCGCGCGTGTGGAAGGGGCCCGAGGTATGGGGGTGTGCCCGCCTAAGGTGGCGCACCCGTGCATGGGAGGGACGTCCCGCGCGTTGGAGATGAGCCCGCGCGTGGGAGGGGTGTCCGCGTGTGGGAGGGGTGTCCGCGTGTGGGAGGGGTGTCCGTATATGGGGTGCTTCTGTGCGTGGGAGGTGTGTCCGCGCGCAGGAGGCGGCGCGCGGATGGGGGCGTGCGCGCATAGGGGGGTGCACGCGTGTGGGTGGGGCCCCGGGGATGGGGGCGTGCCCGTGTAAGGCGGCGCACCTGCGCATGGGAGGGGCGTCGCGCGCGGGGGAGGCGTGCCCGCGTGGGAGAGGGGTGGCCGTATACGGGGCGCGTCTGCGTCTGGGAGGTGTGTCCGCGGGCGGGATGCGGCGGGCATGGGCGTGCGCGCGCGTGTGGGTGGGGGCCCGAGGTATGGGGGTGTGGCCGCGTAAGGCGACCTACCTGCGCGTGGGAGGACGCCCCGCGGCCCCGCATATAGGAGCGCCCCGCAAATAGGAGGCGCGCCTGCGTGTGAGAGGGGCGCCTACGCGTGGGAGGGGTGCCCCTATGTGGGGCGCGGCTGCATGTGGGGTGTGTGTCCGCCCTTAGGAGGCGTGGGCGCGTATGGGGGTGCGTCCGCGCTTGGGAGGGGGGAGCGGATGGGGTTGTTGTCGCCTTGCCTGCGGTTCGGTGGGGAGGGCGTCCTCCTGGGTGGGGTGTTGGGGCGGGGTCACGCGAGGAGGCGTTCGGCTGCTCTGGCTGCGGCCTTTCCGTCGTCGTGGGGGCAGTACTTGTCGAAGAACGTGTCGTAGGCGTCGACGTAGGCGTCCTGGATCTCGTCTATCGCCCGGAGTGCCTCGGCGACCTCGGTGGAGGTGGTGAGGAGCGGGCCCGGGGCCTCGGTCTCGAAGTCGAGGGAGAAGCCGCGCATGTGGTCGCGGTAGCGCGCCAGGTCGTAGGTGTAGAAGAGCATGGGGCGGCCGGTGCAGGCGAAGTCGAACATCGCGGAGGAGTAGTCGGTCACCAGGACGTCGGACGCCAGGTACAGGTCGGCGATGTCGGGGTAGCGGGAGACGTCGATCGTGAAGCCGTCCGATCTCGGGCGGTCTCCTTCGGTGATCAGGAAGTGGGGGCGGACGAGGAGGACGTGGTCGTCGCCGAGCGCCCGCCGCAGGGCCTCCACGTCCAGTTCCATGGAGAACGCCCGGCGGCCCGGCGCCAGGTGGTGGTCGTCGCGCCATGTCGGGGCGTAGAGGACGACCTTCTTGCCCGCCGGTATCCCGAGCCGCTCGCGGACGCGGGCGCCGAGGCGGTCGAACTCCGGGCTGCTCAGGACGTCGTTGCGCGGATATCCCGTTTCCAGGATCTCGCCTTCGTAGCGGAAGGCCCGCCGCATGGTGTCGGAGGTGAACGTGTTGGGGGAGAGCACGACGTCCCAGCGGGGGACCTCGTAGTCGATCCAGCGGAGGTTCTCCGCGCGCTGGGAGTGCAGGTCGCTGAGGTCGTAGCCGAGGCGTTTCAGCGGGGTGCCGTGCCATGTCTGCATGTACGTCTGCTCGGGACGCTTGGCGAATCCCGGGGCGAGGCCGTAGTTCGTGACGATGTAGCGGGCGCGCGCGAGCGCGCGGTAGTGCTCTCTCGTCCCGGCTATGAGGACCTTGGCGTCGCCCTCGACGTTGAACTGGCCGTCGGTGGAGATCCAGACGCACTCCAGCCCGGGATGGCTCCGCGTGATCTCCTCGTAGATGGCTCTGGGGTTGCAGCTGTACTGGGACGCGCCGTAGCTGTCGAACACCACCAGCTCTGTCAGCGGGCTCCGCAGGTAGACGGGGTAGTCGCGCTCCCAGAGGAGGCGCTGGGCGTGCCCGCCGCGTTCGTCCTCGGCCATGACGGTACGGCTCCTCAGTTGCAGCGCGTCCGTCTGGTGGACGCGGGCCTCGAATTCGTGTGTTCCGGCCGCTCGCCATTCCGGGAGGTCGGATATCACCGCGCGTTCGACGACGACCGGGATCTCTCCGGGCTCCGCACAGGTCGGTGGGGCGGCGTTCTGCGTGGGCGCGTGTCTTCTGTTCGGCTTGAACTTGACCGTTGCGGGCGTCGGCTTGGTCGGACGCGCGGGTCTTGCCGTTGTCTGGGCGGCTTTTGGAGGGGGCGAGGCCGTGGTGCTGCTCGCGGTGGGAGTGCCATCGGCTCTTTTGGCGGTTCCCGGAGTGGGGGCCAGCAGGTCCCACAGGCCGGTGGTCAGGGGCCCGGCCGTTCCGAAGAGCGGCATGGCGCCGGGGGCGAAGGTGGCGGTGAAGGTCGGGCCGTCCCAGGTGAGGGGGAGGCGGTGCTCGTCGCCCGAGGGACGGCGGCGGAGGATCAGGTGGGTGGGGCGGTGGGCGGGATCGGACAGGTCGCCGGTCAGCGTGAGGCGGTCGTCGGCGGTCCACCGGACGGAGGTGACGACGGGGCGGAAGCTGCGCTCGACGCCGCGCAGGTTGCCGTAGGCGGTGCGGGTGAGGGCGAACTCGCGGCCCCGGGTCGCGAAGCGGGCGCCGGGGAGGGTGCGGGCCACGGTCAGCCGCAGGGGGCCGTCGGCGCCGACGAGGCGGATGTCCCAGTCGATCGCGTCGCGCAGGTGGGTGGCGGGGCCTCGTTCGGCGGCCTCCGGGTCGGAGTGGAGGGCGCCCAGGGGGAGGGCGGCCATGAAGTCGAAGCCGGTGCCCCTGTCCATGCGCATGCCCGCCGCCGGACGCACCGTCACCTCGCCCCGGACCTCGGGGCCGCCGTGCCGCCGGGTGGCGACGATCGCGGCGCCGGGGCCGAGCGCGAGCCGCGTCCAGCCGGTGATCTCCAACAGGTCGCCGACACGGCGGTAGCCGGTGACGACGGCCTTGGCGCGCTTGACGTGGACGACGAATCCCTGGTCGGCGGCGGGTTGGACGGCGACATGCTCGTCGACCTGGCGCGGGGCCGCCCAGTTCACGGCGGGTTCGGCGGAGGTGAGGCGCTGGACGGCCTTGCAGCCGGACGCGGTGACCTCGGCGAACAGCTCCCACGTCACCGTCGGCCAGTCGTCGCCGTCCTGGAGGAGTTCCGGCTCGATCCGGATGGAGAACCCCGACCAGTCGTAGGAGACCAGCGACTGCCCCGACTGGACCGTGGCCTCCGGGCAGGGGATCCGCTCGACGGGGAGGCGGATCTCCTTGCCGGTCTTGGCGTCGTGCATCCAGATCCGGATGCGGGAGTCCTTGGCGGACGTCACGGCGAGCCGGTCGAAGTGGGCGTGGCCCTGGACGACCAGGGAGCCGGAGTCCCAGGTGACGCGGTCGACCTCGGCGTGGAGCCTGAGCTCGTCGGTGACGTCGTAGACCTCGTCCGGGACCGCCCGCGCCCGGTCGCCGTAGAACGGGTAGCGCGCGTACCAGCGCTGCCGCCGCCTGCCCCGGCTCACCAGCGGGACGTCGTGCAGCCCATTCTCCTCGAAGCGGAGGACGTCGAGCAGTTCGGGCAGCATCCGTTCGCGCAGCAGGTGCAGTTCGAGGCGCTTGATCGCCTCCAGCCCCTGGAACGCGGACGGGGCCGCGGCGGCGACGATGTCGGCGCCCGCCTCCAGCAGGCGGTCGCGGTGCTCGCCGGACGCGGTGGGCAGCGCGAGGATCAGGGCGCGGACGTCCAGGTCGAGGGCGTGCTTGTCGTAGACGGGGAGCAGCGCGGGCGCGTGGTCGCCGAGGATCCCGCGCACCATCTCCAGCGAGGCGATCCGGTCGGCGGCGTTCGCCTGCGGGTTCGGGGAGGGCGGCTCCTGGCGGTGCCGCCAGAAGTAGACGGCCGTGTCGAGGACGTCCACGGCGGAGGCGAGAACGTGCGCCTCCAGGCTGACCGGCGGGTCCTCGTGGGACATCGCGGGGAACTCGAACCGGTGCGCGTCCCAGAACGAGCGCCGGTACACCTTGTTCCAGACGGTGCGGTCCTGGAGGAGGGCCGGATGGCGGGTGATGTGCGTGCGCTTCACCGTGGCCGCGTAGGCCCCGGCGTGCAGCGGCGACTGCCAGGCGCGGTCGTCGTCCAGGCGCAGGACGTTGCCGCCCGCGATGTCGGACCCGGTCGCCTCCAGCGTGCGGACCAGCAGCTCGTAGGCGTAGGGCGGCAGGGTGTCGGCCGCTCCGGCGAAGGCGAGGTACTGGCCGCCCGCGCGCGCGACACCGGCGTTGCGGGCCGGCCCGAGCCCCTCGTGGCCGCGCTGGACCAGGACGAAGCGGTCGTCGCGGTCGGCGAACTCCTTCGCGATGACGGAGCCGCCGTCCGCGGACCCGTCGTCGACCATGACGACCTCCAGGTCGCGGAGGGTCTGCCTGGCCAGCGACTCCAGGCACTCGGCGAGATGCGCCTCGACGTCGTGGAACGGGACGACGACGCTGATCTTGGGCGGCACGGGAGGCTCCGTTCTCAGTGGGTGGACGTGGCGTCCTGGAGGACGCGGTCGAGCACGCGGGAGGCGGCGCGGCCGTCGTCGAGCGGGCAGTAGCGCGCGGCGAACGCGGAGCGGGCCGCCGCGAACCCGGTGTCGAGCACGTCGGGCTCGGCGAGGGCGTCGATGACCTCGCGGGAGGTCGACAGCAGCGGGCCGGGCGCCTCGGCCTCGAAGTCGAAGTAGAAGCCGCGCACGTGGTCGCGGTAGCGCTCCAGGTCGTAGGTGTAGAACAGCATCGGCCGCCCGGTGACGGCGAAGTCGAACATGGCCGAGGAGTAGTCGGTGACGAGGACGTCGCTGATGAGGAACAGCTCGGAGATGTCGGGGTAGACCGACACGTCCAGGACGCAGTCGCCGGGGCGCCATCGCGGCCGGTCGGTCACCAGGTAGTGGGTGCGCAGGAGCAGCATGTGGTCGCGTCCCAGCGCCGTCCTGAACCGGTCGACGTCGAGTTCGAGGCGGAACGCCCGCTTCCCGATCGTGAGATGGAAGTCGTCCCGCCAGGTGGGCGCGTACAGGACGACCTTCTTGTCCTGCGGGATGCCGAGCCGCCGCCGCACCGCGTGGGCGATCTCCTCGCGGTGCGGGCTGTTCAGGATGTCGTTGCGGGGATAGCCGCTTTCGAGGATCTCGCCGTCGTAGCCGAACGCCCGCCGGAACAGCGGCACCGAGAACGCGTTCTGGGACAGGAGCAGATCCCACTGCGGGACGTCGTGCTCCATCCAGTTGAGGCCCTCGGTGCGTTTGAAGGGCATCTCCTTGACGTCGTAGCCCAGCTTCTTCAGCGGTGTGCCGTGCCAGCACTGGACATAGGTCTGGTCCTCGCGCTTGGCGAACCACCGCTGCTGCGACCAGTTGCCGAACACATAGCGGGCCCGTGCGAGGGCCTCGTAGTGCTCGCGCGTTCCGGCGAGGACGGTGCGCGCGCCCGTCGGCTTGCCGAACTGGCCGTTCTCGGTGACCCAGACGCATTCGATGCCGGTGTCGCGGCGGCGCAGCTCGTCGTAGATCCCGCGCGGGTTGCACGAGTACTGGCGCCCCTTGTAGGCGTCGAACAGGGCCAGCTCGCGGACGGGCAGGTTCAGGTGGCGCCGGTAGTGGCCCGAGCGGAGCCGCTCCTGCGCGTACGCGCCGCGCTCGTCCTCGTCCAGCGCGGTCTCGATCCGCAGCTGGAGGTGGTCGGCCTTGCGCGCGCGCACGATGACCCTGTGCAGGCCGGTCTCGTGCGGCTCGGGCAGGTCGCGCAGCGTGTTGCGGCGGATGACGACGGGCTCCTCCTTCCCGCCGACCGCCGCCAGCACGTCCCACCGGCCCGCGACCAGCGGCCGGGACAGCCCGAGCACCGGCATCCGCGCCGGGGAGAACGTCGCGGTGAAACGGTCGCCGTCCCAGTGCAGCGGGACCGTGTGCTCCTCGCTGGACCGCCGGCGGCGCAGCAGCAGCACGGCCGGGCGGGACGCGGGGTCGGGGCAGGAACCGGCCAGGTGCAAGGCCCCTTCCGTGGCCCAGACCACCTGGTCTACGGCCAGGCCCCGCTCGCGCACGACGATGCGGAGCGTGTTCCGGCGCGTGGGTGCGATCTCCAGTTCCCCGCCGGGGAAGGGGAACACCGCTCCGGCGGCCCTCTCGTCGAGGTGCGGCCTGATTCCGCCGGGCAGGGAGATCTCCCAGTCCCCGGGCCGCCGGGCCAGCCCGGCCAGCGGCAGCTTCGCCCGGAAGCCCGCCTCGGTGGTGCCGGTGGCCTTCCGTATGCCCGGTCTGCTTGCCGTGCCGCCGTTCGTGGCGCGCACGGCTCGGCGGAGCAGCGTGCCGCCTCTGCCGTTCTCCGACGCGCGGCTCTCGAATTCGTCGGCCGCCTCATCGGTTGATGTGCGGCCTCCGAGGGCTTCGGGGGGCGTCCGGGGGTCTCCGGTGGCTTCGGGGGTTCTTCGGTCGTGTGCGGCGTTGCTCCTTGGGTGCGCGTCGTTCGGTCGGCCGTCGTGCGGGTCGTCGCCGGCACGGCTCGTCTCACCAGGACCGGCGCCGGCCGATCCGGGCTCCCGCTCACCGAGGTCGCGGGGGTCGACGGCCAGGCCGGTGGGCGGGCCGTCGGGCGCGTTGCCGGAGGCCACGCTGATCAGCGCTTGGAGCGCGCCTTCGGGCGTGCCGTCGGACGTGGCCGCGTTCGGCACGGGAGCGGGGAGGACGCCGGGCCCGTCGATCGGGCCCACCACGGTCGCGCGGCCCGCCCTCGGGGTGGCGGTGATCTGCGGCTCGTCGCCGAGGGGGGCGCGGCTCCAGCCGTCCAGCCAGAGCTCGTTGCCCTCCAGGTGGCAGCCGACGATCTGCGCCGTGGTCCGCCGCACCTGGAGGACGAACCGCCGCCTGCCCGCCACCCCCTGGACCAGGACGCCGGGCGCGCACTCGCGCTCCTGCGGCCACTGGCGGCTGGTGAGGGCCGGGTTGCCGAACGTGCGGCGCCGCCACAGCCCCCGGTTGATGATCTCCACGCACGGGATCCAGTCGACGTCGCGCCAGCGTCCGAAGATCTTGAGGTTGGACGGGTCGATCTCCGCGACGAAGCCGGACCAGTCGTAGGAGACCACGGGCTGCTTGGAGCGCGCGGTCACGTCGGGGCGGCGGATCCGCTGCACCGGCACGCGCATGAGGCCCCGGCGGTTCGAGGCGAGCAGCCAGAGCCGGATGCGGGAGCCGTCCTCGGTGGAGGAGTCGAGGTGCCTGATGTAGGCGTGGCCCTCGATGCGGAGCCGCCCGTCCACCCAGAGGACCCGGTCGATGGCCGCGGCCGGGGTGAGCTCGTCGGTCACGTCGTAGACGTGGGACGGGACGGCGCGCTCGGCGTCCTCGAAGAACGGGTACTCGGCGTACCAGCGCGGCCGCAGCCCGCGCCGGACCCTCGGCGCCTGCGCGGGCGACCCGAGCTGGACGAACTGCAGCACCTCCAGCAGCTCGGGGACCATCCGCCGGCACAGCAGGTGCAGTTGCAGCCGCAGGATCGCGGGGAACCGCTTCAGCACGCGGGAGCTGATCTTCTCGGCCAGCGCGGCGCCGATGCCGACGAGTTCGTCGAGGTGGTCGTCGTCGGTCCGGGGCAGCGCGTCGAGGAGCACGCGCAGGTCGATGTCCACCAGCGCGTGCTCGTCGAAGGCGCCCAGCAGGTGCGGCGCGTAGTCGGCGAGCCCGGCCCGCAGGAGGCTCACCGATCGCATCCGCTGGGAGATGTTGTCCCAGCCGTGGCGGTCCTCGGTGATGGACCCCGGACGCTTGCGCCAGTAGTAGACCGTGTCCTTCAGGACGTCCACCGAGGAGGCCAGCGCGTGCGCCCGCGCCATGACCGGCGGGTCCTCGTAGAAGCCGGGGGGAAACCTCAGCTCGGCGTTCTCCCAGAACGCGCGCCGGTAGACCTTGTTCCACGACGTCCGGTCGCGCATCAGCAGCGGGTGGGACGAGACGTGCGTCCGCGACCGGGACTCCGAGAACAGCCCGTCGTGCAGGACCGACTGCCAGCTCCGGTCTCCGTCGCACCGCTCGACGTTCCCGCACGCGAAGTCCGAGCCCGTCCTCTCCAACGACCCGACCAGCCGCGCGTAGGCGTCGCGGTGGACGATGTCGTCGGCGTCGGCGAAGGCCAGGTACTTGCCGGTCGCCGCCTCCACCCCCGCGTTGCGCGCGGGCCCAGGGCCCTCGTTCTCCCGCACCAGCAGCCGGAACCGGGGATCGCGGCCGCACACGTCCTTGGCGATCACCGCGCCGTTGTCGGTGGACCCGTCGTCCACCATGATCACTTCCAGGTCGCGGTAGCTCTGCCCGGCCAGCGACTCCAGGCACTCCCGGAGGTACTCCTCGGTGTTGTGGAACGGGACGACGACACTGAGCTTTGGGGACATGCGGCCTCCAGGTCGGTTTCGCGCGGTGCCGCCTGAGGGCGAGCGGAACCTCGCCACACCGAGCATGGTGACCTGGCGCGTCGATCCGAACACGCATCGCGATTGCAAGGCTGTCGCCTGACGCAGACTTGACCTGCCCTGGCCCACGTTTACCGCCCCCTGAACCTCGGCCCGATGACCGTGCGGTCACCCTCGCCGCCGGGCCCGTCCTCGCACGTCCGAGCCCGACAACCCCATGCTCGGACCCGCGCCCGCCCGGCAGAAGTAGAACGTCATTCTGTGGAAAACCCGGGGCGGCGGGGATCCGTAGCCCGACCGAGGTGGCGCACTCGTTCGCGGGGGGTGGACGAGTTAGTGGGGCAGTCGCCCCTGAAACAGGGGTGCGCGCTGAGACGCCGACCGGCGGATGACCTGATCGAGAACGGGCGGGCGGAGACGTCGAGTTCTGGCGCGCCCGGCCGCCCCCCTCGCCCTACAAAATGAAGTCCGCCCCGGAGGAGAACCTCCGGGGCGGACGGGCGCAGAGCGACTACGGGTTCAGGGTCTTCGTGAAAAGGGTCTTGCCGTTCAGGTCGCGCAGACGGACCGTCAGGGCCCGCGAATGCGCGTCGATGTCAACTTCGCCGAAGAACTGGGAGCCTTCGGCCGGAGAAGTGTTGGCGTGAGGCGGAGCCTGGACGAACTTCACCTCCGCGCCGAATGTGCCATCCAAAGCGTTAGGCCCGAATGCGCCCGCGTTCAGAGGGCCCGAGACGAATTCCCAGAAGGGGTCGAAGTCCGAGAAGGCACCCTTGGACGGGTCGTAGTAATGGGCCGCCGTGTAGTGGACGTCGGCGGTCAGCCAGACCATGTTGCGGACGCGGTGCTTCTTCGCGTAGGAGAGCAGGTCGGCGATCTCGCGCTCGCGCCCCAGCGGGGCGCCGTTGTCGCCCTGGGACGCGGATTCCTGCGCGGTTCCGTCCGGGACGACCAGCCCCAGCGGAAGGTCGTTCGCGATGACCTTCCAGGTGGCCTTGGAATGGCGCAGCTCCCGCTTGAGCCAGGCGGCCTGCTCGGCCCCGAGGAGCCCGTCCCTCTGCGTGGGGGAGTTGTTCGCGTCGTTCGGGGACTTGTAGGTGCGCATGTCGAGGACGAAGACGTCCAGCAAGGGCCCGTAGGACAGTTTGCGGTAGAGGCGGCCGGAGCGGGCCGTCTTGACCGGGGTGTACTCGAACATGGCGCGGCGGGCGCGGGCCGCGAGGACGTCCACGCGCTTCTCCGTGTATTGGGGAAGGTCGAGGATCTCGCCGGGGTACCAGTTGTTGAGGGTCTCGTGGTCGTCCCACTGGTAGAGCATCGGGACGCGCGAGTTGAACGCCTGGAAGTTCGCGTCCTGGAGGTTGTAGCGGAACTGCCCCCGGTATTCGGCCAGGGTCTCGGCGACCTTGGTCTTCTCGGGGGTGACGATGTTGCGCCAGGTGCCGCCGTCCGGCAGCTTCACCGTCTCGGTGAGCGGGCCGTCGGAGTAGACGAGGTCGCCGCTGCACAGGAAGAAGTCGGGGTCCAGCGCGTCCATCGCCTTGAAGATGCGGTAGCCGCCGAATTCGGGGTTGATCCCCCAGCCCTGACCGGCGAGGTCGCCGGACCAGACGAAGCGGATGTCCCGCGCGCGGCGCGGCGCGGTGCGGAACCGGCCGCTGACCGGCGCGGACGTGAGGTGCCGGTCCAGGTCGGCGAGCCGCACGCGGTAGTGCACCTCCTCGCCGGAGGGCAGCCCCCGCAGGAACGCCTTGCCCGTGAGGTCGGTGTCGGGGATCAGGACCGGGCCCTTGATGGTTTCCGCCCCGCGGAAGTCGGGGCGGCGGCTCAACTCGACCAGCATGCGGGACGGACGGTCCGCGCGCGCCCAGACGACCGCCTCGCGGGCGGTCACGTCACCGCTCTGCACGCCGTGGGTCAGGCGCGGGCGACCGCCCCGGACCAGGCCGGGCGCACCGGCGCGGGCCAGCGCGGACGCCTGCCCGCCGGCCACCAGGGCGAGGGCCGTCCCGCCGGTTGTGATCAGTCCACCGCGCAGCACGCTTCGACGGTCCATGGGCCACTCCGTTCCGTTGATCTCTGCGCGCATGCTCGCGGTTCGCGACGGCGCGATGGTGGACGGGCGATGAACTCGTGCGATCGACTTGACAACGCTCGGTCACAAGTGTTGCCTTGATGCATGCCAGCGCGAGTCTCTCTGAACGGGCCCGTGGCGCTCCGCCGCGTGGCCAGCGCGCTGTGTCCTTCGTGTCGCTGATCTCCCTCCCAGGACCGGCCCACACCGAAGGACGAACATGGTTCCCGACCTCACCATGCGTGGTCAGGAAGACCCGCACGGACGCACGATCATCACCCGCCCGCCCACCGTCGGGCGGCTCGCGGCACGCGTCCACGACCTCGCGGCACGGCCCGAGACGTGGTGGCGGCTGGCCGCCTTCGGCCCGGTGCCCGTCACCGTCGTGCTGGAGGAGGCCGACGGCGTCCGCGTCTGGCTCACGACCTGGCCGCCCGGCCGCCGCGACGAGGTGCACCACCAGGTCAGCACGCTGGTCGCGGGTGAACTGGCCGAGGTCGTCATCACCCCGGACGGCGTGACCGAACGCCCCCTGCGCGCCAACCGCGTCCGCGTCCACGGCGGCGGAGCCCGCGCCTTCACCAACCCCGGCCCCGCCTACGCCGTCACACTGTGTTCATGAAGTCACGGCCCAAGGCGCTCGCCTGGCGGCTCGCACCTTGACCGCGCCTTTGGCGGGCGCGGCATCGCTTCGCGATCTTCCCGGTGGGGGCTCGCCTTCGGCTTCGCCCCCACCGGTCAGCTACGCGCTCGCGTGACGGTTGAGGTCGTTGCGCGACCCTCCCACGCATAGGACCCGCGCGGCCTCCGGGCCAAAAAAGAGCGCCCCTCCCTTTCGGGAGGGGCGCCTCTGGTGGGTCAGGCCGGGGCCGGTTCGGGGGGCGGCTCGCGGCGGGGGCGCTCGCGGTCGTGGTCGCGGGTCTCGTCGGCGTCGGTCGAGGTGAGTTCGACGGGCTTGGAGTTGAAGATCTCCTCGTTCAGCAGGCCCTCGGACTTCGCCACCAGGACGGGGACGGTGAGCTGGCCGGTGACGTTCAGCGCCGTCCGGGCCATGTCGATGACCTTGTCGATCGCGATGAGGTAGCCGACCGCCTGGAGCGGGAGGCCCACGGTGGTCAGGGTCAGGGTCAGCGCGACCAGGGCCGGGCCGGGGGTGCCGCCGGTGCCGAGCTGGCCGATCACGGCGGCCAGGGCGATCAGGGCGTAGTCGGCGATGCCGAGGCTGACGCCGGTGTACTGGGCGACGAAGACCGCCGCGACCGCCGGGTAGATCGCGCCGCAGCCGTCGAACTTGATCGTCGCACCGAGCGGCTGGGCGAAGTTGGCGTACTCGGGCTGGACGCCGTTGCGCTCGATCGAGACCCGCTGGGCGATCGGCAGCGTCGCGATCGAGGAGGAGGAGACGAAGGCGAACTCGATCGCCGGCCAGGAGTTGCGCAGGAACTTCAGCGGGTTCACCCGGCCGAAGACCTGGAGGAGGATCGGGTAGCCGAGCAGCAGCATGATGGCCACGGCGAGGTAGATCGCGCCGGTGAACTTGGCGAGCGGCTCCAGCGAGCTCGGGCCGTAGGTGGCCACCACCGAGCCGATCAGGAAGAACGACCCGATCGGGGTGAGGCGGACGACCCACCACACGGCCTTCTGCATGACCAGGTAGAGGTCGTCGATGATGCCGGTGATGCGTTCGCCGCGTTCGCCGATCGCGACCAGGGCGGCGCCGAACAGCACCGCGAAGGTCACCACGCCGAGGACGTTGCCGTCGCCCATCGCCTTGATGATGTTGGACGGGAACAGGTTGTGCAGGACCTGCGTCCAGGTGACGGGGTCGGTCTCGGTCGACTCGTTCGCCAGCTTCCCGAGGCCCTTGCCCGGCTTGATGATCAGGGCGACGGCCAGGCCGATGGCGGTGGCGATCGCGGAGGTCACCACGAACCAGCCGAGGGTCTTGCCGGTGAGGCGGGCGACGCTGCCGACGTTGCGCAGCCGCCCGACGCTCACCACGATCGCGGCGAACACCAGCGGGACGACGACGATCTTGAGCAGGCTGACGTAGACGTCGCCGAACGGGTCGAGCCAGTCCTCGGCGGTCGCCTGGCCGTCGTCGGTGAGGTTGTGGATCAGCGCGCCGACGGCCACACCGAGGACGAGGGACAGCACGATCTGCTGCCAGAACTGCCATTTCCAGACACGTAGGTTCATTGAAGGTCTCCAGGCGCGGTCGCCGCGCCGGCCGTGGGCAGGGCGCGGCGGCGAGAGGATGGAAGGGAGAAGAGAGGCGGGAGTCGGACGGGGAGGACGACGGCCTCCCGTTGGCCGGGCCTGACCCGGCCTGGACGGCCGTCAGCGGGGACGGCTGCTCACGCGTGACACAGCACGCTGGCCAGGCGGCACAGGTCGACGTGCAGCCGGGCCACGAGCAGAACGCTCTTCTCGGAGAACTTCACGGGTTGCTTCAACGACGGGGACGGACCGGGGGTTCCCGATCACCATCATGATCTATATCACAATGGTCGGGAATAGGCGATGGCGGCCGTTTTCAGCGGAGGTTTCGGCGGCGTCCCCGGGTGATGATGCGGACGGTGCCGACCAGCGCGAGGCCGATCAGGACGACCGGGATCAGCGTCGCGGCGGGCAGCACGGAGTCGTCGGAGAGCCCGTCGGCGAGGAAGATCCCGGCGAGGGCCAGGAAGAACACGCCGGAGACCGGGCCCGCCGGGTCGAACCGGCGGCGGGTGGGACGGCGGTCCCGGGGGCCGTCAGACACGGGACACCTCCACGTCGCCGATCCTGCCACGGATGCGCAGGATGATCTCCGGCGGGTTCGTGACGGCCGGCCCCTCGGGCTCCAGCACCCGCTTCACCTTGGCGTTCGGGCCGCTGGTGGTGTGGAGTTCGACGCGCAGGTCGCCGAGGCTGATCCGGGCGTCCAGCCGGACGCGGGCGCCGCGCGGGAGCGTGACCCGCAGCTCCCCGAACGTGACACCGGCGTTGATCGTGATGCTCTGGCCGGGGACGACCGGGAGCGCGGTCAGGTCGAGCGTGCCCCGCCCGGCGCCGACCTTGTACTCCTGGTTGGTCTGGCTCGCGTCGGACGGGCGCCACTCCACCTCGCCGTACTTGGCGTGCCGGGGCACCTCGGCGGCGGCGGACGTGGTGAGCAGCGCCAGCGTGAGCACGGTCCCGGCGGTGGCGAGCCCGCGCGTCCGCAGCCAGCCGCCCAGGACCAGGCCGAAGCCGATCACCGCGAGCGCGGGCGCCATGACGATGAGCCAGGAGTCGGGCGCCGGGTAGGTGCGCGCGACGGGGATCATCGCGGCGCCCGCCGCCATCGCGGCCAGCAGCGTGATCGACGCGACCGGTGAGGTGCCCCGCTCCGGCTTCGGCGCGGGAGCGGGCGCGGGCCGGACGGGCGGGGCGTAGGGCGTGTCGTCGACGGACGTGGCCGAGGAGGAGCGGCCGTAGTCGGCCAGGTCGATCATGCCCTCGGGCAGGCCGCCGCCCGTCCCGGACGCGGCGCCCCGGTCCTGCGAGAAGGCGGACGTCTCGGGCGGATGCCCCGCGAACCGCTCTGGGACCGACCGCGCCACCGAGACGAGGTCCACCCCCCGGGCGTGCGAGACCAGCAGCACCAGCCCGAACACCACCACGATCGCGATCGCGTCCGAGGACACGCCGCCGAACAGGCTGCCCGCGACGCCGACGCACAGCAGCGCGCCGAGGATCGTCAGCACGGCCGCGGCGTCGAACCAGCGCCGGAACACCTGCTCGATCGGCGACGACGTGCCGGGAGAGCCCGGCATCAGCAGCGCCGCCACGACGTAGAGGATGATCCCCTGCCCGTGCGCGAGGACGAGGATCCCGAACCCGACCCGGTACACGACCGGGTCGATGCCGGTGTGGCGGCCGAGCCCGGTGCACACCCCGGCCAGCACGCGCCGCTGCGGGTCGCGTGCGAGCCGCAGGTAGCCGAGCTGTCCCGCCGGTCCGGCGGCGTGCGCCCCGCCCGTGGTCTGGTTCTGCTCCTCGCCCATGGTCACCATCGTGGCGTCCGGCCGCTCCGCGCGGTATCCGGGAGGTCCCTGACCCGACCCTGAGCCGGAACCGGGGGAGGGTCCCTGATGCGGGGTGGGAGGTCGGCGTGTGACGATCGGTGACGTGGGGGATCGCGAGGAATCATGGCGGCGGTGAGCGGCGGGGCCGGTTCGGACGGCCGCGGCGCCGATCCGCGCGCCCCGGCGGACCAGACGCCCCCGACCAGGAAGAAGGACGAGCCGCGCCCGAGGCTGGAGCGGGCCGTGCGCGGCCGGCTCGTGGCCGGGGTGTGCCGCGGGCTCGCCGACCACCTCGGCGTGGACGTGCTGATCGTCCGGCTCGCGTTCGTCGCGCTGACGACGGCGAGCGGGCTCGGCGTCGCCGCCTACACCGCGTTCTGGGTGCTGGTCCCGCGCCGGGATCCGGACACCGAGCCGGGGGCCGGCGGCCAGGGCAGGCGCGGCCGCGACTGGGGCAAGCTCCTCGCCTACAGCGCGCTCACGATCGGGCTGGCGGCGCTGCCGCTCGGGGTCGGGATCGTGAAGCTGGCGCTGTGGCCGTTCATCGTCGGCGGCGTCGGCGCGGCGATCCTGTGGCAGCAGGCCGACCGCGACCAGCGGCAGCGCTGGGTGCTGCCGCTGCGCCAGCGGTGGCTGCGCAGCCTGGTCGGCCTGCTGCTGGTCGTCGGCGGCATCGGCGGTGTCGTGGCGCAGAAGGTGGACGCGGGGCAGGCGCGCTCGGTCGTCATCGCCATGCTGATCATCCTCACCGGTGTCGCGGTGATCGTCACGCCGTGGGTGGTGCGGCTCTGGCAGGACCTGGACGCGGAACGGCACGAGCGCATCCGCTCCCAGGAGCGCGCGGAACTCGCCGCGCACATCCACGACTCCGTCCTGCACACGTTGACGCTCATCCAGCGGAACGCGGCCGATCCCCGCGAGGTGCAGCGGCTCGCGCGGTCCCAGGAGCGGACGCTGCGCACGTGGCTCTACCAGCCGCGCGCCGACCCCGACCAGACCTTCGCCGCCGCGATCCGGGAGGCGGCGGGCGAGGTCGAGGACGACCACGGCGTGCCGATCGAGGTCGTCTGCGTCGGCGACACCGTGCTGGACGAGCGGCTCGGCGCGGCGCTGCAGGCCGCGCGGGAGGCGATGGTGAACGCCGCCAAGTACGCGGAGGCGCCGTCGGTGTCGGTCTACGCGGAGGTGGCGGGCGAGGAGATCGCCATCTTCGTCCGCGACCGGGGCAAGGGCTTCGACCTCGACCAGGTCCCGGAGGACAGGATGGGCGTCCGAGGGTCCATCATCGGACGTATGGAGCGCAACGGCGGCAAGGCGACCGTCCGGACCGCGCCGGGCGAGGGCACCGAGGTGCGTTTGGAGATCAGGAGATCGTGAGCGAGGCGTTGAGGCGGGTCGTGCTGGTCGACGACCACCAGATGTTCCGGACCGGTGTGAAGGCGGAGCTGGGCGGCGGCGTGGAGATCGTCGGGGAGGCCGGCGACGTCGACGAGGCGGTCTCGGTGATCAAGGCCGTCCAGCCGGACGTGGTGCTGCTGGACGTGCACCTGCCGGGCGGCGGCGGCATCGAGGTGCTGCGCCGCCTGCACGGGAGCGTCGCGTCCAAGTTCCTCGCCCTGTCGGTGTCGGACGCGGCGGAGGACGTGATCGGCGTCGTCCGGGGCGGCGCCCGGGGCTATGTGACCAAGACGATCTCCGGGGCGGAGCTGACCGACGCGATCGGCCGCGTCGCGGACGGTGACGCGGTGTTCTCGCCCCGGCTCGCGGGCTTCGTGCTGGACGCGTTCGCCGCGACCGACGTCCCCGCCGTCGACCCGGAGCTCGACCAGATCACCCAGCGGGAGCGCGACGTGCTGCGGCTGATCGCCCGCGGCTACGCCTACAAGGAGATCGCCAAGGAGCTGTTCATCTCGGTGAAGACGGTGGAGACGCACGTCAGCAGCGTGCTGCGCAAGCTCCAGCTCTCCAACCGCCACGAGCTGTCACGCTGGGCTGCCGCCCGGCGACTCGTCTGACCTTTTCGCCGTACCGCGTCCACGCTGGTCACGGCGCTCCCCATGCGCGCAACCTGCGCTTATGCGCAACGGTTCGGGCGCGACTGTGAACAAATCGTAATATTCATACTTCGGTCTCAAAGATCACGCGATGCCGGAGATATGGGACAGTCGCTCCCCATGACCTATCCACCTGGACCCGGACAGCCGGGCATCGATCCGCCCCCGCCGTCCCCTTATCCGATGCCGGGCGAGCCGTCCTCCTTCGGCGCGCCCGGCGCCCCCGGCATGCCCGGCGCGGGGCCCGGCTTCGGGCAGCAGCGCAACGACGACAAGACCAACGGCATGGCCATCGCCGCGTTCGTCACCGGCCTGCTCGGCTGCCTCGGCGTGCTCGGCCTCATCCTCGGCCTCATCGCGCGCCGCCAGATCAAGGAGAAGGGCGGCAAGGGCGGCGGGCTCGCCATGGCGGGCATCGTCCTGTCGTGCCTGTGGCTGGTGATCGGCATCGGGGCGGGCATCTACTCCGCCACCAGCGGCGGCTCCGACGACGACGGCAAGGGCGGCGCCAAGCCCAAGATCTCCATCACCAAGCCCAAGGACGTCGCCGCCAAGAAGATGAAGGTCGGCGACTGCATCAACGACAGCAGCGGCGCGTCCACCTCGACGGCCTCGGAGGGCCCGGTGGAGGTGGAGAGCGTCAAGGTCGTGCCGTGCACCGGCCCGCACGACGGCGAGGTGCTCGCCACCTTCAAGCTCGGCGGGCTGTTCCCGAGCGAGCGCGAGATGAGCCAGAAGGCGTCCGCCGGCTGCAAGCGGCTCGTCGCGCCGCGGATGCGTCGCGAGCCCGCCGCCCGCAGCCTCGCGACGTCCTACTACTACCCGACGGCCGAGTCGTGGACGCGCGGCGACCGCGCGGTCACCTGCGTCGCGGTGCACGCGACCGAGGGCAAGAAGCTCACCCGTCCGATCCACCGCTGACGGGCACCACCCGCACGCTGGGCGGCCGGCCCGCCGCCCGGTCCGGGGACGCCTCCCTCAGCGGCCCCTAATAGGACTTGAGCTTGTAGGAGTCGACGATGGCGGCGAGCTCGGCCAGGTCGTAGGGTTCGGGGGACTCGGCGCCTTCCGCGAGCCTGGCGAGCTCCTCGCCCAGGTCCGTCATCCCCCTCTCCCCGAACGCCTGGTTCGCCGTGACGTAGTCGCGCAGCTCGTCCTCGTAGGCGGCGAACGCCCTGACGTGGTCGCCACCGGCGGCCTTCAGCTCGCCGGCCAGCACGTAGGCGCCGACCATGGCCATGCTGGTGCCCTGCCCGGACGCGGGGGACCCGCAGTACCCGGCGTCGCCGA
The DNA here is from genome assembly GCF_018603865.1 of Actinomadura sp. NEAU-AAG7. NCBI lineage: Bacteria > Bacillati > Actinomycetota > Actinomycetes > Streptosporangiales > Thermomonosporaceae > Actinomadura > Actinomadura sp. NEAU-AAG7. The sequence goes on from NZ_JAHFZY010000004.1 coordinate 323,378, forward strand.
CCAGCGCGACCCGCCCCCGCGACCAGGTGTCCAGATGGACCTGCGCCAGCGCGTCGAAGTGGAAGTCGGGCGCGTCCGCCATCGTCTCGACCAGCCGCCGCAGGTCGCCGTCGGCGTCCGCGTACCGGCTCGCGAGCAGCCGCCGCTGCGCGGGCACGTCGCGGTGGTCGTAGTCGATCGGGTCGGGGGACTCGAAGCCCACGTAGGCGCGGATCTCGGTGTCGTCGCGGACGCTCATCATCATCGCGCCGTAGGTGTCGGCGTCCGGCGTGTGGATGACCGTCTGCCAGTGGTCGAGCCCGAAGGTGTTCGGCGCCGTCCACACCCCGAGGTAGCCGCCGAGGTAGCGCAGCGGCGCCGGGTCCTCGAAGGCGAGCCGGCGCGTGTTGGAGCGCAGCCCGTCCGCGCCGACGACCAGGTCGAACGTGCGGGCCGTCCCGCCGTCGAAGACGACGCGCACCCCGGCGCCGTCCTGGTCGAGGGTCGCGATCGAGTCGCCGAAGAGGTACTCGACCCGGTCGCCGGACGCGGCGGACAGCAGGGCGGCCAGGTCGTCCCGCAGGATCTCGACGTCGGGGCTGTCGAGGTCGCCTCCGCTGAAGGTGCGCTCGTCCGTCCGGTAGAGCTCCTTCCCTGACGTGTCGACCACCGACATCCCGCGCAGCGCGGTGCTCCGCCGCCGCAGGCCGTCGAGCACCCCCATCCGCTCGGCGACGTCGAGCGCGGGACCGCGCACGTCGATCGCCTGCCCGCCCGGCCTCGGGCCGGGCGACAGCTCCACCACCGTGACCTCGAAACCGTGCCGGTCGAGCCAGTACGCCGTGGCCGTCCCGGCGATGCTCGCGCCGGAGACCAGTACCGTCGTGTTCCGCATCAGGCACCCCTCATCTCGTCGTGCCTGAAGGGTCGCCGCCCGTGCTGAGAACGCGCTGACGCCGCGGTTACGGGGGCGCCCGCCCCTGACACCACGCTGATATCCCGAGCTGAGCGGCTCAGCGCCGCATCGCGGACACCACGAGATCGGCGACGTGCTCGACCGTGTCCACGCCCGACTCCATGGTCGGGTTCTCGCGGCTGCACACCGCGACGAGGAAGTCGTGGTCCGGCCCGGTGATGCGGCCGATGCTGTTGACCGACCAGCCGTGCCCCTGCTCGTGGACGGGCGTCCAGCCGTTCTTCAGCGCCACCCGCTCGCCTGGCCGCGCCGCCGCGCTCACCCCCCACGCCTGCTCGCGGATGACCGAGCCCATCAGGCCCAGCACGTATCCGCGTCCGGCCGCGCCGAGCGGGCTGCCGGGGGAGGCCAGCGTCGTGAGCAGGCGGACCTGGTCGGCCGGGCTGGTGAGGGAGGAGCCCCACGACGACCGGAACGGCGTGGTCTGCGTCAGCCCGATGAGCTTGTTCGACCTGCCGATGCCCGAGCGGTCCCCCGACATCGCGTACAGGGCGTCGGCGGCGTTGTTGTCGCTCTCCCTGATCATCTGCCCGGCCAGGTCGCGCTCCCGCGCCGACAGGCTCCGGCGCCGCTGCTGCCGCTGCATCAGCAGCCCGGTCAGGATGTCGACCTTCATGATGCTGGCGGACACGAACCGGCCGCTCTCGTTCTCCCCGAACGCGCGCCCGGTGCGCAGGTCGGTCGCCATCACGCCCGCCTCGCCCGGACGCGTCGCCGCGTAGGCGCGCACGCTCCGGCGCAGCGCGGCGGTGTCGAGCGGCGGCCGCGCCGCCACGGCGCCCGCGGCGCGTCCGAGGGGCGCGGTGGCCCCGGCCTGGACGCCCTTCTCGCGCTCCGGCCCGTCCGAGACGACCCAGACGGTGAGCCCGGCCCCGGCGGTGAGCGCCGCGCCCGCCGCGACGACGGGCATGATGAGCTGGCGTCGCATCGATCCCCCGATTCGCGCGACGGCGGCGGCCCCCCGAGCCGCCATGATCACTGGCGGCCCTACCCGGGGTCGCGGAACGCTCACCTTGCGGCGTTACACCCGTACGGATCCTTTGTCGTCCATTACCGGCTTGCGGGAATCCGACCGCCCAATCCGGAAGCTGCGCCGCGGGGGCGAGCGCGTCAGGCCGTTTCGACGACCTGGAAGGACTCGGCGAGCCGCCCCTCCGGGAGGCCCGCCGCCGCTGCCTGCGCGCCCAACCAGCCGCGCAGCATCTTCTGGAGCTCGTCGCCCATGTGGGCGGTCTGGCTGGCGTGCGCCCGCAGCGCGTTCATCTTGCGGTCGAACTGGTCGGTGATGTCGACATGGTGGTTCACCGACGAGCCGCCCGAGAGCCACACCTCGCGCACCGTCCAGGCTTCCAGGCCCTCGGCGCGCAGTTCGGGGAAGGCGTAGGGGTTGCGCGCGTCGGGGTAGACGGCGTCCAGCGCGGCCGAGCCGACCGCCCGGTGGTCGGGGTGGCTCGGGTAGATCCGCTCGTAGTTGCGCTCCGGCGTCGGTATGACCACCCGGTCGGGACGGACCTGCCGGATCACCCGGGCGATGTCGCGGCGCAGGTCGAGCGTGGCCTCGACCCGGCCGTCGGGGTAGCCGAGGAACCGGACGTCGCCGACGCCGACGCACTTGGCCGCCGCGCGCTGCTCCTCGCGCCGCAGCGCCGCCATCTCCGGACGGGTGAGCCCGTCGTCGAACCCGCCCGCGTCGCCGTCGGTGACCATGAGGTAGACCACCTCGATGCCCCGGTCGGTCCAGTTCGCCACCGATCCCGCCACGCCGAAGTCGACGTCGTCGGGATGCGCCATCACGGCGAGGATCCGCTGCACCTCGCCGTCGTCCAGAACGTTGGTCACGGCTTCAAGCCTATGCGGCGATCAAGGTTCTCGCCCCCGCCATCGTGCGCTCGCACGGCGGTTCCGGCGCTGATCGCGATTGGGCCTGGGACGCGGCGCGCTGCCGGGGTAGAGCTGAGACATGCGCAAACTCATCAACGCCCCGGCGGACGTCGTCTCCGACGCGCTGCGCGGCCTCGCCGCGGCCCACCCCTCGCTGCGGGTCGACGCGGCGAGCGGGACGGTGCGCCGGGCCGACGCGCCGCGGCCGGGGAAGGTCGGCCTGGTGTCGGGCGGCGGCTCGGGCCACGAGCCGCTGCACGCCGGGTTCGTCGGCCACGGCATGCTGGACGCGGCGTGCGCGGGCGAGGTGTTCACCTCCCCGGTGCCCGACCAGATCATCGCCGCGACCATGGCGGTGCACGGCGGCGCGGGCGTCCTGCTGGTCGTGAAGAACTACACCGGCGACATCCTGAACTTCCGCATGGCGGCCGAGCTGGCCGAGGACGAGGACATCGAGGTCGCCACCGTCGTGGTCGACGACGACGTCGCCGTCGAGGACTCCACCTTCACCGCCGGGCGGCGCGGCACCGGCGCGACGCTGTTCGTGGAGAAGATCGCGGGCGCGCTCGCCGAGGAGGGCGCGGACCTCGGCGCGGTCGCGGCCGCGGCGCGCGAGGTGAACGAGCGCAGCCGGTCGTTCGGCGTCGCGCTGTCGCCGTGCACGGTGCCCGCCTCCGGGGAGCCCACCTTCGAGCTGGGCCCCGACGAGATGGAGCTCGGTATCGGCATCCACGGCGAGCCCGGCCGCGAGCGGGTCAAGGCGGGCACGGCCGCCGAGATCGTCGACGCCTCGCTCAGCGCCATCGACGCCGACATGCCGGTCGCGGGCGCCGAGCTGCTCGTGCTGGTGAACGGGATGGGCGGGACGCCGCTGATCGAGCAGTACGTCGCCTACGCGGAGGCGGCGCGGTGGCTGGAGGGGCACGGCGCGAGCGTCGTCCGCCCGCTGGTCGGGCCGTTCGTCACGAGCCTGGAGATGGCGGGCTGCATGGTCAGCGTGTGCCGGCTGACCCCCGAGCTGACCCGGCTGTGGGACGCGCCCGTGCAGACCCCGGCGCTGCGGTGGGGCCGGTGAACGCCGCCGGCCTCGCGGCCTGGATCCGGCACGCCGCGCACCTCGTCTCCGCCGACGCCGAGCACCTCACCCGGCTGGACGCGGCCGTCGGCGACGGCGACCACGGCCTCAACCTCGACCGGGGGTTCGGCGCCGCCGCCGAGGCGGTCGGGGCGCTGTCCGACGACGCGACGCCCGGGAAGGTGGTCCTCACGGCGGGCCGCGCGATCGTGTCCAAGACCGGCGGCGCGTCCGGGCCCCTGTACGGCACGGCGCTGCGCCGCGCGGGCAAGGCCCTCGGCGACCGGACGGACGTCGACGCCGCCGCGCTCGGGGCCGCGCTCGCCGCCGCCCTGGAAGGGGTCCAGGAACTCGGCAAGGCCGCCGAGGGAGACAAGACCATGGTGGACGCCCTGATCCCGGCCGTCTCCGCATACGAGGGCGCGCTGGCGGGCGGCGCCGACCTCGCGTCCTGCGTGCGCGCCGCCGCCGACGGCGCGGCGAAGGGGGCCGAGGCGACCGTCCCGCTCCGGGCGCGCAAGGGGCGCGCCAGCTACCTGGGCGAACGCAGCGAGGGGCACATGGACCCGGGCGCCGCGTCCACCGCGCTCGTCCTGCGGGCGCTGGCCGACGTCACCGTGGAGGGATGACCGCATGGTCGGAATCGTGCTGATCTCGCACAGCCCCGCGCTCGCCGAGGGCGCCGCCGAACTCGCCCGCGCGATGGGCGTCGGCAAGGCCGTCGTCGAGCCCGCCGGAGGCGACGTGGACGGCGGCCTCGGCACCAGCATCGAGCTGGTCGAGCACGCGGTCGCGCGGGCCGACGCCGGCGACGGCGTGCTGCTGCTGGCCGACCTCGGCAGCTCCGTGCTCACCGCGCGGACCTTCATCGAGGACGCCGAGGACGCGGGCGACGTCGCCGTGCTGCTCGCCGACGCGCCCCTGGTCGAGGGGGCGGTGGCCGCCGCGTCGATGGCCGCGACCGGCGCCGGCCTCGCCGCCGTCCGCGACGCCGCCGAGGCCGCCCGCGACCACCGCAAGCTGCGCTGAACCGCGCCGGTCACCCCGGGCGACCCGCTGGGAAACGCGCTGGTACCGCCGAGGGCGCCGAAAACGTCCGCGCCGCGCCGTACACTCGCACGTGATGTCGAAGACCGAATCCCATCCCCTGCTCGACGGCCTCAACCCGCAGCAGCGCGCCGCCGTCGTGCACTCCGGCGGCCCCCTGCTGATCGTCGCGGGCGCCGGTTCGGGCAAGACCCGCGTGCTCACCCACCGCATCGCCCACCTGCTGGGCGAGCGGGACGTCCACCCCGGGCAGATCCTGGCGATCACGTTCACCAACAAGGCCGCGGCCGAGATGAAGGAGCGCGTGGACGCCCTCGTCGGCCCGCGCTCGCGCGCCATGTGGGTGATGACGTTCCACTCCGCCTGCGTCCGGATCCTGCGCCGCGAGGCCAAGCGGCTCGGCTTCCCGACGAGCTTCTCGATCTACGACCAGGCCGACGCGAACCGCCTGATGGCGCTGGTCTGCCGCGAGCTCGACCTCGACCCCAAGCGGTATCCGCCGAAGTCGTTCAGCGCCCAGGTCTCCAACCTGAAGAACGAGCTGATCGACTACGAGACGTTCAAGAACCGCGCGTCCACCCACATGGAGCAGACGCTCGCCGAGGCCTACGAGATGTACCAGGCGCGCCTCCAGCAGGCCGGCGCCATGGACTTCGACGACCTGATCATGATGACGGTCAACCTGCTCCAGGTGTTCCCCGAGGCCGCCGAGCACTACCGGCGCCGCTTCCGGCACGTGCTCGTCGACGAGTACCAGGACACCAACCACGCGCAGTACGAGCTGGTTCGCGAGCTGACCGCGCCCATCGAGGGGATCGGGGCGGCGGAGCTGTGCGTGGTCGGGGACGCCGACCAGTCGATCTACGCGTTCCGGGGCGCGACGATCCGCAACATCCTGGAGTTCGAGCGCGACTACCCCGAGGCCACCACGATCCTGCTGGAGCAGAACTACCGCTCGACGCAGACGATCCTGTCGGCGGCCAACGCGGTCATCGAGCGCAACGCCGACCGCAAGCCCAAGAAGCTCTGGTCCGACCAGGGCGCGGGCCACAAGATCACCGGCTATGTGGCCGACAACGAGCACGACGAGGCCGCGTTCGTCGCCCACGAGGTCGACAAGCTCACCGACGCCGGTGACGCGCGGCCCGGCGACGTCGCCGTCTTCTACCGCACCAACGCGCAGTCCCGTGTCTTCGAAGAGGTGTTCATCCGCGTCGGCCTGCCCTACAAGGTCGTCGGCGGCGTCCGCTTCTACGAGCGCAAGGAGATCCGCGACCTCCTCGCCTACCTGCGCGTCCTCGCCAACCCCGAGGACACGGTGTCGCTGCGCCGCGTCCTGAACGTGCCCAAGCGCGGCATCGGCGACCGCGCCGAGGCGTGCGTGGAGGCGCACGCGTCCCGCGAGCGCGTCTCGTTCTGGCAGGCCCTCCGCCGCCCCGAGGACGTGCCCGGCATGGCGACGCGCTCGATCAACTCCGTCCGCGAGTTCGTCGCGCTGCTGGACGAGCTGCGCGAGGCCGCCGAGACCGCGACCCCGGCCGACCTGATCGGCCGGATCCTGCACAGGAGCGGCTACCTCGCCGAACTCCAGAACTCCAAGGACCCGCAGGACGAGACCCGCGTCGAGAACCTCCAGGAGCTGGAGGCCGTCGCCCGCGAGTTCGAGGAGCGCCTCGACGGCGAGTCCGCCGAGGGCCGGCTGCCCGACTTCCTGGAGCAGGTCGCGCTCGTCGCCGACGCCGACTCCATCCCCGGCGGCGCCAAGGGCGGCCCCGTCCCGCCCGGCGAGCAGCCCGAGGAGAGCGACCAGGGCGTCGTCACGCTCATGACCCTGCACACGGCGAAGGGCCTGGAGTTCCCCGTCGTCTTCCTCACCGGCATGGAGGACGGCGTCTTCCCGCACCTGCGGGCCATGAGCAACCCCAAGGAGCTCGAAGAGGAGCGCCGCCTCGCCTACGTGGGCATCACCCGCGCCAGGCAGCGCCTCTACCTCTCCCGCGCCGCGATGCGCAGCTCGTGGGGCGCGCCGCAGGTGAACCCGGCGTCCCGCTTCCTCGGCGAGGTCCCGAACACGCTGGTCGAGTGGGAGCGCGAGGCGTCCTCCACCTCGTCCCCGGCGATGTCGCGGATGGCGGCCCGCCCCGGGGCGCGGTCCCCGGGCAACCGCGACGTCCCGTCCCTGTCGGCGGGCGACAAGGTCACCCACGACTCGTTCGGCCTCGGCACCGTCGTGTCGGTGGACGGCGCGGGGGAGAAGGCCGCCGCCAGCGTCGACTTCGGGGGCGAGTACGGCGTCAAGCGGCTCGTCCTGCGCTACGCGCCGGTGGAGAAGCTCTGACGCGGTGAGCCCGCGGGGCCGGGTAGCGGGCCGGAGCGCTTCAGCGTGCGCAGCACCGGCGCGGTCTCCAGCGACCGGATCCCCTCCAGGGGGCCGAGCCGCCGCGTGAGGTAGCGGTGCAGGTCCGCGTACCCGGAGCAGAGGGCCTGGGCGACGAGGTTGGTGGGGCCGGTCGTCGTCGCGACGACGGCCATCTCCTCGTGCCCGGCGAGGGCCGCGGCGACCCCGTCCAGCCGCGCCGGGACGACCGACATCCACAGCAGCGCCTGCGTCCGCGCGCCGAGCAGCCGCGACTCGACCTCCACGTCGAAGAAGACCGACCCGCGGGCGCGGAGGGCGGCCAGCCGGCGCGCGGCGGTGGCCCGCGACCAGCCGGTGGCCTCGGCGAGGTCGGCGAGCCCGGCGCGTCCGTCCCGGCCGAGGACGTCGAGGAGGGCCTGGTCGGCGGGGGACGGCGGCCGGTCGTCGGAGGCGTCGGAGGCGTGGGAGGCGTGGAGGGACGGCCTGAGCCGCTCCCGCTGCCGCTCGTCGAGGGCCCGGGTGATGCCGCGCCAGGCGGTGGGCCCGCCGAGGTAGGTGTGCAGCAGCGCGTGCGCGGACACGCCGGTGATGCCGGCGCGGCGGGGGACGTCGCGCAGCAGCATCGCGTGCGCGGGCTCCGCGTCGTCCGGCATGTGGACGATCGCGAAGACCTCCGTCCCGCCGGACGTCAGCTTCACCCACGACGTGTCGGGGCGGCGCGCGAGCGAGTGGGCGAGGGCCTGCGTCGCGGACGGTACGCACGTCAGCCGGACCATCCACGGCGTCCCCTCCCCGCCGTGCCGGTTCAGCAGCCCGACCACGCGGAGGCCGGCCTCGGCCCGCAGCCGCCGGTAGCGGCGCGCGACCGTCTGCGTGGACACCTCCAGGACCTCGCCGATCCGGCTGAACGGGGCGCGCCCGTCGATGTGGAGCGCGTGGATGATGCCGCGGTCCACGGCGTCCAATCTGGTCATATCTCTCACTGCAACCTTGGATACGGAAGTTCAGATCAGGATTCGGCCTCTGGATGGATGTGCTCGGCCTCGGTGCCCAGGCTAGGTGACCTGGCCAAAGGGGGTAGAGATGCGGGTCGAGGAGAAGGCGCCTGCGCGGGCGTACAGGTGGCGGTGGGCGGCGCTGGCGACGCTGCTCGCGGCCGAGGCGATGAACCTGCTGGACGCCACGATCGTGCAGGTCGCGGCGCCGGTGATGCACCGCGACCTCGGCGGCGCGCGATCGGGGATCCAGTGGTTCAGCGCCGCCTACACGCTGCCGTTCGCCGTCCTGCTGATCACCGGCGGGCGGCTCGGCGACCGGTGCGGGCGCAGGCGCGTGTTCACCGCCGGCGTCGCCGGGTTCGCGCTGGCGTCGCTGTGCTGCGCGCTCGCCCCGGGCGCGGGGACGCTGATCGCGGCGCGGGCCGTGCAGGGCGCCGCCGCCGCGATGGTCATCCCGCAGACGCTCGGGTTGATCCGCGCGATGTTCGACGGGCCCGAGATGGCGCGGGCGCTGGGCTCGATCGGGCCGGTCATGGGGCTGTCGGCGGTCTGCGGCCCGGTGCTCGGGGCCTTCCTCACTGATGCGGTGTCATGGCGGGCGGCGTTCCTGGTGAACATCCCACCGGCGCTCGCCGTGCTCGGGACGGTGCCGCTGCTCCGGGAGGACCGGGCGGCCCGTCCGCCGCGCATGGATCCCACGGGCACCGCGCTGGCGATCCTCGGCACCGGGCTGGTCGTCTACCCGCTGATCCAGGGCGACACGGCGGGCTGGCCGCCGTGGACCTGGGCGGCGATGGCCGGGGGACTCGCCGTCCTGGTCCTGTTCGGGTTGCACCAGCTCCACACCGCGCGGCGCGGACGCGACCCGCTGGTCGAGCCGAGCCTGTTCCGCGACCGGGGCTTCCCGGCCGCGCTGGCGACCTCCACGCTGTTCTTCGCGGCGGTGAACGGGCTGATGGTGGTCATCGTCCTGCAGATCCAGCTCGGCCTCGGACGCGGCGTCCTCAGCGCCGGGCTGACGCTGCTGCCCTGGTCGTGCGCGCTGGCTGCCTCCTCCTGGTTCGCCGGGACGACCCTCGTCCCCCGCTACGGCCGGCGCGTCATGTTCGCGGGGCTCGGCTGCCTGCTCGCCGGGCTCCTCGCCGCGATCGCCGTCTACCGCGCGGCGGAGCCCGGCTCCTACCCGTGGCCGCTGCTCGCCGCGCTGGCCGCGGCGGGGGCGGGCAACGGGCTGTTCACGGTCCCGTTCTTCACCGCCGCGCTGGCGCGCGTCCGCCCGCACGAGACGGGGTCGGCCGCCGGGCTGCTCAACGCCGTCCAGCAGTTCGGCGGGACGCTGGGGATCGCGCTGCTCGGCACCGCCTTCTTCCACGGCCTGCCCGGGGCCGGTGCGCTGGCCGCCGTTCAGGCCGCCTTCTGGATCGCCGTCGCCCTCCTCGCGGCCGGCACGGCGACCGCCGCCCTCATGCGCCGCTGACCGCGGGGCGGCGGCCCACGAGGTTCATCGGGAGCACGCTCAGCACGATCTGGTCGTCCTGGTTGAGGAGCTCGACCCGGGTGCGGACGAGGCCGCGGTCGGGCTTGGACCGGGACGGGCGCGCCTCGATGATGGCCACCCGCATGCGCAGCTCGTCGCCCGGACGGACGGGGGCGGGCCAGCGCAGCTCGTCCACCCCGGGCGAGGCGAGGCTGGCGACGCTCGACAGGAAGTGCTCCGCGAACAGCCGCATCATGATCGAGCCGGTGTGCCAGCCGCTGGCGATGATCCCCTGGAACGGGCCCGTCTCGGCGAATCCGGTGTCGATGTGGATGGGCTGCGGGTCGAACCGGCGGGCGAACTCCAGGATGTCCGATTCGTCCACGTGGACGTGCCCGTACTCATAGGCCGCGCCGGCCTCATAGTCCTCGAAGTAGCGGTCCCCGGGAGGCGCCGCGAAGTCGTCCCCGAGCGCACGAGTGATCGTCATGCGACCCAGCATGGCCGAGCGGCGCGGGCGAGGGGGAATCCCCTCCCGGTCCGTCGCGCAAGGTGACATCGTGGTCGCATGACGGAGTCGCGGGTCGGCGGATACGCGCTGCGCGGCGTGCTCGGGCAGGGCGGGCAGGGGGTCGTCCACCTGGCGGAGGACAGGTCCGGCCGGAGGGTCGTCGTCAAGATCCTGCACGCGCACATGGCCGGGGACGAGCGCGAGCAGCGCCGTTTCGTCAACGAGGTGCGGGCGATACGGCGGGTCGCCGAGTTCTGCACGGTCCGCGTGCTGGACGTCGGGGTGACGGACGGGCGCCCCTACATCGTCAGCGAGTACGTCGAGGCGGAGTCCCTCCAGGACGCGGTGCGCAGGGACGGGCCGCGGACGGGCGCCGCGCTGCACCGGCTGGCGGTGGGGACGGCCGCCGCGCTGGCGGCCATCCACAACGCGCGGGTCGTCCACCGCGACTTCAAGCCGCACAACGTGCTGCTCGCCTCCGACGGGCCGCGCGTCATCGACTTCGGCATCGCGCACGCGCTGGAGTCGGCGACGACGACCACGACCGGCCGCGTCGGGACGCTCGCCTACATGTCGCCCGAGCAGATCACGGGGCCGGAGGCCGGGGCGCCCTCCGACGTGTTCTCCTGGGCCGGGACGATGGTCTTCGCCGCGACGGGGCATCCGCCGTTCGGGCAGGGCCATCCCGGCGCGGTCATGCACGGCATCCTCGACCGCGCCGCCGACCTGGACGGCGTGCCCGCCGCGTTCCGCGGCCTGTTCGGCCGCTGCCTCGCCAAGGACCCGGCGGCCCGTCCGACGGCGCAGGAGCTGCTCGGGCGCCTGCTCGACGGGGATCTCGCGCGCGGCGCCGACGGCGCCGACGGCGCCGACCTCGGACGGCTGCTCCACGACGCCGTGGCCCGCGCCCAGCCCCCGCACCCCGCGGCCGCGGCGACCACACCGGACAGGCCCGCGCCCGCGCCGCCCGCGCCGCCCGAGCCGTCCGGGCCGCCCCCGTCCCCCGCGCGGATGAGCCGCCGCGCCGCGCTCGCCGGTCTGGGCGGCCTCGTGGCGGTGTCGGCGGTGCTGCCGCAGGGCGAGCCGGTCGGCGCCCGGGGCGCCCCGCCGGCGTTCTGGAAGCCGCTCGGCGGCCCCGTCCCCGCCTCCGACACCGCGGTCCTGACCGTGTCGCTGCTGCCCGTCCCCGGCGGGCAGGTGCTCCTCACCACGCACGCCGACGGGATCGGACGCCTGTGGGAACCGGTCACGGGACGGCACGTGCGCGACCTCGCCGACAGGGACTCCGCCACGCCGGCGACCCGGGAGGCGGCCCGCGCCATGTTCGTGGTGACGGCGGGCGGCGCGTCGCGGGTGCTGAGCGCCTACCTCGACTCCCCGCCCCGGCTCTGGGACGTCGCGACCGGCCGCCGCCTGCGCACCCCGTTCGTGAACAGCGGCAACTGGACGGACGGCGCCTGGCGCGGCGGCGAGGTCCTCATCGGGTTGACGACCCTGGACGGGCGCCCCACCGCCTACTTCACCCCCGACCGGAAGTCCCCGGCGGCGCCCGTCACCATGGTGGCCCGCGATCTCATGGACGGGCAGACGGTCCAGAAGGCGTGGCCGATCCCGCGCGCCGAGTACGCGGACATCGTGGACGTCGAGATCGCCGGGCCCTCGCTGCTGCTCGTCCACCTGGACGGGGACGTGATCGAGCCGTGGGACGCCTCCTCCAGGAGGCCCGTCGGGGGGCAGGTGACCACCAGGGCGGAGGGGGCGAGCCCGGAGCGGTTCGTGCTCGCCCGGGTGCGCGGCAGGCTCATGCTGCTGTGCGCCTACGAGGACGGGACGATCCGCCGCTGGGACACCAGGGACGACCGCCGGTGGCCGCCGCTCACCGGGCACCGGACCGCGGTGACGGCCCTGTGGGCGGGGCCGTTCGCGGGCCGCCCGGCGGCGATCTCGGGCGACGGGGACGCGGTCGTCCGGCTGTGGGACCTCCAGACGGGAGCCGCCTGGGGAGACCCCCTCGCCAGCGGCATCGGCAAGGTGAACTCGGTGGTGGGCGGTGCGGTCGGCGGGCGGCCCGTCCTGGTCGCGGCGGGCGAGAGCGGCATGCTCCGGCAGTGGGCCGTGGACCCGCGCGCCCGGTGACCCCCGGGGCGGCGGATAGGGTCACTTACGACACGCCTTTGACTCCTTACCTCCCCCGGAGCGCTCCTTGCAGGTCGAGCACGTGCTTTTGCTGTTGGTGGCCGCGACGGCGGCGGGGTGGGTGGACGCCGTGGTCGGCGGCGGCGGGCTGATCCAGCTGCCCGCGCTGCTGGTGCTCAACCCGGGGCAGCCGGTGGCGACCGCGCTCGCGACGAACAAGCTGGGGTCGATCGCGGGCACCTCGTCCGCGGCCGTGGCCTACCTGCGCAGGGCCAAGCCCGACCTGCGGGTCGGCCTCGCCGCGGCGGGGCTCGCGGTGTGCTGCGCGGCGGGCGGCGCGGTGTGCGCGGCGGCGATCTCCTCGCAGGTGCTGACGCCGGTCATCATGGTCGTGCTGCTGGCGGTCGCGGCGATCGTGGTGCTCAAGCCCGACCTCGGCCGGGAGCCCCGGCTGGTGCTGCGGACGCGGCGCCGGGTCGCGGCGGCGGTGCTGGTGCCCGGCGTGCTGATCGCCTTCTACGACGGGCTCGTGGGGCCCGGCACCGGAACGTTCCTGGTGATCGTGTTCACCGCCGTGCTCGGCCTGGACTTCGTCAACGCCTCGGCCACCTCGAAGATCATCAACACCGGGACGAACCTGGGCGCGCTGACGGTGTTCGCCGTGCAGGGGCACGTGCTGTGGGCGATCGGGCTGGCCATGGCCGTGTGCAACATCGTCGGCGCGCAGGCCGGGGCGCGGATGGCGATCAGCAGGGGAGCGGGGTTCGTGCGCGTCGTGCTGCTGTGCGTCGTCTCCGCGCTCGTCGTCAAGCTCGGCTACGAGCGCTTCGGCTGACCCGGCCGGGCGTTGTTCGGCCGGCGTCATCCGGCGGGCGGGACCGGCAGCGGGTGCCGCAGCGCGGCCAGGCTGAGCACGACCAGCGACGCCGTCCAGCCGAGGGGCGCGACGCTCGCGGGGGCGCCGCGTTCGCCGACCTTCTCGGGCAGGGCGCCGAGGGAGGTGCGGTGCGCGGCGAGCCAGTCCAGGCGTCCGAGCGCCGAGTCGATCCGGCCCGTGCTCGCGGCGTTGAGGGCGAACAGCGCGGTCTCGGGCGTCCACGCCACCAGCTTGTTGCCCTGCCAGCGCTCGCCCGGCAGCACGCCGCCGTTCGGCAGCTGCTGCCGGAACCCCGCGTCCTCGACCGCCGCCGCCACGCCCGGGTCGGGCGGCGCGAACGGCGGCGCGACGAAGGTGACCGAGGTGTCCATCAGGCCGCCGCGGATCGGCGAGCGCGGATACCCGTAGGGCGCGAACTGCCTGGTCAGCGCGGCGGAGAGGCGTTTCGCCGCGGCCCGCCACTGGGCCGCCTTGGCGCGCCCGCCGTAGCCGTCGGCGAGCGCCGCCGCCGCGCGCAGCCCGGCCAGCACGGGCCCGACGACGCCGAGCGTCGGGCGGCGCGGGTCCTGCTCGCGGTCGTGGTCGCGCTCCCAGTAGTCGGACGAGGCGGGCGGCAGCCCCTCGGCGTCCAGCGAGTGCGCGAGCTGGTCGGCGGCGCGCTGCACCATCGGCCACAGCTCCGGCAGGTCGCCGTTGTCGGGTGCCTGCACCCGGTAGAACCAGCTCGCCCACAGCACCCAGCCGAGCGAGTCGAGCTGCGGGTCGCGGCCGTCGGCGACCGCCGTCCCGTCGGGGTTGTAGCGGGCGGCCCACAGCCCGTTCTCGTGCTGGACGTCGGCCAGGAACCGCAGGACGCGGCGCGCCTCCGGCATGTGGCCGGTCACGGTGAACGCGGCGGCGGCGAACGCCGAGTCGCGCGGCCAGCAGTACCGCCACGCCCCGTACCAGGACGCCAGCGAGGCCCCGTTCGGGCGGGTGAGCAGCCGCAGGTCGAGCAGCGCGCGCGAGGCCATGTCGCGGTACTGGTCGCCGTAGCGGCTCCGCTCGGTCCATCCGTCGCCGGGGACGGCGCCGTCCGCGAGCCAGGCGCGGTCGGAGCGGACGACGGCGGCCACCTCCGGGTCGTCCGGCGGGACGATCACCGACGTCTCCGACCCGGACGGGACGAGCCGCACCCGGCCGTCCGCCAGCCGGACGGCCGAGCTGCCCGCCAGATACGTGGCCCCCTTCGCCTCCGAGACCGGCAGCGGCACGCCGGTCACCGGCCAGCCGCTGCCGCCCACCAGCCCGGGGCCGGCCCAGCCGGGGCCGGGGCGGTCGGGGATCGTGGAGCCGGTGGTCGCCACGAGGCCGGCCGCGACCAGCAGCGCGGCCGCGCGCCTGAAGCGCCGCACGCCGCGCGGCGCGGGGCGCGTCCGGCGCCGCGCGGCCCGCGGCGCCGGGCGCATCGGGTACGGCGCCGCGCGCCGCCCGTCGGCCATGGCGGTCCGTCCCCTTTCGGCGAGGTCTGGGTACGCCGCGGACCGTTGTGCAGCACGCGATCCGGGCGCGTCAATGCCTGAGCGCGAATAAGTACATCAAACTATGCCTATTGGTTCATCCCTCTCAGGTGCCACTCCGGTTCTCCCCGCTGGTTCGAGCGTCCCCGTTCCGCGGCCTCGAAACCCTGGCCGCTCCGCCGGGCCGCCACCCCGTCAAGCTGCGCCTTCGCCATCTCCGCGAACCCCCCGAAACCCCCGTGTTCACCCGGCCGAGGCCGTCCCGTTCACCGCGCGTGGCCGACACGGGACGGTGGAACCGACCCGGCGGCATGACCATGGACACGGGTTGACTAGGCTGCATCGACGGAGCGGACCGCAGAGTGCCGGCCGCACGGAGAACCGTGTACCCCCACTCGTGTGGTCATCAGGCTGTCGATCCGTTAAAGGACGCCTCGTGGACCTGTTCGAACATCAGGCGAAGGAACTCTTCGCCGAGTACGGGGTACCGGTGCCCACCGGCAAGGTCGCCCATACCCCCCAGGAAGCCCGGGCGATCGCGGCGGAGCTGTTCGCCGCGGGAAGCTCGAAGGTCGTCGTCAAGGCCCAGGTGAAGACCGGTGGCCGCGGCAAGGCCGGCGGCGTGAAGCTGGCCGACACGGCCGACGAGGCGCAAGCGCTCGCCGGCCAGATCCTCGGCATGGACATCAAGGGCCACACGGTCCACAAGGTCCTGATCGAGGAGGGGAGCGCGATCGCGCAGGAGTACTACTTCTCCTTCCTGCTCGACCGCGCCAACCGCACGTTCCTGTCGATCTGCTCGGTCGAGGGCGGCGTGGAGATCGAGGAGGTGCCGCACGACCGGCTCGGCCTCGTGCAGGTCTCGCCGCTGGACGGCGTCGACCGGGCCAAGGCCCGCGAGATCGCCGAGAAGGGCCGGCTGCCGGAGGAGGCCCGCGAGGGCGCCGCCGAGCTGATCGAGCGGCTGTGGGCCGTGTTCGTCGACGAGGACGCGACGCTCGTCGAGGTCAACCCGCTGATCCTCACCGAGGGCGGCGAGGTCAAGGCCCTCGACGGCAAGGTCTCCCTCGACGACAACGCCGCCTTCCGCCAGGAGCACGACAAGCTGGAGGACAAGGCCGCGGCCGACCCGCTGGAGGCGGCGGCCAAGGCCAAGGACCTCAACTACGTGAAGCTGGACGGCGCCGTCGGCATCATCGGCAACGGCGCGGGCCTCGTCATGTCCACGCTGGACGTCGTCTCCTACGCCGGCGAGGAGTTCGGCGGGCAGCGCCCCGCGAACTTCCTCGACATCGGCGGCGGCGCGTCCGCCGAGGTCATGGCCGACAGCCTGGAGATCGTCCTGTCCGACGCCGACGTGAAGTCGGTGTTCGTGAACGTCTTCGGCGGCATCACGGCCTGCGACGCCGTCGCCAACGGCATCGTGTCGGCCTACAAGCTGCTGGCCGAGCGCGGCGAGACCGTCAACCGGCCGCTGGTCGTCCGGCTGGACGGCAACAACGCCGAACTCGGCCGCAAGATCCTGAGCGACGCCGGGCTGACCGGCGTGCAGCAGGTCGACACCATGGACGACGCGGCCAGGCGCGCCGCCGAACTCGCAGCGGCAGGTGCATGATGGCCATCTGGCTCACCGAGAACAGCAAGATCATCGTTCAGGGCATCACGGGGTCGGAGGGCACCAAGCACGGCCGCCGCATGCTCGCCTCGGGCGCGCAGGTCGTCGGCGGCGTGAACGCCCGCAAGGCCGGGCAGACCGTCGACTTCGACGGCACCGTCCTGCCGGTGTTCGGCACCGTCGCCGAGGCGATGGAGCGCACCGGCGCCGACGTGTCGGTCGTGTTCGTCCCGCCGAAGTTCACCAAGGACGCCGTCGTCGAGGCCGTGGACGCGGGCATCCCGCTCTGCGTCGTGATCACCGAGGGCATCCCGGTGCACGACACCGCCTACTTCTGGGCGTACGCGGAGTCCAAGGGCAACAGGACCCGCGTGATCGGGCCGAACTGCCCCGGCATCGCCTCCCCCGGCAAGTCCAACGCGGGCATCATCCCGGCCGACATCACCTCGCCGGGCCGCATCGGCCTGGTGTCGAAGTCGGGCACGCTGACCTACCAGATGATGTACGAGCTGCGCGACATCGGCTTCTCCACCTGCGTGGGCATCGGCGGCGACCCGGTGATCGGCAGCACCCACATCGACGCCCTCAAGGCCTTCCAGGACGACCCCGAGACCGACGCGATCGTGATGATCGGTGAGATCGGGGGCGACGCCGAGGAGCGCGCCGCCGCCTACATCGAGCAGCACGTGACCAAGCCGGTCGTCGGCTACGTCGCCGGGTTCACCGCCCCCGAGGGCAAGACGATGGGCCACGCGGGCGCGATCGTGTCCGGCTCCGCCGGCACCGCGCAGGCGAAGAAGGACGCCCTGGAGAAGGTCGGCGTCCGCGTCGGCAAGACCCCGAGCGAGGCGGCCGTGCTGATGCGGGAGATCATGAAGAACCTCTGATCGCCCGACCGACCGTCGAAAGTCGAAAGACGCCCGAGCCGCCGGCACGCGGCCCGGGCGTCTTTCGTTGGCGCCCGCTTGGCCGACCCCTGGGACGACAAAGGCGACACGCCGGGCGAGGGAGCCGCCCGCGCGGTGCCGTGATGCCAGCATGGACCGGTGAGCGACGTGAGCCCGGGACAGCGCAGGGCGGAACCCCCGAGAGCGGGCCGCCCACCCGAGGCGCGGCGGCTTCCCGAGCCGGGCCGAGCCCCCGAGCCGGGCCGGGGCCCGGACGCGGGCCGGGGTGAGCGGCCGCCGTCCCGGCCCGGCGCGGCGGGGCGCCCGCTCGCGGTGGCCGGGCTCGTGGCGGCGCTGTGGTGCATCGGCATCGGGCTCGCCGTGCTCACCACGATCACGCTGATCGGCTGGATCGCGGCGCCCAAGACCGCGCTCGGCCACGGCATGTCCGGCGTGTTCCGGACGGCCGTCAACTTCTGGCTCGTGTCCCACCACGCGGGCTTCTCCGGCCCCCACGGACGGGTCGGGCTGCTGCCGCTCGGCCTGCTCGTGCTGCCCGGCGCGCTGCTGCACCGGGGCGGCGCCTGGATGATCCGCGGCCTCGGCGTGCCGGAGCGCCCCCGCGTCGCGGTCGTGCGCGTCGCCCTCGCGCTCGCCGCCCCCTACGCGGCGCTGGCCGGGCTGCTGGCGCTCGCCGCGTCCTCCTCCGCCGTGCGCCCCTCGGCCTGGCAGGCGCTGGTCGCCTGCTTCCTCGTCGCTACCATCGCCGGCGGGCTCGGCGCGGCGCGCGCGGTCGTCGCGGCGCAGGTCGCCGCGCAGGACAAGGGCGAGCGCCTCAGGTCCGGGCTCGGCGCGCTGCTGCGGCTGCTGCCCGACCGCCCCCGCTCGCTCGTGATCGGCGTCGCGGGCTCGCTCGGCGTGCTGTGCGCGTCCGGGGCGCTGCTGGTCGGCGGGTCCCTCGCGACCCACATGTCGGACGCGGACGGCCTGTACGGCGTCCTCGCCCCCGGCATCGTCGGCGGCGTCCTGCTGCTGGTGGTCGAGTTGGCCTACCTGCCCAACGCGGTGATCTGGGGCATGGCGTACGCGATCGGCCCCGGCTTCTCCGTCGGGGCGGGCACGAGCGTCTCGCCCACCGGGGTCTTCCTGGACTCGGTCCCCGCGTTCCCGCCGCTGGCCGCGCTGCCCGAGCCGGGCCCGGCCCCGGCGGTGTCGCTGCTGGCGCTCGCCGCGCCGTTCCTGGCGGGCGGGGTCGGCGGCGTGCTGACGGTCCGGTCGCTGCCGAGTTCGACGTCCGAGGGCGCGCCGCTGTGGGGGTTCGTCTCCGGGACGCTGACCGGCGCCGTCCTCGCGCTGCTGGCGGCCCTGTCCGGCGGCCCCCTCGGCGGCGGGCGGCTGGCGACCGTGGGCCCCTCGTTCTGGCAGGTCGGGCTGATGGCGGCGCTGGAGGTCGGCATCTCCGCCGCGATCGCGGCGTGGATGGCGAACTGGCTCGTCCTGCGCCGCCCGGCCCGCGCCGACGCCGAGGCGGTGCGGCGTCCGAACAAGCGCAAGGCCAAGAAGCGCGAGGCCGCGAACAAGCCCGCCCGCCCGGCCGAGCAGCAGCGCCCCGCCCGGACGCGGCCCGCCGAGCCGGTGGCCGAGCCCGCGCCGCCCGCGATCATGCCGGTGCCCGCGCCCGTCCCGGACGACCTGCCCGCGGCGTCCGCCTCGCCCTACGCGCCGGGCCCGCTGGAGTTCGAGGAGGCCGAGCCGGTCCTCGCGCCCCGCCGCCGGGCCCGCGCCAGGAGCCGGGACCGCGACCCGCTGCCCGACCTCGCGGAGGAGTCCCGGCCCGCGCCGCCGCCCGACGACGGGACGGTCGTCCTCGAAGGCCACCTGGACGACGAGCCCGCGCCGCCGCCCGCGCCCGAGCCGGTCCCGCCGCCGCGCGAGGACCCCGAGCGCACCGAGAACCGGGGCGGCGCCATCTACGTCCTGCGCGAGGAGCCGCCGGGGGAGTGACCGGCGGTCAGAGGCCGACGCCGAGGTCCTCGATCGTCCCCTTGGGCAGGCGCAGCTTCTCGTCCATCTTCGGGTAGTAGTGGTCGTGGCACGCCTGCCTGTCGGCGACGGTGTTGGAGCCGTTGAGGCACTTGTTGAAGCCGTCCAACTCCCGCGCCAGGTACGCCGCGGTCACGATCGCCAGCAGCGAGATCGCCAGGCCGATCGAGCCGAGCACGATGCCGGCGGTGGCGCCCGGCGCGGTCGCGCTCGCCCGCCGCGCCAGCCGCTGCGCCCTGATCCCCACCACCAGCGACGCGATGCCCAGCACGAACCCCAGCGGAAAGAAGAAGAACGTGGTCAGCAGGGCGAGGCCGCCGAGCCACAGGGCCCGCATGCCGGTCCGCTCGGCGGGAGGCCGTCCGGCCGGTGCCGTTCCCCCGCTCCCTTGCCCCTGCCGGTCGCTCACGTCCGATTCCTCCCGTGGATTCCTGGGCGTCGAGCGAGGCCGATAGGCTTCGTGCGAACCGAACAACCCCACGTCCGCCAGGGAGTCATGGTGTCCGCCCGGCTCGTCGTCCTCGTCTCCGGCGCGGGGACCAACCTACAAGCGCTGCTCGACGCGTGCGCGGATCCAGCCTACGGCGCCCAGGTGGTGGCCGTGGGCGCGGACCGGTCCGGCACCGGCGGCGTCGAGCGCGCCGAACGCGCCGGGCTCCCCGCCTTCACCCGGGCGATCCCCGACTTCGCCTCCCGCGACGCCTGGGACGAGGCGCTCACCGCCGCGGTCGCCGCGCACGAGCCCGACCTCGTCGTCTCCGCCGGGTTCATGAAGATCCTCGGCCCGCGCTTCCTCGCCCGCTTCGGCGGACGCACCGTCAACACCCACCCGGCGCTCCTGCCCTCCTTCGCCGGCGCCCACGCCGTACGGGACGCCCTGGCGTACGGAGTGAAGGTCACGGGCTGTACGGTGCATTTCGTCGACGAAGGCGTGGACACCGGCCCCGTCATCGCCCAGGAGACCGTCCAGGTGCGGCGAGGCGACGACGAGGAGTCCCTGCACCAGCGGATCAAGCGGGTGGAGCGCCGCCTCCTGGTCGACGTCGTCGGACGTCTCGCCCGCGACGGCTGGACGGTGCAGGGCCGGCGCGTTTCGATGAAGAGCAGTGATTCGTCCGAATACGAGGGGAGCTCGGCCGGTGAGTCGGGTGGCGATTAGGCGCGCGCTGATCAGCGTGTACGACAAGACCGGGCTGGAAGACCTCGCCCGGGGCCTGCACGAGGCCGGGGTCGAGCTCGTCTCCACGGGCTCGACGGCGGGGCGGATCGCCGCCGCCGGCGTCCCGGTCATGAAGGTGGAGAAGCTCACCGGGTTCCCCGAGTGCCTGGACGGGCGGGTCAAGACCCTGCACCCCAACGTCCACGCGGGCCTGCTCGCCGACCGGCGCAAGGACGACCACCTCCAGCAGCTGGAGGACCTCTCCGTCGAGCCGTTCGACCTCGCCGTCGTCAACCTGTACCCGTTCGCCGAGACCGTCCGCTCCGGCGCGACGCCCGACGAGTGCGTCGAGCAGATCGACATCGGCGGGCCCACGATGGTGCGCGCCGCCGCGAAGAACCACGCGTCGGTCGCGGTCGTCGTCGACCCGTCCGCCTACGGCACCGTCCTGGAGGCCGTCCGCGCCGGCGGCTTCACGCTGGAGGAGCGCCGCCGCCTCGCCGCCCGCGCGTTCGCGCACACCGCGTCCTACGACGTGGCCGTCGCGTCCTGGTTCGCCGGCGAGTACGCCCCCGACGAGACCGCCGCCGAGACCCGCTGGCCCGACTTCCTCGGCGCGACCTGGCAGCGCGCGAACGTCCTGCGGTACGGCGAGAACCCGCACCAGCGCGCCGCCCTGTTCACCGACGGCTCCGGCGGCGGCCTGGCCGGGGCGCGGCAGCTCCACGGCAAGGAGATGTCCTACAACAACTACGTGGACGCCGACGCCGCCCGCCGCGCCGCCTACGACTTCGACGCGCCCGCCGTCGCGATCATCAAGCACGCCAACCCGTGCGGCATCGCCGTCGGCGCCGACCTCGCCGAGGCCCACCGCAAGGCGCACGCCTGCGACCCCCTCTCGGCCTTCGGCGGCGTCATCGCCGTGAACGGCCCCGTCACCGCCGACCTCGCCGCGCAGGTCGCCGAGATCTTCACCGAGGTCCTCGTCGCGCCCGAGTTCGACGACGCCGCGGTCGAGATCCTCACCCGCAAGAAGAACATCCGCCTCCTGCGCTGCCCGAAGGCCCCCGCGACCACCACCGAGTACCGGCGCGTCGACGGCGGCGTCCTCCTCCAGGAGGTCGACCACCTCGACGCCCCCGGCGACGACCCCTCCGCCTGGGAGCTCAAGGTCGGCGCCCCCGCCGACGAGGCCACCCTCCGCGACCTCGCCTTCGCCTGGCGCGCCGTCCGCGCGGTGAAGTCCAACGCGATCCTCCTCGCCGCCGACGGCGCCACCGTCGGCGTCGGCATGGGCCAGGTCAACCGCGTCGACTCCGCCAAGCTCGCCGTCACCCGCGCCGGCACCGACCGCGCCGCCACCGCCGTCGGCGCCTCCGACGCGTTCTTCCCCTTCCCCGACGGCCTTGAGGTCCTCACCGCCGCGGGCGTCCGCGCCATCGTCGAACCCGGCGGCTCCGTCAACGACGACAAGGTCATAGCCGCCGCCGAGAAGACCGGCACCACCCTCTACTTCACCAACACCAGGCACTTCTTTCATTGAGCGCCCTCGGCGTCGGGCCTGGCGGCCCTCCTTCAACGGGCGCTCGGCGATCGCTGGCATCGCTTCGAACTCGCCTGGCGGCTCGCTTCGCGATCAGTTTCTTGCTTCGCTCGAAACTGCCTTCGGACGCGATCGCGGCGTTCCGGTCGGTTGACGGCTGAGGTTAGAACAGCCGGCGGCGAGGTGTGGGTGGGGCTGCGCCCCACCCACAGGCGGCCTGGTCTCTTCACCGATTTTCGTTGGTAGCCTCTGCCTGGCCGCGCTCCTGAACCCTCCCTTGACCTCTGTGGGGCGTCGCCGTTGGAGGTGCGATGGACGTGGTGGTGGCCCTCTTCGCCGGGTCGGTCGTCCAGACCGGCGGCCTGCTGATGGAGTCCCGGCAGGTGATCGGGCTGATCGCCGCGATCCTGGCCGCGATGCTCGCGGCGCAGCTCGGCTGGCACGGCACCGACCGGCTCATCGCCTGGCGGCAGCGTCCCGACGAGGACTGAGCGGGTCAGCGCAGCCGGGCGCGCAGGGCGGTCCCGGCGGCGGGCCAGTCGTCGTCGGTCATGCCGTAGACGGCGGTGTCGCGGACCGAGCCGTCCGCGCGGATCCGGTGCTTGCGGTGGACGCCCTCGAACGACGCGCCGAGACGCTCCAGCGCCCGCCGCGACCGCTCGTTGGACACGTGGGTGTGCCAGCCGACGCGGATCGCGCCGAGGTCGTCGAAGGCGCGGCCGAGCAGCAGGAGCTTGGCCTCGGTGTTGACGCCCGTCCGCTGCCAGCGGGTGCCGAGCCGGGTGTGCCCGATGCACAGCCCGCGGTCGGCCGGCGCGACCTCGTAGTAGGAGGTCTCGCCCGCGACCTCGCCGGTCACCGCGTCGATCTGGGCCCACGGCAGCCGGACGCCGCGCTCGCAGTCCGCGAGCGCCTTCCCGATCGCCTCCCGCGTCTCCTCGACGCTCCGGGGCTGGGCGCTGTTCTGCCACGTCCAGATCGCCGGATCCTTGAACGCCTCGAACAGGCCCTCGGCATGGCTCAGGGACAGGGGCTCCAGCCGCACATAGCGGCCGCTCAGGACCGGACGGTCGTACCACGAGCTGCTCATCCGCTCACGCTAGGACCCGCGATGCCGCGCCCGGCAGGGCCACTTAACCGCTATTTCGGCGGGCCACTCGGCGGATACGATGGCGGTCGACGCGACTGGCGCGGTCAAGGTGGATCACCACCGGGGAGCGAACACAGTCCGGACACCGCGCGCCTGGGTGGACGGGGCCCTGGCGACACAGCGCGGAGGAACACATGACGGCTCAGATCCTGGACGGCAAGGCAACCGCCGCCGAGATCCGCTCGAACCTCAAGGCACGCGTGGAGGCGCTCCGCGACCGCGGCGTCTCCGTCGGTCTCGGGACGGTGCTGGTCGGCGACGACCCCGGCAGCCACTCCTACGTCAACATGAAGCACCGCGACTGCGCCGAGGTCGGCATCGAGAGCATCCGCCGCGACCTCCCCGCCACCGCCACGCAGGACGAGGTGGAGCGCGCCGTCGCCGAGCTGAACGCCGACCCGTCCTGCACCGGCTACATCGTCCAGCTCCCACTGCCCAAGGGCCTGGACGAGCAGCGCGTGCTGGAGCGCATCGACCCCCTCAAGGACGCCGACGGCCTGCACCCGGTCAACCTCGGACGCCTCGTGCTCATGCAGCCGGGCCCGCTGCCGTGCACGCCGAAGGGCATCGTCGACCTGCTGCGCCGCTTCGACGTCCCGCTGAAGGGCGCCGAGGTCACCGTCGTCGGGCGCGGCATCACGGTCGGCCGCTCCCTCGGCCTCCTGCTGACCCGCCGCAGCGAGAACGCGACCGTCACGCTCTGCCACACCGCGACCCGCGACCTGGCCGCGCACACCCGCAAGGCCGACATCGTGGTGGCCGCCGCCGGCGTCCCCGGCCTGATCACGGCCGACATGGTCAAGCCCGGCGCCGCCGTCCTGGACGTGGGCGTCTCCCGCGTGGACGGCAAACTGGCCGGTGACGTGGCCGACGACGTCAAGGACATCGCAGGCTGGGTCGCCCCCAACCCCGGCGGCGTAGGCCCGATGACCAGGGCCATGCTCCTGGCCAACGTCGTCGAGGCCGCAGAAGCCACCCCCTGACCACCGCCCCGAGAGCGCCCTCCGAAGTGACCCCATGGCCACGCGGGCGCGTCGATTGACCGGTGGGGCGATGCCGAAGGCGAGCCCCACCGGAAAGATCGCGAAGCCCGATGCCGCGCCTCGGAAAGCCTTGCTAACCCGCACCGACCTGCACAAGGACGTCCGTAAGCTCAGCCCGCAGTGACCGGAACGTTGCGATCGCGTCCGAAGGCAGTTTCGAGCGAAGCAAGAAACTGATCGCGAAGCGAGCCGCCAGGCGAGTTCGGAGCGATGCCAGCGATCGCCGCAGTGCCCGCCGAAGGAGGGCGTCCAGCGCCCGACGCCAAGGGCGCTGCTTCAGGCACAGCGAGCCGCCAGGCGAGTCGGAGCGATGCCAGCGATCGCCGCAGTGCCCGCCGAAGGAGGGCGCCCAGCGCCCGACGCCAAGGGCACTGCTTCAGGCACAGCGAGCCGTCAGGCGAGTTCGGAGCGATGCCAGCGATCGCCGCAGTGCCCGCCGAAGGAGGGCGTCCAGCGCCCGAGGCCAAGGGCGCTGCTTTAGGCACAGCGAGCCGTCAGGCGAGTCGGAGCGATGCCAGCGATCGCCGCAGTTTTTTGGTGTCGGGCGCCCGAGCGCCCGACACCAAAAAACTGCAATCTAGCTAGCTCTGCGGCCGGCGGCGTGGGCCGGGCGGCCCGGTGCGGTGACGTGTCCGGCGGTGTGCCCCGGAGGGCCGGGTCTGCGCGGTTCGGCGCCCCGGACCCCGTTCGTCGCGCGGCCGTCCATGGGGCGGCCCTGCTGGGGGACGTGCACCGGCGGCAGCGGGCGGACGAGGCCCATCGCGATGACCTCGTTCGCCAGCCGTGTCCGGCGGTTGGCCCCTTCGGGGATCCGGAACTTCTGGTAGAGCCGCAGCAGGTGCTGCTTGACGGCCGCCTCGGTGACCACCAGCTCGCCCGCGATGTCGCGGGCGGTGGCGGGCGCCACGAACGCCTCGTCCGAGAGGGCGGGGCGGCAGAGCGCGGTCAGCACGTCGACCTCGCGGCGGGTGAGCTCGGGAGCGACGGCACGCCGCAGCTCGACGTCCGGGTCGACCTCCTCACGGGGGATGCCCCCCATCCGGCAGCGCGCCGTGCCGAAGCTCACGACGTCGCCGTCTTCCAGGACACGGCGGGCGATGGGCCGGCCGTTGACTCGTGTTCCGTTACGGGACAGGCCCATGTCGACTACATACACATACGGGCCGCGTCGAACGATCTCTGCGTGCAAACGGGACACACTCGGGTCGTCGAGGCGGATGTCGACTCCTCTCCCTCTCCCGACCGTCGTAACGTCGGGGCGCAGCGGCACCACCAGCCCGCTGTCCTCGATCCGCATGAACGGCCCCTCCACGGCAGTCCTCCCAGCTAGTTAGCGACCCCTGTCCGACGGGTTACCCGGGCGCGTCACCGTCACACCCTCCTACCGGTGAGTAGCACCGACGGCACAAGGCATTCAGGACCCACGGGCACCCCGTGCGCCCCATCCGTTTCCGTCGCCGCGCGGCGGCGGAGGGCGCGTCCCGCGCCCGGTGGGGTCGGGAGTCGTCCACAAGCGCGCGGACGGTGTCGTGTCGCGCGCCGAATGGCATTACCGTGAAGGTTCACGAAGGGGGCGGACTGGTCATGAGCACGGAGGTGCACCGGCGCAGGCGGCGGGCGCCGCGCCGCAGGGGGGCCGCGCCGCACTGGCTCGGGCGGCTGCCGTACCTGCTCGTCCTCAGCGGGGTCGCGGGCGGCCTCGCGCTGTGCGCGGTGGACCACTTCCGCAAGGGGTCGGGGCTGATGGCCGCCGCGCTGCTGCTCGGCGCGCTCGCCCGGCTGCTGCTGCCGGAGTCGCAGCTCGGGCTGCTGGCCGTCCGGAGCCGCTCGATCGACTGCTGGACGCTCGTGATCCTCGGTGAGATGGTCGCGTTCGTGGCGTTGAGCATCCCCCCGATGGACAAGACCGGTCTGGTCCTCGCCGGGGCGTTCGGCGTCCTGATCGCCGCGGCGATGGTGGTGCGGGGTCTGCGGTTGCTGATCTCCGGACGGCGGGAGGGCCCGCCGGGCTGACGCCGTCCGCGCCGGGGCGGGAAGGGGCAGGTCGAGCCCAGGTCTCGACCTGGTCACAGCCTCGGCTAGCCTAGCCGGGCGAACCTTACAAGGACTGCTGGCCGGTGTAGGAAAGGGACAGCAACAGCATGCCCAAGATCAAAGTAGCGGCCCCCGTCGTCGAGCTCGACGGCGACGAGATGACACGGATCATCTGGAAATTCATCAAGGACCAGTTGATCCTGCCTTATCTGGACGTCGACCTGAAGTACTACGACCTGGGGATCGAGTACCGTGACGCCACGGACGACCAGGTCACCGTCGACGCCGCCAACGCCATCAAGCAGTACGGCGTGGGCGTCAAGTGCGCCACGATCACTCCGGACGAGGCACGCGTCGAGGAGTTCGGCCTGAAGAAGATGTGGCGGTCCCCGAACGGGACGATCCGCAACATCCTCGGCGGCGTGATCTTCCGTGAGCCCATCGTCGCGTCCAACATCCCGCGGCTGGTCCCGGGCTGGACGAAGCCGATCATCATCGGCCGCCACGCGCACGGCGACCAGTACAAGGCCACCGACTTCGTCGTTCCCGGGCCGGGCAAGGTGACGATCACCTACACCCCCGAGGACGACTCCGAGCCGATGGAGTTCGAGATCGCGAACTTCCCCGGCGGCGGCGTCGCGATGGGCATGTACAACTACGACGACTCCATCAGGGACTTCGCCCGGACGAGCATGCGGTACGCGCTCAACCGGGAGATGCCGCTGTACATGTCGACGAAGAACACGATCCTGAAGGCCTATGACGGCCGCTTCAAGGACCTGTTCCAGGAGATCTTCGAGGCCGAGTTCAAGTCGGAGTTCGAGGCCAAGGGCCTGACCTACGAGCACCGGCTGATCGACGACATGGTCGCCGCCGCGCTCAAGTGGGAGGGCGGCTTCGTCTGGGCGGCCAAGAACTACGACGGCGACGTCCAGTCCGACACGCTCGCGCAGGGCTTCGGCTCCCTCGGCCTGATGACCTCCGTGCTGATGACGCCCGACGGCAAGACCGTCGAGGCCGAGGCCGCGCACGGCACGGTGACCCGCCACTACCGGCAGCACCAGCAGGGCAAGCCGACCTCGACCAACCCGATCGCGTCGATCTTCGCCTGGACGCGGGGTCTGGAGCACCGGGGCAAGCTCGACAGCAACTCCCAGCTCGTCGGCTTCGCCAAGGCCCTCGAAGAGGTCTGCGTCGAGACCGTCGAGGCCGGTCAGATGACCAAGGACCTGGCCCTCCTGGTCGGGCCCGACACCGAGTGGCTGACCACCCAGCAGTTCCTTGAGGCCCTCGACACCAACCTTCAAAAGAAGGTCGGCGCCTGAGCCGCGCCGGCTCGCGCTCCCCGCTGCCGCGGGGGTGAGTCTCCGAAGGCCGTCCCGGATCGACATCCGGGACGGCCTTCGCGCTTGCGCGGGCCGGTCCCGGCACCTGGCCGTCGGGCGGGACGGGCCGCGCGATAGCCTGGCCTCGCAACTGTCTCGACGGCGAGAGAACCCGCGGCGGCGCGGCTCTCCGGCGGTCGGGTTGGAAGGATTTCGCAGGATGGCCGCCTGAGCCCCGTCAGGTCCCTCAGCAGGAGAAGAAGGTAATGACGCGCACCCCAGTCACCGTCACCGTCACCGGCGCCGCGGGCCAGATCGGCTACGCGCTGCTGTTCCGCATCGCGTCCGGGCAGCTGCTCGGCGCGGACGTACCCGTGCGGCTGCGGCTGCTGGAGATCCCCCAGGCGGTGAAGGCCGCCGAGGGCACCGCGATGGAGCTGGACGACTGCGCGTTCCCGCTGGTGTCCGGCATCGACATCCACGACGACGCCGTCAAGGCGTTCGAGGGCGCGAACGTCGCGCTGCTGGTCGGCGCCCGGCCGCGGACGAAGGGCATGGAGCGCGGCGACCTGCTGGAGGCCAACGGCGGCATCTTCAAGCCGCAGGGCGAGGCGATCAACGCGGGCGCGGCCGACGACATCAAGGTGCTGGTGGTCGGCAACCCGGCCAACACCAACGCGCTGATCGCGCGGTCGCACGCGCCGGACGTCCCCGCCGAGCGGTTCACCGCGATGACCCGCCTCGACCACAACCGGGCGCTCGCGCAGCTGTCGAAGAAGGCCGGGGTGTCGGTCTCGGAGATCCGCCGGATGACGATCTGGGGCAACCACTCCGCCACCCAGTACCCGGACGTCTTCCACGCCGAGATCGCGGGCAAGAACGCCGCCGAGACGGTCAACGACCAGTCCTGGCTGGAGAACGACTTCATCCCGACCGTCGCCAAGCGCGGCGCGGCGATCATCGAGGCGCGGGGCGCGTCGTCGGCGGCCTCCGCCGCGTCCGCCGCGATCGACCACGTGCACACCTGGGTGAACGGCACCGCCGAGGGCGACTGGACGTCGATGGCGGTCGTGTCGGACGGCTCCTACGGCGTCCCCGAGGGCCTGATCTCCTCCTTCCCCGTCACCACCAAGGACGGCGAGTGGTCGATCGTCCAGGGCCTGGAGATCGACGCCTTCTCCCGGACGCGCATCGACGCGTCGGTGAACGAGCTGTCGGAGGAGCGCGACGCCGTCCGCAAGCTCGGCCTCATCTGACCCCGGTTCCCCGTTGCGAGCCCCGGACCCGCACGGCGGGTCCGGGGCTTGATCGCGTCCGGCCCCGTCGACCTTCTCGGTCGCCGTCGATCCAACGTCGAGACCGTGATCGTGGCGGGGCGGCTGCTCGACGGGGCCTCGGTCGGCTCCGGCGGGCGCTTGCGGCGTCGCGCGACCACCTCTTTGCGGCGCGACGCCGTCCGTCGGCCGGGCCCCTTCTGACTCACCGCATCGCCTGGGACACCGAGCGCGCCCGAGCGCCGGGACCCCCTGTCGGCCCGGGGCTCACGCATGTGAGAAACCCAGTCAAGTCGCCGGTACCGGCCGCTAAGGTGTGATCCGCTCTTATCGGTGATCGTGGAGGCGGCGGGGTGGCAGAACAGGCGTTCCAGGTCGATCTGCGCGGCGTGGTGGATCTGCTGAGCCGCCATCTGTACGCGAGCCCCCGGGTCTACCTGCGGGAGCTGCTCCAGAACGCGGTGGACGCGATCACCGCGCGGGGTGACGGCGACGGCCGGGTGGTGATCGAGACCGGCGGCGGGACGCTGCGGGTCCACGACGACGGGATCGGGCTGACCGAGGCCGAGGTCCACACGCTGCTGGCCACGATCGGCCGCTCGTCCAAGCGCGACGAGCTGGGTTTCGCGCGCCACGACTTCCTCGGCCAGTTCGGGATCGGGCTGCTGTCGGCGTTCCTCGTCGCGGACGAGATCGAGGTGGTCACGCGCTCGGCGCGCGGCGGCGCGGCGGTCCGCTGGACGGGCCTGTCCGGCGGCAGCTACCGGGTCGAGCCCGCCGAGCGCGAGGAGATCGGCACCACCGTGACGCTGCGGGCCCGGCAGGGGTCGGCGGAGCTGCTGAGCCCGCGGGTCGTGGCCGACCTGGCGCGCTCCTACGGGTCGCTGCTGCCGGTCGAGCTGGTCGTGGACGGCGTCCGCGTCACCGGCGACGGCCCCGCGTGGCAGGGCGCGCACCGCGACCCGGCGGCACGGCGCCGCGCGCTGGAGCAGTACTGCGAGGAGCTGTACGGGTTCACGCCGTTCGACGTGGTCGACCTCGACGTCCCGGAGGCGGGGCTCACCGGCGTCGCGTTCGTCCTGCCGCATCCGGTCGCGCCGACCGCGCGCGCCGCGCACCGCGTCTACCTGAAGCGGATGCTGCTGGCCGAGGGCGTGGAGGGGCTGCTGCCCGAGTGGGCGTTCTTCGCGCGCTGCGTCGTGGACGCGGGGGAGCTGCGCCCGACCGCGAGCCGCGAGGCCCTCTACGAGGACGAGCTGCTCGACTCGGTGCGGGCGAGCCTCGGCGACGCGCTGCGCCAGTGGCTGGTGCGGCTCTCCGAGACCGATCCGCCCCGGCTGCGCGGTTTCCTGCGCCTGCACCAGCTCGGTGTGAAGGCGATGGCGCTGCACGACGACGACATGCTGCGGATCGTGGACCGCTGGCTCGACTACGAGACCTCCGCCGGGCCGATGACGCTCGCGGAGTTCAGGCGGCGCCACCCCGAGGGCCGCTTCACCCCCGGCGTGGACGAGTTCCGGCGGCTGTCGGCGGTGGCGGCCGCGCAGGGCGTCGGGCTGGTCAACGGCGGCTACGTCCATGACACCGAGATCATCGAGCGGCTGCCGGACATCGACCCCGACATCCGGCTCACCCGGTTGGACACCGCCGAGCTGACCACCACGTTCGGGGTGCTCGACCCGGCGGCGGAGCTGGCGCTGCGGCCGTTCCTGGCGGCGGCGCAGCGGGCGGTGGACCGGCTCGGCTGCGAGGTCGTGCTGCGCGACTTCGACCCGGCCTCGCTGCCCGCGCTGTATCTGACCAGCCGCGACGCGCAGTTCCAGGAGGAGCTGTCGCGGGCGCGCGACGAGGCGGGCGAGCTGTGGGCGGACGTGCTCGGCGCGGTCGGCGCGACGTCCGCGCCGGAGCGGCCGCGGCTCGTCCTCAACCACCGCAACCCGCTGACCAGGCGCGTGACCGCGCTCGCCGAGGACGGCCTGATCGAGCTGGCCGTGCAGGGGCTGTACGGGCAGGCGCTGCTGCTCGGCCACCATCCGCTGCGGCCCGCCGACACGGCGGTGCTGAACCGATCCTTCATCGGCCTGCTGGAGTGGGCCGTCCACGCCCCGGAGGCGCCCGAATGAGCATCGACGACGTCTACGCGTTGATGACGCGGTCCGAAGAGCTGCCCTACGGGGAGGCGCGCACCGTCCTGGTCGAGGACGCGCTGCGCCGCGCCGAGGCCGTGGACGACGACGTGCTCGCGTTCCAGGTGCGGATCCGGCTGACCAACGCCTACCGCTACGGCGGCGAGCCCGCGAAGGCGTTCGCGACGTTCAGCCGGACGCTGGCCGACCACGACCGCGACCCGTCCCGCTTCAGCGAGCTGCGGGGGCTGCTGTGGCAGATGAAGGGGATCGTGAACTCGCTCACCGAGTTCCCCGAGGTCCCCCTGGACCGGACGTACGCGGTGCTGGACGACATGGAGCGCCGCTACAAGGCGGCCGGGTACAGCCTCCAGGCGGTGTACCACTACCGGAACCTGGTGGCCCGGCATGTCGGCGACGCCTCCGCCGAGGACTGGTACGAGCGGTGGCGGGGCGCGGAGCGCGACGACCTGTCGGACTGCGCGGGCTGCGACCCGTCCGGGATGGTGAACCACCTCGTCCGGTACGGGCGGCACGAGGAGGCGTTCGCGGTCGCCGCGCCGGTGCTGGACGCGGAGCTGACCTGCAACGAGCAGCCGCAGGGCATCCAGACCGCGATGCTGCCGGTCTACCTGCGGACCGGCCGGGTCGAGGAGGCCCGGGACGCGCACCGCCGCGCCTACCGGGTGCACCGCTCGCAGCTCGCGGACCTGAGCGACATCGCCGAGCATGTGGCGTTCTGCGCGACGACCGGGAACGAGGCCCGCGCCCTGGAGATCGTCGCGCGGCACCTGGGCTGGCTCGACCGCGCGCCGAGCCCGTACGCGGAGATGCGGTTCGCGGCGGCGGCCGCGCTGGCGCTGCGCCGGATCCTGGACGCGGGGCACACCGAGATGACGATCCGGCGGGTGGCGTCGGGCGACCGTCCGGCGGCGGACGTCCCGCTCGCCGACCTGCACACGGAGCTGGCCGGGCGCGCGGGCGACCTCGCGGTGCGGTTCGACGCCCGCAACGGCACCTCCAGCCAGGGCGACCTGGTGCGGGAGGTGCTGGAGGCGGAGCCGCACGTCGAGTTCCTGCCGCTGGGCGAGCACCACCGGCGCGGGCCCGCCGAGGCGGCGGAGCCGGACGTCCCGCACGACGACCTCGCCTCCCTCGACGGCCCCGACGCGCTGCTGGACGAGGCCGAGCGCGCCCGCCGCGCGGGCGACCTGGCCCGCGCGGTCGCGGCCTGGGAGCGGTTCGACGCCGTCGCGGCGGAGCCCACGGCCGCGCAGCGCGCCCGCCGCCTGAACGGGCGGGCCATGGAACTGGAGGCCGGCGGCGACGTCCAGGCGGCGATGGACCGCTGGCGGGAGGCGATCGAGCTGTTCGGCGAGGCGGGCGAGGACGTCCGCCGCGCCCTGGCGCTCAGCCGCCTCGGCTCGGCCCGGATCCGCGAGGGCGACGAGGCCGGGCTGGACGATCTGGTCGCCGCGGCCGACCGCCTCGCCGCCCGGACCGAGGACGAGAGCGGCGGCCTCGAATCCGCCGCGACGCTGATCAGGCTCGCGGGCGGCTGCCTGGACCTCGGGCGCCCCGCCGACGCCATCGCCGCCCTCGACCGCGTCGAGATCACGGCCGAGGGCGCCACGGCGACGGAGGCGCGGGCCGAGACCGCCCTGCTGCGCGGCGGCGCGCACGCGCTGGCCGGGGACCTCGACGCGGCGCTCCCCACCCTGCGCGGCGGCATCGAGACCGCCCGCGAGCTGCGCGACTCCGAGATGCTGTCCCGGCTGACGCTGGCGTACGTGCGGTCGCGGGCCCACCTGGCGCGCGTGCTGGCGTCCGAGGGGCAGGGGCCGACGCCCGCCGGTGAGGAGGAGTTCGCGCTGCTCGACGAGGCGCTCGAACGGCTGCCCGCCGGCACCGCGCTGGCCACGCCCCTGCACACCGAGCGGGGCCTGGCGCTGCTGGAGGCGGGCCGCCCCGCCGACGCCGTCGCCGACCTCGCCGAGGCCGTCGCGGGCTGGACATCGATGGGCGCGCACGAGCAGGCGTTCCGGCTGCGGGTGGACCTCGCCGCCGGGTACCTCTCGGCCGGCCGCCACCTGGAGGCGGCGGAGGTCGCGGAGGAGGCGCTGCCCGCGCTCGGCGAGCCCGGGGACGAGCGGCGCTGCCGCCTGATCCTCGCGCACGCGCAGAAGGAGATGCAGGAGGCGGAGGGCGCGGCGACGTTCCTGTCCCTGGCCGAGGACGCGGCGAAGGAGGAGGACCACGGCGCGACGGCGCACTTCCTGGAGCAGTCCGCCGAGATCCTCACCGGGCTCGACCGGGACGCGCTCGCCGCCGAGCGGTTCGCGCGGTCGGCCGCGTCGTTCGGGGAGGCCGGGGATCCCTACGGCGTCGTCCGCAACCGCCGCCGCGCCGCGATGTGCCTGCTGTGGAGCGGGCGGTCGGACGAGGCCGCCGCCGCGATCGAGACGGCCCGCGAGGCGCTGCCCGGCCTGCCCGCCGACAACGAGCCCGCCCGGATCTGGGAGACGGCGCTCGTCGCCTACGACCAGGCCCGCATCCTCGCCCAGATCGACCGGCTCGCGGACGCGGAGTCGCACGCCTCCGCCGCCGCCGACGGGTTCACGACGCTCGGCGAGACGGACGCGGCGCAGACCGCGACCCGCCTGCGCGACGACCTCAGGTCCGCCCTGGAGTGAGCCGCGCCGGGGCAGGTCGCCCTGGTGAGCCGCCTGGAGTGGGCCGCCTGGAGTGAGCCGCGGTCAGGCCGTCCGCCGCGCCCCGGCCGACGGCACCGCCTCCAGGAAGGCGGGCGGCTGCCAGCCGCGCCTCTCGTAGGTGGCGGTGATCCCGTCGCGGACGCGGGCGGCCCGGTCGGCCGCGGTCAGGACGATCACCGAGCCGCCGAACCCGCCGCCGACCATGCGGCCGCCGCGCGCGCCCGCGCGCAGCGCCGCGTCCACGGCCGCGTCGGCCTCGGGCCAGGAGATCTGGAACTGGTCCCGCAGCGACATGTGCGAGGCGTTCAGCATCGCGCCGAGCTCGGTGACGGCCCCGGCGCGCAGCAGCCCGACCGCGGCCTCGACGCGGTGGTTCTCGGTCACCACGTGCTGGACGCGGCGCCGCAGCACCGGGTCGCGCAGCGAGCCGAGCGCGCCCGCGAGGTCGGTCACGTCCCGCAGGGCGGGGACGCCGAGCCGCGCCGCCGCCTTCTCGCACTCGGCGCGGCGGCGCCCGTAGTCGCCCCCGGCGAGGTTCCGGCTCGCGCGGGTGTTGACGACCAGCAGCGTCAGCCCGGCCTCGGCCGGCGCGAAAGGCACCTTCGACGACAGGCCGCTGCGGCAGTCCAGCAGCAGCGCGTGCCCGGCCTCGCACAGCAGCGAGGCGGACTGGTCCATCACCCCGCAGGGCACGCCGACCTGGTCGTTCTCGGCCCGCTGCGCGAGCCGGGCCAGCTCGGCGGGCTCGATCCGGGCCTCGTGCAGGTCGCGGAGGGCGAGGGCGGTGGCGCACTCCAGCGCGGCCGAGGAGGAGAGCCCGGCGCCCTGCGGCAGGTCGGAGTCGATCAGCAGGGACGCGCCGCCCGTCCCGTGGTCGCGCAGGACGCGCGCCACGCCGACCGGGTAGGCGGCCCAGGCCCGGTCCGGGGGCCAGCCCTCCGCGACGACCGGCCCACCCTCCACGGACGCTCGTACGACGCTCTCCCCGGCCTGCCGGGACACGACCTCGACCACGCCGTCGCCGCGCCGCGCGGCGGCCACCGACACGCCCCGCGAGAGCGCGAACGGCAGCGCGAGCCCGTCGTTGTAGTCGGTGTGCTCCCCGATGAGGTTGACGCGCCCGGGAGCGTGCCAGACCCCCTCCGGGGAGCGCCCGAAGATCTCGGCGAACGACCTGGTCATCGCGAGCGGAGGAAGGTCCAGGCGTCGGCGACCATGGTGTGCAGGTCCCGCTCCACCTTCCAGCCGAGCCGTGTCCTGATCTTCTCCGAGGACGCGACGAGCACGGCCGGGTCGCCGGGACGGCGCGGGGCGATCTCGGCGGGGATCTCCCGGCCGGTGACCTCGCGGCAGACCTCAAGGACCTCAAGGACCGAGTTGCCGCTGCCGCTGCCCAGGTTGAAGATCTCGTGGGTGCCCGGCGCGCCGGCCTCCAGCGCCAGCAGGTGCGCGCGGCCGAGGTCGGCGACGTGGATGTAGTCGCGCACGCAGGTGCCGTCGGGCGTGGGGTAGTCCTCGCCGAACAGGCGCACCGCGTCCCGCTCGCCCTGCGCGGTCTTCAGCACGTTGGGGATCAGGTGGGTCTCGATGTCGTGCCGCTCGCCCTGCCGCCCGTAGGCGCCCGCGACGTTGAAGTAGCGCAGCGAGACCGCGCCGATGCCGTGCAGCCGCGCGTACTCGGTGAGCGTGGTGTCGATCGCCAGCTTGGACGCGCCGTAGGGGTTGGTCGGACGGGTCGGGTCGGTCTCCAGGATCGGCGTCGACTCCGGCTCCCCGTACACCGCCGCCGTCGAGGAGAACACGATGCGGGGGACGCCCGCGACGCGCATCGCCTCCAGCAGCGCCAGCGACTCGCCGAGGTTCTTGTCCCAGTACAGACCGGGCTTTTCCACCGACTCCCCGACCAGCGACTTGGCGGCGAAGTGCAGCACGGCGTCGAACCCGGCGCCGCCGAGCACCTCCGCCGCCGTGTCGCGCAGCGTCCCGCGCACCAGCCGCGCGCCCTCGGGGACGGCGTCCTCGTGCCCGGTGGACAGGTCGTCCAGCACGACGACCTCGTGCCCCGATTCCAGGAGCAGGGCGGAGACGACGCTGCCGATGTACCCGGCGCCTCCGGTGACGAGCAGCTTCACGAGCTACCTCCAGTGGACGGCTGAGCAGACGGCTCTGCGCAGACGGTGCTGAACTAACGGCTGTCGAACTGCGGCTGTCGGACCGCGGCGGGGGTGTCGTCCAGGCTATCCGCAACCGGGTGCGGGGAAGGGGCATCCGGTGGGCCTTGGGCCGTCCGCCCCCCCAGAGCCGACATAGGCGGTGAATATGATGTGCGGGACGCGCAGGCGCGGCGACGCGGCAGACCGTGCCGTCGAGACCGTGCCGTCGGCGCGCGCCCCCGCCCGCGATCCCGCGGGCGGTCGCCCCGCACGAGGCGCCGGCCCGCGAGGAGCCCGGCGGCACCTGAGAGAATCGGTCCGTGGACATGTCCGTAGCTTCCAACCCCGCAGGCGGCTCCTCCTCCGAGGGCGGCCCCGCGCTCCCCCGCGTCTTCTCGGGGATCCAGCCCACCGCCGACTCCTTCCACCTCGGCAACTACCTGGGCGCGCTGCGGCAGTGGGTCGCGATGCAGGACACCCACGACGCGTTCTACTGCGTGGTCGACCTCCACGCGATCACGATCGAGCACGACCCGGCCGTGCTGCGCCGCCGGACCAAGGTCGCCGCCGCCCAGCTCCTGGCGATGGGCGTCGACCCCGACCGCGCCACCGTGTTCGTGCAGAGCCACGTCCCCGAGCACGCCGAGCTGGCGTGGGTGCTCGGCTGCCTCACCGGCTTCGGCGAGGCCGGGCGGATGACCCAGTTCAAGGACAAGTCGTCCAAGCAGGGCTCGGCGGGCACCAGCGTCGGCCTGTTCACCTACCCGGTCCTCCAGGCCGCCGACATCCTGCTCTACAGCCCCGAGCCGGGCCCGGACGCCCCCGACCTGCGGGTCCCGGTCGGCGAGGACCAGCGGCAGCACCTGGAGCTGACCCGCACCCTCGCCGGGCGCTTCAACCACCGCTTCGGCGAGACGTTCGTCGCCCCCGAGGCGTTCATCCCCAAGGACGCCGCGAAGATCACCGATCTTCAGGAGCCGACCGCGAAGATGAGCAAGTCGGCGTCCTCGCCGCAGGGCATCGTGGACGTCCTGGAGGACCCGGGCCCGATGCGCAAGAAGATCATGCGCGCGGTCACCGACACCGGCTCCGAGGTCGTCTACGACGAGGAGAAGAAGGCGGGCGTCACCAACCTGCTGCGGATCTACTCCGCGCTGGAGGGCACGTCCGTCGCCGATCTGGAGGCCCGGTACGCGGGCTCGGGCTACGGCCAGTTCAAGAAGGACCTCGCGCAGGTCGTCCTCGACACCTTCACGCCGATCAGGGAGCGCACGCTCCGGCTCCTGGACGACGAGGAGCGGCTCGAACGGCTCCTGGCGCACGGCGCGGGCCGCGCCTCGGCCGTCGCCGAGCGGACGATGGAGATCGTCCGCGACCGGGTGGGATTCGTGGGACGTGGTCGCTGAGCGGGCGGACGCGGGAGGCCGCGGGACGGGCACGCGCCCGCCCGGCGTGCGGATGATCGGGGTGGCGATCCCGATCCCGGACCCCCACGGCGCGCTGCTGCAACGCAAGCGCGCCTCGTTCGGCGATCCGCTCGCGGGCGCGATCCCGACCCACATCACGCTGCTGCCGCCCACCGAGGTGGACGCGGCGGCGCTCGGGGCCGTCGAGGCGCACCTGCGGGCGATCGCGCGCACCGAGCGCCCGTTCCGCATCCGGTTGCGTGGCAGCGGAACGTTCCGTCCAGTCTCACCGGTCGTGTTCGTAGCTCTGGCCGAGGGAATCGGTGGTTGCGAGCGGCTCCAGGCGCGTGTTCTGTCGGGGCCGCTCGACCGTCCGCTCGACTACCCGTACCACCCGCACGTGACGATCGCGCACCACCTGCCCGACGAGGTCATGGACCGCGCGTTCAAGGACCTCGCCGGATACGCCGCCGACTTCGACGTCTGGGGGTTCTCCCTGTACGTGCACGGCGGCGACGGCGTGTGGCGCCCCCAGCACGACTACGTGTTCGGTTCCGGAAGCGCGGCCCCCTGACGCTGGAGGCGCGGACCCGGGCGCCGTGCCCCGAGGACGCGCAACCCCTTTCGGGCAACGGAATGTTCAACCCGTGATTACCGTGCGCTGCATCGGAGCGCCGGATGTGGGTACGTTCCGTCCATGCGGCAGGTGATCACGAAGGTCAGGCGGGGGAGCGAGGCCCGAATCCAGGCCCGCCTGGGCGCGGGACGTGAGCTGCTGCGGGGCTGGCGCGCGCGCTGGAAGTGGTTCGACCACCTGGGCCGGGCGTTCGAGCGCTACACCGACCGGCGCGGCGAGCGGCTCGCGGCGGCCCTCACCTACCACGCGTTCCTGTCCTTCTTCCCGCTGCTCGCGCTCGCCTACGCGCTGCTCGGCTACCTCGTCGGCGTCAGCACGCAGGCGCGGGACTACTTCGTGAAGGCCGTCAACTCGCTGCTGCCCGGCCTGTCCGACGAGCTCCAGGTGGAGCAGATCGCCCAGTCCAAGACGGCCGTCGGCATCGTCGGCGTGGCCGCGCTGCTGTTCACCGGGCTCGGCTGGGTCGACGTGCTGCGCGAGTCCCTGCGCGACATCTGGGACAACAAGCCGACCGGCGGCGGCAACTTCGCCAGCAAGCGGCTGTGGGACCTCGCCGTCCTGCTGTTCCTCGGCGTGATCCTGATCTGCGGCATCGCGGTCTCGACCATCACCACCTCGGCGACGCACACCGTCCTGTCGTGGATGGGGCTGGAGGACGTCACCGGCGCCGGGACGGCCCTGCGGCTGCTGTCGCTGGCCGTCGCCATGGCCTTCGACACCGTGATCTTCCTGGTGCTGTTCACCCGGCTCTCGGGCACCCGCGCGCCCTGGCGGCGGATCGCGCGCGGGGCGCTGTTCGGCGCGGTCGGCTTCGAGCTGCTCAAGCAGGTCGCGACGCTGCTGATCGGCCGCACCACGCAGAACCCCGTCTACGCCTCGTTCGCCGTCCTGGTCGGGCTGATGGTGTGGATGAACATCGTGTCCCGGTTCGTGCTCTTCGTCGCCGCCTGGACGGCCACGCGGCGCGTCGTCATGAGCGCCGACGAGGGCAACCCGGAGCGCACCGACCCCGGCACCGAGCCCCGGGACAGGATCGACCCGATCCCGAACCGCCCGGCGACCGCCCGCTGACCCCCGGTGCCCCCGTCGGTTCGCTGACCCCGCGGGCTACGGGTTGGGGTCCTCGTAGGACGGCTCGCCCGGCGCGGCCGCCCGCGCGGCGGGCAGCGGCCCGTAGCGGTACCGGCGGCGCCGCCGCAGCACCGCCGCCAGCACCCCGATCGCGAGGACGGCGCCGACCGCGCCGCCGCCCACGAGCAGCCACATCCGGGTCGAGTTGTCGGAGGCCAGCGGGGCGTCGGGCAGCAGGCCGCCCGAGCCGTCCTTGCCGGGCTCGGGCGCGTCGCCGGGCGGCACCAGCGCGCCCACCGGCTTGGTCTTGCCGCGCGCCGCGAACCCCCAGTCCAGCAGCTTGACCGCGTACGGCGAGGGCGGCTGGTCGGCCCGCATCAGCGAGATGACGATCGTGTGCCCGCCGCGCCGGGCGGCGGCCACGTAGGTCTGCCCGGCCGCGACCGTGTAGCCGTTCTTGCCGCCGAGCAGGCCGTCGTAGCCGTACCGCTCGCCCGGCAGCAGCTTGTTGTGCGTGTGGATCGGGTACCCGCCGACCTTCTTGCCCTTCTTGCGCTCCTTCTTGGTGGGCGGCGCCGGGAACTGGAAGTCGATCGCCTGCACGTAGCGGCGGTAGTCGGCGCTCTTCAGCCCCTCGCGCAGGATCAGCGCCAGGTCGTAGGCCGAGGTGTGCTGGGTCCGCACGTCCAGCCCGAGGTCCTTGTCGAGGCCGTTCGGCGACCCGGCGAGCGTGTCGCGGGCGTTGATCCGCCTGGCCTCGGCGTTCATGTCGGCGATGGTCTTCTTCAGCCCGCCGTCCGCCTCGGCGAGCGTCACCGCCGCGTCGTTGGCGGACATCATCATCAGCGCGTGGAAGAGGTCGGACACCTTGTACGCCATCTTCGGCGTCAGCCCGACCTTCGTGCCCTCCACGTCGCACGCCTTCTGCGAGGGGTGGACGAGCCGGTCGGGATCCAGGCGCGGGACCAGGGTCAGCGCGGTCAGCGTCTTCAGCGTGCTCGCCGGCAGGTAGCGGCCGTGCGGGTCCTTGGCCGCCAGCACCTCGCCGGTGTCGCCGTCGGCGACCAGGTACGAGGACGCCTTGATCTTCGGCAGCGCCGGGACGCCCGCCATCTGGTTGACGACGACCCCGCGCCCCGCGAGCTGCGGCCCGCCGACCGGGTCGGCCGGCGGCGCGGCCAGCGCCGGCGGCGCGGTGAGGGCGACCGCCAGGAACGGCACGGTGATCACCGCCACGGCGCGGCGCGTACGGGTCCGCGATGCCTGTAGGTCTGGTAGCAAGCTCCCGCCGCTCCTAGCTTCCGCAGCTCCGCGGCTGCCCCCAACGCCCATGACTCCCCCGAAGACTAGGCGACGTATCCGGAGGAGAGGTACCCGGACCGGGAGACACCATCCTCGGGATGATTCGGGACTAACCGAGCGTAGGGGACACCCATCATCCGTTACAGTCTGTCATGGGCGGTATTTTGGGACGGGCTGACTAGTTCGATCTAGTGGTGTCGCGGACGTGTTCGATGACCGAAAAGTGTGGCTCGGCCTTGTTCGTCGCCCGCCCGTACGAGTCAATTGGTCCACAAAGGGCATGGAGAACCGGCGAGGCGACGGGCGCGGGCGCCATCATGGAACGAACACGTGACCTGGACCGGCGTTTGTCCAGGCTTAGGGACCCGCTGGCTGAATTGCGCCACGTGCCACGCAACGACCTGCAAGGATTGTGGACGGAGGTTGGCCGTGGCCATTGACTTCAACGCATCGAACGGGGCGACGCTCGGAGTCGAGTGGGAGCTCCAGCTGGTCGATGCGGAGACCAGGCACCTGCGACAGGACGCCCGCGAGGTGCTCGCCGCCCTGCCCGTCCTCGGCGAGATCACGGGGCTCCCGAAGATCCGGCACGAGCTGATGGAGTCGACGGTCGAGATCGTCACCGACATCTGCCACACCGTGGGGGAGGCCAAGAACGACCTCGCGGGCACGCTGTCGGCCCTGCGCGGCGCCGCCGCCGAGCGCGACCTGACGCTCGCCTGCACGGGCACCCACCCGATCAGCGACTGGCGGGACGCGGTGATGGCGCCGATGGGCCGCTACGCCCAGCTCATCGAGGAGATGCAGTGGCTGGCCCGCCGCATCCAGACGTTCGGCGTCCACGTCCACGTGGGCGTCTCCGACGGCGCCAAGGCGATCCCGATCGTGAACGCGCTGTCGGCCTACCTGCCGCACTTCCTGGCGCTGACCGCCTCCAGCCCGTTCTGGAGCGGCAGCGACACCGGGCTGGCCTCCTGCCGGGCCGTCGTCTTCGGCCAGCTTCCAACGGCCGGACCGCCCCACTTGCTGGACGACTGGGCCGCGTTCGAGGATTACATGGACACGCTGCTCCGCGCCGGAACGATCCGCAGCATCAAGGAGGTCTGGTGGGACATCCGTCCGCACCCGGACTTCGGCACTGTCGAGATCCGCATGTTCGACGGGATCCCGACGATGCGCGAGGTGGGCATGGCCGCCGCGCTGTGCCAGAGCCTCGTCACGCTGTTCGACCAGCAGCTCGACCGCGGCTACACGCTGCCCAGGCCCGCCGCGTGGGTGGTACGCGACAACAAGTGGAGGGCGACCAGATACGGACTCGACGCCATCGTCATCACCGATGACACTGGTAGTACCGCACCACTCCGCGACGACATCTACGAGCTGATCCGCGAACTGGAGCCGGTGGCCGACCGGCTCGGCTGCGCGGAGGAGCTCAAGGTGGCCGGGGAGGTGCTCGAACA
The DNA here is from genome assembly GCF_018603865.1 of Actinomadura sp. NEAU-AAG7. Lineage (NCBI taxonomy): Bacteria > Bacillati > Actinomycetota > Actinomycetes > Streptosporangiales > Thermomonosporaceae > Actinomadura > Actinomadura sp. NEAU-AAG7. The sequence continues at coordinate 365,135 of NZ_JAHFZY010000004.1, forward strand.
CGGGGCGCCGTACGAACGGCAGCGCGCGATCCGCGCCGAGGGCGGCACGTTGGAGCACATCGTCGACGCGGCGATCACCGAGCTCGCGGAGGACAGGTTCGTCACACTGGGGGAGGTCGCACATGCCGGGACCTGAGGGACCGGCCGGCGCAGGCGAGAAACCAGCGGGCCCCCGGCCCCGGCGGCCCGGCCCCCGGCCGGGGGAGCGGGCCGGGGCGGGGCCTGACGCGGGGTCCGGGGCCGAGGCGGGGGCCGACAACGGTTCGGACGCCGGATCGGACACCCGGTCCGGCACGGGACCAGGCACGGGATCCGGCAAGGGGGCCGGTCCCGCACGGGCGGACGGGCCCGCCCCGCGCACGAACAAGCCGGCCCCGCGCGCGAACAAGACCGGGGGGACCGGTGAATACCAGTACGAAAACGAAGGCGAGAACAGCACCACCGACCAGACCACCGGGCGGGCGCCCTACGGCCCCGCCCTCGCGCAGGGGGCGCACATGACACATCCGGGACACGGGGTGATGCCCGGTCTTGAACCTCCCACCGCCCCGGGCCCCGAGGGCTCGCAGGACGACGCCGGGGTACCGGCCGTGTCCGGCGCCGCGGCGGCACCGTCCGGGGCCGGCGGCGCCGCGTCCGTCCTCGGCGGCGCGGCGCTGCAACCGCAGCTCGACGCCTTCCTCACCCGCCACGAGGACGAGCTCGTCGCCTTCCGCCGCGACCTGCACGCCCACCCCGAGCTGGGGTACGCCGAGCACCGCACGACCCGGCTGATCGCCGAGCGGCTGCGCGCCGCCGGCCTCGAACCGCGGATCCTCCCGCGCGGCACCGGCCTGTTCTGCGACATCGGCCCCGCCGACGGCACCACGGTCGCGCTGCGCGCCGACATCGACGCCCTCCCCCTCCAGGACGAGAAGGAGCACGTCCCCTACCGGTCGACGGTTCCCGGCGTCGCCCACGCCTGCGGGCACGACGCGCACACCACGATGGTGCTGGGCGCGGGCCTGTTCCTGGCCCAGCAGGCGGAGGCGGGGCTGCTGCCCGGCCGCGTCCGGCTGCTGTTCCAGCCCGCCGAGGAGACGCCGGGCGGGGCGCTGGACGTGATGGCGGCCGGCGGTATCGCGGGCGTGGACCGCGCGTTCGCGCTGCACTGCGACCCGCGCATCGAGGTCGGCCAGCTCGGCCTGCGCACCGGGCCGATCACCGCCGCGTGCGACAAGGTGTATGTGAAGGTCACCGGGCCCGGCGGGCACACCGCCCGGCCGCACCTGACCGCCGACCTCGTGTACGCGCTCGCCAAGATCGTCACCGAGCTGCCCTCGGCGCTGTCGCGGCGGGTCGACCCGCGCTCCAGCCTGTCGCTGGTGTGGGGGCGGATCTCGGCGGGGTCGGTCGCGAACGCGATCCCCGACGACGGGATCGCCGAGGGCACCGTCCGCTGCCTGGACGACGACGCCTGGCACCGCGCGCCGGAGATGATGAAGGCGCTGCTCCAGTCGGTCGCCGCCGCCTACGACGTGGAGGCGTCGCTGGAGTACGTCCGGGGCGTCCCGCCGACGGTGAACGAGGCGACCAGCGTGCAGATGTTCCGCGACGCCGCCGCGCAGGTGATCGACGAGGAGGGCGTCGTGCCCACGCCGCAGAGCCTCGGCGGCGAGGATTTCGGCTGGTACCTGGAGTCGATCCCCGGGGCGCTGGCGCGGCTCGGCGTCCGCACGCCCGGCTCGCCCGGCGAGTACGACCTGCACCGGGGCGACTTCGACATCGACGAGCGGTGCCTGGCCGTCGGCGTCCGGGTGCTCGCCGCGACCGCGCTGACCGCGTTGTGGGAGGCCGGACGCCCCGGTGACGCCGAGCCGATCGAGGGCGCGGCCCTGGCCTAGCCGTCCGGCATCCGCACTCACCCCCGGGACGTCCCGTCCCGGGGGCCTCTGACCTGTGGCGATATGCCTACGCATTGGTAACGGACCTGTTGCGAAACGGCGCACGCCGGGAGCAATCAGCCAACCGCCAGGTAACGTCCGATCGATTTCGGTCGCCGGACCGGCCGACCGTGGGTGGGGAACGGAAGGAGCGCTACCTTGCGCCGTGGTTTGAAGCGCCGTGGTTTGAAGATCTCGCTCGCCACCGTGACGGCCGCGGCGCTGTCTCTCGGCGCCGCCGGGTGCGGCGGCAAGAAGGCCGGCGACAGCGGTGACGGCGACGGCAAGAAGGCCCTCAAGATCGGGCTCGCCTTCGACATCGGCGGCCGCGGCGACCAGTCGTTCAACGACTCGGCGGCGGCCGGCCTGGACAGGGCCAAGAAGGACCTGAACGTCTCCACCGAGGAGATCTCCGCCAAGCCCGACGAGCCCCCCGCCGACAAGGAGTCGCGCCTGCGGCTGCTCGCCAACAAGGGCTACAACCCGATCATCGGCGTCGGCTTCGCCTACACCGAGTCCCTGGTCAAGGTCGCCAAGGACTTCCCGAAGACCAAGTTCCTCGTCGTGGACGCCGACCAGTGCAAGGTGTCCGGCCCGAACGTCAAGGGCGCCTGCTTCTCCGAGGAGCAGGGGTCGTTCCTGGTCGGCGCCGCCGCCGCGCTGAAGTCCAAGACCGGCACGATCGGGTTCATCGGCGGCGTCAACGTGCCGCTGATCAACAAGTTCGAGGCCGGGTACACCGCGGGCGCCAAGAAGGCCAAGCCGAGCATCAAGGTGCTGCCCGCCAAGTACCTGACGCAGCCGCCGAACTTCGACGGGTTCAAGAACCCGGCGCTCGGCAACGAGGCTGCCAAGGGCCAGCTCGACGCGGGCGCCGACGTGATCTACCACGCGGCGGGCGGCGCGGGCATCGGCGTGATCAACACCGTCGGCCAGGAGAAGAAGTGGGCGATCGGGGTCGACTCCGACCAGTACAACCAGCCCGCCGTGGCCGGGGCGAAGGAGTTCATCCTCACCTCCATGGTCAAGCACGTGGACCTCGCCGTGTTCGACTTCGTGGAGAGCGTCGCCAAGAACACCTTCCAGCCCGGGACGAAGACCTACGACCTCAGCAATGACGGCGTGGGCTACGCGACGTCCGGCGGCAAGGTCGACGACATCAAGGCCAAGCTGGACGGGCTGAAGGCCGACATCGTCGCACGCAAGATCACCGTCCCGACCAAGCCGTAGCGATCCGGCCGGGCCCGCGCGCCGCCCCCTCGGGAGGGCGCGCGGGCCCGGTGGTCCGGCGACGTCCGAGGCAGGAGGGGGACCCGTGTCCGACCAGGTGGCGGCCGTCCGGCTGACATCGATCACCAAGCGGTTCCCCGGCGTGGTCGCCAACCGCGACATCAACCTCACGATCGAGCGCGGCGAGGTGCACGCGCTGTGCGGTGAGAACGGCGCCGGGAAGTCCACGCTGATGAAGATCCTCTACGGGATGCAGCGTCCGGACGAGGGCGGCATCGAGGTCGAGGGGGAGAAGGTCGCGTTCCGCACGCCGGCGGACGCGATCGCCCGCGGCATCGGCATGGTCCACCAGCACTTCAAGCTGGCCGACAACCTGACCGTGCTGGAGAACGTGATCCTCGGCGCCGAGCCCCGCGGCAAGGGGTGGCGGCGCGGCCGGATCGACTTCGCCGCCGCCCGCGAGAGGATCCGCGAGATGTCGCGGGCCTACGGCCTGCGCGTCAACCCCGACGTGCTCGTCGAGACCCTCGGCGTCGGCGAGCGGCAGCGCGTGGAGATCCTCAAGGTGCTCTACCGGGGCGCCCGCGTGCTGATCCTGGACGAGCCGACCGCCGTGCTCGTCCCGCAGGAGGTCGAGGAGCTGTTCGGCAACCTGCGCGACCTGCGCGCCGAGGGCCTGACCGTGCTGTTCATCTCGCACAAGCTCGACGAGGTGCTGTCGGTCGCCGACACGATCTCGGTGATCAGGCGCGGTACCACGGTCGCGACCCGGCTGGACCCGGCGCAGGTCACCTCGCGGCGGCTCGCCGAGCTGATGGTGGGCTCGGAGCTTCCCACCCCGGAGCTCCGCGAATCCACCGTCACCGACGACGTCGAGCTGGAGCTGTCCGGGCTGACCGTGCTGGCGCCCGGCGGCCGTCCCGTCGTGGACGAGGTGTCGCTGCGCATCCGGCGCGGCGAGATCGTCGGGCTCGCCGGGGTCGAGGGCAACGGGCAGAGCGAGCTGATCGAGGCGATCATGGGCATCCGGCACGCGGACGCCGGGACGATCACCTACGGCGGCGACGACGTCACCCACTGGACCACCCGCCGGCGCCGCGAGGCGGGCATCGCCTACATCCCCGAGGACCGGCACCGGCACGGGCTCGTCCTGGAGGGGACGCTCTGGGAGAACCGGATGCTGGGCCACCAGACGCGGCGCCCGAACGTCCGGGGCCCGTGGGTCGACCGGCGCGGCGCGCGCCGCGACACGACCCGGATCGTCCGGGAGTACGACGTGCGGACGCCGGGCATCGACGTGCCCGCCGCCGCGCTGTCGGGCGGCAACCAGCAGAAGCTGATCGTCGGACGCGAGATGTCGGGCGAGCCGCGGCTGCTGATCGCCGCGCACCCGACCCGGGGCATCGACGTGGGCGCGCAGGCCGCCATCTGGGACCACCTGCGGCAGGCCCGCGCGGACGGCCTCGCCGTGCTGCTGATCAGCGCCGATCTTGAGGAACTCATCGGAATGTCCGACACCCTGCACGTGATCCTGCGGGGCCGTCTCGTCGCGGAGGTCGACCCGCGGGAGGTCACCCCGCAGGCGCTCGGCTCCGCCATGACCGCCGCGGGAGACCCGTCGTGAGCGGCCCGGAGGGCAAGGCCCCGGTGCCCGCGAAGCCTTCGGAGAAGGACCCCGGGGCGGTGCCGGAGACGGTGCCCGCCTGGAAGGCCGTCCTCCAGGGCCTGGGCCCGCGCGGGCTGGCGCTGAAGATCGGCGCGCCCGTCCTCGCGCTGCTGATCTCGCTCGCGATCACGGCCGCGCTGCTGCGGATCACCGGCGCCGACCCGGTCAGCTCGATCCAGAGCATGATCGACTACGGCACCACCGAGAACTCGATCGTCGACATCATCAACCGCGCGACCCGCTACTACCTGTCGGCGGTCGCGGTCGCGATCGGCTTCCGGATGGCGCTGCTCAACATCGGCGTGGACGGCCAGTACCGGCTCGCGGCCTTCCTCGCGGCGGCGCTCGGCGGCGCGCTGACCCTGCCCGCCCCGTTCGGCCAGATGCTGGTGATCATCGCCGCGATGCTGATCGGCGGGCTGTGGGCCGCGATCGCGGGCGTCCTCAAGGTCACCCGCGGCGTCAGCGAGGTGCTCTCCACGATCATGCTGAACGCGATCGCGACCGGCCTGATCGCCTACCTGCTGAACGACAAGCGGCTCGCCGAGGTCCGCCCCGGCAGCAACAACGTCGCGACCCCGCAGATCCCCTCCGACGGACGGGTCGGCCCGCTGAACGGGTTCCTGTCCTCGATCGGCATCGACCTGCCCGGCCAGGTGTACGGGCTGCTGCCGCTCGCGATCGTCGTCGGCGTCGTGTTCTGGGTCGTGATCAACCGCACCCGCTTCGGCTTCGACCTGAAGGTCTCGGGCCTGTCGCCCTCGGCCGCGCGGGCGAGCGGTGTCAGCGCCCGCCGGATGATCGTGATCACGATGGTCGCCTCCGGCGCGGTCGCGGGGCTGATCGGCATGCCCGAGCTGCTCGGCGCCTCGTATGAGTACTCGCTGAACTTCCCGGCCGGGCTCGGCTTCACCGGCATCACGGTGGCGCTGCTCGGCCGCAACCACCCGGCGGGCATCGCGCTCGCCGCGCTGCTGTTCGCCTTCCTCGACCAGACCTCCGACGTCCTCCAGGAGGTCGACGTGCCGAAGGAGATCGTCGGGGTGATGCAGGGCGTGGTCGTGCTGACCGTCGTCATCGTCTACGAGCTGATGCGCCGCTGGGAGATCAGGCTCCAGCAGCGGACCGTCGCCGACGAGCTGGCCACCGGCCACGACCTGGCCCGCGAGTCCGCTGGGAGCGCCTCATGACCGCGACCGAAGCCGTCGCCAAGGTGAAGGCCGCGGCCCCGGCGCGGCTGCGCTGGCCGCACTACCTGCTGATCGCGGCCGGGCTGCTGGTGCTGCTCTCGCTCGTCCGGGTGCTGGACGGCGCCGACGACGTCACCTCCAGCGGGACGGTCAGCGCCGCGCTCCGGCTCGCCGTCCCGATCTTCCTCGCCGGGCTCGGCGGGCTGTGGGCGGAGCGCTCCGGCGTGATCAACATCGGCCTTGAGGGCATGATGATCCTCGGGACGTGGACGGGCGCGTGGGCCGGATACCAGTGGGGCCCGTGGGTCGGCGTCCTGTTCGGCGTCCTCGGCGGGATGCTCGGCGGCCTGCTGCACGCCATCGCGACCGTCACGTTCGGCGTCGACCACATCGTGTCCGGCGTCGCGATCAACATCCTCGGCCTCGGCCTCACCCAGTTCCTCGCCGGGCTGATCTTCACCACCGGCGAGGCGAAGGCGCTCGGCGGCGGCGCCCGGCAGTCACCGTCGGTCGACCCGATCCGGACGGTGACGCTGCCGGTGCTGTCGGGCGGCGAGATCGGCGGCTGGAAGAGCCCCGACTGGCTCGGCTCGCTGGAGCGCCACCACTGGTTCCTCCTCTCGGACGTGGCGGGCATCCTGCGCGGCCTGACCAACGGCATGTCGCTGCTGACGCTGGTGGCGATCCTGCTGATCCCGGTGAGCTTCCTCGTCCTGTGGAAGACGGCGTTCGGCCTGCGGATCCGCTCCTGCGGCGAGGACCCCTACGCCGCCGAGTCGCTCGGCGTGCACGTCTACCGGATGAAGTACGCCGCCGTCATGATCTCCGGCGGCTGCTCCGGCCTCGCGGGCGCGTTCCTGGTCACGGTCGCCGCGCCGTTCTACCAGGACGGCCAGACCGGCGGCCGCGGCTTCATCGGCCTCGCCGCGATGATCTTCGGCAACTGGCGTCCGGGCGGCCTCGCCTCGGGCTCGCTGCTGTTCGGCTACACCGACGCGATGAACGTGCGCGGCGGCGGCCAGTCGGTGCACGCGCTGCTGCTGTTCGTCGCCGTCCTGCTGGTGGCGGTGGCGGCGTGGCAGGCCGTCCGCGCGAACCGGATGCGGCCGCGGGTCACCACCGACCTCGGCCGCCGCGAGGTCCGCAACGCGACGATCGGCGCCGCCCTGGCACTGGTCGCGGCGGCGGGCCTGCTGGCGTGGTTCCTGCTCAGCGACAGCGTCCCGGGCGAGCTGGTGTCGTTCACCCCGCACCTGACGACGCTCCTCGTCCTGGCCCTGGCCAGCCAACGCCTCCGCATGCCCGCCGCCGACGGCCTGCGGTACCGCCGAGGCGAGGCTCGTTAGTACTGGGGCTCCGAAACGGGGATCATGAAGGTATGACCGACATCGACTGGCCCGCCCTCCGCGACGCCGCATGGGTGGCGATGGAACGGGCCTACGCCCCGTACTCGAAGTTCCCCGTCGGCGCCGCCGCGCTCGTGGACGACGGCCGCGTGATCACCGGCTGCAACGTCGAGAACGCCTCGTACGGCCTCGTGCTGTGCGCGGAATGCGCCATCGTGTCGGCCCTCTACGGACCGGGCAAGTCGGAGAACCCCCGCCTGGTGGCCGTCGCGGTCGTCGACCGGAACGGCGACCCGCTGATGCCGTGCGGGCGCTGCCGCCAGCTCCTCTGGGAGCACGGCGGCCCGGACATGCTGCTGGCGACGGCGCGCGGCGTCCTGACCATGAGGGAAGTGCTCCCGGACGCGTTCGGCCCCGAAGACCTGACCACCCGCATCTGAGAGGACCCTGTGGACGCCATCGATGTCATCCGCGCGAAGCGGGACGGCGCGGAGCTGACCCCCGAGCAGATCGACTTCGCGGTCGACGCCTACACGCGCGGCACGATCGCCGACGAGCAGATGTCGGCGCTCGCGATGGCGATCCTGCTGAACGGGATGACCCGTCCCGAGGTGGCCCGCTGGACGGAGGCGATGATCCGCTCCGGCGAGCGGATGGACTGGTCGGCGCTCGACCGGCCGACCACCGACAAGCACTCCACCGGCGGCGTCGGCGACAAGATCACCCTGCCGCTCGCGCCGCTCGTCGCGGCGTGCGGCGCGGCCGTCCCGCAGCTCTCGGGGCGAGGGCTCGGCCACACCGGCGGTACCCTGGACAAGCTGGAGTCGATCCCCGGCTGGCGGGCGTCGCTCTCCAACGAGGAGATGCTGGACGTCCTGACAGAAGCGGGCGCGGTGGTCTGCGCCGCCGGGACGGGCCTGGCCCCCGCCGACCGCAAGCTCTACGCCCTGCGCGACGTCACCGGCACCGTCGAGTCGATCCCGCTGATCGCGTCCTCGATCATGTCCAAGAAGATCGCGGAAGGCACGGGCGCGCTGGTCCTGGACGTCAAGGTCGGCTCCGGCGCGTTCATGAAGACCGCCGCCGACGCCCGCGAGCTGGCCGAGACCATGGTCGCGATCGGCACCGACCACGGCCTGCGCACGGTCGCGCTGCTCACCGCGATGGACCGCCCGCTGGGCAACGCGGTCGGGAACGCGGTCGAGGTGGCCGAGTCCGTCGAGGTGCTGGCGGGCGGCGGCCCGTCCGACGTCGTCGAACTCACGGTCACCCTGGCCCGCGAGATGCTGGCCGCCGCCGGAATCACCGACCGGGACCCCGCCGACGCTCTGGCGGACGGCACCGCGATGGACGTCTGGCGCCGCATGATCACCGCCCAGGGCGGCGACCCCGACGCCCCGCTGCCCTCCGCCGCCGAGACGCACCAGGTGATCGCCCCGTCCACCGGCGTCCTGACCAGGCTGGACGCCTACGGAGTCGGCGTCGCCGCCTGGCGCCTCGGCGCGGGCCGGGCCCGCAAGGAGGACCCGGTGTCCTTCGGCGCGGGCGTCATCTGCCACGCCAAGCCGGGCGAGAAGGTGACTCAGGGTCAACCCCTCCTCACCTTGCACGCCGACGACGCGTCCCGCTTCGACCGCGCCCTCGAAGCGCTGGACGGCGCCTACGAAATAGGTTCCGACACCAGCGTCACCGGCCTCCAACCCCTGGTGATCGACCGGATATCGTAAACCGGCCGGTTTGTTAACAATCACCGTTGACGGGCGTTCCGTACCCCACGAAGCTGATCAGGTTTCATTCAGTTTCGGAGGAGCAACGGTGCGACTCTCACTACTCTCCGTGGCGGCCGTCGCGGGCGCCACCGGCCTCATCGCCGGCACGATGCCCGCGTTCGCCGACACCGGACGCCCCGACGCGGGGCGCCCCCACATCGTCGTCAAGGACGGCAAGACCCAGCCGGCGTTCTCCTTCGCGGACGCCGTGCGCGAGAAGGTCTTCGTCGAGACGAACGTGGACAGCGACAACGACGGCAAGCGCGACCGGGTCTCGGTCTTCGTCACCCGCCCCAAGGAGACGAACGGGCGCCTGAAGGTCGCCTCGATCCTTGAGGGCAGCCCGTACTTCGCGGGGCTCCACGACACCCCCTACCACCCGGCCGACGTCACCGACTACCCGCGGCTCGCCGAGTGGAACGTCCCAACCGCCCCGCCCGGCCCGACGAGCTACTCCCGCGTCTACTACGACAACTACTTCGTCTCCCGCGGCTACGCCGTCCTCGCCGCCGACACGCTCGGCACGGGCGACTCCGACGGCTGCCCCACCGCCGTCGGCCCCAACGAGACCGAGGGCATGACGCAGGTCATCAAGTGGCTGACCGGCAAGGCCACCGCCTACGACGCGTCCGGCAAGAAGATCCGGGCGGACTGGTCGACCGGCGACGTCGCGATGGCGGGCAAGTCCTACGACGGCACGCTGCCCCTCGCCGCCGCCGCGACCGGCGTGCGCGGCCTGAAGACCGTCGTGTCGATCTCCGGCGTCTCCAACTGGTACGACGAGTACCGCGCGAACGGCGCCGTCGTCGCCCCCGACGGCTGGAACGGCGAGGACCTCGACCTGCACGCGAAGGTCGTCCTGTCCCGCAAGAACCCGGGCGTCTGCGAGAAGGTCATCCGCAAGCTCGAACCCGGCATGGACCGCGTCACCGGCGACTACAACCGCACCTGGGACCTGCGGAACTTCGCCAAGAGCGCGCCCGACTTCAAGGCCAGCGTCTTCATGACGAGCGGCCTCGCGGACTGGAACGTCAAGCCCATCCAGATGTCCCTCCTCTGGGAGGGGCTGAAGAAGGCGCACGTCAACCGCAAACTGTGGATCCACCAGGCGGCCCACGACGAGCCCCTGGACGTCCGCAAGGGCGAATGGCTGGAGGCCCTCAACCTCTGGTTCGCGCACGAGCTGTACGGCGTCCGCAACGACGTCATGCGCCAGCCCCGCGTGGACCTGGAGCGCACGCCGGGCCAGTGGGAGACGCACCGGGACTGGCCCGACGCGTCCGCCCGTCCGACGGAGCTGGGCCTGTCGACCGGCACCCTGGGCAAGCGCGGCCACGGCACCGACTCCCTGGTGGACGCCCCGTCCCGAACGGTGGAGGAACTCGCCGCCAACGAGGACAAGCCGGACCCGAACCGCCTGATGTACCTCACGCCCAAGCTGACGAAGGCCACCAAGCTCAGCGGCACCGCGAAGATCAAGGTCCGCGCCTCGGTCGACGGCAAGTCCCCGTACCTGTCGGCGATCCTCGTCGACTACGGCACGGACACGCGCATCTCGGGCTTCGCGCCGACCTCGGGCACCTGGTGCTACGGCGACTCCATCCCCACCGACCAGGGCTGCCGCACGAACCGCGGCTACAGCACCGCCGTCACCCCGTTCAAGGTCGTGACGCGCGGCTGGATGGACGTGCGCAACCGTCACAGCGCATCGGTCACCGAGCCCATCAAGGCAGGCAAGGACTACACGTTCTCCTGGCCGATGCAGCCCTACGACTACATCTTCAAGCCCGGCCACCGGATCGGCCTGATGATCGTGGCCACCGACCACGCCTACAGCCTCCGCTACCCGGCGGGCACAAAGGTCAAGGTAGACCTCCGCAACTCCTCCCTGACCCTCCCCCTGACGAAGTAACGCACTGAAGGCCCCGCCAGCACCCACTGGGGACTGGCGGGGCCTTCCCATGCCTACCGCTAAGACCGGGCCAGTTCCCGGACGACGAGTGCGACGGCATACTCAACGTCACTCACCGGAGTGATACGTCGCCCGTCACCCCAGGTGAACCACCAGGCCCCTTCAAAGAAGTCGCACCCGACCTCAACCAGCCTGTGCGGCCGCCCCCGCCACACCACACTCAACCCCGCCGGCGCCCCACGCCGCTCAACCACCCCGCACGCCAGTTCCGGACGTAGGTCGAGGACGGCTCGCAGCGCACCCAGATGCGTCTGCCGGTCGCTCATAGGGGCGGGAAACGCCTGCCAGCTCACACCCATGACACACCCATGACGGTTCACCTCGCAGTTGTCGGTTGGAAGCGGCGCGGCCGGTGGTCCGGGGGGCATGACACCGACCGCGCCGCGCTCATCCAGACCGCGACGAGCCCTTACGGGCCCGCCGAGCCTGTTGCTTGAGGGCCTCACGCAACAGCGACGCAGAGGGATGCATGAGCGTCGGCTCCACACCCACTCCTGGGTCATGCAGGCTGGCGACCCACTCACCCAGCCGACCGTCCTGCCGCACGGCCCGCCAGATCCGCCACCCACCGAAGTCGCCTCGCAGTGACTCCAGCTCCCGCTCGTCCCGCGCTCGCCCGTCCATCACCGACCCCTTGCTCGCCCACCTGCCCGATTTCGTGCGACAACCTTCACACGCTCGACTACGCTGGGGAATCACTTGTGCACCACCAGCGACGTACCACAGGCGAGATCGATCGCACCCGCCGCCCGGGTGCAGGCCCCCCGGAGGTCGAGATGCCAGCGCAGTCTGAGCCTTACGAAGCGCCCGCCATCGTCACGTTCGCGAAGGAACTGGAGTGGCGCCGGACGCAGGCCGGGCTAAGCAAGAAGGAACTAGCCGAAAAACTCGGCTTCGCAGACTCCTACGTAGGCCAGGTCGAGCTGCGCAAGAACCTCCCCTCCGAAGAATTCGCCGCCGCCCTCGACACGTTCTTCAAGCTGGACGGCCTCTTCATCCGCCTACTGGACCGCATCAACGACACGAGGCACCTGGCGATCCTTCCGCCGGGCTTTACCGAGTACCTTGGGTACGAGCGCAAGGCCAGCCACCTCCGCGTCTTCAGCACCAACCTGGTCAGCGGGCTCTTCCAGACCGAGGCGTATTCCAACACGGTGATCAGTGCGATCATGGGGTCCGAGTCGGCCAGGCTCGTCGCCGAACGCATGGAACGTAAGGCAATATTCGAGCGAGAGGACGCGCCTCACACCTTCCTCGTCCTGGACGAAAATGTCATCCATCGGAACGTGGGCGGCGCGGACATCATGCGAGAACAGCTCGGCTATCTGTTTGAAGTGGCACGTCGTCCCCAGACCCAGTTGCAGGTAGTCCCCTACAAATCCGGCTACCACGCAGGCCTCGCGGGCAGCTTTGCCCTCCTGAGTTTCGAAGATGGGCCTGATGTCGCCTACACCGAGTCTTCTGGGGAAGGGATACTGCTGAAGCAGCGCGACAGGATCGCACTCCAGGCCGTAACGTGGGACCTGGTCCAAGGTCACACGCTCTCTGTGGAGGAGTCGTTGGCCATGATCCAAGACGCGATGGAGAAGCTATGAGCACCTCAGACGTGTCAGGTATCCGGTGGCGCAAGAGCAGCCGCAGCGCCCACCAGGGCGGCGAGTGCGTGGAAGTCGCGGACACAACGTCCACGATCATGGTCCGAGACTCCAAGAACCCAGATGGCCCCCGCCTAGCCTTCACCCCCACCGCCTGGCAGACGTTCACCAACAACATCAAAGCGGGACGCCTGGACGCAGAAGGCTAGCCGTCCCGCTACCAAAGCACTGCCTCCTTAGCGGTGCTCGATAGTGCTTCTCTGGGAAGGGCCGGTGACCGGCGCTTGGTAGGAAACCAAGTAGTCCGGTCACCGGCCTACCAAACAGTCCTTCCCAGAAAGGCGCGACAGAGAAGTTATGAGCACCTCAGGTGTGTCAGGTATTCATTGGCGCAAGAGCAGCCATAGCGGCCATCAAGGCGGCGAGTGTGTAGAGGTAGGCCAGTGGCGCAAAAGCAGCCACAGCGCCCAGCATGGAGGTGAGTGTGTGGAGGTCGCAGACATGACGTCCGCGATCATGGTTCGAGACTCCAAGAACCCGAACGGCTCTCGCCTGGCCCTCACCTCCGCCGCCTGGCAGATGTTCACCAACAACGTTAAAGCAGGACGCCTGGACGCAGGGGGCTAGTCGCCCCGCTATCAAAGCTCTGCCCTCTTAGCTGTGCTTCTTTGGGTAGGGCCGGTGATCGACGCTTGGTAGGAACTAAGCAGTCCGTCACTGGCTCTACCTCATTAGGCCCTCCCCGGAGGGCGAATTCCTCGCCATGAGGGATTAGCGCAAAGCCATCCGCGATCTGTTGTGCGCCCTCCAGGGACGGTGAGCGCCTCCTCGGAGTGGGATAAGGGGGTGGGGCGGCAAGCGCGTACTGCGACCCTCACCGAGGCGATGAGGACCTGGCTGGCCAAGGTCGCGCTCGTGACGTTCATAGGGTTGCGAACGCTCGCAGGGGCGATGAGGACGCGAGGGTGACGCGGTAGCGAATCAGCTTCGCAAGGTTGCGAACCCTCGTAGGGCGATGAGGACGATCGTGGGCAGCGCGACGGCCGCTGTCGTCCAGGGTTGCGACCTTCGCAGGGGGCGATGAGGACGCTACGCCGTAGCCGGAGATGTAATCACGCTATCTCGTTGCGAACCCTCGCAGGGGCGATGAGGACCGTCGAGCTGGCCGATGAGTACTCCGACCGCACGGGTTGCGAACCCTCGTTGGGGCGATGAGGACCACCAGTGGCTGGACCTGTTCCACCCCGGCGAGACGTTGCGAACCCTCGTTGGGGCGATGAGGACCCCACGGTAAAGCCACAGGTCTGTTAAGGGAAGCGCGGCCTGTTGGACGCAGGTTCTTCAGCGATCCGGCGGTTGTGTCGTCGGGCCCGGTGTGTCGCTGAAAACGTGGCCTAGGAGCCGGGCCGTCCGCAGGTTACAAGCCTTCAGGGGCGAAGAGCGCCCCTGTAAGGAGCTGGACGCTCCGATGCCCTTGGTGCGGTTGCGAAGCCACGGGGAGATGAGGACTAGGCGCGAGACGTGTTCGGTGTCGTGGGCGTCGCTGGGGTTGCCGCAGGACGGTCTCTCTGGTACTTGTGACTGCATGGGAACTCTGTGATCGTCGCATCTGACGCGCATCTTCAGGCGTAGAGCCACCGCTCCGCCGCGCGTCGCCGCGTTTCAGCCGGCCGTCCGGGTCTCCCCGACCTCCTTGTCTCGGCGCGCGGTTGCGACCTTCCCTGTTGCAGCGATTCTTCGGAGGCGCTATTGCGCACCGCCCAATTCGTCCTATCCGACATCACCCTGCGTTTCGACGATCACGTCGTCCTCGACCGCGTGTCCCTCACGATCAAGCCTGGCGAGCGGGTCGGCGTGATCGGCGAGAACGGCGCGGGGAAGACGACCCTGCTCAGGCTCATCGCGGGCCGCGAGCGCCCCGGCAACGGCACCGTGCGGATCACGGCGCCCGGCGGCGTCGGGTACCTGCCCCAGACGATCGAACCGCCGTCCTCGGCGACGGTCCAAGCCGCCATCGACCTGGCGCTGGCCGACCTGCGTGACCTGGAGGCCCGGATGCGCCGGGCCGAGGCGGCGCTCGGCGCGGCCACCCCCGATCAGGTCGTCGCGTACGGCGACCTGGTGGCGGAGTTCGAGGCCCGGGGCGGCTACGAAGCCGACACCCGCGTCGAGATCGCGGCCCGCGCCCTCGGCGTCCCGGGCCTGGACCGCGCCCGTCCGCTCGGCACCCTGTCCGGCGGCGAGCGCTCGCGGTTGATGCTGGCCGCGACCCTCGCCGCGTCCCCGGAACTGCTCCTGCTGGACGAGCCCACCAACGACCTCGACGACGCCGCCGTCCACTGGCTGGAGGAGCACCTGCGTCATCACCGCGGAACCGTGATCGCCGTGACGCACGACCGCACGTTCCTCGACCGGGTGACGTCGACCATCCTGGAGGTGGACGAGCGGACCGTCCGCCGGTACGGCGACGGTTACACCGGCTACCTGGCCGCCAAGGCCGCGGACCGGAGGCGACGGCGACACGAGTACGAGGTCTGGCGGGACGAGAAGCGCAGGCAGGACAAGCTGGCCGACGCCAACATCGACCGGCTCTCCGCCATCCCTCGCAAGGCCCCGGCCGCCTTCAGCGGCGCGGGCGCCTTCCGCGCCAGGTCCCGTGCCCACGGCGCGATGAGCCGGATCAGGAACGCCCGGCAGCGCGTCCGGGAACTGGCCGAGAACCCGCTCACGCCCCCGCCGGACCCGCTGCGGTTCGAAACGACCCCGGCGGACGGAACCGTCGCGCCGGGCCCGGCGGCCGAACTGGCCGGCGTCGACGTTCCCGACCGGCTCCACGTCGAGTCACTGCGCATCGAGCGAGGTGAACGCGTACTGGTCACCGGTCCGAATGGCGCGGGGAAGACGACGCTGATGCGGGTCCTGGCGGGAGACCTGACGCCTTCCGCCGGACGCGTCCAGCGCTGCGCGGATGTCGGTTACCTGCGTCAGGAGGAAGCGGAGGCCGTCGGCGACACGCTCCTGCGCGCCTTTGCCGCAGGCCGTCCAGGCGAGGCGGAGGAGCATGCCGCCGAACTGCTCTCCCTAGGGCTCTTTCGCCCAGCCGACCTGACCAGGGCCGTCCGCCATCTGTCAGCAGGTCAGCGCCGCAGGCTGGAACTGGCCCGCCTGATCACCGGACCGGCGGGCCTGATCCTGCTGGACGAGCCCACCAATCACCTCTCACCCCTGCTGGTGGACGAACTGGAGGAGGCCCTGGCGGACTACACCGGCGCCCTGGTCATCGTCACGCACGACCGCCGCATGCGGGCCGCGTTCACCGGACGCCACCTGGAACTCGACCGAGGAATGCTGCGCGAACAGGAAAGGGCCGCCTGACCGCGGAAGGGGGGCGCGGGAACATAGGGCGGCGGAGTCGGTGAAGACCTCGGGCACCTCATTCTCCGCCGCCCCCGGCCGGGGAGCTTCGCGAATGAGCCGCACCCAAATGAGGTTTACCGGTGGGTGAGATCACCCATGCTCGACTGCCGGAAGGGTGTGCTTATGACAATGGGGGCGGCGGCTGGGCCGTCCGGCCAGAGCCATAGGGCGCCCGCGGTGGTGCGGTCGTTCAGGTAGGCAACCGTCGGATCCCTTCGGGGGCTGAACCGGTGTGCCGCAAGCCGGGCGACGGCCTCCTCGAACGGAACCCAGGCGGCCTCCAGCACCAGTCCGTCAGGATCGGCGACGTCGATCCTGCCTTCGGGCTGCGCGGTGGCGAATGCAAAAACCGTCCACTCACCGTCCCATCCGGGCTCACCGGTGACGGTGTACTGGGTGATGAAAGCGAGAGCGGCCGGGCCGGCCACCGTCAGCCCGGTCTCCTCGCGCACCTCCCGGACAAGTGCCTGATGTACAAGCTCGCCGGGCTCGGCCAAGCCTCCCGGCAGAACCCACTGGGGGGCTTCGCCAGGATGCTGCTCACGGACCATGAGCAACTGGCCATCGTGTTCCACGATCGCGGAAACGATGATCCCTGAGGTCATCGGCATGATTGCAAACCCTCCAGGGGCAAGAGCGACCGAAAGGATCTCAGATGGAGTTCAGGCTCGTGAAGCCCACGGTGCGAACCCTCGCAGGGATGATGAGGGCCTGGACCAGGTGATCGTCAACCAGCCGGTGCGCTACTAGTTGCGAACCCTCGCAGGGGGGATGAGGGCCCCACGGTAAAGCCACAGGTCTGCGAAGGGAAGCATGGCCCCTGCTGTGGCCGTGGTGTGTGGTGTTGGCCGACTCAGAAGCCGGTGCGGGGCCGCCGAGCAGGTCCGTATGGAGCGCTTGGTCGCGTGGGATGTTGGCGACGTCGTGGCCAAGGCGGTCCTGCTGGCCCTGGGCGGCCAGGGCCGCTATCTCGCAATGGACGGCCGTAGGGTCTCATAATGGACGTCCGATAAGCGGGACAATCCTGCACTGCGATTAGTTTTCTCGTGTCGGGAACACCATCGCCATGTCCATCCATCAACAGCACTATTCGGAAAGCGCCACCGCCCATGCGGGTGCGTCGATGCCCCGCGCCATCGACATAGCATCGAAGTTGATGGTCCTCGGCGCAGTGGTGTCCCTCGCCAACACGATAACCGCACTGGTCGCTCCGGGTGTGATCCACACCAGCACCACGAACAACGGTCACTCGCACAGCGCCACCGTCTATGGCCCGGCGGCCGTTATCGGCGGCCTCCTCGGGCTCGCGTTCTGGCTGTGGATGGCCTGGCTCGTCCGGCGCGGTCGCAGAAGCGCACGGATCGTGTCGACGATCCTCATGTCCCTCGGCATCCTCGGTGTGTTCATCGACATCGCCGGTTCGGCGCCGCCATGGTTCAAGGCCCTCAGCGTCATCCCCACTCTGATCGGGGTTGTGGCGGTCGCCCTGCTGTGGCGCCGGGATTCTTCGGCCTTCTTCAACCGGACGCGTGACCCTGCGACGTCATAGAACTCCGTTTGCTCCTTCGCGTCCCTTTCCTTGGGAAAGGGACGCGAGCATGTGGCGAGCCTTCGGTCGCTGTCTTTCGGCACATGCTGCAAAACGTCCTCGGCGAACGCACGGCCACCCTGGCAGGGTCGCCGTGGTCGATTTCACGCAGGTGCAGTGACCTCTGCCTGGCAGGCGAGGCACATCAGTGTGTGCTCCACTACGCGGCCCTGCTCGAACCGCTGACCCAATTCGACGGCGTACTCGTCGCATTCAGGGCACGTCCAAGGGCCGGCCTCGCCCTGCTTCACCGAACGGATCATGTAACTCCACTCATCCTCGCTCATCCCGGGAGGCTACCGCCGCCGCGTCGGAGCTGTTCCGGCTCTGCCGTGCCCTGCCCGTCCGCGTCCTGGCCGTCCTGCTCAGCGATGTGATCCCCGCTGTCGGGCGGTTCCAGCGCGACCTCACCGCCGTCGGCGGCGCATCCCCCGTGAGAGCTACAGGTGTTGTCCATGTGCGGGTGATTCGCGTGGGGCGCCGGATTTCTAGCGTGGTCGTCAGGTCGCAGCCGGTGCGGCCGCTACAGGGAGGCCACGATGAGTACAACGTCCACCGCACCCAGCCAGGACACGGGCCCCGAAGCTCGTGGGGGTCGTCTCGGCCGGATCGTCCGATCTCCGCTCGGCTGGATGCTGACGGGCCTGGTCGGCGTCGGCTTGGTCTCGGGGCTGACCGCCACGGGCCCTGGTCCGGTTCCGGCGTTGGGCGCGGTGGCCGCCGTGGCCGTGTACTGGCTGGTCATGCGCCGTGTCGCGCGACGGGAGACGCCGGAGATCTCCCGGTGGGGGGCCGGCCGGGAGGCGCTGCTGGGCGGCGCGATCGGCCTGGGCTTCGTGCTGGTGTCCACCTTGCTGATCACGGCGTTCGGGGGCTACTCGTTCTCCTGGGCGGACCATGGCTTCATGGCCGTCGTGTGGTCCGCGGTCATGGTGCAGATCGGTGCCGCGGTCACCGAGGAGTTGTTGTTCCGCGGTTTCGCGCTCCAGGCTCTGGAGCAGATGTGGGGCAGCAGGGCCGCCATCGTGATCACCGGGCTGTTCTTCGGCATCGTCCATCTGGGCGCTCCGGGAGCCAACGCGTGGAGTGCGCTGGCGATCGCCTTGGAGGCGGGCGTGATGCTCGGCGCCGCGTTCCTGTGGCGGCGTAGCATCTGGTTCGTCGTGGGCCTGCACTTCGCCTGGAACACCACCGAGCAGCTTCTCGGCATCCCGGTCTCCGGGCACAGCTCCGACGGCCTGTTCACCGTCGACGTGCACGGCTCCACCGCGCTGAGCGGCGGTGGCTTCGGCCTGGAGGCGGCGCTGGTGTCCGTCGTGATCGGTGTGCTGCTCGCCGTCCGGATGTTCGTCCTGGCCCGCCGCGGCGGGCGTCTGCTGCCCCGTCGTCAGGCCGGCTGACCGGAGGAAACGGTAGTGATGTCCCTTCAGGCGCCCTGGGGCCGTGCGCCGCTCGACTGGTGGGAGGAGCGGGACGCCTTCCTCAAGGACGGCGCCCTCGCCCTCGTGCTGGCCCTGTTGGCCTTCGTTCCCACCCTGTCCAACATCGGAGCGCAGATCGGAGATCTGCCCGGTCGGCCGGCGAGCGCGCTGAGCGTCGGGCTGATCCTGGCCCAGACCCTGCCGCTGGCGGCCCGCCGGAGGTGGCCCGCGGGATGTCTGGTCCTCGTCGCCGGCCCGTTCGCCGCGTACCAGGCGCTGGGCTTCGCGACGACGTTCGGGAGTCTGGGGCTCTATCTGGCCCTGTACTCGGCCGGGGCCCACCAGGTCCGCTTCCGCCATGCTCTGGCGGGCGTGGTGAGTGCGGGATATGCCGTGCTGGCCCTCGTCCTGGACCGCCTCGGCTCACCGCAGGGCATTGCGGACTATCTCGCGTTCTATCTGGTTCTGGCCGCGTTCTGGCTGGTGGGGAGCACTGTGCGCACACGGCGGACGGAAGAGGCGCAGCGGCGGCGGCTGGCAGCCGAAGTGGCCACGGCCGGAGAGCGGGCACGGATCGCCAGCGAGTTGCACGACGTGGTCACCCATCATGTGACGGCCATGGTGGTCCAGGCGGACGCGACACAGTTCCTGCTCGCCTCGGCACCGGACAAAGCCGGCGAGGGACTCTCGGCCATCAGCGACACCGGCCGCCGGGCGTTGGGAGAACTGCGATACCTGCTCGACGTGCTGGACCCGACCGGCGAGTCGGCGTCCGCGGACCAGGCACCCACCCTGGGACGGCTCGGGGACCTGGTCGAGCAGGCCCGCAGGTCGGGGCAGCCGGTCGAGTTCAGCGAGCATGGCGAGCGGCGAGAGCAGTCCGTGGACGTGGAACTGGCCGCGTACCGGGTGGTGCAGGAGGCCCTCACCAACGCGATGAAGTACGCCGCCGGGCGGACGACACGGGTCCTGGTCCGGCACGGCGAGGAGCGCATCGAGATCAAGGTGACCACCGACGGGCCCGCCGCCTCCCCGGCGGCCGCACCCGCCGTCCGGGAGCCGGGCCCTGCGGGCGGGCGTGGACTGGCGGGGCTGCGCGCACGGGCGCGGATGGTCGATGGTGAACTTGAGGCCGGTCCCCGGCCCGAAGGCGGGTTCGAGGTCCACGCCACGATTCCGTCCAAGCCCGCATCGGAGTGAACCCGTGAGCGATGCGCCGCCACCGATCCGTGTGCTCGTCTGCGACGACCAGGCCCTGGTGCGCACCGGCTACGTCACCATCTTCTCCGCCCAGCCCGACATGGAGGTCGTCGGAGAGGCCGAGAACGGGCACGAGGCGGTCCAGGCCGCGCGGCGCCTGCGCCCCGACGTGGTGGTGATGGACATCCGGATGCCCCTGCTCGGCGGCATCCAGGCGACCCGGCAACTGGCCGGTCCCGACGCCGAGGCACCGCCGAAAGTGCTGGTCGTCACCACCTTCAACGTCGACGCCTACGTCTACGACGCGCTGCGGGCCGGGGCCAGCGGCTTCCTCCTCAAGGACGCGCCCCCGGCGGAGCTGGTCAACGGCATTCGGACGGTCGCCAGGGGCGAGGCCCTGCTGGCCCCCGCCGTCACCCGCCACCTCATCGGCCACTTCGCCGAACACCTGCGTCCGGCCGATACCTCCCGGTCGGCCAGGGAGGACGTGGTACGGGCACTGACCCCGCGCGAGCTGGAGGTGCTCCGGCAGATCGCCGAGGGGCTGTCGAACGCGGAGATCGCCGCGGAGCTCTTCATCACCCCCGAGACGGTCAAGACCTACGTGTCGAGGATCCTGGCGAAACTCGGCCTGCGCGACCGGGTCCAGGCCGTCGTCCTCGCCTACCGGATCGGGCTGGTGTCCTCCACCGGCTGACCCCTGCCCTTGTCGACCGGAGCCTCAGCGCGCGGTGTCCGCAGGGTCGTGCAGCGGTCGCCTGTGCGAACAGGCATCACGGACGGCGTGGACGCGGGCGTCAGCGGCTGATGATGTTGGACGGGTCGTCGCGCCAGACCACCTGGCGGTCGGGGCCCACGGTCAGTCCGAACGCCGTCTGGGCGGGGCGGCCCCATCCCACCCACCGCATGTACGCGTCGGCGACCTCGTCCCACAGGCGCCGTGGACCGGCCTGCCACACCTGGTGCTCGCCCTCGCCCTGCCGGACCCGCGCCCAGGACGTGGCCGCCGTGTCCGCCAGCTCCAACTCGGTCACGCAGTCGCGGGTGCGGGGCGCGCCCATGACGTCCGGGAGCGCGGCGGTGATCGCCACATCCGCGCCGTGGCTGCCGGTCACTTCCGCGGGGTCGAGATGGGTGGCGGTCTCCTCCGCGTCCGTGATGTCGTCGGGGATCCACAGGGTGCTGCGCTGGGCCCGGAGGACCATGTAGTCGGCGCCGCCGGCGAGTCGGCCGGACGCGCGGCCGTCGCCGGTGACGGTCAGTACCGCCTTGTGGCCCTCGCCGTACTCCGGCATCCACGGGAGGACGAGGCGTCCGCCGGGCCGGGTCTGCTCGACCCAGGTGTAGGGGATGCGGTCGACGCCGCAGGTGGCGTGGACGCCGTCGAACGGCGCGTGGTCGGGGGCGCCGAGCGTTCCGTCGGCGGCGATGACGTGCGGGTCGAACCCGGCCATGACCAGCGTTTCGTGGGCGGTGAGGGCGAGGCCGGAGTCGATCTCCACGGTGGTGACGTACGCGCCGAGTGCGGTGAGGAGCGCCGCCGTCCAGCCGGTGCCGGTGCCGATCTCCAGGATCCGGTGACCGGGTCGGACGTCGAGCAGTTCCAGGAACGCGACGACGACGCCCGGCGAGGAGAGCGAGGACGTGGCCTCGGCAACGCCCCCGGCGGGGTCGCCGGCTCCGTCGGCGGCCTGGGTGACGATGGACCCGTCGCTGTACACCGCGTCCCACCAGCCGCTCGGGTCGGCGTCGCGGTCGATGCCGTGGCGGGGGCCGGGGCCGTCCGCCGCGTACCAGCCGCGGGTCGGCGCGAACAGGTGGCGGGGGACGGCGTGCAGGGCGTCCCGGATGCGAGGGCTGGTGAAGCGGCCATCGACCTGGAGCGCGTCGGCGAGGGCATCGGTTCGCGCGCCCATGTCGGTGGTGTGGACGGTCATTTGCCCCTGCCCTTGTCGGGTTTGCCCTTCTCGTCCTTCTCGGCCGGGGGGATCGGCGCCCCCGGCCGGTCGGCGTCGCCTTCGCTCTTGTCGCTGTGCCTGCCCATGGAGGGTTCCCTTCGCGGCGGGGTCATGGTCGGCCTGGTGTCCAGAAGACCAAGGGCGTCACCAATCGTACTAGCCACATGACCGAGAGTGGTCGGTTACAGAGCAGTACGTTCGCCCCGGCCGTCCCCGGTGCGCTCGACGACGTGTGCGGCGACAGAGTGGTTCGCGCCGCTTTCGGCGCCCCCGCGCGGCTGGGCGGCGGACGGTGTGGTCGCAGGGAGCGAGTTCGGCGACCACCTGGCAAGGATTGTGGGGCCTCGACGAGCTGTGCCGCGGGTTCGGCGACGTCGCTGTGGCGGCTGGGGGCCGGTCACCACGCTGCGACGCTCGCCATTGCGGTGCCGGACGTCTAACCGGATTCTCGCCAGGCAAGAAGCGCTAACGTGCGGTGTGCGCAAGGGCCCGGCGCGTTCACCCAATCGGGTCGTCTGAAATCGAAGATGGCGATCGGACGTCCGTCGCGTGGGGTGCGACCGAAATGCGGCAGAAGCCAGCGCGAGGCGGACGGTCGGTGTCGCGCTGCCTGTCCACGCTGTCTTTGCGGCGTCACCGGCGTGGGAAGAGCATCAGCCGAAAATAGAGCGACCGTATCCGGCCACGACCGATGCGGGGCGACCCTCTTCTTTGGCGCCGGTGTTCGACCCTACAGTCGAAGGAAGAGCGTTCCCCGTCATATCGTGAGCCTGGTCGCGGCGGAATACCCTCCGTTCGTGTCGGCTTTTTGAATCCTTCGGTCCTGACTGAGATGGGTCGGGCTGCATGCGGCTGCTGAAGATCGCGACAATGGTAACGAAAGGGAGAGGCTGACATGTGGAGGAGTCCCCATTTCGCCCGCCAAGGGAATCGTTCTCTCCCTGGCGGGAGGCTTCTGTTCTGGTCGCGCCGTATGTGGGCGCTGACGATCACATGCGTGTTGTCCGCGGCGATGTCCGTTGTCGGTGCCGGTACGGCGCACGCGGGCCTGATGCAGTTCGAGAACGGGTTCGAGGGCGATCAGAGCACGAGCTGGGAGTCGGACTCGGCGGGCGACGGGAGCGCCGGCATTGAG
This sequence comes from Actinomadura sp. NEAU-AAG7, assembly GCF_018603865.1. Lineage (NCBI taxonomy): Bacteria > Bacillati > Actinomycetota > Actinomycetes > Streptosporangiales > Thermomonosporaceae > Actinomadura > Actinomadura sp. NEAU-AAG7. The sequence goes on from NZ_JAHFZY010000004.1 coordinate 388,544, forward strand.
ATCAACAGCGGCAATGCGCGAACGGGTGCGAACAACGGCTGGGTGAGGGGGCAGTTCGGCGGGGCTTCTGAGAAGACCTGGGTGTACACGGCCGGGGTGCCGAACGTCGCCGGTGCCGGGTGCGTCGCGCAGATCTACGTCAGGCCGCGCCTGCGGACCACGCTCGTCCTGGAAATCTGGACCCCGAGCGGCGGTAAGCGTTACAGCGTTGATCGTACCGTTGATGGCGGCGGCTGGCAGCGGGTGTACACCGATCGCTGGCCGCTGTTCGGCGAGCAGAACATGCAGTTTCGTATCGTCCTGCACGGAAGCGGCGATGCCGGCGTGAACTGGGTTCGCCTGGACGATCTCGTGATGCAGTGCTACTGGTGACGCCGGTTGATCCAAGAACGCGCTGAGGGCGGCTTCGAATGCCCTGCCTGCTGCGGTCGGCCGAAGAAGGACCGGCGGACCGGGTCCCGCGCACGCTGAAGAATCCCGATCGACTTCGTGGCGAGGAAAGTCAGCACGTTGAGTGGAAGAGGCCGCCGACGGGCTTGGTCTGTGCCAGCTCGTTGTAGAGCTGGACCGCGACGGTCGTTTCCTCCATGCGCACTTCGATCCCTGCGGCTTCCAGGACCTCCGACGTTTCGGGCATGGTGTTCAGGCGAAGCTTCATGCCCCGGCTGAGCACGATCACCGTGCAGCCGTGGTCGAGGAGTTCCTGGACGTCCGCGGGTTGGATGCCCGGCTCATGTCGGGTGCCGTGCTCGGACCAGTCCCAGGGGCGACCGCCGCCCGGGTACAGCTTGAAGTCCTTGCCCGGTGCCAAGCCCTCCACCTCCATGCGTCCCCAGGAGATGTGCGTGATCTGAGGTGACCTGTCCATATGTCTCCTCCTAGGGCGATGAGGACGCGCGGTGCCCGCACTTCGCGTGCGGGTGCCGCCGACTGGTGGAGGCGGCCGACCTGGATCAGCTGAGCGGCTCGGCCAGGCCGACGACGATGCCTTCGGGGCCGCGGACGTAGCAGAGCAGGTAGGCGTCCTCGAAGCGGACGATCTCGCCGACGAGTTCGGCGCCGCGGGACTTGAGCCGGGCGACCACGTCCTCGATGTCGTCGACGGCGAACATGACGCGGCGGATGCCCAGTGTGTTCGCCGGCGCGTTCTGGGGCTCCTGCCTGATCGCCGCCGGTTGGTGGAAGCGCGCGAGCTCGATTCCGCTGCTGCCGTCCGGGGTTCGCAGCATCGCGATGTCCTGCCGGACGTCGTCCACGCCGATGACACGTTCCACCCAGCGTCCCTCAAGGGGGCCCTTGCCTTGCAGTTCCAGGCCGAGTTCGACGAAGAACGCGATAACGGCCTCTAGGTCTTCGACAACGATGAGCACGTTGTCCATCCGCTGGATCGCCATGCGCCGAGCGTAGTGGCTGCGGGTGGACCGACGGGTGCGCGTGGCGGTCAGCGTCGGTGCGACAGCCAGGCCACGAGCGTGCCCAGCAGGACGAGGATCATCACGATGACGGCGACGATCACGACCAGGGTGAGGTGCATGGTGGTTCCTTTGTGCGAGGGCGCGGGGATCGAGGTCCTAGTTCGACCGGGTCCATGGCGCCCGTCCTGGCAACAGTTCTTCTAGTTCGCGGCCGCGTTGTAGTTGGTCGAGGTAGCAGATGCGGATCCAGCCGGTCGCGCGGTCTTCCCAGGGCGGGCGTCGAGGCGAGTGGCCCAGCCGCGGTGTCCGGTGAGCGGGGCGACCCCACGGGGTCGGCTTTCTCCATAGCATCAGGGTCGGCCGTTCGCGGCCCGTGTTCGCCACTTCCAACGTGGCGATCTCGTCCCAGGTGTAGTTCGCCCGGCGCGATCCCCACACGATGGAGACCCCTTCGGGGCCGATGTTCAGGCGGCGGGGGCGAACCAGTTCGGCCAATGTCAGGCAGAACTGCACCAGGATGATGACGAAAAGCGCTAGAACGGTCCCGAGGATCGCTCCGATGATGATCAGGGGCACGATCGAGGTCTGGGAAGTGGATTCCGTCGCGTAAGGCAGGAAGACCGAGGGCGCGAGAAGCATGAAGGCCAGGTGCTGGGCCCCCAACCGGGAGGTCAGTACCTTGCCGGCCCGGATGCGGCTGCTGAAGACCGGTGTGCTGGTTCCGGAGGGCGCCGGGGAGGGGGTGGTGATCGGGCGAGGGGCCATCCAGCCAGAGCCGGAGTTGAGCACCGGATCGTCGTCTCGGGGCCGGGGGAGCCGGCCGTAGGCGGTGTTGCGGGACAGGCCGAAGTGGTGGACGGTGTCGGTCCCGCGCTGGTTGGGGCGGGGCAGCCCGCGGCGGTGCAGGCGGTGGGCCAGGGGGCCGTAGAGGCTGTGGAAGGTGAGGAGTTCGGGGCCGTCCGGCAGTCCTTCGTTGATGAGGTCCAGCAGTTCCTGGGTGAAGGACGTGCCGGTGGAGTGCTGCTGGTGGAAGGGGACGACATGGGCGGGGCCCTCGGCGGCGGTCAGCGTGTAGACGCCTTCGATGCTCGTGCTGTCGGCGACGGTGTCCAGGGCGCTCAGCGCGCTGATGGCCCGGCCTGAATAGCAGCAGTCCAGGATGACGACCGAGACGCGGGCGGGGCTCGTGCCCAGCGCGCGTTGGATGTGGTCGAATTCGACGCCGGTCAGGTCGGGGTCGGTGGCGGTGGTGTCGGTCAGGGTGAGGGTGAGGTTCCCGCGTTCGCTGATGACGCCGTGGCCGACGTAGTAGAGCAGGAAGGCGCCGGTCGTGGTCTCGGTCATGCGCCGGATCCGCTGGACCAGCCATGCGGCGCCGTGGGGATTGGTGATGGTGGTCACCTGGTCGCGCGGCCAGCCGCCGCGGGCAGGGTCGGTGAGCATTTCGTACATGCCCGCCACGCTGTTGGCCGCGGCGGGAACACCGGTGAACCCGTCGTCGTGGAAATGTGACGTGCCGATCAGAAGGGCGCGGGAGTCGGCCAGATCGGTGCGCGGCTCAGTCGGACGCGCCATGGTGGTGCCGCAGCAGTTCCGCGATGAGACGCGGAGCCTCGGCGGCGTCCGCGGTCTCCAGTTCCAAGCGGTCTCCGGTCTCGGTGGTGAGGGTGAACCTCACTTTCGGGCGGCGGCTTTGAATCCAGGCCGGGAGGGTCTGCGCCAGCACGGCGGACACGCCGCCGGAGCCGACCGCGACCATCACCGCGTCCAGCGTCCCGCCCAGTTCCTCTGCTCCAGGTGGCCGCCGCTGGACGCGGACATGCCCGGCCAGCCGCCGGTCGGCGCGCAACCACTCCAGGAGGCGGGCGCGTTCACCGGCCTCGTCACCGCCGGTGACCCTGATCTGAAGATCCATACATCCCCAACCCGGCCGCCCGAGTTCGCACTCGGTATGCTCCCCGTCGCGCCGTTCGCAGCATCTCAGGAATGCGGATGCCGTGCGCCGAATTGGCCGGGGAGTGCCAAGGTCCGGTTTCGGACGGCCGGGATCAACGCGCGGTCACCGCGCGAGGACGTTCACCGGGTCAGCCGCAGGAGCAGCCGTCGAGGGTGGCGGTGCCGTTCTTGTTGAGGACGTCCGCGTCGGCCTTGACCGTGTAGACCTCCCAGGGCTCGGTGCCCGGGGCGGTGACCCACACCTTGTCCTGAAGGGCGTAGCAGCAGGAGGTGTCGTTCTCCTCGAACGTCGCCAGCCCGGCGTCGGTCAGGCGGGTGGTCGCGGCGGCGACCTGGTCGGTGGTCTCGACCTCGACACCGAGGTGGTCCAGCCGGGTCGGGTCGCCGGTCTCGCCCTCCAGGAGGACGAGCTTGAGCGGGGGCTCGGCGATGGCGAAGTTGGCGTAGCCGGGCCGGACCTTGGCGGGCTCGGCGCCGAACAGCTTGGAGTAGAACGCGATCGATCCTTCGAGGTCGGCGACGCGTAGGGCGAGCTGGACACGGGACATGATGGTCTCCTCACCGGCTTGTATCGATGTTCCTCTATCTATCGTTGCCATCTGATTCGAGGGATGTCAATATAGAAGCATGTCGAATCAAGCGCTCCAGGTGCTCGGCCAGGACGGCGTGGCGGGCTGCTGCCCCGGCCTGCTGACCGCGCCGCTGGCCGCCGACGAGGCGGGTGAGCTGGCGCGGGTCTTCAAGGCGCTCGGCGATCCGGTGCGGCTGCAACTGCTGTCGATGATCGCCTCGCGGGCGGGCGGTGAGGTGTGCGTGTGCGACCTGACCCCCGCGTTCGAGGTGTCGCAGCCGACGATCTCCCACCACCTCAAGCTCCTGCGCGAGGCGGGGCTGATCGAGGGGGAGCGGCGCGGCACCTGGGTGTACTACCGGCTCGTCCAGGAGACGACCGATCGGCTCGCGGCGATCCTCACCCGGTCCGGCGTCCGTTGAGCGGCGCGGCGCGGCTGTCGTTCACCGACCGGTACCTGGCGGTGTGGATCGGGCTCGCGATGGCCGCCGGGCTCGGCCTCGGACGGCTCGTCCCCGGCCTCGGCGACGCCCTGGCGAAGGTCGAGACCGGCGGGATCTCACTGCCCATCGCGCTCGGCCTGCTGGTCATGATGTATCCGGTGCTGGCGAAGGTCCGCTACGACCGGCTGGACGCGGTGACCGGCGACCGCAGGCTCATGGTGTCCTCGCTGGTGGTGAACTGGGTGGCGGGTCCGGCCGTGATGTTCGCGCTCGCCTGGCTGGCGCTGCCCGACCAGCCCGAGTACCGGACGGGGCTGATCATCGTCGGGCTGGCCCGCTGTATCGCCATGGTGATCATCTGGAACGACCTGGCCTGCGGGGACCGGGAGGCCGCCGCCGTCCTCGTCGCGCTGAACTCGGTGTTCCAGGTGCTCGCGTTCGGCCTGCTCGGCTGGTTCTACCTCGATCTCCTGCCCGGCTGGCTCGGCCTCGGCGACGGGGCGGCGCTCGACGTCCCGGCCTGGCACATCGCCGCGAGCGTCGCGGTGTTCCTCGGCATTCCGCTCGTCGCCGGATTCCTCACGCGGCACTTCGGCGAACGGCGCCTCGGGCGTGAGGCGTACGAGACGCGGGTGCTGCCGGTGATCGGTCCGTGGGCGCTGTACGGGCTGCTGTTCACGATCGTCGTGCTGTTCGCGCTCCAGGGCGAGACGATCACCTCCCATCCGTGGGACGTCGCGCGCATCGCGCTGCCGCTGCTCGCCTACTTCGCGCTCGTCTGGTTCGGGGCGTTCGCGTTCGGCAAGGCCATCGGGCTCACCTACGAGCGGACGACCACGCTGGCCTTCACGGCGGCGGGCAACAACTTCGAACTCGCCATCGCCGTCGCCATCGCCACCTTCGGCGCCGCGTCCGGGCAGGCCCTCGCCGGAGTCGTCGGACCCCTCATCGAGGTCCCCGTGCTTGTCGGGCTGGTCTACCTCGCCCTCGCCCGCCGCGACCGTTTCGCATCCGAAGGGATCCTTTCCCATGCCACCCGGTAAGCCCAGCGTCCTGTTCGTGTGCGTCCACAACGCGGGGCGCTCCCAGATGGCCGCCGCCTTCCTCACCCGCATGGCGGGGGACGCCGTGGAGGTGCGCTCGGCGGGATCGGTCCCGGCGGAGGAGGTGAACCCGGTCGTCGTGGACGCGATGGCCGAGGTCGGCATCGACGTCTCCGCCGAGATCCCCAAGATCCTCACCGCGGACGCCGTCCGGGCCAGCGACGTGTGCGTCACCATGGGGTGCGGCGACACCTGTCCGGTCTTTCCCGGCAAGCGCTACCTCGATTGGCCCGTGGCCGACCCCGCGGGCCGGGGCATCGAGGCCGTCCGCCCCGTGCGGGACGAGATCGAGAGGCGGGTGCGGGGTCTGATCGGAGAGCTCGGCGTCCCGGAGCCCGCATGAGCCCCGGTGTCGTGCCCATGGGACGCGAGCACGCCGACGAGGTCCTGGCCGTCTACCAGGCGGGGATCGACGGCGGCGACGCCACCTTCGAGACCACCGCCCCCACCTGGCAGCGGTTCGACGCGTCCCGGCTCCGCGAGCACCGCCTGGTCGCCCTCGACGGCGGACGGGTGCTCGGGTGGGCGGCGGTCAGCGCGGTCTCCGACCGGTGCGCCTACGCCGGAGTCGTCGAGCACTCCGTCTACGTCCACCCCGACGCCCAAGGACGCGGCGTGGGCCTCCTCCTTCTGCGCGCGCTGCTGGCCTCCACCGACGGCGCCGGGATCTGGACCGTCCAGTCCGGGGTCTTCCCCGAGAACGCCGCCAGCCTCGCCCTGCACGCCAAGGTCGGATTCCGCGTCATCGGCACCCGCGTGCGCATCGGCCGCCACCATGGCCGCTGGCGGGACGTCGTCCTGATCGAACGCCGCAGCCCCGTCGCCGGCCGGACATGAGGCCGGGGGGTTCCGGTGCTCCACGCCGCCTCCGGGCCGTTCGTCCGGTGGATCACCCGGCCTCGGGCGTCCTCGTGTAGCACGTGAGGACGGCGGCGCCGATCTGTTCGGACCACTCGCAGTCGAGGTACGCGGTCGGGCCGTCGGCGGGGAAGAGGCGGTCGCCGGTGCCGAGGATCGTCGGGAAGACCAGCAGGCGGTACTCGTCGACCAGGTCCGCGGCCATCAGGGCGCGGACGACGCTCAGGCTGCCGGCGACGATCACGTCGCGCTTCTCGCGCTTGACCGCGTCGATGAGGTCGCCCTCGATGAGCCGCGAGTTCTGCCAGGCGGACGCGTCGGGCAGCGAGCGGGAGGCGACGAGTTTCGCGGCGGCGTTCATGCGTTGCGAGAACGGGTCGTCGCGTCCCGGCCAGAGCCGCGCGAACAGGTGCCAGGTCCTGCGTCCCAGGAGCAGGACGCCGTCGTCCAGCGTGCTTCCGAGGAGGAACTTGTCCCCGTCGGCTGTTCCCGGGCCGTGCCGGAACGCCCAGCCGCCGGTGGGTGTCCCGTCGGCGCCGTCCGGGTCGGTGACGATCCCGTCCAGGGTGGTGAACGCGATGACGATGGTGCTCACGATGGTGTCCTTCCGGTCGATGCTCGCCGTACATACCGGCGGCGTCGGCCGGACTCATCGCGTCCCGCTAGAAAATCCTCTCGGGCAGGGCGAACGCCTGGAACACGTCCGGATCGGAGAACACGACGTTGCGGGCGACCCGGCCGTCGACGACCGTGAAGACCTGCAAGGTGTGCATCCGGAGTTCGCCGTCGGGGGTCGGCGCGTATGCGGCGAGCGCCGGCTGCCCGTTGGCGGTCAGTTGCCGCATGCGCCAGCCGGGGCCCCATATCTCGAACACGCGGTCCATGAACAGGCCGTAGTCGCGGCCGCCCCGGTACCAGAGCGGCACCGGCGGCATCTCCATGACGGCGTCGTCGGTGAGGAGCCGCACCAGGCCCGGGACGTCGGCCGCCTCGAACGCCAGCACGTACCGCTGGATCACCGCCTGGACCTCGGGGTCGTCCGGCTCGGCGACCTCGTCCAGGTCGGCCGCGTCGGCGAGCGCGACGCGGGCGCGTTGCAGGGTGCTGTTGACGGCCGGGACCGTGGTCTCCAACTGCTCCGCGACCTCGGCCGCGCGGAAGTCCAGGACGTCGCGCAGGACCAGCACGGCCCGCTGGCGCGGCGGGAGCACCTGTAGCGCCGCCACCAGGGCGAGCCGCAGGTCGGCCCGCATGCCGGTGTCGAAGCGCGCGTCGGGGAACGGCTGGAGCCAGGGGATGTCGAGCGCCGGTGTGAGGGCCGCCCCGGGATCATCGCTCGGCGCCCCGAGCCCGGACGGCAGCGGGCGCCGTCTCCGTCCCTCCAGCGCCGTCAGGCACGCGTTGGTCGCGATCCGGTACAACCAGGTGCGGACGGAGGCGCGCGCCGCGTCGTACCGGTCGCGGGCCTTCCACGCCCGCAGCATCGTCTCCTGGACGATGTCCTCCGCCTCGTGGAAGGAGCCCGTCATCCGGTAGCAGTGCGCGACCAGCTCGCCCCGGTAGGGCTCGAAATCCATTCCCCCATCATGGCCCACGGCGGAGTCGCGTCGCAGGTGAGGGGCGTCGGCCCGGCCCGTCCGGCTTCCGCCTTCCCTGCGGTGGGCGAATGTGCTTCGCTTGGACGAGGGTCGGCGCCGCCGGAATCGGGGGTCGTTCACCGTCCCGGCAGAGAACGGTCGCTCTCCGAGGGTGGTATCTCGAATTGACGAGGCACGACGGCTCACGCACCGCCAACGCCCTGCCTCCCACCGCACAGTTCGCCGCGCTGGAGCCGATCTGGGCCGGAATCAGCTCGACCGTTCAGCTTCGGGCCCTGCTCGTGTTCGGGGCGCTCTTCAACGAGCGCGTCTACGTGCATGACACCCAACTCGTCGACAATCCGCGGGTCGTGGGCGACTTCGGCAGGTTCGATCTGCGGGAGAGCAACTTCTACCGGCTGCTCCGCGAACTCATCGCGGCGGGCGTCGTGGTGGTCGGCCTCCGGGAGCACAACTACCTCACCGAAGAGGACCGGCTGGACCCGTGCAATTCCCTGACCGAGGTCCTGGACAGCTGGAAGCGCAACAGGCCGGACGGCAAGGGCTGGGTCATCTCCCCGGTCTCCGACGCGCGCGGCAGGATGCTGGAGGAACTCGACGGGGTCATCTCCGCCGACGGTGCCGTCGTCGCCCGCTACGAATACATGCGGACCAAGAACGAGTTCATCCGCCAGGTGCGGGACGCGGCGAACTCATCGGACTCGGTGCTGGCCGGGCTTCTGGCGCGGCAGCCGATCGAGTTGCGGCGGCGCTACGACGAGATCATCTCCAGGCCGTGGTTCTCGCATACGCCGATCTTCGCTCTCCTGCACGATTCCGGGCTCCCGGTCAGCAGCCCGCTGATCCAGATCCATGGCCTGTTCGACGAGACCGCGCACGCGAACGCGTTCAACGCGCGGGTCCTCGGGTCGGACTGGGATTCCGAACAGGGCGCGGGGCTCGCCGAGGCCGTTCTCGCCAATAGCGGGCTCGCCCAGGAGCAGGCCGATCCCCGGGTGGAGGCGGGCGAGTTGATGGAGGCGGCCTATCGCATGGTCGAAGGGCCGCCGCCCGACCTTCTCGCCATGCTCCGCCTCGACGAGATCCTGGAACTGCGCGAGAAGGCCAGGGAGCTCTTCGAGATCCAGTCCTACCTCGAAGTCCCCGACGCCCGGCATGTGGACGACGCGCTGGGCACCGCCCTGGCCGACTGCGCCGCCGACTACTGGCAGAACATCTGCGAGCACATCCGGACGACGCGCCCGCACCTGACCGTGCGCTCCACCAGGCTCGGCATCTTCCTCCGCCGGAAGATGCCGAAGATGGCGCGGATGGCCGAACGGTTCGCCTCGACCGGGCTGTCGACGCTGACCGAGGTGGCGATCAGTTCGGTGCCGTTCGTCGGGAGCGGGCTGAGCGAGGAGACCAAGCGCGGGATGGTCCAGCGCGTGAACCTCGAATTCGTGTTCTTCGCGGAGTCGGAGCGTATGCGGGAGTTGAAGAACTACTATCCGCACCGGGGCTGGATATCGTCCGACACGCGAGCCATCGAGGGCCCGTGAGCGCACGGGGGTTCGCGTGCTCCGCCGCCTGTCTCCGGAGGTGCTGATGGCCGCGGCGCCTTCGCTCGTGGAGTGCGACGGGCTCACCTGGACGGTCCGGCCCGGAAGCGGCGACCGCATCGGCCCCGGCCCTCACGAGCAGGACATCTGGCGGCTCCTCCGGTCGTTCGCCGAGCCCGGCTCGGTGTTCATCGACGCGGGCGCCCACGTCGGCCATTTCGCCCTCCGGATGGCCGGCGCGTTCGCGACGGTCGTCGCGATCGAGCCGAACCCGGACGCCCTGCGCACGTTGCGTGCGAATATCCGGCTCAACGGGATCGGCAATATCGACGTTCGCCCCTTGGCGGTCTACGAGACCCGAACGACGGTCCGGCTCTGGGACCCGTTCAACATGCCCGCCGGCGCCTGTACGCGGTCGCTGGCCACCGGTGAACCCGCACGCCCGCCCGCAGACTGCAAGATTTCCGCGTTGTACGACGGCGGAGACGGATACGGCGCGTTTCTCGGTGAGGTGGAGGCGGTTCCGATCGACCTCATCGCGTCCGGGGTCAACGGCCCGATCGGGTTCATCAAGATTGACATCGAGGGCCACGAGGGAAAGGCGCTCGCGGGCGCGGCGGCGACGGTACGCGAGCACCGTCCGGCGCTGCTCATCGAGATGCACGACCCGATGTACGGCGCGCACATCAAGGACGAGGTCGCCCGGGAACTCGCGCGGCACGGCTACACGTGGCGGGAGTTCTCGCTCTACCAGCGCTCGAAGCTGACGGACTCGGACATGTGCCCCTACATCTACGCCGAGCCGGTCGGCGCGGGGCGCGCACAGGAGTTCCTCGACTTCGCCGAGCACGTCAACAGGGACGCCGCCTCACGCTGGGTGACGACGCCGTGAGACGGCCAGGACGATGATGCTCATCTCGTCTTGGCGAAGCCAGCACAATGCGTCGAAGTCACCGATCGTCGTGGTGAGCAGCCCCGCCTCCTTGTCGATCGTGCGGAGGGCCCCGGAGTCGACGTCCGTCGAGAGGTATTCCAGCGAGTTGAGAACGAACTCGGCGGAGCCCGGATCGTCGCGGTGAATGGCGCGGACGGTCTGCACCGCCGAGGCCGCGAGGAGGATCTCGTGGTATCCGCTCATCGCGCGAGTTCACGGCGCAGGTCGTTCAGCCGCGTCGTTTCCATTCCCGCTTCAAGCTCGGCGATGAGCCGCGCTCCGAGCAGGCGGTCGGCGGCGTCCTCCGCCGCGCTCAGCGCGTCCGCTCCGGCGGCGGCCACCTCGGGGGAGACGACGGCGGCCAATACGTGCCCGCCGTCCTCCAGCAGGACTATCTCTCCCGATGCCGCGTGGTCGACGGCTTTCTGGACCTCGGCGGCGGTGGTGGGAATCCGCAGCGTCCGGTTCATCATTGTCGGGTGGCTCCATTCGCGGACCGCGAAACCTTCGGCTCAACGTTCACCCTGATGCCGTCCACGTTAACACCCCAGGTCAGAACCCAACCGGTGGCTTTTGATGATCAATATGGCCGGTCTCGACCCCGGGCCGCGCGGTACGGTGATGATCATGAGCACCGGAGCTTCCTCACTGGACGGACGGCGTTTCCGGGCCGTCCAGGACACCGTCGGCGGCGAGGTCGGCACCGAGACCGAGTTCACCTACCACGAGCACGACGGCGAGGTCTGGGCCGAGTACGGGGGCGGCGGAGTCCGGCGCGGATTCCTGGTGGGGACGCGCGAGGGCGACCGGCTCGACTTCCGCTACAGCCAGCTCAACACGGCGGGCGAGACGTCCAGCGGCCACTGCGTCACGGTGGTCACCACGCTCCCGGACGGACGGATCCGCCTCGACGAGACCTGGGAATGGGAGTCGCGTCCCGGCTCCGGCACGAGTGCCATCGAGGAACCGCCCCACGCCGACCGGGCCACCCGCGCCGAATGACACCCGTCAGGACGCCCCCGCCGAGCGGGGACGTCCTGCCCAGCGCGGCCCTCTAGGCGAGGGCGGCGGCGTCCTGCCCGGCGAACAGCTCGATCAGGGCCTCCACGTCGTGGTCGGCCTCGGTCGGATGCCGGAAGGGTCGGTGGGCGTTGACGGTGTAGCTGTTGCGGCGCCCGACCCGGGTGCGGGTGATGTACCCCGACTCCTCCAGGTCGCTGATGATGAGCTGCGCCGCGCGCTCGGTGATCCCGATCTCGTGCGCGACGTCCCGCACGCGCGCGTCGGGATCGCGGGCCAGCTGGATCAGCACCCGCGCGTGGTTGGTCAGGAACGTCCATGGCTTGGCGTTCGTCCGGCTCGGTGTCGTCTCCATCCGCTCACCCCTCGTCCGTTGCGCATCCTCGCGCCTCCGAGGGGGCAGCGGGGGATGCTCCCCGGCGGGCGCGAGGTGTGGGTCAGGGTCATTGTACGAGATAGATTTGCCGAATAAGATTTCAGGTAATATCTTTGCCGTGTTCGCCGCCGTCCGTGCCAGTGACCGCTGGGAGGTCCCGTGCTAGTGCGTTCCAACGAGCCGCAGCTCGCATGTTCCGCCCCGCCCCCGACGGGGGCGTCGATCGATGGTCCTGCTCGTCCTGGACGGGGGGAGTTGAGGATGGAGACCCGCTCCTACGGCCGCTACACCGTCCTGACCCTGACGGGACGCCTGGTGGCGGACACGGTGGTCGCCGCCGAGGCGCGCATCCTGACGACGATCGTCCTCGCGGAGCCGCCGCTCTCCCTCGTGCTGGACCTCTCGAAGCTGGACGCGGTCGACTTCCACGGCGCCCACCTGCTGAACAAGGCCCAGTTCGCCGTCCGCGCCGCACGCGGCTCCCTGCACCTCATCGCGCCCGCCGAGGCGCCCGCCCGCGGCGCGCTGAGCCGCTACCTGCTGGGGTCCACGGTGGAGCGGCGGGAGGACCTCAAGCCCCTGACCGGCTGAGACGCGCCCCCGGTACAGGCTGCTGTACCGCGGTTCGGCCCGCTGGCCGGATCGTCCGGCGGGCCGCGGGTCCCTAGCGTCGGGACGAACGATCATCCCGACGCGCGGGGGCCGAGCGAGACCTCCTCGGCTCCCGCCTCCCAGGAGGACCCGTGAAGTCCAGACCGATCGGCTTTTCCAGACCCGCCGGAGGGGCGGCTCGTCCCCTCCGGCTGGTCATGGCCGCGCTCGCCGCGACGCTGCTGTGGTTCGGCGTGGCCGCGCCGGCCGCGCCGGCCTCGCCCGGCCCGTCCCCCATGATCATCGGTGGTTCGGACGCGACCGAGCCCTACTCGTTCATGGTCTCCATCCAGAACGCGGGCGGCCATTTCTGCGGGGGCAGCCTGATCACCGGAGACTGGGTGGTCACGGCGCGGCACTGCGTCGAGGGCAAGAACCCCGCCGATCTTCAGTTGCGTATCGGAAGCCTCCGCAAGGACCAGGGTGGAACGGTCCGCGGGGTCGAGCGCCTCGTCACCCACCCCGAGAGCGACACCGCGACCCACGACATCGCGCTGGTCAGGCTCGACCAGCCGGTCACGGGCGCGCCGGTGCCGGTGGACGTCCGGCAGCCCGCCGGCACCCCGACCCGGCTGCTGGGATGGGGCTGCACCGAGCCCGGCCAGACGTGCGGCGAGGAGAGCACCCCGACGGTGCTCCAGCAACTCGACTCGGCCGTGCGCGAGCCGTCCGCCTGCACCAACGAGGTGACGCCCCTCGACCCGGCCTCCGAGGTCTGCACCGGCAACCCCGAGACCCGCGCCGGCGCCTGCTTCGGCGACTCCGGCGGCCCGCTGCTCCGCCGGGAGGGCACCGGCTGGAAGCTCATCGGCGCGTTCAGCCGCGTCGAGATCAAGCCCCCGGACCCGGGCCAGCCCAGCGAGCCCCCGAACTGCCGCAGCGGAATGGGCATCTACACCGACGTTCCCGCCCACCAGGAATGGATCGACGGCGTCATCGCCTCCACATCCTGAACCAGCACGTCCTGAACCAGCACGTCCTGAACCAGCACGTCCTGAACCAGCACGTCCTGAACCACCATGTCCTGAACCACCACGCCCCGGCGCGACGCCACTTCGCGCCGGGGCGTGCGCACGTGTCGGAGGCACGGCATAGCGTTGCGGCATGGAGGAATATGCGGTGCCTGTTCTGCCCAGTCGGGATCTGGCGGAGACGCTGGAGTTCTATACGCGGCTGGGATTCGAGACGCGGGGGTCGTGGCCGGACGCCGGCTACCTCATCGTGGCGCGCGGGACCGTGACACTGCATTTCTGGCACCATCCCGAGGTCGATCCATTGACCACCGCCGGCGCCTGCTACGTGTACGTCGATGACGCGGACGCCCTTCATCGGGAGTGGGACGGGATCGGCGTCCCCGGCGAGGTGGCCACCGGCAGCCGGCTCGTCCCGCCGCGGGACACCGACTACGGGATGCGCGAGTTCGCGCTCGTGGACCGCAGCGGCAACCTGCTGCGCGTCGGCAGTTCCGCGGCCGCCGGGGCACGAGGTTGATGGCGTGTGTTGACGCAGGTCAAGCCTGGTGCGAGCGTGGGAGGTGATGGTGAAAAGGGGGACCATCATGTTGGAGATCAAGAGCATCGACAAGCCCGACGAGCGGCGCGACTTCCCGAAGGGGCATCTGGAGGTCCTCCAGATGACCGGGCTGGTGTTCGCGCGGGCCACGTTCGAGCCCGGCTGGCGCTGGACGGAGTCGCTCAGGGACATCGCGGGCACCGAGCTGTGCGAGGTGCACCACAACGGCTACATCGTGCAGGGCAGGCTCCGGGTGCGCATGCGCGACGGCGGTGAGCAGGAGGGCGGTCCCGGTGACGCGTTCGTGGTCACACCCGGGCACGACGCCTGGGTCGTCGGCGACGAGGCATGCGTCGTGTTCGACTTCGCCGGGGGCATGGACGAGTACGCCAAGGCCGGCTGAGCGCGGGGCTCCCGGACCGCCGGGAGCCCCGGACCCGGACTACTTGAGCGTGAGGCTCTGCGACTGGAGCGCCTCGTCCAACGGCTGGAAGTACGACTGGTAGTTGGCGCGGCAGGCGCCGGTGGTGCCGCCGGAGACGATCCCGACGGCGACGGTGCCGGCCTGCAGCGAGCCGCCGCTGTCGCCCGGCTGGGTGCAGGCGGTGGTCTCGACCAGGCCGGAGACCGTGCCCTCCTGGTAGTTGACCGTGCGGTCATAACCGCGGATCGTCCCGGTGGTGGTGCCGGTCGTCGAGCCCTTCTTCTGGATCTGGGAGCCGACCGCCGGACGTCCGACCGAGGTGAGCTGGGCGTTGTCGTTCTGGAGCGACCCGTTGGTCACCCGGATCGTGCCGTAGTCGTCGCCCGGGAAGCTGCCGGCCTCCCGGGTGCCGAGGGTCTGGCCGTCCTTGGTCGTCCAGTTCGGGCTGATTCTCGTGCAGTGCCCGGCGGTGACGACGAACTCCGCGCCGCCGCCGACGGCGATCGCCGACACCGAGCAGCGCGAGCCGCCGGTGAGGATCGCGTCGCCGGGCCCGACCATCGGACGCGGCGCCGCCGCCACCCGCCGGACCCGGACGAGATCGCCCATCGCCCTCGCGCGCTTGACGAACGCCTTCGTCGCGGCGTCGTCGTCGGTGCGGGGCACGTCGACCACGACGCTGTTGGAGACGACGTCCACGCCCCAGGCCAGCCCGGTCGTCCCCGCCGTCCCCGCGAGCCGGTCGAGCCTGGCCTTCGCGCCGGTCAGCGGCCGGATGCCGTGGGCGACGACGCGCGCCCGCGCTCCGGCGCCGGTGACCTGCCGCGCGGCGGCCGCGTCGGTCACGTTGACGACGAGGTCGCCCGCGCCGTCGAGGTAGGAGCCCGCCTGCCGGTCGCCCAGCCGGCCGGTCAGCCGGTCGGCGAGCGCGGTCTGCCGGATCTGGGCGTCCTGTGTCGACTGGGCCGTCGCCTGAACGGTCCCGAACGCCGGAAGCGTGATCAACGCCGCGGTGCTCAGCAGGGGGATCGTCGCGCATTTGAGGCGCATTCCACGGTTCACCTTCGTCCACCTTTCGCCGCCGGTCGGGCCGCTGGCGCTCCGGCGGCAGTTCGGGGTTGCGGGGGGCGCCCGACCGCGAGAACCCGCTGGTACGGGGCTCGTGGCCGGCCGTCGTGTGACAGGAAGGTACTTCGCGGAGCTGTCGGTAACCAGATTCCAGCCGCAACTGAAATTTCAGTACACGCTGAATATCAATCAACCACCGGGAGATCATCACGAGGCGCATTGAAATGCCGTCGTACGGCGGTATCCGTCGCGCGGGGTGCGGTGGTGGATCTTGGTGAAATGTCCTCCCGGGGCGGGGTGATCCCGTATAGCCTTGCCGCATGACGATCGCCAGTGCCGTGCTGGAGAGGATTCCCGAGCAGGTGCGGCCGATCATCATCAGGCAGCGGGTGCTGCTCAAGTTCGGGATGACCGGCGGCCTCTGCTACGCCGTCACCACCGCCATTTACTATGCGCTCAAATTCACCCTCTTGCAGAGCAAGCCGGTGACGGCGCTTCTGGTCGCCACGGCGGCGGCGACCGCGCTCTCCTATGTGCTGCAAAGGCGGTGGGCGTTTCGCGTCACCAACGGTCGGCGCCGGTCCAGTGAGATTCTGCTGTTCGTGCTGATCAACGCCATTTCCATGGGGATCAACGCGATCCCGCTCTACGCGGCCCGGTACTGGTTCGGTCTGGCGGAGCCGCACGTGAGCCAGCGGGTGCAGGAGTTCTCCGACTTCTTCAGCGGGATGATTATCGGCACCCTGCTGGCGATGCTGTTCCGGTGGTGGGCCTACCGCAGTTTCGTGTTCTCCAGCCGGAACCTCGCGGGTGAGCAGGTGGAACGGCGGTCGGGGCGGTAGCTTCTAAGGATGAGCGATCGGCCCACACTCGATGAGATCCGGCGCGCGCCCAAGGTGCTGCTGCACGACCATCTGGACGGCGGGGTCCGTCCGGCGACCATCGTGGACCTCGCGCGCGAGAGCGGGTACGGGGCGCTGCCCAGCGGCGACGCGGACAACCTGCGGCTCTGGTTCGAGGAGGCCGCCGACTCGGGGTCGCTGGAGCGGTATCTGGAGACGTTCGACCACACGGTCGGGGTGATGCAGTCGGCGGAGGCGCTCACGCGGGTGGCCTACGAGTGCG
The DNA here is from genome assembly GCF_018603865.1 of Actinomadura sp. NEAU-AAG7. Taxonomy (NCBI): domain Bacteria; kingdom Bacillati; phylum Actinomycetota; class Actinomycetes; order Streptosporangiales; family Thermomonosporaceae; genus Actinomadura; species Actinomadura sp. NEAU-AAG7. The sequence continues at coordinate 405,139 of NZ_JAHFZY010000004.1, forward strand.
CCGAGGACCTGGCCGAGGACGGGATCGTCTACGCGGAGGTCCGGTACGCGCCCGAGCAGCACGTCACCGAGGGGCTGACGCTGGAGCAGGTCGTCGAGGCCGTCCTGGACGGGTTCGCGCGGGCGCGGGCCGACCACGGGATCCGGGTCGGAGCGCTGGTCACGGCGATGCGGCACCAGGCGCGGAGCAAGGAGATCGCGGAGTTGGCCGTCCGGTACCGGGACGCGGGCGTGGTCGGGTTCGACATCGCGGGCGCGGAGGCGGGGTACCCGCCGACCCGCCACCTGGACGCGTTCGAGTACCTCCAGCGGGAGAACGCGCACTTCACGATCCACGCGGGCGAGGGGTTCGGGCTGCCCTCGATCTGGCAGGCGATCCAGTGGTGCGGCGCCGACCGGCTCGGGCACGGCGTGCGGATCATCGACGACATCGACGTGACCGGCGGGGAGCCGAGGCTCGGACGGCTCGCCGACTACGTGCGCGACAAGCGGATCCCGCTGGAGATGTGCCCGACGTCCAACATCCAGACCGGGGCCGCGAAGTCGATCGCGGAGCACCCGATCGGGCTGCTGCGGCGGCTGAGCTTCCGCGTCACGGTGAACACCGACAACCGGCTGATGAGCGGGACGTCGCTGTCGGAGGAGTTCGCGAAGCTCACCGAGGCGTTCGGGTACGGGTGGGACGACCTCCAGTGGTTCACGGTGAACGCGATGAAGTCGGCGTTCGCGCCGTTCACCGAGCGGCTCGAACTGATCAACGGGGTGATCAAGCCGGGGTTCGCGCAGCTGAAGTGGAGCCGCCCGCCCGCGTGATCAGGACGTCCGCCAGCGGCCCGTGCCGGTGGCGGGCTCGGTCAGGTGCTCCATGAGCGTCCGCAGCCGCGTCCAGGCCGCGGTGTCGTCGCCGTCCGCCAGCGGGAACCACAGGCCGGGCGAGGCGGCGTCGCCGATCCGGCGGCCGGTCGCCTCGGCCGAGAGCGCGTGCTCGATCCCGATCTCCGCGACGCCCTCCGGGCCGATGCCCATGGCCAGCGGGGAGGGGACGCCGATCGCGCGGCTCGGGTAGGTGAGGTCGAGCAGCGCGGGCGTCCACTGGACGTTGAGGGTCCGCAGGACGCCCGTCCGCGTGTACCGGTCCGCGAGGTCCTCCAGTTCCTCCAGCGGCGGCTCGCGGTCGGCGGGGCAGGCGAGCGCGAACGTGATCGACTCCTTCACCCCCGAGGTCACGCGGGAGACCTGCACGGTCCCGCCGAAGGGCGGCACGTCCCCGCCGTGCGGGCCCATGAACACCAGCAGGGTCGAGGCGGGGGAGCGGCGGCGGCACAGGTCGGTCAGCTCCGGCGGCGACCACCGCGACAGCGCGGGTTCGGCCGTCCCCCAGCAGCGGGGCGCGGTTCCGGCGAGGGCGCGGGCGAGGTCCTCGATCACGCCGCCGAGCAGCAGGCCCGAGGTGGCGTCGTGGACGACGTTCAGGCTCACGACGAGGTGGTGGCCGAGGTCGTCGTCCGGAACCTCCCGCAGGAACGTCTCGGACGGCCCTTCCTTCGCCTTCTCCGACACGACGAACGCGGCGCCGTCCCACTCAAGGGGGAAGCCGGTGAAGCCGTCGTAGTAGCCCTCGTCCGGTTCCTGGACGACCCACCGCGCCTGCCGGGTGCCGAGCATCATCCGCAGGGGCAGGGTGATCCGGGCGTCGTGCGGCGTGAGGATCTGGAACGCCTGGTCGACGCGCGCGCACTTCTCCATCGCGTCGGTCAGCCAGGACGAGAGCGGCACGAGCGGGCGGTCCTGGATGGCGACGGCGCTCCGCGTCGTGACGATGTCGAGCGCCGCATGCGTGTTCGTCGTGGTCACGGTGCCTCCTCGGGGGCGTTCGGCGGCCAGACGGCGCCGCCCAGCCGCTCCACCATCGCGTCGGCGAACCGGTGCGCGATGCCGGGCGCCCTCGGGTCACCGCCCGAGGCGCGCACCTCCACCCACCAGTAGGGGACGGTCAGACCCGCGTCCACGGCGCCGCCGAGGACGCGGCCGACCTCGCCCTCGACGTCCACGCGCTGCGCCGACTCGATGCTGACCAGCGGCGATCCCTCGTCGTCGCGGAGCAGGATGAGGGCGCCGTCGCCGCCGCCGCGCACCCGCAGGGTCTCGCCCGCCGCCACCATGCTGTCGATGATCGCCCGCACGTCGGGCGCCCGCTGCGTCAGCACCACCATGTCGTAGGTCATCGGGCCTCCTCGCGCACCGGGGTCTCGGCCAGCGCGGTCTGGACGAGCCGCGCGCTCTCGCCCCGCCGGATCCACTGCGCCCGCCCCGGCGGCAGCGACTCGGCGTAGACGCGCGGGAACAGCTGCCCCTCCGACCGGTCCCCGGACATCACCAGCGCGCCCGTGCCGCTCTCCCGCACCGCCTGGAGGAGCGGGTCGTAGAGGCCGCGGGAGGACCCGGCGACGCGGCGGGCCACGACGAAGTGCAGGCCGATGTCGCGGCCGCTCGCGACGAACGGCACGAACGGGGCGAGCGGCTGCTGGCCCGCCGTGGTCAGCAGGTCGTAGTCGTCGGCGAGCACGACGATCCGCGGGCCCTTCACCCCGGCGCCCTCGGGGACGGCGGACGGGTCGTCCGGCATGCGCTCCTGCAACTCCTTGGCGACGCCGCCCGCGAGCCCGGCGCAGATCCTCGGCGTCGGCGCGTAGCCGCCGATGTAGGGCTCAGGCGCCACGTCGCGCAGCGAGCGGCGCGGGTCCATCACCGCGAACACCACCTGCTCGGGCGTGTACCGGGCGGTGAGCTGCTGGACGATCAGCCGCAGCAGGTTGGACTTCCCGGAGCCGCCGTCGCCGAGCACGACGAGGTTCTGGTCGACGTCGAACAGGTCGAGCAGCAGCGGCTCCAGCGCGCGCTCCTCCACCCCGAGCGGCACCAGCCGGGGCTCGCGCGCCGGATCGGGCAGCTCGGACGCCGCGAGCCGGTGCGGCAGCACCCGCACGGGCGGGGTGGACTCGCCCGTCCAGGCGTTGCGGACGGCCCCGACCGCCGACTCGGCGGCGGTGCCCAGCTCGGTCGGGTCGGGCACGGCGCCGAGCGCGGGCACGGCGACATGGCCGAACAGCCCGGCGTCGGTGAGCGCGCGTCCCGGCAGCTCGGCGCTGATCGTCTCGGCGAGCTTGCGGCTGACCGTGGAGTCGGAGGGGTCGTTGAGCCGCAGCTCGACGCGCTGCCCGAACGTGGACTGCGCGGCGATCCGCACGTCGTTCCACCGCAGCATCCCCGCGACGATGTGGATGCCGTAGCCGCCGCCGCGCTGGAGCAGGTCGGAGACCATGTCGTCGATCTCCTCGAAGTCGTTCCTGATGGCGCCGAACCCGTCCACGACCAGGACGACGTCCGCGCACGGCAGTTCCGGAACGCTCCCGGCCGCGTGCATCTGCCGCAGCCGCTGGACACCGTCGATGCCGTGCTGCCGGAACACCTCCATGCGGTGCTCCAGCATCCCGTGGACCTCCTCGACGGTCCGGCGGATCCGCTCCAGGTCGGTGCGTCCCGCGACGCCGCCCACGTTCGGCAGCCCGGACAGCACCTGGAGGCCGCCGCCGACCAGGTCGAGCCCGTACACCGCGACCTGGCGCGGCGTGTGCGTCAGCGCCAGCGACAGCACGAACGTGCGCAGCAGCGTGGTCTTGCCGGTCTGCGGCCCGCCGATGATCGCGACATGCCCGCCCGCCGCCGTCAGGTCGAGGTTCCACACGCCCTGCCACTGGCGGCGCGCGTCGTCCAGCAGGCCGATCGGCACCCGCAGCGGCCCCCCGCCGGCGGGCAGCCGCATGCCCTGCTCGGTGATCCGGACGGGACCGGTCACCGCGTCCAGCGTGGCCATGGACGGCAGCGGCGGCAGCCAGATCATCGGCACCGGGCGGCCGTGCCGGGCGAGCTGGCCGACCAGCACGTCGAGCATCGTGGGGCCGGTGGTCCGCTCCGGCAGCTCGGCCTCGCCGTCGGGCGCGCCCCGCCCCGGGCCGTCCAGCGGACCGGCCAGGTTGTAGGCGGTGAACGGGCGCACCGGAAGCCGGTCGGCGCCCTCGGCCGGCGCCGCCACCGCGCCCCGGTAGGGGCCCGACACGTAGCCGCCCTTGAACCGCAGGTAGATGCTGGTGTCGACCTTGAGGTAGCCGAAGCCCGGCAGCGCCGGGAGGTGGAACGCGTCGGGGGAGTCCAGGACCGTGCGGCTCTCCTCCTCGGAGAACGTCCGCAGCCCGATCCGGTACGACAGGTAGGTCTCCAGGCCGCGCAGCTTGCCGCTCTCGATGCGCTGGCTGGACAGCAGCAGGTGGACGCCGATGCTGCGGCCGATCCGGCCGATCGACAGGAACAGCTCGATGAAGTCCGGGCGCGCGGTGAGCAGCTCGCCGAACTCGTCGATGATCACGAGCAGGTGCGGCAGCGGCGGCAGGTCGGGCCGCTGCCCGCGCTGGTGGTTGTAGTCGCCGATGTTGGCGATGTTGCCCGCGTCGCGCAGCACCTGCTGCCGCCGCTGCACCTCGCCCGACAGGCTCGCGTACACCCGCTCGATCAGCCCGGCGTCGTCCTCCAGGTTGGTGATGACGCCCGCGACGTGCGGCAGGCCGTCGAAGGGCGCGAACGTCGCGCCGCCCTTGTAGTCGACCAGCACCATGCTCGCCTGCTCGGGTCCGTGCGTGGCCGCGAGCGCGAGCACCAGCGTCCGCAGCAGCTCGCTCTTGCCCGACCCGGTCGCGCCGACGCACAGCCCGTGCGGGCCCATGCCGAGGCTGGCCGCCTCCTTCAGGTCGAGGATCACCGGGCGGCCCGCGTCGTCCAGCCCGACCGGGACGCGCAGGAACGCGCGCTCGCCGCGCGGCGCCCACAGCCGCGCGACGTCGAGGTCGCCGGGGTCCGTCACGCCCAGCAGCCCGGCGAAGTCGACCTCGCCGCCCTGCCCGGCGGTCTCGTCCACCGACTCGCGGGACAGCCGCATCGGCGCGACCATCCGGACCAGGCCCTCCAGCATCGCGGCCGGGACGTCGTCGAGCGTGCCGCTCATCTCCACCGGCTCGGGGCCGCGCAGGTCCTCGACGCGGACCCGGTCGCCCTCGACCGTGATCCGCACGCCGACGTCGCCGGGCTCGTGCGTCCGGTCCGACAGCAGGTGGACGACCGTCGCGGCCAGGTCGGCGACCGGGACGCTCTCGTCCGGCCGGACGAGGTCGGCGGCCACCTCGCCGTGCGTGTCCTGGAACACCACCAGCCGCCGCAGCATCCTGAACGAGTCGCGCCGCCCGAGCCCGCGCCGCACCTCGGCGGCGTAGTCGCTGCGCCGCCGCAGCTCGTCGGCCAGCAGCGCCGCCAGCCTCAGCGGGGACGAGGCGATCAGCCGGATCGGCACGCCGCCGTCCCGCCGGTGCTGGTCGTGCACGTGCGGCAGCCACTTGAGCCAGTCCCAGTCGGGCGAGGCGCCGCCGTAGGCCGCGCCGATCGCGACGTCCTCGGGGGCGTGGAAGGCGACGAGCTGGACGGCCATCGCGCGCACCAGCCGCAGCACGTCCGGGCGGCTGCCGATCACGCTGACGTCGCCCGCCATGTCCAGCGGCAGCGTGAGCGGCATGTCCGGCGCGGTGCGGAAGCGCTCGATCACCGCCCGCGCCTCCGACGACATGAACGGGTCGGTCGGGTTGAGCGCGGTGCCCTGCTCGCCCAGCTCAAGCGAGTGGCCGGGCATCAGGCCGGTGCCGACCCTGACCCGCAGGAAGTCGTCGTGCGTGCGGCGCCGCTCCCACAGCCGGGACGGGTCGCGGACGACGTCGTACAGCGCCTCGGGCGGCGGGTCGAGCACCCGGGCCAGCGTCCGGTGCTCCCGCTCCTCCGCCGACAGCTCCTCCCGCAGCTCCTCCAGGAACTCCAGGTAGCGCTCGCGCTGGTTCTTGCGCTGCCGGGTGACCTGGCCCTTGCGCGACAGCAGCAGCGCGCCGCCGCCGAGCACCGCCACGACCAGCAGCACCGCGCCGAACGCCATGAACGCGGGGTTCCGCATGACGGTCATGATGGTGAGCGAGCCCATCATGCCGACCATGGGCAGGATCGTCATGAGCTGGTTGCCGGTCCCGCCCGCCTCGGGGAGAGTGGGAGGGGCCTCGACCTGCCGGGGTTCGGAGTCGGTCCTCGGGTAGACGGTCCGCGCGGGCCGGTGCACCAACCGGGTCGTCACGCCTGCCACCCCTCTTACGTCGAGCGATCCCCGTCCACCCTAATGTCGGACGGGGCGAACGGTACGAAGATCAACTTATCGGGAGTCGGGGATGGAGTTGTTCGAGGTGTCGGCGGACGTGCACGCCCTCATCGAGGACCTGCTGCCCGTCGTCAACCCGGCCGCCCGGTTCGAACCCGCGCTGGCGCAGGTCGTGCTGCCCGTCGGACGGTTCGAGCCCAGCGCCACCACCTGGACGATCCTGGAGCGCTGCGCGCGGGCCGACCGCGTCGCCTGGCCCCGGCTCGTGGAGGAGTGGCTGATCCATGTGAGCGACCGCGCGGCGATGGCGATCGGCGACATCGAGCTGCTGGGGGACGTCCGCAAACGCCTGCGGATCCGCATGGTGCCCAAGCTCACCGAGTCCGAGCGGCAGGGCCTGGCGATCGTCTCCGCCGGGAGGCACTTCGATGCCATGATCATGATCGACCATCCCCGGTACGGCGGGCCGCTCACCCTGGCCAGGGCCTCGCTGCTCGGCCTCACCGACCTCGGCGGGCTCGCCGTGCCGAACACCTACCAGGTGGAGTTGGCGGACGTCGACGTCCACGACCAGCCGCTCACGCTGACCGAGTCGATCCGCGTGATCCACAAGCCCGGCAGCCGGTACGTCTCGGCGCTGGTCGCCGAGCTGCACCACTTCCTCACCGACGCCGGGAGGCCCGGGGCGCTGGTCGCCGTTCCGACGCACAGCACGATCCTCGCGTATCCGATCGTCTCGGAGGCCATGGGCGCGGTTCTCGGCCCGTTCCGGGAGCTGGCGAAGGAGATGTACGCCGCGTCCGACGACCCCACGTCGCCGGACGTGTTCTGGTGGCGCCGCGAGCACGCGCTCGTCAAGCTCGACCCGGACGCGGGCGTCCCGCGGGACCCGTCGCCGCCCGCGCCCAAGCGCCGGTCGCGGCTGCGGTTCAGGCGGTGAGGGCCAGCCGGAGCGCCTCGGCGGCGATGGCGATCGCGGTCAGGCGGGTGGCGTAGGCGAGCCGCCCGTGGTCGAGCGTCGTCCCGACGGCCAGTTGCCGGTCGAAGCCCAGCCGGATCGTGGTCACACCGACCTCGGCGAGGATTCCGGCGGCGCGGTCGACGTCCACGGTCCCCGCCTTGTGCGGGGTGTGCGAGGTGAACACGACCAGGGTGCGCGGGAGCAGGGCCCGCAGGTCGCCCGAGCCCATCCAGTCCAGGACGCGCCCGACGGCGGCCGCGCCGTCCACGGTGGCGGGCGCGACGAGGATCTGCGCGTGGGCGGCGGCGAGGACGGCCCGGTGCAGCGGGGTCCGCGTGCCTGCGCCGTTGTCGGCGACCGTGATCCCGAAGAACCGGCTGAGCTGGACGCCCGCGGACCGGTAGAGCCTCGCGTCGACGAGGCCGCGGCCCGCGCCCACCGTCCCGTAGGTGGTCGGCAGCGCCCACAGCCGCTCGCCCAGCGGCACCAGGAGTTCCCGGACCTGCTCGAACGAGGCGGTGCTCAGGTCGGCGCCGGTGATGTCGGCGACCGGATGCTCGTTGCGGACGCCCAGCCGGAGCGGCAGCGAGCCCATCTCGGGGTCGAGGTCCAGCGCGAGGACCCGGTCGTCGCGGTGGTGCGCGAACGCCGTCGTGACCAGCGCCGACACCGTGCTCTTGCCCGAGCCCTCCCGGACTCCCAGCACCGCGATCCGCCTGCCGGTGGTCACCGGGTGCGCGATCCACCGGCCGTGCTCGGTGACCACGCGCACGTCGTCGGCGGACCGGAACGGGTGCAGCGCGCCCCGGACGACGCGCCGCATGACCGAGTCGCCGTGCACCGGCCCCTGGACGAGCGCCTCCGGTGCCGTGGGCACGACGGGCGGCACCACCGGCGGTGGCGCGGGGCGGGGCGGTGCGGGAGGGGGCGGCGGCGCGGCGTCCACCCGGGGCGGCGGCTGGTCAGGGCGGGTGACCGAGAGGTCGGCCGGCTGACCGAACGCGGGGGGCGGCGCCGGGGGCGCGGGCGGTGGCGCGGGCGGTGGGGAGGGGGTCCGCCGGTGCAGCGTGGGGGCGTCGACGACCGTCAGGTCAAGGTCGGGCGGAGGCGCGTCCCCGTCCTGGTCAGCCACCCGACTCCTCTCAGAAGGTCTCCAGGAGCCGTTCGAAGGTTCCGAAGGTGCCGACGGCGACCGGGACGATGGCCACCACCGCGACCCCCTCGACCCGGTTCATGATCCGGCGCAGCCGCGCGCGCACGTGCTCGGGCTGCTCGGAGGTGAGCACCGCGACCGGGATCGACAGCCCCAGCAGGAGCATACCCAGCACGGGCGCGATGCCCCAGGAGACGTGGTGCGTCCACTGGAAGGCGAGCGCGACGACGATCGCGAGGCCCGAGGCGAACAGCGCGCTCTTCTGCAGGATCAGCGGGAACATCCGGGCGCGGCTGCTCACCACGACGGCGAGCAGGCCCGCGAGCCCGGCCGTCCACGGGTCGAAGTCGGCGGCGGCGCCGATCCCGGCGACGGCGGCGGCCAGCGCCACCGACAGGGTCGCGACGACCATGCTGCGGTGGGCGCCGTCCAGGGCCCGCATGACGTCGCCGCGCGCGACGACGCCGCCCGCGCCGCGCCGGTCGTCCAGCGAGGTCAGCCCGGACAGCGACAGCGCCACCCGCAGCAGCATGCTGAGCAGGACGACGCAGGCCAGCGCGAGGACGGCGCCGACGCGCCCGCCGTCCAGGCCGAAGCCGGCGCCGATCATCCCGGCGGCCGTCAGCGCGGCGGCCAGCCCGCCGCCGACGAGCCCGCCCCGGCCGAGCGGCGAGCCGAGCCCGAGGAGGAGGACGACCCCGGCGGCTATTAGTCCGAAGCCGCCCCACCGCGTCCAGTCCTCCCAGTCGTGGAGGTCGGCGGCGCGCCAGAGCGCGGGCGCGGCGGTGGCGCCCCCGGCGAGGACCATCGCCGTGCCGAGGCGCTCCTGCCCGATGAGCCCGAACACCAGACCGCCGAGCGCCAGGAACGCCGCGACCCCGCCGACGGCGGCGGGTCCCGCGTCGCCGTCGAGCCGTTCGAGGACGGCGATCCCGATCGCGAGCGCCAGCCCGATGAGCGCGCCGGTCGCGTTCCAGCGGACCGCCGCCGGGCTCCAGCGCCACAGTCGCCCGTCGAGCGTGTCGCCGACGACCTCCGGCACCTCGTGGACGACGGGCGCGGGAATCGGCTCGTCGGCCAGCACGAGCCGCAGGACGGCGCCGTCCGGAACCCGCCGCTCGGCGAGCGACGCGCCGGGGTTGAGCACCTCCCCGGCGGCGGTGACGAGGTGCCGGAGCCGGGGCGGGCTCTGCGGCGGGTCGCCGAGCAGTTCGAGCACCTCGGGCATCAGCGCGCCGATCGGCTCCTGGGCGGGGAGCACCATGTCCACCTTGCGGTGCTCACCGACAAGTGTGACCCGGCTCCACGCGGACATCGCACCCCTCCGTCATCGATCCGTCCGGCGAGAACGGACGGTTGATCCTGCTGGCCCCGGTCTATCGCGGTATGGCCGTGCCGGAGACCCGCTCAAGGTAGCCGTTGCGCAGCAGCCAGCGGATCGTGGCCAGCGCGGGCGGCCGGGGGAACAGGCCCGCGTTCACGGTGAACCGGACGCCGCCGCCCGGGCTGCGCGCCGTCGGCGCCGACACCGAGGCCGCGACCGCGAACGGCCGGACGACGCGGTAGCGCTGGTAGTTCGACGGGACGCCGGGGATCGTGCCCACGCGCGCCGCCGGCGGAAGGCCGCGCTGCGCGAACGACGTCCCGAACGGGAACAGCAGCGAGCCGCTCTCCTGACCGAACTGGTCCACGAACCGGCCCTGGGTGAGCGCGTAGGTGACGGCCGCGCCGCCGCCGATGCTCATCTTGGAGCGGACGTCGGCGGCCAGCGCGACCCCCTGCCGCACCGCGTCCCGCTCGGTCTGCGGCGTGAGGGCGTGCGGCGGCGTCTCCTTGACGACCAGCTCCCCGTAGAGCCAGCGGCTGGCCTCGTCCTCGGTGGGGAACTCGGCGGCCACGGTGCCCTGCTCGTACTCGACGATCCCGCCGGTGAAGCCGTCCTTGCTCCGCGCGACCATGTAGTAGCTGGACGTCCGGGACGGCGCCGGACGCGCCTGCCCCGGCAGGACGTAGAGCGTGCTCGGCACGCCCGCCGAGCCGAGCGCGGCCCGCAACTGCCCGAAGTTGACCTGCGCGCCGACCCAGTCGGCCGGGACCGGCGCCGTCGCGCCGGCGGGCGCGAGGGCCTCCTGCGCCTTCGCCCGCTCCTGCTCGTCGAGGCGCGACCGCAGGAACGACCAGCCGACCGTCCCCGCGCACAGCACCGCCGCGACGCACAGCCCGGCGAGGATCTTCCCGACGTTCTCGTCGAAGGTGCGGCGCGTCCGCTGCGGCCCGAACAGCAGCGCGTCCCGGAGCCGCCGGCGCCGCACCGCCACCGACTCCAGCAGTTGGGTGTCGTAGTCGCGTGCCAGCGCGCGCCCCCCTCCAACCTCCCGGCACCGCTGCGCGCGGCACCGCCTGGCTCACCGGCTCGCGGCGGAAGGGACGCCCCGATACGGGACGTCCCTTCCGCCACCTGCCGGTCCTCGGTCCTTGCGACGGGCCGGGCTCAGATCGCCTGGACGGCGGCGCTGGCCTTGCTCAGCGCGGTCTGGGCGTGCTCGTCGTTGCTCTCCAGCGTCGCCTTGACGAGGCGGATGATCTCACGCACCTCGTTGGCGGCGGTGTGCCACTTGACCTCCTTAGCGTGGTACTCGTGGTCCACGCCGGTGGCCTCGAAGTCGGCCATGGCGGTCTTGACGTCGGTGTCGCGCGTGCCGATCAGCGCCTCAAGGCGCGACACGATCGTCTGGATGTTGGCCTGGGCCTCGCCGGAGGCCCCGGTGTCGTAGCTGCGGCGCCCGTTGGCTCCCACGTTGGTGTCCCTTCTCGTCCTGGTCGTGGCCGTCGCCTGCCGGGGGCAGGGTCAGGCGGTCCGGAACTTGGCGCCGTCGAAGTTGGCCGAGGCCATCTGCCGGCCCGCCTCTTCGGCCATCTGCTGGTCACCGGTGGAGAACGCCTTCTCCATCCCGATCTGACCGGTGTTCACGCTGTTCAGACCGACCTTCAGGTCGGCGGTGATCTGGTCGGAGCGGGCCTTGAAGCTGTCGAAGGCGGCCTTGCCCGCGCCGTTGAACTTGCCCGACAGCGGCTCCGCGGCCGCGATCAGCTGCTTGACCAGCCCTGCCAGTTCCTCGCCCGAGGTCCCGGTGTTCCTGGCCAGGGTGACCAGCGTCTCCTGCCCGTGGTCCCAACGTCCCATGGTGTCTCACCTGCCAGTTTGGTCGCCGTGCGCCGACGCTCCGATGAAGTGGATCTTCGACGATAGTTCGTCCGGACCCCCGGCGCCACCGGCCCGAATGAGAACCGGTGTCTCCTCAGAGTAGGACGCGGGAATGACGAGGGTGGTTCCTTATCGATGTGCGCCCACACACGTCCTAAGTGGCTTTACATGGGTCCGGCCCCAAGGTCATCATGAGGAACCGGCATGGTGGGCTTGACAGGAAGTCGGTAGGACGCCGGCAGGGTGTTCGGCAGGAAAAGCATCTCCCCCCGGAGCAGCGAGAGTCATGAAGTTCGAGGTCGTGGAGCCCCCCGAGGCGCCCAGGTCCGAGGTCGTGCACGAGTCTCCCGAGATCGCCCCCGCCGTCGCCGTGGACGCCGAGGACGCGGTCGCGGGGCTGGCCGCGGCGACCGAGCGGCTGAGCGCCGACGTGGCCGCCGAGTCCGAGCGGATCGACGCATCGCTCGCCGAACTCGCGCAGGTCATCGCGCGGAGTTCGGCGCCATCGGATGGCGAGGCCGGGCCGCCCGACAATTTCCGGGCCGATCGGTTCAGGTCCGCCGGGGGCGAGGAAAGGGAACGGGGCGCATGACTGCTTACGACATCGACGGACCCGGGGTGGGCGGCGTCGTGGGGAAGATCGGCGGCTATGTCGCCGGTGAGGGTGGAAAAGGCGAGGGTGGCCTGGTCAAACAGCTCTCGGACTTCGGCAAGCACGTCAGCGAGGCGGGGTCGGCGGCGGCCAGCCAGCCGATCGGGACCGCGCTGAAGGAGTACGTGGAGCACACCACGCCCGGCCTCAAGGGCATGGTCACCAAGACGGCGGCCTGCATCGAGGGCGCGGTGAAGGCGGTCAAGGCCTACAACCAGGCCGACTACGAGATGGTCCAGGAGGCCCAGAAGGGGGCGGCCGAGGCGCCTGCCCCTAAGATCGGTAAGTAGTCTGACATGATGTGACTTATCTCACATAGTCTTGCGCGCCTCGACGTCCATCCAAGACGTCGTGATGGCCTTGAGGGCCGGCGCGTGCGGGACCGGTGTGCGAGGGCCGGTTCCATGTTTCGGTCGCGAGTGCGAGGGGTGCGACGTTGAGCGGTGTGATCGATCCGAACGCGATCCCCATTCCCAAGGCGAACGTTGAGGGCGTCGAGACGGCGGGCCGGGCGCTGAAGACCGACGGGACGACGATCGCGGGCACCGGCCACGACATCGACTCGGGCTGGCAGGCTCTCAACCCCCACTACAACGCGCCGGAGGAGCACCTTCTCCTGAGTGCGACCCATCCGGTGGCCGCCAACGGTGACGCGTTCAAGGGCGAGGTGACCACGGTCGGGGACGCCCTGATCTCCTTCGCCGGTGAGATCCGTCCGATCATCGGCCGCCTCCAGACGCTCAAGGGCAACGCGCAGACGTTCCGGAACAAGATCAAGGACGACGACGACTGGCGCAAGGACGGCGACAAGGTCGACGAGCACAACAAGCTCAACAACGACGTCCTCGCCGCGGTCGCGCAGTACCAGGCCGCCGAGCGGACCTGCGCCAACAAGATCACCGGCATCTTCGGCGGGACGAGGTTCGTCCCCGCCGACGGCAAGCCGGGCAACGGCGAGAAGGGGTACGGGCTCGGCAAGGCGCCCGAGAACGTCGAGACTCCCTGGGCCAAGCCCCAGAAGGAGGACAAGCCCTGGTACAAGGACGCCTGGGACGCCGCCTGGGACTACGGCAAGGGCCTCGTCACGGGCATCGCCGACCTCGTCGGCCTGCACGGTGAGAACGGCTGGGTATGGGAGGGCGACTCCCATTTCTGGTCGAACCTGGGCAACGCCTGGATGGGCAAGCTCGAAGAGATCAGCGGCCTTGTCGGCTTGCACGGCGAGAACGGCTGGGTCTGGGAGAAGGACTCCCACTTCTGGTCGAACCTGGGCAACAACTGGAAGGAAGTCGCCCACTCCATCGTCCCCTGGCGCGAGTGGGGCGACCGGCCGGGATACGTGATCACCACGACGGCCATCAACGTCGCCACCGTCGGCGTCGGCGCGATCGTGAAGAAGCTGCTGGGGCGCAGAGGCGGCGGAAGGCACGGCGACGGCGACGGCGGCGAGAGCCGTCCCGGCGACCGCGACGGCGACGGCAGGCTCGACGGCGACGCGGACCTCCCGAGCAACGGCCGGGACCCGGACCTGGACGCGACCGCCCGTGACCTCCAGAGGCAGATGGACGACCTCGATGTCGATCCTGGCGAGCTGAGCCAGCTCCAGCGCTCTCTGGACGACGCGGAGTCTCTCCCGGACCGCGAGCCCGCCCACGTCGGCGGCGACGACGACCCGCCCGGTTCGGGTGGCGACCACGGGGACAGCGGCGACCCCGGCGGCAACGGCCCCGGCAAGCCCGAGGGCGAGACCAAGCCGGACGTCGGCGACGGCAAGCCGGATGGTGACGGTAAGCCCGACGGCGACGGCACGCCGAACGGCGAGGGCAAGCCCGACGGTAACGGCGACCCGAACGGCGACGGCAAGCCGGATGGTGACGGAAAGCCGGACGGCGACGGCACGCCGAACGGCGAGGGCAAGCCCGACGGTAACGGCGACCCGAACGGCGACGGCACGCCTGACGGCGACGGTAAGCCCGACGGTGACGGCACGCCGAACGGCGAGGGCAAGCCCGACGGTGATGGAAAGCCGGACGGCGACGGCGATCCCCAGCCCGACCCCGAGCGCGAGGGGAAGATCAAGAAGGCCGACCAGCTCGAAGAGTCCCTGCGCAGGGGCGGGCTGTCGGACGAGGACATCGAGCGGCTGCGCGGCGACAACCCGCGCGACGGCGACCAGTGGCAGCGGCTTTCCAAGGCGCTGGAGCAGCAGTTCGGCAAGAAGACCCTGAAGGCCGACCCGAATCTGCACCGGGACGCGCTCAGGTTCGCGATGGACGGAGCGCACAACCCGCGCGAGGTCGCGTACCGGTACGAGTACTACAAAGCGCACTTCGACGAGATCAAGAAGCAGGTCACGGAACAGGCCAAGGCCGGCGAGCTCGATCGGGGCAACAGGAGCAATGACCAGATCGCCGCCGAACGCTTCCGTGACATCGACGTCCGGGCGGAGTTGGAGCGGGACCACCGGCAGGTCCGGGAGGCCCGGCCGAACCCGGATGAGGCGCGGATCGATCCTGAGCTCTCCGGGGACGCCAGTGTCAACGCCATCCGCCAACACGCGGGACAGATCGGCATGGGGCACGACACCTCGACGGCCTACCACGTGCGCAAGCACTACAACGAACTGCCGGAGGTGGAGCGGACCGGCAACGGTCTCGTGCGCGACTTCCTCGACAGCGCTGAACGTACCGTTCGAGAGGGGAGGCTGTCCGATCGCAAGATCGGGAGTGATGGGTCGGAGCGCATGCTGTTCACCCGCGACGTCGGGGGCAAGACTCTGGAGGCCCTGGTCCTCCGGCGCCCGGACGGAAAGCTCATCATGCTCACCTACGGCGGGGAGAAGATCAAAACCCTCTAGTCTGCGAGTCGAGCCATGAGCAAATGGTCGGATGACATGAGCGAAGTCGAAGCCGCGCGACAGAAGCGGCTCAACGCGCTGCTCGAACGCGCGGCGTGGCTTGAGGCGGCCGATCCCGGAGACCAGGACGACGAGGGCATGGCGGTCATGGACGCCCTGCTGGCGGTCTATGACCTCCTGGCGAAGTGGAGGTCGGCCGATCCGGCCGAGGCGGAGGTGATCCGGGCTCGGGTCCGGCTTCCCAGGCTCGCTGAGGTGCTGCGCGGTGAGCGTGCGCAGAGCGCGTTGTCGGCTTACGCCAGCGAGGGCGAAAGGTACGCGTTGCGAGGCCGCAACGACGGCTATCGCGAGGCGTGTGAATTCCGTTCGGCGATCAAGCTGCTGACCGACGACTACGAGGGCGTGGTCGTCGATCCGTTCGCCCAAGAGGAGCTGGACGGCTTCGAGGACGAGCTCCGCGAGGCCGCCGAGGACGCCACTCCCGTCCACCGGTATCAGATCCCTGCCTGGGCCGACCGGTCGCACTGGTGGTGGTGGAAGCCCGACCACATCGACATGAGCATGCGCGAGTACCGCAACCGGATCTTCGCGGGCGACATCGAGGAGTACGAGAGCAAGGCGCCGGGCGCGGCCGACTGGCTGCGGTGCGGGGACGAGGAGTGCTGGTGCTTCACCGCACCGGCATGAGGATGCACGGGGCGGACGCATGGCGAACGAGCAGGGTTCCGGGGGCGCGGCGGCGGGAGTGCCGCGTATCGACCCGGCGGAGCTGAACAGGCGGCTCAACGCCGATGTCGCCGAGGTCGAGGCGCTGGGACGTACCGGCGCCCGGATCGATCCGACAGCCGGGGACATCCCTGACCAGGTGCGAGCCCATGCGGCGCGCATCGGGTTCGAGTCGCCCGTCGATGCCGCCGCGCAGGCGCTGCGGCACATCGCCGAGCTTCCGGCGGGCGAGCGCGGGACCGGATCGCCTCTCGCCCCCTATCACGCAGCCGCCGGACGCACCATCGCCGAGGGCGAGGTGGTCGCCCACAGCGGCAGGCGGGTCGTGTTCCACCGTGCGGCGCCGGTCGCGGCCGGGGTCACGGTGAGGTTGGAGGCGTCCGTCCGGGTGACGGCCGGGGGGCCGGTCTGGCTGGACTCGTTCGGCTGGCCCGCCGTCGAGACCGCCGTCCCGGTGCACGCCTTCGCGGGGACGCGCGCCGACCACCTGGCCGAGGCGATCACCGAGCTGAGTGCGGACGGGCCGTTCGACCAGGCCATGCTCATGGTCTTCGCGACCGCGCTCGGGGATCCCGGCGACGGTGACGACGCCCGGCGGAGAGAGCTGGCGAGGCTGGTCGCCGACCGTCCTGGGCAGCTCGCGGCCTATGTGTCGCAGGCCGGGACGTATGCGGAGTCCGTTCGGGCCAACGGCCCCTACGGCGCGTGCCTCCACCGGTCGGCGCTGGAGTCCTTGTTCGAGAACTATCTGGGGAGTGCCGCGTTCGCCCTCGTCGACCAGGAGGACGTCGACGACCTGGACGAGGTACTGCGCGAGGAGATCCCCGAGGCGGACACGCTGGCCCCCGAGACGATCCCGGTGGGGACACCCGTCCACCACTGGTGGTGGAACCTCGCCGTCCGGGTCTGACCGCGCGGGCCCCGGCGTTCGGCGGCGCGGCGGCCATCCCTTGTCGTGATCAAGTGTGATCTATCACACATGCCCCTTGTTGCCCGGCGCTGCGTCCAACATGTCGTAATGATCTTGAAGGTCGGTACGTGGAGGCCCACGCCGGTTCCGGGTCTCGGTCGCGAGTGCGAGGGGTGCGACGTTGAGCGGTGTGATCGATCCGAACGCGATCCCCATTCCCAAGGCGAACGTTGAGGGTGTCGAGGCGGCGGGGCGGGCGCTGAAGACCGACGGGGAGGCGGTGGCGGGCACGGGCCACGACATCGACTCGGGCTGGCAGGCTCTCGACCCGCACTACAACGCGCCGGAGGAGCAGTTGCTGCTCAGCGCGACCCATCCGGTGGCCGCGAACGGTGACGCGTTCAAGGGCGAGGTGACCACGGTCGGGGACGCCCTGATCTCCTTCGCCGGTGAGATCCGTCCGATCATCGGCCGTCTCCAGACGCTCAAGAGCAACGCGCAGGCGTTCCGGAACAAGATCGAGGACGACGGCGACTGGCGCAAGGACGGCGACAAGGTCGACGAGCACAACAAGCTCAACAACGACGTCCTCGCGGCGGTCGCGCAGTACCAGGCCGCCGAGCGGACCTGCGCCAACAAGATCACCGGCGTCTTCGGCGGGACGAGGTTCATCGCCGCCGACGGCAAGCCGGGCAGTGGCGAGAAGGCCTACGGGATGGGTCAGGCGCCGAAGAACGTCGAGACCCCTTGGGCCAAGCCTCAGAAAGAGGACAAGCCCTGGTACAAGGACGGCTGGGACGCCGCGAAGGGCTGGGCCAAGGGCCTGGTCACCGGGCTCGCCGACCTCGTGGGTCTGCACGGTGAGAACGGCTGGGTGTGGGAGGGCGACTCCCACTTCTGGTCGAACCTGGGCAACGGCTGGATGGGCAAGCTCGAAGAGATCAGCGGCCTTGTCGGCCTGCACGGCGAGAACGGCTGGGTGTGGGAGGGCGACTCCCACTTCTGGGACAACCTGGGCACCAACTGGAAAGAGACGGCCCACTCCCTGGTCCCCTGGCGCGAGTGGGACGACCGGCCCGGGTTCGTGATCACCACCGCCGCCATCAACATCGGCACCGTCGGCGTCGGAGCCGTCGCGAAGAAGCTGCTGGGGCGCAGGGGAGGCGGAGGCGACGGCGACGGCGACGGCGGGAGCCGCCCCGGTGACCGCGACGGCGACGGCAGGATCGACAGCGATGCCGACCTGCCGAGCAACGGCCGCGACCCGGACCTGGACGCGACCGCCGGCGACCTCCGGCGGCAGCTCGACGACCTCGACATCGACTCCGGTGACCTGGGCGACCTCCAGCGCTCGATGGACGACGCCGAGTCGCTCCCGGACCGCGAGCCCGCCCACGTCGGCGGCGACGACGACCCGCCCGGTTCGGGCGGCGACCACGGCGACCCGGGCGGCGACGGCCCCGGCAGGCCCGAGGGCGAGACCACGCCGGACGGCGGCGAAGGCAAGCCCGACGGCAACGACGGCAACCCGGATGCGAACGGCAAGCCCGACGGCGACGGCGCGCCCGACGGTGAGGGCAAGCCGGACGGTGAGGGCAAGCCGGACGGTGACGGCAAGCCGGACGGTGACGGTCGGCCTGATGACGACGGCCGGCCCGACCCGGACCACGAGAAGAAGATCAAGAAGGCCGACGAGGCCGAAGCGTCCCTGCGCAGGGGCGGGCTGTCGGACGAGGACATCGAGCGGCTGCGCGGCGACAACCCGCGCGACGGCGACCAGTGGCAGCGGCTCGCGTCCGCGCTGAACCAGAAGTTCAGCAAGAGGGCGCTCCAGGCCGACCCGAACCTGCACCACGACGCGCTCAGGTGGGCGATGGAGGGTGCGGAGAACCCGCGCGAGGTCGCCTACCGCTACGAGTACTACAAGGCCCACTACGACCAGATGAAGAGGGACGTCGACGCCGCGCGCGCGGCCCAGGAGATCCCTCCCACCGACCAGCGGTCCAGCTTGGCCATCGCCAGCGAGCGCTTCCGCCAGCTCGACCTGGACGCCCTGCTTGAGCGTGACATCCAGCAGGTCCGGGCGACCAGGCCGAACGCGGACCAGGCGCGGCTCGATCCGAGTCTCGGTGACGCGGAGAGGGAGGCAGCGGTGCGCCGGCAGGCCGGCGACATCGGAATGGGCGACGATTCGTCGGCGGCCTACCACGTCCGCAAGCACCTCCACGAGCTGCCGCGCGGGGAGCGCGGAGGTGACGCCGTCCAGGCCTACATGAACTCCGCGGAGAGGACGATCCACGACGGCGACCTGGTCATACGCTCGGTCGGGGACGACGGGACCGAGACCATGGTGTTCGTCCGGAACGTCGCGCAAGCGGGTGAGCCCCACAAGTATGTGGAGGCGCTGATCAAGGTGCGTCCGGACGGAAGGATCGTCATGCCGACCTACAGCAAGGCGAAGATCTTCAAGGGGGAGGTCTAGGCCGTGTCCGCGGCCACGCCGACCGGCGGCGGCGCGGGGGGCGAGGGATGCCTATGCTTCACCGCACCAGGGTGAGGATCTAGGGGGCGGATGAATGGCCGACGAACCAGGTTCGGGAGTGCCGCGTATCGATCCGGCGGAGCTGAGCAGGCGGCTCGGTGCCGATGTCGCCGAGGTCGAGGCGCTGGGGCGTACCGGCGCGCGGGTCGATCCGGCGGCGGGGGGCGTCCCGGGGCAGGTGCGGGCCCAGGCGGCGCGGATCGGGTTCGAGTCGCCGGTCGATGCCGCCGCGCAGTCGCTGCGGCACATCGCCGAGCTTCCGGCGGGTGAGCGGGGGAGCGGTTCGCCGATCGTCCCGTACCACGCGGCCGCCGGACGGACCGTCGCTGAAGGCGAGGTGGTCGCCCACAGTGGCGGGCGGGTCGTGTTCCAGCGCGTCGCGCCGGTCGCGGCGGGTGTCACGGTGAGGTTGGAGGCGGCCGTCCGCGTGACGGCGGACGGGGACGCCTGGCTGGACTCCTTCGGCTGGCCGCTCGTCGAGACCGACGCCCCGGTCTACGCCTTCAACGGTTCCCGTGCCGGCTACCTCGCCGAGGCGATCGCCGGGCTGCGCGGGGACGGGCCCTTCGACCAGGCGATGCTGATGGTCTTCGGAACCGCGCTCGGGGACGATGACGACACGGCGCGGCGGAAGGAGTTGGCGGGGCTCGTGGCCGAGCGTCCTGGGCGGCTCGCGGCGTATGTGTCGCAGGCCGAGACGTATGCGGAGTCCGTTCGGGCCAACGGCCCCTACGGCGCGTGCCTCTACCGGTCGGCGCTGGAGAGCCTGTTCGAGAACTATCTGGGCAGCGCGACGTTCAGCCTGGTCGACCAGGAGGATCTCGACGACCTGGACGAGGAGCTCCGCGAGCAGATCCCCGAGGCCGACGCGCTGGCCCCTGAGGCGATGCCGCCCGGGACGCCCGTCCAGCACTGGTGGTGGAGCCTCGCCGTCCGGGTCTGACCGCGCGCGCCCTGGCATGATCGGGCCATGACCATTCGTTCCACCGGCGGGCGCGTCGCCGCGTTCGCCTGGTTCGCGTTCGCCGTGCTGAACCTGCTGGACCTGGCGTTCAACATCACCGGCAAGGGCGATCCGCACTACACGGTGACGACGGGGACCATCGCGGCGCTGCTGCTGCTGGGCTGCGCGCTCGCCTACGTGCTCGGGATCCGTCCGGCGATCGTCGGGGACGACGACGCGGGCGTCCTCATCCGCAACCCGCTGCGGGACGTGCGGGTGCCGTGGCGGGCCGTCCGGGAGATCGAGGGGACGCACGCGGTGACGGTCCGGTTCGCCGGGCCGGACGGGGCGGAGGTGAAGGCGCGGGCCTGGGTGCACCAGACCTCGCCGCGCGCCCAGGCCAAGGCGGAGGCGCGGGCCCGGCGGGACGAGGCGCACGCGAAGGTGCCCACCGCCAAGCTCAAGGGCCGCACCCCCGCCCTCTACGCCGCGCAGCGGCTCAACGAGATCCGCGAGCGGAACCGCCCCAAGACGCGGTCGGGCGCCCCGGACAAGGCGGCGGCCGCGCGGACGGCCGAGGAGGCGAGCCCCGCGCGGGGCGCCGTCACCTGGTCGGTTCCGGCGCTGACGTCGCTGGTCGTCCCGCTGCTGATGCTCGTGGCGCTCGGGGTCGCCTCCGTGCTCGACTGACTGACACCGTGCTCGACTAGAGGCCCAGCGCGGTCGCGATGGCGGCCTTGAGGGCCTCCAGATCGGCGGCCGCCCGGGTACGGGCCGTCCCCGCCGGGAGGACGACCTCCAGGTAGCACTTGAGCTTGGGTTCCGTCCCCGACGGGCGGACGACGATCCGCGCCCCTCCCTCCAGCCGGAACCGGAGGCCGTCGGTGGGCGGCAGCCCGCCCTCGCCCAGGGCGAGGTCGTCGGACGCGACGACCGCGCGTCCGGCCAGCTCGGTCGGGGGCGCGGCGCGCAGTCGGGCCATCGCGCCGGAGATCAGCGACAGGTCCTCGACGCGGACCGAAAGCTGCGCCGTCGCGTGCGGCCCGTACCGCTCGGCCTGGTCGTCGAGGAGGTCGAGCAGCGTGCGGCCGTCCCGCTTCGCCTCGGCGGCGAGGGCGGCGACCGCGAGGGCCGCGCCGATGCCGTCCTTGTCGTTGACGAGGACGCCCCGGTCGTCGCCGACGCTGTGGCCGAGGGCCTCCTCGTAGCCGAACACGAGCCGGTCCCCGGGCCGCGCCGCCTTCATGATCCACTTGAAGCCGGTGAGCGACTCGGCGAACCGGACGCCGTGCGCGGCGGCGATGTCCGCCAGCAGCGAGGACGACACGATCGTCGTCGCGACCAGCCGGTCGCCGCCGGAGGTGTGCCGCAGGACGTGCTCGGCCAGCAGCCCGCCGACCTCGTCTCCGGTGAGGGCGCGCCAGCCGTCCGGGGTGGGCACCGCGACCGAGCAGCGGTCGGCGTCCGGGTCGTTGGCGATCACCAGGTCGGCGCCGCGCTCGGCGGCGAGCGCCAGCGCGAGGTCGAGCGCGCCGGGCTCCTCCGGGTTGGGGAACGCGACCGTCGGGAAGTCGGGGTCGGGGTCGGCCTGTTCCGGGACGACGAGGGGAGCGGGGAACCCGGCCCGCTCGAACGCCTGGAGCAGGACGTCGCGCCCGACCCCGTGCATCGGCGTGTAGACGACGGAGACGTCGCGCGCGTCGCCGAGGCGCAGGCTCGCCACCGCGTCCAGGTACAGCTCGGTGTCGCGGTGGACGGGCCAGCCGTCGCCGAGGGGGAGTTCGTCGACGCGCCCGACGGCGTCGATCGCGGCGGAGATCTCCGTGTCCCGCGGCGGGACGATCTGCGCGCCGTCGCCCCAGTACACCTTGTAGCCGTTGTCGCGCGGGGGGTTGTGGCTCGCGGTGACCATGACGCCCGCGACGACGTCGTCGAACGTCCGCGTGAAGTGCGCGAGGACGGGCGTCGGCACCGGCTCGGCGAACACCTCGGGCCGCAGCCCCGCCCCGGCGAGGACCGCCGCCGTGTCGTCGGCGAACCGGCGGGAGCCGTGCCGGGCGTCGAACCCGACGATCACCCGTCCGCCGCGCGGCAGGCACGCGGCGAGCCCCGCGGCGGCGCGCATCACCGTCACCCGGTTCATCCGGTTCGGACCCGCGCCCAGCTCGCCGCGCAGCCCGGCCGTGCCGAACTCCAGCCGCGCGCCGAACCGGTCGGCGAGGGCCTTCCCGTCGTCCGCGCCGAGGATCGCGCGCAGCTCGTCGCGGGTCGCGGGGTCGGGGTCCTGCGCGAGCCACAGCTCCGCCCGTGCGCGAAGGTCGCTCATAGCTTGGACAGGACGGTGCGGAGGAGCGCGCCCATGCGCCCGGCGGACGCGCGGCCCGCCTCCAGGACCTCCTCGTGGTCCAGCGGCTCGTCCGACAGGCCCGCCGCGATGTTGGTGACCAGCGAGATGCCGAGCACGTCCGCGCCGCCCTCGCGGGCCGCGACCGTCTCCAGCACGGTGGACATCCCGACGATGTCGGCGCCCAGCGTCCGCAGCATCCGCACCTCGGCGGGCGTCTCGTAGGTCGGGCCGCGCAGCGCCGCGTAGACGCCCTCCGGCAGCGACGGGTCGACCTCCTTGGCGAGGGCCCGCAGCCGTCCCGAGTACGCCTCGGTCAGGTCGAGGAAGGACGCCCCGGTCATCGGGTTCGCGCCGGACAGGTTCAGATGGTCGGAGATCAGGACGGGGTCGCCGACGCGCTGGTGCTCGGGCCGCAGCCCGCCCGCCGCGTTCGTCAGCACGATCGTCTTGGCGCCCGCGGCGACGGCCGTCCGGACGCCGTGCACGACCGCGGCCGGGCCGCGCCCCTCGTACAGGTGGGTGCGGCCGAGGAAGACCAGCGTGCGGTGCCCGCCGCACTCCACGACGCGGATCTTGCCCGCGTGGCCTTCCACGGCCGGGGGCGCGAAGCCGGGCAGGTCGGTGACGGGGACCTCGGTGACCGGGTCGCCGAGCGCGTCGGCGGCCGGGACCCAGCCCGAGCCCATCACCAGGGCGACGTCGAAGGAGTCGATGGACGTGCGGGCCCGCAGGGCGTCCGCCGCGTCCCGTGCCAGTGCGAATGCATCGTTGCTCACATCTGACAGACTATCGCCAAAAATGCCACACTCCGGTCAGTCGCCCAGCGAGGCGCAGGGACGGGTGCGCAGGTCCTTGACATAGTCGTCGGGCGCGCCCGCCTTCTCCGCCGCGTCCGCGAGGATGCCGACGTACCGGGCGGAGGGCAGCCCGCCCTCGTAGTCGTCCAGGACGTACATCCAGCACAGGACGTCGCCGTCGAGCGTGTGCACCCGCACCCTGATCTTGCGGTACACCTCCAGGGCCGCGCCCTCCCAGGCGTCCAGTTCCTTCTCGTCCCAGGGCGGCACGTCGTAGATGACGACGAAGACCTGCTCGAACCGGTCCTCGACGACCGTCGCCAGGGCGCCGTCCCAGCCCTTGTCCTGGCCGCCGAAGGTCAGCCGCCATCCGGTCAGCCAACCGGTGCCGCGCATCGGGGAATGCGGAGCCCGGCTCGCCATCTGCTCGGGATCCATGTTGGAGGCGTACGCCGCGTACAGAGCCACGTTGGCCAAGGGTACGCCACGGGCCCGCGCGCCGCCGGGTGTCGCGGCCGGGCGATACGCAGGGTAAAGGCCCCTCCTTCAGGGGTCTCGGACGGTTCACTCCCGTACGTAGGAAACAATGGGAAACGTGACCCGCATCGTGATCATCGGAGGAGGGCCGGGCGGCTACGAGGCCGCGCTCGTCGCGGCGCAGCTCGGCGCGGACGTGACCGTCATCGAGCGCGACGGCCCCGGCGGCGCGTGCGTGCTCACCGACTGCGTCCCCTCCAAGACGCTCATCGCCACCTCCACCCGCATGGCGGTCATGTCGGAGTCGGCGGGCCTCGGCCTGCGCTTCAACGGCGGCCCCGACGGCGTCGTCGGCGGCCTGGAGGCCGACATGGCGACGGTCAACAAGCGCGTGAAGGCCCTCGCGCGGGCCCAGTCGTTCGACGTCGCCGAGCGGCTCGCCTACGAGGAGGTCAAGATCGTCCGGGGCGAGGCGCGGCTGGTCGAGCCGCACGTCGTCGCGGTCGGCGAGCGCCGCATCCGGGCCGACATCGTGCTGCTGGCGACCGGCGCGACCCCGCGCGTGCTGCCCGGCGCCGAGCCCGACGGCGAGCGCATCCTCAACTGGCGCCAGCTCTACGACCTGCCCGAACTGCCCAGGGAACTGATCGTCGTCGGGTCCGGTGTGACCGGCGCCGAGCTGGCCGGGGCCTACCTGTCGCTCGGGTCGAAGGTCACGCTGGTGTCCTCGCGCGACCGGATCCTGCCCAGCGAGGACGCCGACGCCGCGTCCGTCCTGCAGGACGTCTTCCTGCGTCGCGGCATGAACGTGATGTCACGTTCCAGGGCGGCGGGCGTCGAACGCTCGGGCGACGGCGTGATCGTCACCCTGGAGGACGGCTCCAAGGTCGAGGGCACGCACTGCCTCATGACCGTCGGCATGGTCCCCAACACCGGCGGCATCGGCCTGGAGGAGGTCGGCGTCCGCTGCGACTCGCGCGGGTTCGTGGAGGTCGACAAGGTGTCGCGGACCTCCGTCCCGCACATCTACGCCTCCGGCGACTGCACCGGCGTGCTGATGCTCGCCTCCGTCGCGGGCATGCAGGGCCGCATCGCCATGTGGCACGCGCTCGGCGAGGCCGTCCAGCCGCTCAAGCTCGGCTGGGTCGCCTCCAACATCTTCACCGACCCCGAGGTCGCCTCGGTCGGCGTGACGCAGCGGATGGTCGACCTCGGCGACGTCAACGCCCGCACCGTCATGCTGCCGCTGTTCACCAACGCCCGCGCCAAGATGCAGGGCTTCGAGGACGGCTTCGTGAAGGTGTTCTGCCGCCCGGCCACGGGCATCGTGCTCGGCGGCGTCATCGTGGCGCCGCGCGCGAGCGAACTGATCCTCGGCGTGTCGGTCGCCGTCCAGCAGCACCTCACGGTCGACCAGGTCGCCCACACGTTCGCGGTGTACCCGTCGCTGTCGGGCAGCATCACCGAGGCGTCCCGCCGCCTGATGACCGAGCATGCGTACTGAGTTCGTCCGGTCTCGTCCCAGGTGGCAGCCCGCCCGCCTGGTCGTGGGCGTGCGAGCGCGGCATCGCTACGCGATCGACCCGTGGGGGCCGGTACGCGCTCGCGTGACGGCCGGGGCCGCCGGTCAGTGATCTGGTGGGCGGAGGTCGTGGCGGCGTAGGCGGGCGCGGCGCAGGTCGTCGGAGCCGATCGCCACCGCGAGGACGCTGCCCGCCAGCGCCAGCAGCGGGACGCCGACGCGCGTCCACGGCGGGCCGGGCAGCAGCGCCAGCCCGGCGCAGATCGGGAGCATCACGGCCAGGTGCCGCAGCAGGAGGCGCGTGCGCCAGCCCGCGTCGGTGAGGTCGTGCCTGACCCAGTCGCGGTTGCCCGGCGGGAGCCGGAAGCCCAGCGCGTACCCGGCCTGGCGGAGCAGGCCCGGGTCCCCGGGAAGGCGGCCCATCAGAACCCGCCGAAGTCCCCGCCCCCGCCGAAGTCCCCGCTGCCGAAGTCCCAGCCGCCGCCGACGTCGCCCCCGTCACCGCCGAACCCGCCGTCGCCGGGCCCCGCGAACCCGCCGCCGAACCCGCCGCCCATCATCGAGCCGAGCATGGTGCCGATCATCATGCCGCTGAGCAGGTCGAACCCGCCGTATCCGGCGTAGTAGCCGCCGGCGTAGGGCGCGTACGCGGGCCCCGCGTCCCAGTACGGGCGCCGCCCGTCCCCATAGGGGACCATGCGGACGTCCGGGTCCGTCCCGTGCAGGACGGCCTCCGCGTCGGCGGCGCACGCCGGGACGGAGCGCGCCACCCCGCCCGGGGGCGCCCACGTCACGTCCTGGACGGACGGCCCGTGCTGCGGGTTGAAGAAGCACGGCGGACGCCGCTCGGGCACGGGCTCGCCCGCCAGGCGCGCCCGCGTGGCCGTCATGTAGTAGCGGCCGTCCTCCAGCGCCGTCGTGACGCCCTGCATGTCCTCGGGCCGTGCCGCGCGCTCGGTGGCCGACTTCGCGCCGTCGTAGGAGTTCAGGGCGCGCTCGTAGTCCGACCGGGTGCCGGGGTCGAGGGCCGGGTCCATGACGTCGAGGTCGAGCCGGGCGATGTCCTCGCCGAGGAGCGTCACGTCCTCCTCGACGCCGCGCTTCAACTCGGCCATGCGGCGGGCGTCGCGCTCGCGGCCCCGCCTGCGGACGACCAGGAACGCGCCCGCCGCGCCCGCCACCACCAGGAGCAGCACGCCGAGCGTCACGTACCCGGCGATCGCGCTCGACCGCGCCTTGTCGTCGGTCTTGCTCTCGGCGAGGTCGCCGAACCGGATCAGCCGGTCCTTCAGCGGCACGCCGTTGGTGCGGGTGGCGATCTGGTTGATCTCCTTGGAGTCGAGCTTCTTGGAGATCGCGCCCAGGTGGCGGCCGTCGGCGGTGACGGCCGCGTACGTCTCGCCCTTGCCGACGCGGTTCGCGACGGCCTTCAGCATCGGGCCCACCTGGGCCTGGGTGATGTCGTCGCGCACAACGACCGCGCGGATGTCGGCGTCGCGGTCGCGCCCCAGCGCCGCCCTGACCTCGTTCTGGTCGGCGGCCGAGAGCGCGTTGCCCGCGCCGCTCGTCACGTACAGGCGCGAGTTGATCAGACCGTTGGCGATCTGCCCGACCGTGTCGTCCGCGCGGACGGCGCTCACCGGCGCGGCGGCGCCGGCCGGTGCGGCGGCCCGCGCGGGTGCGGCCAGGCCGAGCGCCAGCAGGACGGTGACGATGACCGTCGCGAGCAGGCCGCGGCGGGCCCGTCTCTCGGAGCTCATGGTATCGATCAGCCCCCTCTACCTGCTACGACGTGTGGGCGCCACGACTCGTTCCCACGGCCGCCCGTCGCAGGGGTCCCTGCCCGTTGAAACGGCCCGGAACCGCCCCGGATCCGCCCGATGCCGGTCGCGGGTCAGGAGTCCTTGATCTCGCAGATCACCGCGCCGCTGGAGACCGTCTGGCCGACCCCGGCGGACAGGCCGGTGATCGTTCCGGCCTTGTGCGCGGTGAGGGGCTGCTCCATCTTCATCGCCTCCAGGACGACGACGGTGTCGCCGGCGGCGACGGTCGAGCCGTCCTCGACGACGAGCTTGACGATCGTCCCCTGCATCGGGCTGACCAGCGA
The DNA here is from genome assembly GCF_018603865.1 of Actinomadura sp. NEAU-AAG7. Taxonomy (NCBI): domain Bacteria; kingdom Bacillati; phylum Actinomycetota; class Actinomycetes; order Streptosporangiales; family Thermomonosporaceae; genus Actinomadura; species Actinomadura sp. NEAU-AAG7. The sequence goes on from NZ_JAHFZY010000004.1 coordinate 432,575, forward strand.
GTCACCGGACGCCTGGGCGCCGCCGCCCTTCGCGCCGCCGCGCCGCCTCGGCGCCGCCGCCCGTCCGGGCGCCGGGGCCCCGGCCGACGCGCCGAGCCCCGCCGGCAGGACGACCTCGATGCGGCGCCCGCCGACCTCGACGGTGACGCGCTCGCGCTCGCCCGCGTCCTCCTCCTCGGCGGCCGGCGCCGCGTAGGGGGCGATCCGGTTGTCGAACTCGGTCTCGATCCACCGGGTGTGGACGGAGAACGGCGTGTCGTCGTCGGCGGGGACGAAGGCCGGGTCGTCCAGCACCGCGCGGTGGAAGGGCAGCACGGTCGGCATGCCCTCGATGACGAACTCCGCCAGCGCGCGCCGCGCCCGCTCGACCGCCTGGCGGCGGGTGGCGCCGGTGACGACCAGCTTGGCGATCAGCGAGTCGAACTCCTGCGGGACGGTCTGCCCCGCGCCGTAGCCGGTGTCCAGGCGGACGCCGGGGCCGGTCGGCGGCTCCCAGCCGGTCAGGGTGCCGACGGCGGGCAGGAACCCGCGCCCGGCGTCCTCGGCGTTCAGCCGGAACTCGATCGAGTGCCCGCGCAGCTCGGGGTCGCCGTAGCCGAGCTCCTCGCCGTCGGCGACCCGGAACATCTCGCGGACGAGGTCGACGCCCGCGACCTCCTCGGTCACCGGGTGCTCGACCTGGAGCCGGGTGTTGACCTCCAGGAAGGAGATCGTGCCGTCCTGGCCGACGAGGAACTCGCACGTCCCCGCGCCGACGTAGCCGGCCTCCTTCAGGATCGCCTTGGACGAGCGGTACAGCAGGTCGAGCTGCTCGTCCGAGAGGTAGGGCGCCGGGGCCTCCTCGACGAGCTTCTGGTGCCGCCGCTGGAGCGAGCAGTCGCGCGTGGAGACCACCACCACGTTCCCGTGCTGGTCGGCGACGCACTGCGTCTCGACGTGGCGCGGCCTGTCGAGGTAGCGCTCGACGAAGCACTCGCCGCGCCCGAACGCCGCGACCGCCTCCCGGACGGCCGACTCGTACAGCTCGGGGACCTCCTCCAGGCTGCGGGCGACCTTCAGCCCGCGCCCGCCGCCGCCGTACGCCGCCTTGATCGCGATCGGCAGCCCGTGCTCGCGGGCGAACCCGACGACCTCGTCCGCGCCCGACACCGGGTCGGTGGTGCCCGCGACCAGCGGCGCGCCCACCTTCTGCGCGATGTGCCGCGCCTGCACCTTGTCGCCGAGCGCCTCGATCGCGGACGGCGGCGGACCGATCCAGGTCAGCCCCGCTTCCAGCACCGCGGTGGCGAAGCCGGCGTTCTCGGCCAGGAAGCCGTAGCCGGGGTGGACGGCGTCCGCTCCCGACTCGGCGGCGATCCGCAGCAGCTTGCCGATGTCCAGGTAGCTCTCGGCGGCGCCGCGCCCGTCGAGGGCGAACGCCTCGTCGGCGATCCGAACGTGCAGCGCGTCCAGATCCGGCTCGGCGTACACCGCGACACTGGCCAGACCGGCGTCGCGGCACGCACGGGCTATACGGACCGCGATCTCACCGCGGTTGGCGATCAGGACCTTGCGCACGTGGGTCTCCTCCCTAACCTCGCACGCAGTCTAGATAACCGCGCGGCCCGGATTTCGTAACCCCCTCTTTATTGCTGTTTTCGCTCACGAATGAAGGTCCTGGCTCATACCCGCCCCGAACCGGTGGATCCACGACAGACTCCCGTCCGTCTGATCAACGAACCGGCGGCCGGAGGGCCGTGGGCTGGGAGAGGAGCCAGGACGTGGCCGAGAAGGAGTCGAGGGGCGGCGCGGCGCGGAGCGCGGCGCTGCGGGTGCCGAGCAGGCGCAACGCCATCATCATCGCGGTGGTCCTGGTCGTGGTCGCGTGGCCCGCGCTGAGCGCCCTGCTCGGCGGCTTCGAGCGGACGAGCGGCGGGGAGATCGCGGTCGTCCGCAACGGCGGGTTCTTCGACAACAACCGCATCCGCCAGGTCATCGACCCCGGCTCCGGCCGCAAGTGGGTCGGGCTGTACTCCAAGGTCCACAAGTACCCGGCGCAGCAGCGCTTCTACACGATCACCTCCGACGCCCGCAAGGGCGAGGAGTCGGGCGTGGACGTCGTCACCGTCCCGAGCGCCGACGGCGTCAACATGGGCATCGAGGGCACCCTGTACTTCACCCTCAACCAGGACCACCAGGCCATCAAGGCGTTCGACGACAAGTACGGCACCCGCAAGTTCCGCAGCGCGGACGGCAAGAGCTACTCCCCGTTCGACGGCGACAAGGGCTGGTCGGCGTTCCTCGACCAGGTCGTTCGCCCGGTAATAGACAACGACCTGCGCAGCCAGGTCAACAGCTTCCGCTGCGCCGAGCTGGTCTCCTCCTGCGCCCTGGTGCAGAACGCCTCCACCAACGCTCCGGCGCGGCCGCAGCAGCCCGCCCAGCCGGGACAGCCCGCGCAGCAGCCGCAGAGCAACAACGCCAACATCGCCAAGGTCCAGAACTCGATCAACACCAGCCTCGCCGCCGACCTGGACGGCACGCTCGGCGGCAAGTACGTGACCAACATCCACTTCAACCTCGTCCGCGTCACGCTGCCGGAGAAGGTGCAGGACGCCGTGGACCGTGCCCAGGCCGCGTTCGCGCAGGTCAGCGAGGCCCAGGCCAAGGTCGCGACGGCCAAGGCGGAGGCCGCCGCCAACAAGGCCCGCCAGGACGGCTACAACAAGTGCCCGACCTGCGCGCGGATCGAGGAGCTGAAGGCGCTCCCGCAGGGCATCACGGTCTACGCGCCCGGCAACCCGAACGGCTCGCTCCTTCCCCGGAGGTGACACGTCCGTGCGGTTCCTGATCATCCTGGTGATGCTGGCGGTGGCGGCCGTCGTGGTCGTCCTGCTGCTGTACGCGTTCGGCGGGCTGTCCGCCGACGGGCGGCGCCGGCGGGAGCCGTCCGCCCGCTGGGAGGCCCGCACCGAGTCCTCGGACGGCGTCACGACCGTCCTCGTCCGGCAGGTCACCCGCGACGCGTCCGGCGCCGTCCTGGCCGAACTGGGCCGCCAGACCGTCGCCGCCATCCCGGACGGCGACGCCGACTGGGAGACCCGCTACCACGAGGCGATGGCCCAGGCCCGCTCCCGCGTCGCCGCCCTGGAGGTGGAGTCGGGTTGACCGCTGCCGCGCCCCGCCCCTCGCGGGGCGCGGCCGGGGTGTTCAAGTGGTGCTCCCGGACGGCCCGCGGGCGGTGTCCCGGCGGTGCCGGGCCGGTGTATCTTCGCCTCGGACTCAGCGGGGGAGGACCCGGCCGGAGGAGGCCCGATGGCGCGCGCGTGGACCCGGACCGGCCTGTCGGTCGTCCTGGCCGGGTGCGTGCTGGTGCCGGCCTCGTCCGCCGTCCGGGAGCCCTCGCCCCGGGTGGACGCCGACACGACCCGCCAGCTGACCGCCGCCGCCCGCGCCCTGCTGGTGCGCCGGTCGGAGGCCCTCGTCCAGCGGCGGCACCGCGACCGGCGCGCCCCCACCGAGGTGCTCGGCGTGCGGATCTCGCCGGGGGTGGCGCGGGTGCAGGAGCGCGCCGTCCGCGAGCTGGAGAACCGCAACCGCGCGCCGGTCGAGGGCGGCCCCGCCTACACCGGCGCCCGCACCCGGCTGGACGGGGGCGAGGCCATCCGGACGGGCGACCGCATCACGCTGGAGGCGGTGGAGCACACCGAGGTCCGCTACGACACGGGCTCGCTGGTCCAATCGGTCCGGCGCAGATTCGAGTTCCGGACACGCGGTGAGCAGATCACACTGGTCGGCGAACGCGTCCTCGACCCGGCGGCGCACCCGGTCAACGACCCGGAACCTCCGGCTCGCTGATGTTACTTTCTGGCCAATGAACTGTTTCCCTGGGAAAAGGTCATCCAACGCAGTCTGAAAGGGTCTTGACGGACGGTAATGACGCACGTCACGAGATTGCGCAGCGTCACGCCACGACACGTAAACGCCCTTCTGTCCGGGAGCGGGTGACCACAAGCGGACAAGGAAAGATGGTAGGAATGTGGCTGTTTAGGTAGGCGTACGGGTGGATTTAGGTGATCGAGTGGGCGTAGGCTGGCGCCATTCTTGACGGCACGGTAGGCAAAGTCGGTGGGCGACGAAAGGTCGAGCAGTGAGCGGTGACAGGCGCGGCGCCAACATCGGCGAACTGGAGGAGCTGTCCCGGATCTTCAGCAAGCACTCCCGCAATCTCGACGCGCTGATCAAGGATCTGAACGGGCGCACGGTCAGCAGCTCCCAGGCCTGGTGGGGCCCCGGCGCCGACCGCTTCCGCTCCGCCTGGGCCGAGGCCAAGACCGCCTTCGACAAGATGGCGCTCGCCCTGGAGCAGGGCGGCCAGGACATCAAGAAGGCCCAGCAGAACATCGAGGCCGCCACGCGCTGACGTCCGCCCCCCAAGACCGCGGGTCCCGGCCCATCCCCCCGAGGCCGGGGCCCGCACCATTCCCTGGAGGAAGGGCGTGAACCAGGCCGAGGCCGCCCGCCTGCGGTTCCTTCTGAGCCGCATCCAGACGCTGTCCGACCAGCACTGGCACACCTTCACCGCGTCCCGCCGCGCCATGGACGACCGCGCCTGGGTCGGCGGCGCGGCGGCCCGCTCCTTCGCCGCCAGACTGGAACGCAACGACGCCGCCCTGCGCGCCGCATTACAGAGGGCGCTCCGGCTCGTCGAGGACGAGCTCCGCCGCGCATGACCGCGGACGGATGGCTCGGCCCCGACGCCTGCGGCGTCAAGCTCGCCGAGTTCGAGCACATGACCGAGGACATGACCCGCGCCGCGCCCGCGCTCCGCCGGCTCGCCGACGACCTCTGGCAGGCCCTGCACGGCGCCGGGGTCAGCACGGCCCCCGCGATGGAGATCAAGCGCATCGCCGCCTGGACCGAGGACGCCGCGACCGACCTGCGGCGGCGCAACCTGCTCGCACGCGACCTCGACCGGCAGCACCTCGCCTTCACCGTCTGCCGCGCCGACGGCACCTACCTGCGGCTCCCCGACCGCTACACCGACCAGGTCGGCTACGCCGCCGGCCGCCGCGAAGCCGACCTGTTCCGCCGCGCCGCGAGCGGCGACGCCGCCGCCCGGACGGAGCTGCGGCGCCTCCAGCCGTCCGACATCACCCCGCTGTTCGCCAAGGGCCTCCTCGAAGCGCTCGGCCCCGAGGAACTCCTCAAGCTCCCGATGGCGCTCTCGCTGAAGCTCTCCGGCGACATCACTCAGCACCGCTCCGGCACCGACGCCGACGCCGCCGACACCCGCGCGATCCTCGCCCTCCTCGGCCGCGCCGTCGCGCTCGGCACCGACGGCCAGGGCAAGGGCTACCTCGGCGAGGACTACCTGCTCGCCCTCCGCCGCGCCGGCCGCACGACCTTCCCGCCGCGCAGCACGCTCCCGAACGGCGTCGCGGGCTACCAGTCCCTCGCCACGCTGATCGGCTCGACGGACACCCGCTTCTCGTTCCACTTCGTCAACGTCGTCGGCAACGACATGATCGCCTACGACAGCGGCGTCCGGAAGCGCCTGGGCCAGCTCCCCCTCACCGACCTCGCCACCCGGTACCGCCTGGGCAACGCCCTCGACCCGTCCACCACCAAGGTCAAGGCGGACGACCGCAAGACCGACTTCCTCTCGCCCCTCCTCACGGCGGCCGCCGCGTCCGGCGCGGAGGCGGCCCAGGCCCTCCTCACCCGCGAGTGGAACGGCCCCCAGCAGCTCGGCGCCGTTCCGGGCATCAAGGTCACCAACCTCGAATACCTCCTGCACGACCGCCGCGCGGTCTGGGGCGAGTCCGACCACGGCGCGGCCCTCGGCAAGACCATCGAGGCCGCGGCCACCGGCCAGGACCCCGAGTCCTCCCGCCTCGCCTTCGAGATCGCCAAGCTCCTCGCGGACGACGCCCGTCCGAACTACCCGGTCAAGGACGGCAAGGTCACCGTGGGAGACAAGTCCCCCCTCGCCGCCCTCAGGAGCGGCGACCTGGCCGACGCCATCGCCCGCCCGCACCACTACGACGAACTCTCCGGGCTCCGCCCCGGCATGGCCAAGGTCCTCGTCGCCCACCTGGACCGCCTGCACGACCTCGTCCGCCTGGCCAACTACGACGAGCGCCCCGGCTCCACCGGCCTGACCGGCGACGACCTCGACTACCTCCTCCTGGACATCACCCGCGACGCGCGGGCCTACGAAACCCTGATCATGGGCCAGCTCGCCCACTCCAAGATCACCATCGACCGCACCGTCGCCCGCGACGGCGACCTCACCAACGCCGTCGTCGGCGAGGGCCGCATGTTCGGCCACCTCCTGGAGGCCCGCCACCAGTCCGTGGGCGCCGAAGAGGCCCGCCTGGCCGAAGACCTGGAACGCATGCGCAAATACGTCGGCTACGGCGTGGGCCTGGTCCCCCTGGGCACCGACATGGTCGCCTCGAAATCCCCCCTGGGCGGCAAGGCCTACGCCGCCGCCTCCGCCAAGGCCACCACCCAAATGACCAACTGGCTGGCAAAACGCCTGGCCGACAAGGCCGAACCCGCCATAGTGGCCCCCACAACCGAAACCGAGAACCTGGAACGCCTCCTCAACCAGATGATCACATCCTCCCTGGTATCCCACGGCCGCCTCGACGGCCCGAAGGTCGCCGGGAAATCCTTCGCGGAAAAAGGGAGCTCGCCCAAGGTGCGCCCATTCGAGGAGCTCGATGCCATCGAAACGGACGAGCTGCTTCGATGGGCTAATGACAGTAAAGGGCTGGCGCGATTGAATGATGCTAGCATGAATTCTATTCGCAATGGCGCGGTGAAGGCGGCGGGTCATTACCGCGACAAGGATGGGCATAACGCTATCCCTTCCACGCAAAGATGATTCCGATGCGGCGGCCTGGGGTGACTGTCTGCGTCCTGGCCGGGCTATTGGCTGCCGGTTGTGATTCGGGCTCGGCCGACAAGCCGCCCGCCCCGGACCTGCGCCCTGTCGCGGATGGTGAACCATATCTGTGCGATTTGGTGCCAGAGGGGGCATTTCGAATCGTCACTGGGCTAGATATCGCCCTCAATGTCCGCTGGGCTGGGCCGCAGAAGGATGATGGCCTTTGTCTCGCTCACGCGAAGTCGCGTAGTTCGCCCCTGGGGATCCATTGGTCATATAACGACGGCGACAAGACCGTCGGCTTTCAGTACAACCAGTGGACGGAAGACGTAAGGCATCCACTTCCGGCTGATTTGGGCAAGGGGTTGGCGATTCCCACTGCCTCTGACTCTGCTCTGCGGCCGAACTATGTGATCGGCGTCTTCTCGTGCGGGAAGAAGCGGCCGTGGATCAGCATCGACTTCGCTCCGGTGGTGCGGGGGCGGGATGCTGTGCGGGATATGGTGGATTTCATGCGGATCGCCGAGAGGCGGTTCGGGGAGATTCATAAGTGCACGCCCCGGCCGTCTTGAGAATCAGTCGGCGGGGGGCAGGGCTACCTGGATCTGGGTTGACAGGCCGCTGGCCACGAAGAGGCCTCGGCCGGTCGGGCCTATCAGCGGGGCGTTTCGGGGGAGGCGCAGGTTGAACAGTTCGCCGTCGTCCGGGGACTCTATGGAGAGCAGGACGCCGGAGCGGGAGCGGCGGGTGTCGGAGAGGAAGCCCCGGTAGCCGCGGGTCAGGTCGGTGGTGGTGCCGCCGATGACGACGGCGTGCTCGCCGTCGCGGGCGGTGCGCAGGACGTCGCGGAGGGCGTCGTCCAGGTCGGTCTCGTCCAGGAGTTCGGCGTCGTCGACGATGACGGCGTAGCGGTGTTCGTCGCCGATCGCCTTTTCCAGGTCGTCGGGGTCGGAGTCGGAGGTGAGGACGCCGAGGACGCCGGGGCGGCCCTGGAGGAGGCGCAGGGGCGAGCGGCGGGGGGTCACGAGGACCACGGGGACCAGGCCGCCGCCGACCGCGGGGTCCAGGAGGGAGTGGACGATCGTCCGGAGGGTCGTGGAGCGGCCGGAGCGGGGCGGGCCCGCGACGGCGAAGCCCGGACCCTCGTTCAGGAGGTCGATGCCCACGGGGGCGAGGGTGTCGCCGCCCACGCCGACGAGGGCCCAGAGGGCCGAGGGGGCGAGGAAGTCGGCGTCCAGGGCCATGGCCTCGCGGTAGGTGACGCGGACGGGGAGCTCGTCCACGCGGAGGGGGCGCTGGCGGCGGGGCAGGCGGCCGTAGCGGGTGACGGAGGCGCGGGCGATCTCCTGGAGGACGGCGACCTGGGACGTGCCGGACGGGTCGTCCGAGAGCAGGCCGATCTGGGATTCGCGCAGCGGCGCGCCCGGGGTGACCGACTCCAGGGCGCGGCCCGGGGGCATCGCGGCCGGGACGTGCTTCTCCTGGAGGCCCGCGTAGCCGTAGTCGTTCGGGTCGGACATGCGCAGGATGAGGCGGCGGTCGAAGACGGTGGAGATCTGCCCGCCGAGGCCGGAGCGGTCGCCGGTGAAGACGGCGCGCAGGCCGACGGCGGCGCCCTCGCGCAGGAGGCGGAGGGTCTGGTCGACGAGGCGGCCGTAGTCGTAGTGCTCGAACGCGCCGAGGAAGCCCTCCCAGCGGTCCAGGAGCAGGATCATCCAGGGGAGGCGGTCGGTGGCGGCGACGGCGGCGCGCTGCTCGGGGAGGGAGGCGAAGCCCGCTCCGGCGAGGAGCTGCTGGCGGCGGGCGACCTCGGCGGACAGGGCGGTGAGCAGGCGCTCGCAGCGGTCGAGCTGGTCGCGGCTGACGACGGCGCCGCAGTGCGGGAGGGAGATCAGGGGGAGGAGTGCGCCCGCGCCGCAGTCGATCGCGTACAGGTGGGCGTCGTAGGGGGAGCACGCCCCGGCGAGGGCGCCCGCGATGGTGCGTAGGGCGGTGGAGCGTCCCGACTGCGCGGAGCCGGCGAGGTAGAGGTGGCCGCCGGTGGTGAGGTCGAGGGCGAGTTCCTCGCGGGACTGGACGGCGGGCAGGTCGGTGACGCCGAACGGGATCGGCGGGACGTCGGCCACCGAGCCCCCGGCGGCGGTGCGGGGCGTCAGGCGGACCTGGTCGGGCAGCGGGTTGAGCCAGGGGGAGGGCTGCCGGGCGATCCCGGCGCGGCGGGCGGCCTCGTCGATCGCCTCGACCAGGAGGGCGAGGTCGGTGGCGAGGTCGTCGGGCGCCTCGCGGGGCGCGGGGAGGGGGCGGCCGAGCCGCTGCCAGGGGAGCGGCAGGATCGTGGTGCGGCGGTCGGTGGCGCCGGGGCGGCGGCCGCCGATCCGGGCGGACTGGACGGCGTGCAATGAGCCGCCGGAGCGCACGTAGCAGCGGCCCGGCGTGGACTTGGAGATCTGCGCGGCCTCGGGGGAGTCCAGGACGTCGGTCGACTCGTCCGGGTCGGTGACGCGCAGCGCGACGCGCAGGTTGGTGTTGGCGCGGATGTCGGCGGTCACCACCCCGGCGGGGCGCTGGGTGGCCAGGATCAGGTGGACGCCGAGGGAGCGGCCGCGGCGTCCGATGTCGACCAGGCCGGTGACGAAGTCGGGCAGGTCGGTGACCATGGCGGCGAACTCGTCGATGACGAGGACGAGGCGCGGCATCGGCGGCAGCCCGGGGTTCGCGGGGCGCAGGTCGTTGTAGTCGTCGACGTCCTTGGCGCCGCGGGCGAGCAGGACCTCCTCGCGGCGCCGCAGCTCGGCGGACAGGGACTCCAGCGCGCGTTCGGTGGCGTGGCCGTCCAGGTCGGTGACCATGCCGACGGTGTGCGGGAGGCGGGCGCAGTCCTTGAACGCGGCGCCGCCCTTGTAGTCGATGAGGACGAACGTCATCTCGTCCGGGCGGTTCGCCACGGCCAGCGAGGCGATCAGGGTCTGGAGCAGCTCGGACTTGCCCGCGCCGGTGGTCCCGGCGATGAGCCCGTGCGGGCCGTCGGCGCGCAGGTCGACGCGGTAGGGCTGGTGGGGGCGGCCGGTGCGGCTGCCCGCGCCGATCCCGATGGGGACGCGGGTGGTGCGCCCGCGGGTGCGCGTCCAGGTGCGCAGGATGTGGTCGGCGGTGGGCTCGGGCATGTCGAGGAGGTCCAGGAGCCGCACGGTGGACGGGATGGCCTCCTCCGCGTCCTCACGGGACACGTCGCGGACGGGGGCGAGCGCGCGGGCCACGCGGTCGGTCCAGGAGGGGGAGACCTGGTCGGCGAGCACGGGTCCGAGGACGTCCAGCCCCTGGCCGCGCAGGTGGACGTAGGACGGGTACCGCGCGTCCCAGGCGGCGACGGCGGCGCACTCCTCGGGCAGGAGGCGCTCCTCGTCGTCCACGCACACGGCGTAGAGGCCGAACTCGGGGCCGCGCGAGAGCAGCATGGGCATGCCCGGGACGCGGCGCAGCGTGCGCGCCCCGTCCAGCACGATGAGGATGTTGTACGGGACGGCGTCGGCGGCCTTCCCCTGCCCGAAGAACTGCGCCCCGGCCTGCGCGGCGCGGCGCCGCTCGGTCACCCGGATCGCGAGTTCGGTGACGCGGCGCGCGACCGACTCGGGGTCGGTGCCGACGAGCGCCACGCAGTCCTCGCCCTCGCGCGGCGCGCAGTGCGGCAGCCAGCGCACCCAGTTCCACTCCTCGCCCGCCTCGGCGTCGGCCGACAGCACGACGACGGCGAGGTCGCGGGGGCTGTGCAGGGCGGCGGCCTGCGCGACGATCCAGCGGGCCAGCGCGCGGGAGGCGGGGCGCGGGCCGGTGAGCCCGAGCACCCCGAGCTGCGCGAGCGGCAGCGCGACCGGCACCTGCTTCGCGACCGGGACCGGGACGTCGCCGGTCAGCTCGATCCGCGCGGGCAGGTCGGCGAGGCCGAGCCGCAGGTGCAGCGCGTCGGGGTCGTCGCGGCGGCGCTCCCACAGCCGCCGCCGGGGGCCGGTCGCGGTCAGCAGCACCTCGGCGGGGTCGGGGTAAAGGGCGCGGCGTTCGGCCTGGTCCTCGCGCCGCAGCCGCTCCAGTTCCCCGTCGAACTCGCCTGCCTTGCGCTGGTACTCCTTCAGCGCCTTCTTGTACGACTTGCGCCCGTGCATGCGGTCGCCGATCCACTCGCCGACCGTCATCATCGGCCAGGCGAGCGCGAACAGGGCCCACCACCACTGGCCCATCGCGAACGCCATGACCAGCCCGAACACCGAGAACAGCAGCGCGCCGAACAACCGGAGCCGCTCGCGCGGGTTGCGTTCGGGACGCTCGGGCACCTCCAGCGACCGGACGTGGCTCCCCGGGTTCAGCCGGGGCGGGCGGTTGAACGCCAGCCCGCCCTCGGGCAGCGGCTCCAGGTGCGTGTCGGGCGCGGCGCTCGGCATCAGCGCGAGCACGCTGGAGCCGACCGACAGCAGCCCCCCGGCGGGCCAGCGCGCGGGATCGGCCAGCGGCTCGCCGTCGAGGGCGGCCCGCGTCATCGCCGACGGCTCGACCAGCACGTCTTCCACCCCGACCGTGATCCGCAGCGACCGGGCGGGCACCGACGGGTCGTCCAGCCGGACGTCGACGTCGTCGCCGAAGCCGACCGTGGCGACGCCGAGCCCGAGCCGGTGCACCGACCCGGCGGCCGGACCGCCGACGACGCGCACCTCCACGAGCCCGGACGGCTCGGCCCGCACGGTGGCGGCGGCGCCGCGCCGCTCGACCGCGACGACCGCGCCGTCGCGCAGCTCCTTGACGGCGAGGGCCTGCGGGTCGAGCATCCGCCCGTCCATCCACAGCGCTTTCCGCTCGGCCTCCGCCTGCTGGGCGTCCTTGGAGAAGCGGGGCACCGGCCGCTCGTCGAGCGTGGCCGACAGCGACCGCGCGACGCCGTCCACGGTGGCGCCGGAGTCCACGGTGATCACGACGTCCCGTGGCCCGCCGCCGGTCAGCGCCGTGAACGAGATCCGCATCCGTGCCCTCCTTGTGCGCGGCCCTCCGCGCCGTCCTCCGCGCCGCCGTGCACAGCTTAATTACCCGGCCTCCGGCGGGGTGGCGACTCGCGCCCGGACACCGGATCGGGGCACTGTGCCACGGCATCCGTTTGATCCTGAATGTGGTCAGTGACTCGTGTGACTGGTGGTAAGTCACGAAGTGACCGGGGGAATCGCAGGTCACGGCGGTGCGCTCCGGCGGGCGGGCGCTTCACCTCACCGAATCCATTGACGTGGCGTCGTCGGCACCGCAAGCATGGATCGCTCGGTGATGCGGAGACCTCGCGGCGCGAGGCCCCCGCGGTCCGGGAAAGCGGTGCGGGAAGGAGCTCGTGGCGAGCGCATGAAGTCCAACCAGTCGACCGTCTCGGCGAGCCCGCCGGGCGGCACAGCGGGGCTGGGCCGGTCCGGACTCGGGACCTCGGGCGGGCAGCGGCTCCCCACGTCCCCGCGCGAGCGCAAGCCGGCACTCGCCGCGCTCGCGGTGCTGCTGATCCTCGGCGGCGCGCTCGCCAGCGCCTACCTCGTGATGGCGAGCGGCCAGCGGGTGTCGGCGATCCGGATCGCGCAGCCGGTCGCGGCCGGGCAGCGCATCCCGCCGGGCGCGCTGGAGGAGGTGCCGGTCGGCGACACCGGCATCCAGTACATCAACTGGTCGGAGCGGCAGAACGTGGGCCGCTACTACGCGGCCGTCCCGCTGGTGAAGGGCGCGCTGCTGACCAACTCCATGATCAGCCGGGCGGACGACGCGGCCAAGGGCCGGGTCGTCGTCGGGCTCGCGCTCAAACCGGGCCAGCTTCCGGCGCGCGACGTCGAGACCGGCAGGCGGGTGACGCTCTACGCGGTCGGCGGCGGGACGAGCGGCGGCCCCCGCGCCGGAACCGTGCTGTCCGCGGACGCGGTCGTCGTCGGCGTCGGACGCGGCGGCGGCGACCGGCTGCGCTCGGACCAGACGTCGGTGGACGTCGCCGTCCTGCCCGCCGACGCGCCGCTGCTCACCCAGGCCGCGTCCGCCGGGACGGTCGCGCTCGCGCTCGTCCCGGAGGGGACGAAGGTCGCGCAGCCGCCCGCGGGCAAGCAGCCGCCCGCCACCGAGGAGGCCCCGCCCCCGCAGCAGCCGGGCGGCACGCAGAACCCGGGGACGCAGAACCCGGGCACGCAGAACCCCGGAACCCAGGGGCCCGGCGCGCGGCCCCCTGCCACAGGCGGGAACTGACCGTGGCCCTCATCGCGCTCGCGGCCGACAAGGGGGCGCCGGGCGTCACCACCGCGGCCGTGGCCCTCGGCGCCGTGTGGCCGCGTCCCGTGCTGGTCGCCGAGTGCGACCAGGCGGGCGGCGACCTGGTGTACCGGCTGCCCGCCGCGCCGTCCGACTCCGGCCGGGGAGGCCAGGAGCAGGACCGCGACGGCGGCATGCTGAACCCGTCGCGCGGGCTGCTCAGCCTCGCCGCGACCGCCCGGCGCGGGCTGCGCCCCGAGCAGGTCGCCGAGCACTGCCAGCGGCTCGTCGGCGGGCTGGACGTGCTGGTCGGGCTCACCAACGCCGAGCAGGCGCAGGCCATGACGTGGCTGTGGGGCCCGCTCGGCCGCGCCTTCGCCGGCCTCGCCCCCGTCGATGTGATCGTCGACTGCGGGCGGCTCGGCGCGGGCACGCCGCTGACCGACCTGCTGCGCGAGGCCGACCTCGTCGTCCTGCTGACGCGGGCGACGCTGGAGCAGGTCGCGCACCTGCGCGAACGCGTCGCCGCGCTGTCGGAGGACCTGCGCGGCGGCCCGCCGCTCGGCGTGCTCGTGCTCGCCGACCCGAGGGACTTCCGCGGCTCGATCGCCGAGGTCGACCGCATCGTCGCCGGCGCGCGCGGACGGTCGCCGGGGGACGCGGGCGCCGAGCCCGCCGGTCCGCCGCCGCCCACCGTCACCGTGCTCGGCGGGCTGGCGCTCGACCCGAAGGGCGCCGCGCTGCTGTCGGGAAGCTGGGGCGGCCGGCTGGACCGTTCGCTGCTGATCCGCTCCGCCCGCGAGGTCGCCGCCGACCTGGTCGGACGGCTCCAGCCCGCGCCCGCCGCGCCCTACGGCCCCGCCCCGGGACGTCCCGCCGACTCCTCGCCCGGCGTGCACGGCGTCCCCGCCGGGGCCGGGTACGCGGGCGAGCAGGTCCCCGCGGGCGGGCGCGGCGAGAAGGGGGACCGGTAGATGGACCACGGTCTCGTCAAGCGGCTCCGCCAGGAGGTCGGCGACCGCCTCGCGCAGCAGCGCCGCCTCGACGCCGCGCACGGCATGCCGCCGATGACCGGCGAGGACGAGCGGCAGTTCGCCCGCGCGCTGATCGGGCAGGTGCTGGAGGAGTTCGCGCGCGGCGAGATCACCTCGGGCCGCCGCCCGCCGAACGCCGAGGAGGAAGAGGCCCTCGCGGCGGGCGTGCACGCGGCGCTGTTCGGCGTCGGCCGGCTCCAGCCGCTGCTGGAGGACCCCGAGATCGAGAACATCGACGTCAACGGCTGCGACCGGGTGTTCATCGGCTACGCCGACGGGCGCGAGGTGATGGGCGAGCCGGTCGCCGAGAGCGACGAGGAGCTGGTCGAGCTGATCCAGATCCTCGCCGCCTACAGCGGGCTGTCCTCGCGCCCGTTCGACACCGCGAACCCGCAGCTCGACCTGCGGCTGCCCGACGGGTCGCGGCTCTCGGCGGTGATGGACGTGACCGTCCGCCCCGCGCTGTCGATCCGCCGCGCCCGCCTCGGCAAGGTGTTCCTCGCCGACCTGGTCGGCAACGGCACGTTCAGCCCGGAGCTCGGCCACTTCTTCCGCGCCGCCGTGCACGCCCGCAAGAACATCATGATCGCGGGCGCGACCAACGCGGGGAAGACGACGCTGCTGCGCGCGGTCGCCAACGAGATCCCGGCGCACGAGCGGCTCATCACCGTCGAGCGGGCGCTGGAGCTCGGCCTGGACGCCTTCCCCGACCTGCACCCGAACTGCGTGGCCTTCGAGCAGCGGCTGCCGAACTCCGAGGGGCAGGGCGCGATCTCGATGGCCGAGCTGGTGCGCCGGTCGCTGCGGATGAACCCGTCCCGGGTGATCGTCGGCGAGGTGCTCGGCGACGAGATCGTCACGATGCTGAACGCGATGACGCAGGGCAACGACGGCTCGCTGTCCACGATCCACGCGAACTCCTCGGTGGAGGTGTTCAACCGCGTCGCCACCTACGCGATCCAGTCGGAGGAGCGGCTGCCGGTCGAGGCGACGCACATGCTGATCGCGGGCGCCATCGACTTCGTCGTGTTCATCGAGAAGCACAACGACTACGCCACCGGCGGGCGGCTGCGCCGCTACGTCGCGAGCGTCCGGGAGGTCACGGGCGTGGACGGGCGGGTCCTGTCCTCGGAGGTGTTCGCGCTCGGTCCTGAGGGGCATGCCGTCCCCGCCGCGCCGATCGCGTGCGCGAACGAGCTGGCCGAGCACGGCTACGACCCGTCCGGGGGTGTGTGGTGAGAACACCGTGGTGAGGACGCCGCCCGGTCGAAGCGGAGGCCGGTGATGGGCACGCCGGACGTGATGTTCGCCGTCATCGCGGGCTCCGTGGCCGGCGGCGGGATCGTGCTGCTGGTCCTCGCGCTGCGCGGGCTGCCGGTGCGGACGCGCCCGGTGCGCGGGCGCAGCCGCGAGGAACTCGTCCGCACGCTGACCACCCGGACGGCCGTCGCGGTCATCACCGGGGCGGCGGTGCTGGTGGTGACCCGCTGGCCGATCGCCGCCGCCGGGACGGGCGTGCTCGTCCTCGGCTGGGACGGCCTCGCGGGCGGCGCCGCCGAGGAGCGCCGGGGCATGGCGCGGCTGGAGGCGCTCGCCGCGTGGACCGAGTCGCTGCGCGACACGATCGCGGGCGCGGTCGGGCTCGAACAGGCCATCCCCGCCTCGCAGCGCGCCGCCGCGCCCGCCATCGCGCAGCCGCTGCGCGGGCTGGTCGACCGGCTGCACACCCGCGTCCCGATGCCGGACGCGCTGCGCCGGTTCGCCGACGACCTGAACGACCCGTCCGCCGACCTCGTGATCGCGGCGCTGGTGCTGAACGCGAAGCTGCGCGGCCCCGGCCTGCGCGACATGCTCGGCGCGCTCGCGAACTCCGCCCGCGCCGAGCTGGACATGCGGCGCCGCGTCGAGGCCGACCGGCGCTCCACCCGGCGCAGCGTCCGCATCGTCGTCGGCGTCTCGGTCGGGACGGCGCTCGGCCTCGCCGTGTTCAACCACTCCTACGTCGAGCCCTATGACGACTTCCTCGGGCAGCTCGTCCTGTGCGTGGTCGTCGCGCTGTACGCGGCGGCGTTCCTGTGGCTGCGGCGGCTGGCGAAGTACGAGCTGCCCGGACGGTTCCTCAGCGAGCCGCGCAGGGCCCAGCCGGGCGTGCCCGGCGAGGTGCCGAGCACGGTCGCGGGCTGGCAGGGCGCCGCGTCCGCGACGGGCTCGCAGGAGCTCCCGCTGCGCGGCCGGCACACCATGGACGCGGGCGGAGGCGGCTCGTGACCGGCGCGATGGTCGCCGGGGCGATCATCGGCGGCGGCCTGTACCTGCTGGTCAGGGCGCTGTTCCCGGCGCGTCCCGGGCTCGCCGCGCGGATGGCGGCGCTGGACGCGGCGCGCCGCCGCGACCTGGAGGAGGCCCAGGCCGGGCGCGCGTCCCCGACGCTGGAGCGGGTCGGCGGGACGCGCGCGAAGGTCGGCCGCGAGCTGGTCCGGTTCTGCGAGGCGCGCGGCTGGAAGCTCCGCTCGATCCGCGCCGACCTCGCGATCACCGAGCGGTCGCTGGAGGGGTTCCTCGCGACCAAGTTCCTGCTGCCCTCGGCGGCGCTGCTGTTCATCCCGGTGCTCGTCGCGTGGTTCACGCTGCTCGGGCTCGGCTCGTCGGTGCAGGTCCCCGCGTGGGTGGGGCTGCTGTTCGCGCTCGTGTTCTTCTTCCTCCCCGACATGCAGCTCCGGCAGGAGGCGCAGGCCCGCCGCCAGGACTTCCGGCATGTCGTGGGAGCGTTCCTCGACCTGGTCTCGATGAACCTCGCGGGCGGGCGCGGCGTCCCCGAGGCGCTGATGACCGCCTCGAACGTCGGCGAGGGCTGGGCGATGCACCGCATCCGCGACGCGCTCGGCAACGCCCGCATCACCGGCCAGACCCCCTGGCAGGCCCTCGGCCGCCTCGGCGACGACCTCGACGTCGCCGAGCTGCGCGACCTCGCGGGGGCGCTCGCGCTCGTCGCCGATGACGGCGCGCAGATCCGCAAGTCGCTGGCCGCGCGCGCCGCCTCGATGCGCAGCCGCGAGCTGTCGGACCTGGAGGGCAAGGCCGGCGAGCGGTCCCAGTCGATGCTGGTCGCGCAGCTGTTCCTGTGCGCCGGATTCCTGATCTTCCTGGCCTACCCGGCCCTCATGCGGGTGCTCGCCTCATGACGCCCGCCCGACCCCGCGACCTCCTGGAGGTGCCACGATGAGTCCGCTCAACCCCCTGAACGACCCGTCCGTTCTCTACCTGAGAGCCGTGCTCGGCGCCCGGCTGGCGCGGCTGCGCTCGCGGGAGGAGCGCGGGCGCGGCGCGTCCGCCATCGAATGGGCGATCATCACCGCGATCCTCGCGCTGATCGCGATCACGATCGGCGCGGTGATCCAGAAGAAGATCACGGAGAAGGCCGACAGCATCAAGACGGGCTGACCGCCGTGCGGCCCCGCACGCGCAGGCTGCGCGAGTCGCGGCGGCGGATCCGGTCCGACTCCGGGGTGTCGTCGATGGAGTGGGCGCTGCTCACGCCGATCCTCATCTTCGTGATGCTCGCCGTCGTGCAGTTCGCGATGGTCTACCACGCGCGGCACGTCGCGCTCGCCGCCGCGCAGTCGGGCGCCCGCGTCGCCCGCACGCAGCCGGTCGGCGGCGGGTGGCAGGACGCGGCGTCCCGGCAGGCCGAGGGCGACGTCCGCAAGGTCGGCCCCAACCTGCTCGGCGGCCTCCAGGTGCGGACCGGCGAGGAGGACGACGAGCGCTGGGTCGAGGTGAGCGGCGAGGCGGTCCGCGTGATCCCGTTCATGACGTTCCACGTGTCGCAGCGCTCGCGCGGGCCGATCGAGTGCTTCCGCCCGGACGTCGGCGACGGCGTCGCCTGCCAGGAGTCCGCACGATGATCCGCCTGCCCCGGGCCGTCCGCGAGCGCGGCTCGATGTCGCTGGAGATGGTGCTGGTCACCCCGCTGTTCGTCGCGTTCCTGCTGTTCCTGGCGGGCGCCGGGCGGATGGTGGACGCCCAGAGCCAGGTGGACGGCGCCGCGCGGGACGGTGCGCGCGCCGCGTCCATCGCCCGCAGCGCCCCGTCCGCGCAGGACCTCGCGGAGGAGGCGGCCACGGCGGGCCTGCGCGGCCACGACTGGTGCTCGGGCGGGCCCTCCGTCAGCACCGACGTGCGGGACTGGCGGCCGGGCGGCCGCGTCGAGGTCACGATCATCTGCGACGTCGACCTCGGCGACCTGTCGTTCATCGGGCTCCCCGGGTCCAAGCGGCTCCAGGGGCGCGCGCTCGCGCCCGTCGACACCTACACCTTCCGGGGCGGCGACGGCGAGGGCGAGGGCGGCGACGGCGACGGCGGGGTCGATCCCTGATGATGAGGGCACTGCGCCGCCGGGTCGCCGCGCCGCGTCGCGGGCGCGGGTCCGTCGCGATGTACGTCGTGCTGTTCACCCCGGTCGTGTTCATGCTCGCGGGTCTGCTCGTGGACGGCGGGCTCGCGATCCACGCCCGGCAGCGCGCCGCCGACATGGCCGAGCAGGCGGCCCGCGCGGGCGCCAACGAGATCGACACCGCGGCGCTGCGCGACACGGGCAAGCCCGTGCTCGCGCCGGACCGGGCCCGCGCCGCCGCGTGCGACCTGCTCGACGTCTACCGCGACCAGGTCGCCGCGTCCCGCTGCGACGCCGACGAGGGGGAGGTCTCGGTGACCGTCGAGATCCGCGTCGAACCCCAGTTCCTCGGCATCATCCCCGGTTTCGGGGCGTTCCAGATGTCCTCCAGCGCGACGGCCCATCCCGTCACGGGAGGCGACGACCGATGACTCGCGTGTCTACGATTGGTACGGCGACGTCCAGGGACCGGCGAACGGCGGCGACGCGATGGTGACAGGGCACGGGCGGAGGACGCCCCAACGGATGACGCCCCCGCGCGGGCGGCGGCGCAGCGCGGGCGATGTCGCGGCGGGCATCGGCGCGATGCTCGCGCTGGCGGCGCTGGTCGGCGGCGTCCCCTACGCGCTGCTGACGTTCTTCGGCTCGGCGCTCCCCGACGGGATGCCCGCCGCGTCCGACCTCACGCACCGGCTCGGGCCGGGCGCGCTCATCACGGTGCTGGTCGTGCTGGTGTGGCTCGCCTGGGCCCAGCTCACCGCGTGCGTGGTCGTCGAGGTGTACGCGGGGATCCGGGGCGTCGGCGTGCCCGCGCGGGTGCCGCTCGCGGGCGGGACGCAGTCGCTCGTCCACCGGCTCGTGGTGACGGCGCTGCTGCTGTTCACCGCGACGTCGGTCATCATGCCCGCGTTCTCGGGCGGCGGCGGGCTGACGCAGCAGCGCGCGGCGGCTGCGGCGCGACCGCAGGCCCAGCCGCAGGCGCAGGAGTTCCACCGGGTCGCGGACGCGCCGGAGCGCCCGGCGGCGGCGCCCGGCGACGTCGCGGAGCCGCTCACCGCGAGCCCCGCGGAGAACCGCACCACCAAGATCTACCGGGTGCAGCCGCCGGAGGGCCGCCACCACGAGAGCCTCTGGGAGATCGCGGAGAAGTGCCTCGGGGACGGGCGCCGCTACCAGGAGATCCACGACCTCAACAAGAACCGCGTCCAGCCGGACGGCAGCAGGCTCACGCACGCCAGCCTGATCCGCCCCGGCTGGGTGCTGGAGATGCCGGCGGACGCCAGGGGCGCCAAGGTCATCCCCCTCCAGGACCTGGACGAGTACTACCGCTACGGGCACGCCGTCCCCGACAAGGACCCGGCCCCTTCCAAGCCCGCGCCTTCCAAGCCCGCGCCCTCCAAGCCCGCCCCGGCCAAGCCCGCGCCCGCGCGGCCTCCCGCGTCGCACGCCCCCGCTCCGCAGACCCCGGCACCGCACACCCCGGCACCGCACACTCCAGCACCGCAGACCCCGGGGCAGCAGGGCCCCGCCCAGCAGCACGCCGATCCGCGGCGGATGCCGCCCGCGGGCGGCGGCGCGGACGGGCCGTCCGGCGAGATGACCGGCGGGGCCGGGAGCGGCGGCGCGTCGGTCCCCGGCCGGAACTCCTCGGCGCAGGAGCACGACGGCTCGTTCGACCTCGGCTGGCCGCACGGGCTCGCGGCCGCCTCGCTGCTGGCCGCGGGGCTGCTGACCGTGCTCGGGCGGCGGCGCCGCGTCCAGATGTGGAACCGCGCGTTCGGGCACATGGCCGTCCGGCCGGAGGGGGCGGCGGCGGAGGTCGAGCGGGCGCTGCGCCTGGGCGCCGACGCGTCCGCCGCGCGGCTCCTCGACCTCGGGCTGCGGCACCTGTCGAAGTCCATGGCCGCCGGGGGCCGCGCGCTGCCCACCGTCTACGGCGTGCACCTCGGCGTCGAGAGCCTGGACCTGTGGATCGCGCCCGCCGACCGCAACCCGCCCGCGCCCTGGCAGGCGTTCGACGACGGCCAGGTGTGGCGGCTGCGCGCGGAGGACCTGGACGCCGTCGAGGCGGCCGACCCCGCCGCCGGGGCGGGCGACGTGCTCGCCCCCTATCCCGGGCTCGTGTCGATCGGCACGAACGACAACGGCCGCATCCTCGTCGACCTGGAGGCCGCGCACGGCCTGATCGCGCTGCGCGGCCCCGCCGACACCCGCCGCGCCGCGCTCGCCGCGATCGCGCTGGAGCTGGCCACCAACCGCTGGTCCGACCACATGCGGATCACGCTCGTCGGGTTCGGGACGGAGTTCGGCGAGGGCATGGCGGAGATCGCGCCCGACCGGATCCGCGCCGTCCCGAACCTCGCCGACGCGATGCCGGAGCTGGAGGGCCGCACCGAGGAGGTGCGGCAGGCGCTCGCCGCCTCCGGCGTCGACTCCGTCCTCACCGGGCGGAGCCGGGGCGTGTTCGGCGAGGCGTGGATGCCGCACTACCTGATCATGGCGGACCCGCCGTCGGAGCAGGAGGCCGACCGGCTGGTCGCGCTGGCCCGCACCGGCACCCGGATGGCGGCGGGCTACATCGTCCCCGGCGAGGTGCAGGGCGCCACCTGGACGTGGGACATCGACGCCGCCGGGCGCCTGCACGCCGGAGTCCTCGGCTTCCAGGTCGCCGCGCAGCTCGTCCCGGAGGAGCACTACCACGGTGTGTTCGAGCTGTTCCGGACCGCCGGGCGGCTCGACGCGGTGCCGCTGCCCGAGCCGGCCGGCGGCGAGGAGCCGCCCGCCGCGCAGCGGTCCTCGGCGCAGGTGCGGCTGCTCGGCCCGATCGAGGTCGAGGCGCCCGGGCCGATGGACGAGGACCGCCGCGACCTGTGCACCGAGCTGCTGGTCTACCTCGCCGCGCATCCGAACGGCGTGCACCCGACCGTGCTGGCCGGCGCGATCTGGCCGCGCGGGGTGACCGCAGCCGTCCGCGACGCGTCCGTGGCGCGCGTGTCGGACTGGCTCGGCCGCGACACGCGCGGCCGCCCGAACCTGTACTACGACGACCGGGGGCGGATCAAGCTGGGCTCGGAGGTCCGCGTCGACCTCGCGGTGTTCCGCTGGCTGGTGTGGCGGTCGGCGGCCGAGCCCGCCTCCGAGGCCGCCTACATGTCCTACGCGCTGGACCTCGTGCGCGGCCCGCTGCTCGCCGACCGCCCGCGCGGCCGCTACTCCTGGCTGGCCTCGCACGACCTGGAGTACGAGGCGGCGGCGCGGGTCGTGGACGTCGCGCACCGGCTCGTCGTGCTGCGGCTGGACGAGGGCGACCCGCACGGCGCGGTCGGCGCCGCCCGCGCCGGGCTGCGGCTCGCGCCCGACGACGAGGGCCTGTGGCGCGACCTGCTCCGCGCGACCCACGCGTCCGGTGACGTCGCGCAGATCGGGGTCATCGTGGACGAGATGCGCTCCCGGATCGCCCACGACCCGATGTTCGGCGGGCTCCAGCCCGAGACGGAGGCGCTGGTCGAGGAGCTCCTGCCAGGCTGGCACCGCGTCGGCTCCCGCTGACCCACCGGCGCCGGCTCACCGGTACAGGCCGGTGCCGCCGAGCGAGTACCGCCCCGGCTGCGGGTGGACGAGCAGCGCCGACGGGCGTCCGCCCACCCATACCTGGCGGAGCGTCCGGCCCGTCCGGGTGGACACGGCGTAGACCATGCCGGCGGCGTCGGCGAGCCACAGCTCCGCGCCGTCCGCCGAGAGGCCGCCCGGCGCGGGTGAGCCGCCGCGCGGCAGCGGCCAGCGCGCGGCGACGCCGCCTCCGGCGAGGTCGAGCGCGGTCAGCGCGGCGTCGCCGACGACGAACAGGCGCCGCGCGTCCCGGTCGAGCGCGAGGCCCCGCGCGCCCGGCCCGGTCGGCACGAACCCGGGCGGCCCGACCGTCGGCCGGGCGGCGATCACCCACACCCCGCCCCTGGCCGGGTCGGCGACGTAGAAGCGCGCACCGTCGGGGGAGAGGCGCAGGTCACCGGGCCGCGCGCCGTCCGGCAGCCGGATGGTCCCGGTGACCTGGCGGCGCGCGACGTCCACCCGGAGGAGCCGCCCCGCTCCTGCGCAGCTCGCGAGGAGGGACGCCCCGTCCGGGGTGAAGTCGGCGTGTGCGGCCGCGCAGGGCAGCGGCACCGAGAGGCGGGGGCGCATCGTGCGCGGGTCGCGGACGTCGAGCCGCCGCGCCCGCCCGGCGAGGACGAGCGCGTCCCGCTCGTCCGGGGTGAAGTAGAGGCCGGCGGGTTCGGTGGCGGCGACCGCGCGGCCCCGCGCGCCGCTGCGCGGGCCGACCGGCGTCAGCGTCCCGTGCGCGAGGTCGGTCGCCCACAGCCGCCGCAGGTCGAAGGACGGGACGACCCGCGCGGTGGCCGGGCCCGCGCCGATCCGCTGGACGATCCGCGCCGTCACCGGGTCGATGACGTCGATCACCGGCCCGTTCGCGACGTAGAGCCGCACCGGCGAGGTGCTCGGCCGGACCGGCGCACCGCCGGTCGCGCCGCCGCCGAGCGGTGGCGAGGGCAGGGGCGCCTCCGGATCCGGGGCGCCCGTGGCGGCGGGCGGCCTCGTCCGGACGTAGGGCGCGGCCCCGCCGAGGTCCACCACCGGGCCGTCCGCCGGCCCCTCCCCCGGCGGGTGGAACGGGACGGGCGACTCGCATCCGGCGAGTGCCGCGGCCACGACCAGCACGCCCACGGCGAGCGCGGCGGCAGGTGATCGTCGTCGCATGCGCGGGTCCCCCTTCCCGGCGGGGACTGTACCGGCGCACGACTCCGCGTGTCCGAGTAATCGCAAGACGTGTCGGCGTGCGGGCGGCGGGCAGGCGGCGGGCAGGCGGCGGGCAGGCGGCGGGCAGGCGGCGGGCAGGGCGCGGTCGCGGCGGCCGCGACGCCCCGCCGGGTCAGTCGGACTTGCCGATCCCGATGCCGAACTCGCGGTAGACGCGCTCCCAGAAGCCGTCCCGCAGCCAGGTGCGGGCCTCCTGGTAGGGGCGCAGCGACCCGCCGAGCTCCTTCTCCGCCTCGATCAGCAGCTCCTTGTCGATGACGGGCGGCAGGATCGGCCCCGGCAGCAGGTCGCGGATGTTGTCGCGGCCCCGCTCGAAGATCCACTTCTGTGCGACATGCTCGCCGATCTCCAGCATGTGGTCGCGGTCGGGGCCGAGCTTGCCGTCGGAGGCGGCGGCAGCGGCGTTGTTCATCGACGCGGCGACGGTGGCGGGCGTCGCGGGGGCCGCGCCCACCGGGACGGGGGTGCGCGCGGGCGCCGGGGCCGGCTTGATCGCCGGGGGGCGTCCTGCGAACACCTGCGACGGCGAGGGGACGGCGGGCGTGGCGCGCTGCGCGGCGGCGGCGTCGGCGGCGTCCCGGACGGCGGCGGCGGTGCCGGGCGCGGGGACGGGCAGCACCTTGGCCTTGGTGAAGTAGGGGCGCAGGAAGTCGGCGGGCAGCACCTCGACCGTGTCGGACTCCCACACCAGCCACTCGGCCTGGTTCGAGCCGTGCGTCGGCTCGACCCCCCACAGGTGCACGCGGACGCCGTAGCGCTGCGCGGCCTCCACGGCGGGCAGCATGTCCTCGTCGCCGGCGAGCAGCACCGCGTCGGTGATCGCGCGGTGCCGGGCGAGGGCCTCCAGGTCGGCGCGGAGCTGGGCGTCCACGCCCTTCTGCTGGCCCTGCGCGTTCAGGTTGCCCAGGCGCAGCTTCACCAGCGGCAGGTTGGCGATGACCCGCTGGTCGACGGTCGGCTGCCGCTTGGGCGCGGCGTCGAACCAGTAGACGCGCAGCAGCTCGCCGAGCAGCTTGTCGTCGGCATGGCTGGTCAGCGCCTTGATCAGCTTCTCGGCGGCGACCCGGTACTCGCGCCGTGAACCGCAGCCGAGCAGCAGGGCCCCGGAGGCCGCGTAGAGGTATCCCGCGTCGACGAATATGGCGTATCGCGCGGGCTGTGGGACGAACTCCGAGGTGGCCATGGCCTTCCACCTTATTCGTGCCGGAGCCCTCACTGGGCGCGAACCACGGTTACATGTCCCTAGGCGCCGTCACCTCGCGTGCCCGTGAGGTGCCGAGATCCCCCTTGTCGTCCCCTCGCCGTCCCCCGGTGCCGTGCTCAGCGCGGTAGTGCGGCGGCCTTCCAGGCGCCGGGGCCGCGCGGGGTGGCCACCCCGGCCGCCGTCCCCCGGACGAGCCGGGAGCGGTCGGCCCAGCGGGAGGGCCGCGGCGTGTCGGCGCCGTCCGGCGCCTGGGCGGAGGCCCGCGCGCGGGCGGTCAGCACGGCGACGAGCGCCGCGACCTCCTCGGCGGACGGCTCACCCCGCACGATCTGGAGGAACGGCCGCTCGGGCCTGTCGTCGCTCACCGGAACCCCCTCGGAACGGTCACAGTGGGATGTTCCCATGCTTCTTGGGCGGCAGCGTCCGGCGCTTCTCCCGGAGTGCCCGCAGCGCCCGCACGACCTGCCCGCGCGTCTCCGACGGCTTGATCACGTTGTCGACGTAGCCGCGCTCGGCGGCGATGTAGGGGTTGGCGAGCGTGTCCTCGTACTCGGTGACCAGCTCGGCGCGGCGGGCGTCGGGGTCGTCGGCGGCGGCCAGCTCGCGCCGGTACAGGATGTTGACCGCGCCCTGCGCGCCCATCACGGCGATCTGCGCGGTCGGCCAGGCGAGGTTGACGTCGGCGCCGAGGTGCTTGGAGCCCATGACGTCGTAGGCGCCGCCGTACGCCTTCCGCGTGATCACCGTGACCAGCGGGACGGTCGCCTCGGCGTAGGCGTACAGCAGCTTCGCGCCGCGCCGGATGATCCCGTTCCATTCCTGGTCGGTGCCGGGGAGGAAGCCGGGGACGTCCACGAACGTCAGCACGGGGATGTTGAACGCGTCGCACGTCCGGACGAACCGGGCGGCCTTCTCGGAGGCGGCGATGTCGAGCGTCCCGGCGAACTGCATCGGCTGGTTCGCCACGACGCCGACCGAGTGGCCCTCGACCCGCCCGAACCCGACGATGATGTTGGGCGCGAACTTCTCCTGGACCTCAAGGAACTCGCCGTCGTCCAGCACGTGCTCGATGGCGGTGTGCATGTCGTAGGGCTGGTTCGGCGAGTCGGGGATGAGGGCGTCGAGCTCCTCGTCCAGCTCGGACGGGTCGGCGGGGGCGTCGAACACCGGCGCGTCGGACAGGTTGTTGGACGGCAGGTAGGACAGCAGCGCCTTGACGTAGCCGATCGCGTCGTCCTCGTCCGAGCCCTGGTAGTGCGCCACCCCGGACCGGGAGTTGTGCGAGTGCGCGCCGCCCAGCTCCTCCATGCTCACCTCCTCCCCGGTGACCGTCCTGATCACGTCGGGGCCGGTGATGAACATGTGGGAGGTCTTGTCGACCATGACGATGAAGTCGGTGATCGCGGGGGAGTACACGGCGCCGCCCGCGCACGGGCCCATGACCAGCGAGATCTGCGGGATCACGCCGGAGGCGTGCACGTTGCGCTTGAAGATCTCGGCGTAGAGGCCGAGCGCGACCACGCCCTCCTGGATCCGCGCGCCGCCGGAGTCGTTGATGCCGATGACCGGGCAGCCGACCTTCACCGCGTGGTCCATGACCTTGCAGATCTTCTCGCCGAACACCTCGCCGAGCGAGCCGCCGGAGACGGTGAAGTCCTGGCTGAAGACCGCGACCGGGCGCCCGTCGACGGTGCCGTGCCCGGTGACCACCCCGTCGCCGTAGGGGCGGTCCTTCTCCATCCCGAAGTTGGTGGAGCGGTGCCGCGCCATCTCGTCGAACTCGACGAACGAGCCCTCGTCCAGCAGCGCGGCGACCCGTTCGCGGGCCGTCATCTTGCCCTTGGCGTGCTGCTTCTCGACGGCGCGCGCGGACCCGGCGTGCACCGCCTGGGACCGCCGCCGCTCCAGGTCCGCGATCTTGCCCGCGGTCGTGTGGACGTCGGGGGCCGCCGAGGGGTCAGGGGCTTGCATCGCCATGCGCGCCAGAGTAACCGCACGGGCGGACCGGGCCCGTCCCGGGGGTGTGGGGGCGCCCCCACAGGAGCCGGGAGCGGTGCCCGGGGTCCGGCGGGGCGGGCCGGGCGGCCCGCTCACTACGCTGGGCGGGTGGCTAAGACACGTGACATCCTCCGCCAGGACATGCCGGAACCGCTGCGCCGCGACGTCCGGCTGCTGGGCGCGATGCTCGGCGACGG
This sequence comes from Actinomadura sp. NEAU-AAG7, assembly GCF_018603865.1. NCBI lineage: Bacteria > Bacillati > Actinomycetota > Actinomycetes > Streptosporangiales > Thermomonosporaceae > Actinomadura > Actinomadura sp. NEAU-AAG7. The sequence continues at coordinate 459,336 of NZ_JAHFZY010000004.1, forward strand.
CCTGGTCGAGTACGGCGGCCAGGAGTTGCTGGACGACGTCGAGCGGCTCCGCCGGGCCGTGATCGCCGCCCGCCGGGGCGAGACGGGCATCGAGGAGGTCGCGGCGCTCGTCGACGGCTGGACGCTGGAACGTGCCGAGCAGGTGGCCCGCGCGTTCACCGTGTACTTCCACCTCACCAACCTGGCGGAGGAGCACCACCGCATCCGGACCCTGCGGGAACGCGACACCGGCGGCGCCGTCCCCGGGTCGGTCGCCGCGGCCGTGGAGGAGATCCGCGCCTCGTCCGCCGACGGGCGGCTCGCCGAGGTCATCGAGGGCCTGGAGTTCCGCCCGGTCTTCACCGCGCACCCGACCGAGGCCCGCCGCCGCGCCGTCGTCACCGCCATCCAGCGGATCAGCGATTTGCTCACCGGGCTGAACGCGGGGCCCGGCGCGGGCGAGCGCGAGGAGGCCGAGCGGCGGCTCCGCGAGGAGATCGACCTGCTCTGGCGGACGGCGCTGCGCCGGGGCACCCAGATGGACCCGCTGGACGAGGTCCGCACCGCGATGGCCGCGTTCGACGAGACGATCTTCCGGGTCGTCCCGGAGGTCTACCGGTCGCTCGACCGGGCGCTGGAGGGCGACGGCACCGGCACCCGCCCCCCGATGGCCCGCCCCTACCTGCGGTTCGGGAGCTGGATCGGCGGCGACCGCGACGGCAACCCGTACGTGACCGCCCAGGTCACCCGGGACGCGGTCATGATCCAGTCCGAGCACGTCCTGCGCGCCCTTGAGGCCGCGTGCGCCCGGGTGGGGCGGGAGCTGACCGTGCACGAGGCCACGACCCCGGCCTCGCCCGCGCTGCGCGAGGCCCTCGCCGCCGCGCGCACCGCCCAGCCCGCCCGGATCGAGGAGATGACCAAGCGGTCGCCGGGGGAGCCGCACCGCCAGTTCCTGCTCTACGCCGCCGCGCGCGTCGCGGCGACCCGCGTCCGCGACGCCGACCTCGCCTACGCCTCCCCGGACGACCTCCTCGCCGACCTGCGGACCGTCCAGGACTCCCTCGCCGAGGCGGGCGCGGCCCGCCAGGCCTACGGGCGCGTCCAGCAGCTCATCTGGCAGGTCGAGACGTTCGGCTTCCACCTGGCCGAACTGGAGATCCGCCAGCACTCCGAACTGCACGCCAAGGCCCTCGCCGAGGTGGACGGCGGCGGCGAGCAGAGCGAGACGACCCAGGAGATCCTCGACACGCTCCGCGTCGTCGCGTGGATCCAGCGGCGCTTCGGCGTCCGGGCCTGCCACCGCTACATCGTGTCGTTCACCCGGTCCGCCGAGGACATCGCGAACGTGCACGCGCTCGCCGCCTCGCTCGGCGACGGCGCCCCCGTCCTCGACGTGATCCCGCTGTTCGAGACCGGCGAGGACCTGGAACGCGCCCCGCACGTCCTCGACGGCATGCTGGAGATCCCCGCCGTCCGGCGCCGGCTGGAGGAGACGGGACGCCGGCTGGAGGTCATGCTCGGCTACTCCGACTCCGCCAAGCAGCTCGGCCCGGCCAGCGCCACCCTCCGCCTCTACGACACGCAGGAGGCCCTCACCGCGTGGGCCGCGCACCACGACGTGAGGCTGACGCTCTTCCACGGCCGCGGCGGCTCGCTCGGCCGCGGCGGGGGCCCCGCCAACCGCGCGATCCTCGCGCAGGCGCCCGGTTCGGTCGCGGGCCGCTTCAAGGTCACCGAGCAGGGCGAGGTCATCTTCGCCCGCTACGGCCACCCGCAGATCGCGCGCCGCCACGTCGAGCAGGTGACCAGCGCCGTGCTGCTGGCCTCCACCGGCGCCGTCCAGGACCGCGCCCGCGACGCCGCCGCCCGGTTCCGCCCGCTCGCCGACAAGATCGGCGAGGCGGCCAAGGCGTCGTTCCGGGCGCTGATCGAGTCCGAGGGCTTCGCGTCCTGGTTCGCGCGGGTCAGCCCGCTGGAGGAGATCGCCGAACTGCGCATCGGCTCCCGCCCCGCCCGCCGCAAGGCCGCCCGCGGCCTGGAGGACCTGCGCGCCATCCCCTGGGTGTTCGCGTGGACGCAGACCCGCGTCAACCTCCCCGGCTGGTACGGGCTCGGCAGCGGCCTCGCGGCCGTCTCGGGCGACGGCCGCGACCTCGCCGAACTCCGCGAGGCCTACGAGGCGTGGCCGCTGTTCAACACTTTGCTGGACAACGCCGAGATGAGCCTCGCGAAGTCCGACCGCGCGATCGCCGAGCGCTACCTGGCCCTCGGCGAGCGCCCGGAGCTGTCGGAGGCCGTGCTCGCCGAGTACGACCGCACCCGCTCGCTCGTCCTCGCGGTCACCGGTCACGACCGGCTGCTGGAGAACCGCCGCGTGCTGTCGCGCGCCGTCGAACTGCGCAACCCCTATGTGGACGCGCTGTCGCTGCTGCAACTGCGCGCGCTGTCCGCGCTGCGCTCCGGCGACGTCACCGACGAGGGCGAGCGCGCCCATCTGGAGGCCCTGCTCCTGCTCTCGGTGAACGGTGTCGCCGCCGGGCTCCAGAACACCGGCTGATGGCGACGATCAGAGCCGCCGCCCCGGACGACCGCGCCCGCGTGGAGCGGATCGTCCAGGCCGCCTACGCGCCCTGGGTCGAGGTCATCGGCGCCCGCCCGCTGCCGATGGACGCCGACTACGCCGCGCTGATCGACGCGGGGAACGTCTTCGTCACGGGCGAAGGCCCCGACGGCCTGATCGTCCTCGTGCCCGAGGACGGCGTGCTGCTGGTGGAGAACGTCGCCGTCGCCCCCGACCGGCACGGCCGGGGCATCGGCCGCAGCCTGCTGGCCTTCGCCGAGGACCACGCGCGCAACCTGGGGCTCCCCGCGCTGCGCCTGTACACCAACGAGCTGATGACCAGGAACATCGCGCTGTACGAGTCGCTCGGCTACCTCCCCGGCGGACGCGAGGACATCGGCGGCCGCCACGTCGTCCACCTGGCGAAGACGCTGGACTAGGACCAGTTCGGCGTCCGCTTCTCGTTGAACGCCGCGATGCCCTCCCGGCGGTCGGGGGAGAACGCCGCCGTGCGCCAGGCGTTCTCCTCCAGGTCGAGCGCGGCGTCGAGCCCCACGCCCCCGCCGAGCCGCATGGCCCGCTTCGCGGCGCGGACGGCGGTGGGCGAGTTCCGCGCGATCCGCCCGGCGATCGCGAGGGCCTCCTCGCGCGCCGTCCCGGCGGCCACCCGGTGGTCGGCGAGCCCGTACGCCACGGCCTCGTCTATCTTCACGCGCCGCCCGGTGAACACCAGGTCGGCGGCCCGCCCGGGGCCGAGCCTGCGCAGCGCGAGCTGCGTCCCGCCCCCGCCCGGCACGAGCCCGACGCCCACCTCGGGCAGCCCGAACACGGCGGTCTCGTCCGCGACGATCATGTCGGCCGACAGCGCGAACTCGCACCCGCCTCCGAGCGCGTACCCGTGCACCGCCGCGACCACCGGCTGCGGCAGCCCGAGCACCCCGCCGAACGCGGCCCGGAACACCGGCCGCTGCGCGTAGATCTCCGCGTCGCTCATCCCGTTGCGCTCCTTGAGGTCGGCCCCCACACAGAACGCCTTCTCGCCCGCCGCCGAGAGCACCACGGCCCGCACGGACGGGTCGTCCGCGACCTCCCGGCACACCGCCGCCAACCGCCGGGCCATGGCCGTGGACAAGGCGTTCAACGCCTCAGGCCGGTCCAGCACGATCTCCACCACATGCCCGTCCCGCGCAACGCTCACACCGTCCATGCCCCGCACCCTAATCGCACCGCGGACAGGACCACCGGCAGCAGGGACCCCAGCCACGCGACGACCAGGAACCGTCGCGATCGCGTCCGAAGGCAGGTACGAGCGAAGCGAGGACCTGATCGCGCAGCGAGCCGCCAGGCGAGTTCGGAGCGATGCCAGCGATCGCACGCATTGCCCGTTGAAGGAGGGAGCGCCAGCGACCGACGCCGAGGGCAATGCAACAACACGGCAGTATGAACCCATGAGCTCATATGGGGATCTCGACCGGCCGCCGCTGCACGAGGGGGCGTTGCGGGGGGCGCTCGTCCGGCCGGGCGGGCTGTGGCGGGACGTGCGGGTGGTGCCCGAGACGGGATCGACCAACGCCGATCTCGCGGCGGCGGCCGGGGGCGGGGCGCCGGAGGGGACGGTGCTGGTCACCGAGGTGCAGACCGCCGGGCGCGGGCGGCTCGGACGGCGGTGGGCGGCGCCGCCGAGGTCGGGGCTGATGTTCTCGGTGCTGCTGCGGCCCGAGGTGCCCGCGTCCTCGCTCGGGTGGGTGCCGCTGCTGGCGGGGGTGGCGGTGGTCACGGCCGTCCGGCGGATGACCGCGTTCTCGGAGTCCTCGGGCGAGGGCGGCGACGTGGCGGTGGACGCGCGGCTGAAGTGGCCGAACGACCTGCTGGTCGGGGACCGGAAGCTGGCGGGGATCCTGGCGGAGAAGGCCGGGGACGCGCTCGTCGTGGGGGTCGGCCTGAACGTGGGGCTGCGGGAGTCCGAGCTGCCGGTGCCGACGGCCACGTCCCTGGCGATCGAGGGCGCGCCGCTGAGCGACCGGGCGCCGCTGCTGCGCTCGATCCTGCGCGGGTTCGAGACCTGGTACCGGGAGTGGACGGCGCTGGGCGGCGACCCGGAGACCAGCGGCCTGCGCACCGCCTACAAGGACCTGTGCGTGACGCTCGGCCGGGAGGTCCGGGTCGAGATGCCCGGAGGCGGGACCCTGAGCGGGACGGCGCGCGACATCGACGGCTCCGGCCGCCTCGTCGTGGACGGCCCGCGCGGGGAGACGACGGTCAGCGCGGGGGACGTCGTCCACGTTCGGTGAACATTGGTGGGAACACCCGACAGCCTCCGGATCTGCACGGATATATCGTGGTGCCGGGTCATATCGTCGCAGGCGGGGCCCATGCCGGTGGACTGAGGGGCGGGCGGATGGCAGCGGGATTGCCGGATCCGAAGGAGATCGAAGAGCTCCTGCTCGGTGGCGAGCTGCGCTACACGCGGGTCGACGCCGTCCGGCTGTCGGGGGTCACCCGGGAGTTCTCCGGGCGGCTGTGGCGGGCGTTCGGGTACCCGTCGATGCCCGACGACGCCATCGCCTACACCGAGGGTGACATCTCGGCGCTGTGCCGCATCCGGGAGCTGATGGAGGAGGGGGTCCTCGACGAGGACGGCGTGATCCGGCTCGTCCGGGCGTTCGGGCAGACGATGACGCGGCTCGCCGAGTGGCAGGTGAACCTGCTGCGGGGGATGCTCGCGCCGGAGCCGGGGGAGCAGGCGTCCGAGAGCGCCCTGAACACCATCGTGGACATCGCCGAGCGGCACATCGGCGAGTTCGAGCCGCTGGTGGTGCACGCGTGGCGGCGGCAGCTCGCGGCGGCGGGGACGCGCGCGATGGCGGCGGCGGCCACCCGGGCGGGCGGTGATCCCTCCGGGCGTCCGATGACCACGGTCGGGTTCGCCGACATGGTGTCGTTCACGCAGGTCAGCCGGGAGCTGGAGGAGATCGAGCTGGCCCGGGTCGTGGAGTGGTTCGAGGAGACCGCCGCCGACATCATCGCCACCTGCGGCGGGCGGCTGGTCAAGACGCTCGGCGACGAGGTGCTGTTCAGCGCGGAGACGCCGCGGGTCGGCGCGGAGATCGCGTTGACGGTCGCGGCGGCCATCCAGGACGAGACCGAGGTGCCCGACGTCCGGGTCGGCGTGGCCTACGGGCCCGTCCTGCCGCTGATGGGGGACGTGTTCGGCACGACGGTGAACCTCGCGGCGCGGCTGACCTCGCTCGCCCGGCCGGGCTCGGTGATGATCGACTCGGAGCTGGCGGCGCGGCTGGAGGAGGACCCGGCGTATGAGGTGACGCGGATCGTCCGGCGCCCGGTGCGGGGCCTCGGGATCATCCAGCCCTACGTCCTGCGCCGCAACCCCAAACCCCCGGACGGCGTCTGAACCGGCCCGGGTGAGGCGACGCGCGGCCGCGTGCCCCACCGGGACGGCGCGGCTGTCTAGACGGGGCTGGGGCCGCCCTCGCCGGGGGCGTCGGTGAGGCGCTGGAGGTAGTTCTGCTCGCCGAGGGCCCGGACGAGCCCGATCTCGGTCTCCAGGTAGTCGATGTGCTGCTCCTCGTCGGCGAGGATGTCCTCGAAGATCCGCGCGGAGGTGACGTCGCCGCGCGAGCGCATCAGGTCGATGCCGGGGCGCAGCCGGGCCACGGCCTCCAGTTCGACCTGGAGGTCGGCTTCGAGCTGCTCGAAGACGGTCTGGCCGATCCGCAGCGTGCCGAGCTTCTGGTAGTTCGGCAGCCCCTCCAGGAACAGGATCCGGTCGGTGAGCCGCTCGGCGTGCCGCATCTCGTCGATGGACTCGTCCCGGGTGTGCTTCGCGATCCGCGTGTAGCCCCAGTTCTCCTGCATCTTGGAGTGCAGGAAGTACTGGTTGATGGCGGTCAGCTCGGCCGTGAGCTGCTCGTTCAGCAGCGCGATGATGTCCTTGTCGCCTTCCATATCGCCCCATGCTTCCACGCCGCGCGACCGGTGGACAGCACTGACCCCCGCACGGCGCGTGTCCGCCCCGGTGACGGGCGGGCCGTGCGGGTGCCGGAGACCGGGCTCAGGCGGCTGTGGGCGGCGCCGCTCCCCTCTTGCCGCGCTCGGGCTCCGACGCGATCGACTCCGCCGCGATCGGCCCCGGCACGGTGGTCTCGGGGACGGTGGTCTCCGGGACGGCGGTGAGGGGGTGCGGCCCGCCGGTGAGGGCGTCCGCGAGATCGCTCGCGGTGCGGAACTCGCTCACCATGGCGTGGATCCGCTTGGTGCAGGAGCCGCAACCGGGCAACATGCCGCAGGCCGCCTTGACATCCTTGGCCGAGGTGCAGGCGCCGCCCGCCATGCAGCCGTACACGTCGTCCTCGGTGACGGCGTTGCAGATGCAGACGTACATGCCGGTGGGGGTACCTCCCGTGCGGGCCATCAGGCGATCCTGTGGGCCCCTGACCTGCGGCGTTAGGGCCCCCTCAATAAGGTTAGGCTCCCCTAAGGTAACCCACGCTTGTCGGTTCTGGCCAGGGGGCCCCTGACCGGTGTGAGCCACCCCTCACGGGGAAGGGCTTCCGTCGCATCGGACGGAAGGGTGGGACATTGGCTCAGCTCCGCCGTGCCGTGTCTGACGGCGCCCCCGCCGCCGCGGTGCCCGCCCCCGAGGCGCCCCTCCCCGGCGAACCGCTCCCCGGCGAACCGCTCCCCGATGAACCGCTCCCCGATGAACCGGTGCCCGGCGCGCCGCTCCCCGACGCGCCGCTCCCGCACCGACCGCTCCCCGACGAAAAACCCCCAGAGGAAATCGTGTCCGAGGAACACACGGCCGAGGAGGCCGTCGCGGCGGAGGAACACTTCACCGCGCCCCCGTCCGGAACGTACCGGCTCCAGCTCCGCGGCACGCCGGAGGGCCGTTTCGGCTTCGCCGAGGCCGCCGCGCTCGCCCCCTATCTCGCGGCGCTCGGCGTGTCGCACGTGTACCTGTCGCCGATCTCGCAGGCGGCGCCCGGGTCCGCGCACGGCTACGACGTCGTCGACCACACCCGGCTGTCGGAGGAACTGGGCGGCCCCGAGGCGTTCGGCGCGATGGCCGCCCGCTTCCGCGCGCACGGGCTGCGCCTGCTCGTGGACGTCGTCCCCAACCACATGGCCTTCCCCGAGCGCCGCGACCTGAGCCCGGCGCTCGCCGACGTGCTCGCGCGGGGGCCGGAGTCCGCGCACGCGGCGTGGTTCGACGTCGACTGGGACGCGGGCGGCGGACGCCTCGTCCCGCCCGGGGAGGGGGAGCCGAACTTCCGCCGGTTCTTCGACATCTCCGGGCTGATCGGGCTCCGCCAGGAGGACCCGGAGGTGTTCGAGCGGACGCACGGGCTGCCGCGCGAGCTGATCGAGGAGGGCCTGGTCGACGGCCTCCGCGTGGACCACCCCGACGGGCTCGCCGATCCGCGCGGCTATCTGCGGCGACTGGCCGAGGTCGCGCCGGAGGGCTGGATCGTCGTCGAGAAGATCACCGAGGGCGAGGAGCGGCTCCCGCCGGACTGGCCCTGCGCGGGCACCACCGGCTACGACTCGCTCGGGATGGTCGGCGGCCTGTTCGTCGACCCGGACGGGGAGAAGCCGCTCACCGACCTGTACGCGTCGCTGACCGGCGGCCCGGACACGTTCGCGGGCGTCGCGCGCGGCGGCCGGCTGCACGCCGCCAGGCACGCCCTGAAGCCCGAGGTCGACCGGCTCGTGCGCGTCCTGCGCCGGGTCGCCGGGACGGACCGTCCGGGCCTTGAGCGGGCGCTGGTCGAGCTCCTCGTGGAAATGCCCGTCTACCGCGCGTACGTCGTGCCCGGCGAGGACGCGCCCCAGCGGGCCGTGGACGTCCTGGAGGAGGCCGCCAACCGCGCCCGCCTCCACCTCCCCCGGGAGCTGCACGGCGACCTGGAGACGCTCGTGGACCTGGCCCTGGGCCGGGGCGAGGTCTCCGACGCCGAGTTCATCGTCCGGTTCCAGCAGACGACGGCGCCGCTGGCGGCCAAGGGCGTGGAGGACACCGCATTCTACCGGTGGAACCGCATGGCCGCTCTGAACGAGGTGGGCGGCGACCCGGGGCGCTTCTCCGTCGGCCAGGCGGACTTCCACTCGCACTGCATACGGCTCGCGCGCGACTGGCCGCTGACGATGACGACGCTGTCCACGCACGACACCAAGCGCGAGGAGGACGTGCGCGCATGGCTGGCCGTCCTGGCGGAGCTTCCGGGTGAGTGGGCCGAGGCCGTCGACCGGTGGTGGAACTGGTGGGGGCCGGGCGCCTCGCCCATGGAACCGGATCTGGAGTACCTGTTCTGGCAGACGCTCGTCGGCGCGTGGCCGCTCACCCCCGACCGGCTGACGGAGTACCTCACCAAGGCGATGCGCGAGGCGAAGACGAGCACCTCCTGGATCGACCAGGACCCCGCCTACGAGGAGGCCGTCCTCACGTACGCGCGGCGCGTGCTGGCCGACCCCGACCTGCTCACCGACCTGACGTCGTTCGTGCGGCGGCTCGCCCCCTACGCGCGGGTGAACACGCTCGGGCAGAAGCTCGTGCAGCTCGCCATGCCGGGCGTCCCGGACGTCTACCAGGGCTGCGAGCTGACCGGCCTCGCGCTCGTCGACCCCGACAACCGGCGGCCGGTCGACTACGGGCGGCGCCGCGAGAAGCTGCTCCGGCTCGACACCGGGCGGCGGCCGAAGGAGGTGGACGACGAGAAGCTCCTGGTCACCTCCCGGACGCTGCGGCTGCGCCGGTCCCGGCCCGGCTGGTTCGGCCCCGGCTCGCGGCACGAGCCCGTCGCCGCGCGCGGGCCCGCCGCCGACCACGTCGTGGCGTTCGCCCGGGGCGAGGCGGTCGTGGTCGCGACCCGGCTGCCGGTCGGGCTGGAGCGGCGCGGCGGCTGGGCCGGGACGACCCTGGACGTCGGAAGCGTGGGCTGGCGCGACGTCCTGACCGGCGCCACGCTGTGGGGCCCGGAACTGGAGGCCGCCGACCTGTTCGCGCACCTGCCCGTGGCGCTGCTCGTTCCGCGGGCGATCGACAGATGAGCGCAGTTACCGGGGGGTGTGGGGGGTCTTCCCCTCGCAAGGGACAGGTGAGGTTCGAGGTGTGGGCACCGGCGGCCGGACGCGTCGCCGTGACGGCGGCCGGTGCCCCGCATCCCATGGCCGCCGTGGAGGGCCGTCCCGGCTGGTGGTTCGCCGACGTCCCGTCGGCCGGGCACGGCACCGACTACGGCTTCCTGCTGGACGGCGCGGAGAAGGCGCTGCCGGATCCGCGTTCCCGGTGGCAGCCGCATGGCGTGCACGGTCTGAGCCGCGTCTACGACCACGACCGCTTCGCATGGACCGACCACCGCTGGCATGGACGCCCGCTCCCCGGCAGCGTCCTCTACGAGCTGCACGTGGGCACGTTCACCCCCGAAGGCACCTTCGACGCGGCCACCGAACACCTGAACCACCTGGCCGCCCTGGGGGTGGACGCCGTGGAACTGCTCCCGGTCGCGTCCTTCCCGGGGCGGCACGGCTGGGGATACGACGGCGTTCACCTGTGGGCGCCGCACGAGCCCTATGGCGGCCCCGACGGGCTGAAGCGCTTCGTCGACGCCGCGCACGCGCACGGCATCGCCGTCGTCCTGGACGTCGTCTACAACCACCTGGGCCCGGACGGGAACCGCCTGGCGTCCTACGGCCCGTACTTCACCGCCGCGCACACCACGCCCTGGGGCGAGGCGGTGAACTTCGACCAGGAGGGCTCGGACGAGGTCCGCGCCTTCGCCGTCCAGAACGCGCTGATGTGGCTCCGCGACTTCCATCTGGACGGGCTCCGCCTGGACGCCGTCCACGCCATCAGCGACCAGAGCGCCGTCCACGTCCTGGAGGAGATGACCCGCGAGGTGGACGCGCTCTCCGCGCACCTGGGACGGGAACTGTTCCTCATCGCCGAATCCGATCTGAACGACCCGCGTCTGGTGACCTCCAGGGAAGCGGGCGGTTATGGCCTCGACGCGCAATGGAATGACGATTTCCACCATGCCCTGCATGCGGCGCTCACCGGAGAACGGCAGGGCTATTACTGCGACTTCGGTTCGATGGAGACCCTGGAGAAGGCCCTGACAAAGGTCTTCGTGCACGACGGGACGATGTCGTCCTACCGGGGGCGGCACCACGGCCGCCCCGTGGACCTCCGAACGACGCCCGCGCACAGGTTCGTGGGCTTCCTCCAGAACCACGACCAGGTCGGCAACCGCGCGTCCGGCGACCGCGTCGGCGCGTCGCTCCCGCCGGACCTCCTCAAGATCGGCGCGGCCCTGCTGCTGCTCGCGCCGTACACGCCGATGATCTTCATGGGCGAGGAGTGGGGCGCCTCCACCCCCTGGTGCTACTTCACCGACCACCGCGACCCGGACCTCGCCCGCGCGGTGAGCGAGGGGCGCCGCCGGGAGTTCGCCCGGCACGGCTGGGCGGACGACGTCCCCGATCCACAGGCTGTGGAAACCTTCCGCCGGTCGGTGCTCGACTGGTCCGAGCCCGCCGCGCGGCCGCACCGCGAGATGCTCGAATGGCACCGCGCGCTGATCACGCTCCGCCGTGCGAGACCGGAGCTGAACGACCCCTCCGCGCCCGCCGTCGAGACCGGCGACCGCTGGCTCACGATGCGGCGCGGCGGCGTCCACCTCGCCGCCAACCTGGGCGAACGTCCGGTCCGCCTCGACGTCCCCGGCGGCCGGCTGCTGCTGGCCTCGAACCCGGCGATCGACCTTCAACCGGACGTCAACGGCGATTCCCGGACCGTCACGCTGGCCCTTCCCGGCACCTGCGTCGCGGTACTCGGCTGACCGCACGGCACCACCACGGCGACCACGCGCCACAAGGGCGGCGGGCGACTTGACGGCAACATCCCGGTTCAGCCGGGAATAGTGGTGTTCGAGGATGTACTACGAGTGGCAAACCGCAGGTCAAGAGCGCGGCGGCGACCGGGCAATGTTCAAGAATGGTCATACGATCGGTCCATGACCTCAGTACTGCTCGCCGAGGACGACACGTCCATCTCCGAGCCTCTCGCCCGCGCGCTCCGCCGCGAGGGGTACACCGTCGAAGTCAGCCCGGACGGACCGCAGGCCCTGGAGCGGGCGCTCGGCGGCGGTGTGGACCTCATCGTCCTGGACCTGGGCCTGCCCGAGCTGGACGGCCTCGAAGTGGCCCGCCGGGTGCGTGCCGAGGGGCATGGCGTCCCCATACTGATCCTGACCGCCCGCGCCGACGAGGTCGACACCGTCGTCGGCCTGGACGCGGGCGCCGACGACTACGTGACCAAGCCGTTCCGGCTGGCCGAACTGCTCGCCCGGGTGCGGGCGCTGCTGCGCCGCGGCAGCACCGAGACGCCGATCGTCCAGGGGGTGCGGATCGACGCCGAGTCGCGCCGCGCCTGGATGGGCGAGCAGGAGCTCCAGCTCACCACCAAGGAGTTCGACCTGCTGCGCGTCCTCGTCCGCGACGCGGGCAAGGTCGTGACCCGCGAACAGATCATGCGCGAGGTGTGGGACACCAACTGGTGGGGTTCCACCAAGACCCTCGACATGCACATTTCCTGGCTGCGCCGCAAGCTCGGCGACGACGCCGGCAGCCCCCGCTACATCACCACGGTGCGGGGCGTCGGCTTCCGGTTCGAACGCGGCGACTAGTCCCCGCCGCCACGGCCGGCGGCGGCACCCCGGGCCTTCCCGAGAGGCCCGGGGCGGTGTTCGCGCGGCCGTGGCCACACCCTCCAAGGAGCCCTGATGAGGCGCCGACTCCTGCTGTCGACGCTCGCGGTGGCGGTCGTCGCGATACTGCTGCTCGGCATCCCCCTCGCCTTCGCCACCCGAAAGCTCATCTACGAGGAGGCCGGGCAGGCGCTGAACCGGGAGGCCGTCTCCATCGTCGGCGGCGTCGGCTACAGCCTGCAGACCCGCCAGCCCCTCACCGGCGACAAGATCGCCCAGGAGTACCCGGGCCGTGACATCGTCATCACGCTGCCCGACGGCCGGACGATCGTCGCGGGAGGCCGTCCCGACGCCTCCGAGCGGATGCTCACCGCCGCCGCGTCCGGCGGGAACGTGCGGGTGCGGGTGTACCGCCCCGCCGCCGAGGTGCAGGACGAGTCGCTCCGGCTGCTCGCGCTGATCGGCAGCCTCGCGCTGTTCGGCGTCGCCGTCACGGTCGGGCTCGCGATGTTCCAGGCCCGCAAGCTGACGCTCCCGCTGATCGACCTCGCCGAGACCGCCGACCGGCTCGGCACCGGCAACGCGCGCCCGCGCCGCCGCCGCTACGGCATCCCCGAGGTCGACCGCGTCGCCGAGGTGCTGGACCGCAGCGCCGTCCGGATCGCCGACCTGCTGGCCGCCAGCCGCGAGTTCGCCTCCGACGCCAGCCACCAGCTCCGCACCCCGCTGACCGCGCTGTCGATGCGGCTGGAGGAGATGATCGACGCCGCCGACTACCCCGACGTCGTCCGGGAGGAGGGCGTCGCGGCGGTCGCGCAGGCCGAGCGGCTCGTCGCGGTCGTCGAGCAGTTGCTCGCCCGCGCCCGCCACGACCGCACCGGCGGCGCCGTCGCGTCCCCGGTCGACGACATCATCGCCCAGCAGGTCGAGGAGTGGCGGCCGATCTTTCGCCGGGACGGGCGCGACGTCCGGATGACCGGCGAGCAGGGCCTGGTCGGCGTCACCAACCCCGAGGGCCTCTCCCAGATCGTCGCGACGCTGCTGGACAACTCGCTCATGCACGGCTCCGGCACCGTCACGATCAACACCAAGCCGGGCGCCGGATCGGTGGTCGTCGAGGTCGGCGACGAGGGCGCCGGGATCGCGCCCGAACTGGAGCCCCGCATCTTCGAGCGCAGCGTCAGCGGCGGCAAGGGCACCGGGCTCGGGCTCTACCTCGCCCGCTCGCTGGCCGCCGTGGACGGGGGACGGCTGGAACTCGTCCAGGCCCGTCCGGCGGTGTTCGGGGTGTTCCTCCGCCAGGCGACCGACGCGCGGCTCGCGTCCGAACGGGTGGTCATCGGCCCCGCGTGAGACCCGCGGCCCGCGTGAGACCCGCGGCGGCCTCAGTTGCCCGGGGTGACCTGGGCGTAGTCCTCGGCGGGGTGGGCGTCGAGCGGGTGCCCGAGCCGGGGGGAGGCGGCGTCGCGGCCGCCCGCCCGGTGCGCGCCGGGCCGCCCGTCGGGCACCTCGCCGCGGGAGGGGTCGTGCGGCGCCTCGGGCAGCCCCGAGGCCGGGTCGACCTGCGGCGCGCTCGTCGGCAGGAACACCCACTTCTTGTACGACCAGAAGCGGAACAGCGTGGCGACCCCGGTGCCGATCACCAGCGAGACGTTGTAGGGCAGCGCGCCGGACATGTCCAGCACGTAGCGGGTGAAGCCGATGAACAGCTCGGTGATCACCAGCCCGATCCCGTTCAGCGCGAAGAACAGCACGTACTCGCGGGTCAGGCCGGTGCGGTCGCGGTGCCGGAACGTCCAGTAGCGGTTCGCCAGGTAGGAGAACGTGGTGGCGACGACCGTGGCGATGCCGTTGGAGGTCAGCGGGCCCATGCCGAGGCCGGTGTGCAGGACGTTGCCGAGCGCGACAGTGATCACGAACGCGATGGCGCCCACGCTGCCGAACTTCGCGAGCTCGCGCACCAGGTGCGCGAACCGCCGTTGGAGATTGGCGACCAGGCTCACGAAACGGAACCGTCCCTTCCGGACTTGGACTTCGGCCAGGGAGCAGCGGCGGAGGCGCCGCTCCCACCGCGGAGGTATGACGAGGATAGACGCACGGGACCCCAGTGGCGTCGGAACATGAACGTTTCAGGCCGTCCGTGCGGTTCCCTCCCCGCTGTCCGGCCGTCCACACACGTTCGACGCGGGGGACGGGCGATTCGTTCGGTCCGGCCGCCGGATAGCCTTCTGACGTGACATCTCCAGCTCAGCGCCGCGCGCGGGAAGCCTCCCGGGAAGCCCCCCGGGAAGCACCGCGAGAAGCACCCCGGGAAGCACCGCCCACCGCGGGCCGGGACGAGGCGCCCCGCAGGGTGGCGCGCACCACCCCCGTCGTCGGGATGGCGGGCGGCGGGCAGCTCGCCCGGATGACGCAGCAGGCGGCGATCGCGCTGGGCGTGCCGCTGCGCGTGCTGGCCGGGGCCGCCGACGACTCCGCCGCCAAGGTCGTCGCGGACGTCCGGACCGGCGACGACCGCTCGCTCGGCGACCTGCGCGCCTTCGCCCAGGGCTGCGACGTCGTCACCTTCGACCACGAGCACGTGCCGGGGCCGCACATCCAGGAGCTGGAGAGGTCGGGCGTGGCGTGCCGCCCGGGGTCGGCGGCCCTCGCCCACGCGCAGAACAAGCTGGTCATGCGCGACCGGCTCAGCGAACTCGGCGTCCCCTGCCCCGCATACGCGCACGTCCCGTCCACCGCGCCGCTGCCCTTCCTGGAGTCCTGGGCCGGAGAGCACGGGTGGCCGCTCGTCCTCAAGGCCACCAGCGGCGGCTACGACGGCAAGGGCGTCTGGGTCGTCGAGGGCCTCTCCGGCGACGCGGGCGACCTCGTCCGGCGGCTGCTGGACGAGGGCGTCGACCTCATGGTCGAGCAGCACGTCCCGTTCCGGCGGGAGCTCGCCGCGCTCGTCGCCCGCTCCCCCTACGGGCAGGGCGCCGCGTACCCGATCGTGGAGACCGTCCAGGAGGGCGGGATCTGCACCGAGGTGATCTCGCCCGCGCCCGGCCTGTCCGGCGACCTCGCGGCCGAGGCGCAGCACCTCGCCCTCGACATCGCCGGGCGGCTCGGCGTCACCGGGCTGCTCGCGGTCGAGCTGTTCGAGACCGACACGGGCCTGCTGGTCAACGAGCTGGCCATGCGCCCGCACAACTCCGGGCACTGGACGATCGAGGGCGCCCGCACGTCGCAGTTCGAGCAGCACCTGCGCGCCGTCCTCGACCTGCCGCTCGGCTCCACCGAGCCGACCGCGCCGTACACGGTGATGGCGAACGTGCTCGGCGGCGACGCCCCGGACGTGTTCGAGCGCTACTTCCACGTGATGGCCCACGACCCGGCCGTCAAGGTGCACCTGTACGGCAAGGACGTGCGGCCCGGCCGCAAGGTCGGTCATGTCACGGCGCTCGGCGCCGACCTGGACGAGGTCCGCGAGCGCGCGCGCCACGCGGCCGACTACCTGCGCTGGGGGAAGCGATGACGCTGGTGGGCGTGGTCATGGGCAGCGACTCCGACTGGCCGGTCATGAAGGCCGCCGGCGAGGCGCTGGAGGAGTTCGGCGTCCCCTACGAGGCCGACGTCGTCTCCGCGCACCGGATGCCGCACGACATGATCGCCTACGGCGAGCAGGCCGCCGGCCGGGGCCTGGCGGTGATCATCGCCGGGGCCGGCGGCGCCGCGCACCTGCCCGGCATGCTCGCCTCGGTGACGCCGCTCCCGGTGATCGGCGTGCCCGTCCCGCTGAAGTACCTGGACGGGATGGACTCGCTGCTGTCGATCGTCCAGATGCCCGCCGGGGTCCCGGTCGCCACCGTCGCGGTCGGCGCCGCGCGCAACGCGGGGCTCCTGGCCGTCCGCATCCTCGCCGCCGCCGACGAGGAGCTCCAGGCGAGGATGAAGGTCTTCCAGCGCGACCTCTACGGTCAGGCCAAGGCGAAGGGCGCCCGCCTGCGAGCCCAGCTCTGAGCGCCGCCCGCCGCTACCGGCGCTTCGCCCACTCGATCGCCGGGCACCGGTCCATGACGACGTCCAGGCCCGCGTCGCGCGCCCGCCGCCCGGCGGCTTCGTCGACCACGTCGAGCGGGAGCCACACGGCCTTCGCGCCGGCCGCGATCGCCTCGTCCACGACGGCGCCCGCGAACTCCGAGCGCCGGTAGACGCCCACGACGTCGATGTCCCCGGGGACGTCGGCCAGCGAGGCGTACGCCTGCTCGCCGAGGACCTCCTCGCCGTCCGGGTGCACGGGGATGATCCGCTTTCCCCGCCCCTGGAGCAGGCGCGCCTGGTTGTAGACCTCGCGCGCCGGGTTGGCGCCCAGGCCCACGAAGGCCCAGACCTTGGTGTCGCTCAACAACCGCTCGATGACGTCCGGCTCAGCAAAATGCCCCATACGTCGCACAACACCCCCGGGTTCCGGGGCGTTCCCGCCTAGGGACGGCCGAGGGCGCGGTAGTTCCAGCCCGCGGCGCGCCAGCGTTCGGGGTCCAGGGCGTTGCGGCCGTCGACCAGGTTGCGCTCGGCGACGGCGCCGGCCAGGGCGTCGGGCTCCATGTCGCGGAACTCGGCCCACTCGGTCAGCAGCAGGACGACGTGCGCGCCGGCCGCCGCCGCGAGCGCCGACTCGCCGAAGTCCAGGGACGGGTGGGCGCGGCGGGCGTTGGGCATGGCCTGCGGGTCGTAGACGGTGACCTTGCCGCCCTGCGCGCGGATGGAGGCGGCCACGTCCAGGGCGGGGGAGTCGCGGACGTCGTCGGAGTTCGGCTTGAACGCGGCGCCGAGCACGCCGACCGTCCGGCCGATGAAGGAGCCGCCGAGCAGTTGCCGGGCGAGGTCCACCATGCGGATGCGGCGGCGGATGTTGATCTCGTCGACCTCGCGCAGGAACGTGAGCGCCTGGTCGGCGCCCAACTCGCCCGCGCGGGCCATGAACGCGCGGATGTCCTTGGGCAGGCAGCCGCCGCCGAAGCCGAGGCCGGGGCCGAGGAACCGGCCGCCGATCCGGTCGTCGTAGGAGAGCGCCTCCGAGAGCTTCGTCACGTCGGCGTGCGCGGCCTCGCAGACCTCGGCCATCGCGTTGATGAAGGAGATCTTGGTGGCGAGGAACGCGTTGGCCGACACCTTCACGAGCTCGGCGGTCGGGAAGTCGGCGGTGACGAGCGGGGTCCCGGCGCCCAGCGCGCTCGCGTAGACCTCGCGCAGGACCTTCTCGGCGTGCTCGGCGGCGCCCTGCTCGCCGGGCAGGCCGACCACGATCCGGTCGGGGTTCAGCGTGTCGTCGACGGCGAAGCCCTCGCGCAGGAACTCGGGGTTCCAGGCGAGGACGGCGTCGCCGCCGACGGGCGCGAGCCGGGCCAGCACGTCACCGAGCCGCGCGGCCGTCCCGACCGGGACCGTGGACTTGCCGACGACCAGGCAGGGCCGGGTCAGCAGCGGCGCCAGCGCCTCGACCGCCGCGTTCACGTAGGTCAGGTCGGCGGCGTACTCGCCCGACTTCTGCGGGGTGCCGACGCAGAGGAAGTGCACGTCGCCGAACTCGGCGGCCTCCGCGTAGGACGAGGTGAAGCGCAGCCGCCCGCTCTCCAGCCCCCGGCGCAGCACCGGTTCCAGCCCGGGTTCGTAGAAGGGCAGGTCACCGGCCGACAGCCGGGCGACCTTCTCCTCGTCCATGTCCAGGCCGAGGACCTCGAAGCCGAGGTCCGCCATGCAGGCGGCGTGCGTGGCGCCGAGGTAACCGGTTCCGATGACCGTCAGCCGGTGGGCCAAGTCGGGCTCCTCTCGGTTCGCCGCCGCCGCGGGGTCTCCGCGGGAGGGGGTGGCGAGCGGCGTTTGGCGGGGGTTCGCACATGGTGCGCGTGTCCGAAATCCTACGGGGTGCGGGGCCGGACGTCCCGCCGGCGGGTGATCGCCCGTTCACGCGGCCGCGCCCCCGTCCGGCACCGGACGGGGGCGCGGCCGCGCCTCACCCGGGCGTCAGTCGTGGGAGATGTCCACGATGACCTTGCCGTCCGGCCCCTTGCGCGGGGTCAGCCTGATCCCATTGAACACCGAGGTCCCGCCGACCGCGTTCGATCCGATCAGCCACTGCGTGGTGGTGGCCTTCGAGCCCTTGTTCCGCATGGTGAAGGTGACCTGGTCCCCCCTGACCTTGACGGCGATCGAGTCGGCGCCGTGCCTGCCGTCCAGCGGGATCTCCTGGCCGTCGCTGACCTCCACCTCGCAGGTGGCGTCCAGGCAGGCGCCGAGGTCGGTGCCGTCCTTGGCCTCCGCGGCCGCGGCCTTCGGGTTGCCCTTCGGCTTGGTCTTCGGTTTGGCCGGGCCCGCCTCCGGCGAGTCCGGGTCGGGTTGTGCCGCGGGCGCGTCCACCACGGGATGGCCCCCGGGGGTCGGCGCGGCGGACGCGAGATGAGTGTCGCTGCCGCAGCCCGTGAGGGCCAGTGCGGCGGCGGTCGTGGTGAGCAGGACGAGAACCCTTGCCGACATGCTGTGTGTCTCCTGACGGTCGCACGTGACTTCTCTCTGTCTGCCTATCATCACAGAGAGTAGCGATCAAGGGTGGTCGAGGTCAGGGCGGGTCGGGTCCGGTCGAGCCGGGGCTCAGGCGGAGGGGAGCTCGTCCACCAGGAGGGTCTGCAGGACGCGCCCGACGTCGCCGTCGCGGTCGGCCAGCGTGGCCTCGCACAGCGCGCTGCCCAGCGCGCTCGCGTGCAGCGCGGCGCCCATGCACAGCCATTCGCCGACCGGGTCGCGGTGCAGCGCGACGGTCAGGTCGGTGTTGATGATCAGCCACTTGGAGAGATCGAGCTGGCTGCCGACGCCGGACGCGCTGTCGGCCAGCACGAGCGCCCGCACGAGCGGCGTGTCGGCCTCGCCCGCGACGAGCGGGATCCGGGGCCGCGCCCAGACCACGCCGGGCCCGGGACGTCCGAGGGCGCCCTCGACCACGCGCCACTCCATCGCCGACAGGTAGCCGTCGAGGTGGGCGCCCTCCCACGCCACCAGCGGCGAGGCCGCCGCCGGCATCGGCGGCGGCGCGGGAGCGTGCCAGACCGAGGGGAGCCGCTCGGGCGCCGCGAGGATCCGCCAGGCGGTGGCACGTGCCACCGGCCGTCCCGCGTGCGTCATCTCCGCTTCGAGCAGCGCCACCCGCCGCCCCGGACGCAGGACCCGCGCCGTCACCGCCAGCTCCGCCACCGGGACGGGGCCGAGGATCTCCACCGTCACCCGGGCGATGCGCGTGCGCGGCTTCGAGCCGTTCCGGGGGGTGTGGGGGGTCGTCCCCCCACCAGAATCCGGGTCGTTCCGGGGGGTGTGGGGGGTCGTCCCCCCACCAGAGTCCGAGCCGTTCCGGGGGGTGTGGCGGGTCGACCCCCCGCCAGAGTCCGGCTCGTGTCGTTCGAGGACGTGCCCGAGCAGGCCCGCGACCGGCCCGGCGTGCTGCGCGTGCGGCGACCAGGGGCCCGCCGTCGCCGGGGTGCTCGCGAACAGCCCGCCGCCGAGCGGCCGGTAGAACGCCTCCACAGGGACCTCCCTCGCTCCTAGAACCGCATTCTAGGGGAGGGCGTCCGGCGGGCCGCAGGGTGGTCGTGCCGTCAGTCGCAGAGCTTCTGGGTGGCCGTGCCGGTCTCCACCGCCGGGGTGCCGGACGACGGCGTCGGGGTCGGCGACGCGCCGGTCACCTTGACCTTCTTCACCCCGTCCCAGTCGCCGCCGACCAGCACCTGGATGCGGCTCCCGAGCGAGGAGACCTTCTTCAGCCGCGCCCCCGGGATCGCGGCGGCGAGGGTCTTGGCCGAGTCCTCGCGGCCCGGGCCGTACTGGATCTGCGTCGTCTGGAGCCCGCGCCGCGCCACGCCGGGCACGACGCTCGCGTGGAATCCGGCCCGGTTCAACTCCCCGCCCGCGCGCGTCGCGAGCCCCCGGGTGCCGATCGCGTTGAGCACGCGCACCTGGATCTCGTCCGGCGGCACGGTCAACTCCTCGCCCGGCTTCTTGGTCGTCGGGCTCGCGCTCGGCTTCGGCTTCGGGGTCTCCTTGGCCAGCGCCTTGTCGCGCCGGATCCGGGTGAACAGGTCCCGCGCGCGGCGCTCGTCCCACTGGACGGTCGACTGCGGGGTCGAGGCGTTCCACAGCACGGTGTTGTAGTCGGGGTTGGCCAGCGGCACCTTCGCGAACGTCAGCCGGTCGGTCGAGAGGTCCTTCATCTGGTTGGCGAGCTTCGGCAGGTTCTTGGCGAGCTTCGGGTCGACGCGCAGCGACTTCAGCGCCGCGTTCAGGAACCGCGTCGACTTCACCGGGTCGCTCAGCGTCCTGGACGAGAGCGCCTGCTTCATCATCTGCGCCATGAACTGCTGCTGCCGGTCGATGCGCCCGAGGTCGCTGCCGCCGGTCAGCGTGTAGCGGGCGCGCGCGAACCCGAGCGCCTTCAGGCCGTCCACGTGCGACTTGCCCGCCGGGAGCTTCAGCCCGCTCTTGGCGTCGTCGATCGGCTGCTCGGTGCAGATGTCCACACCGCCGAGCGCGTCCACCATGTTGACGAAGCCGTAGAAGTTGACCTCGACGTAGTGGTCGATGGACACGCCGGTGGCCCGCTTGATCGTGTCGACGGTCAGGTCGGGCCCGCCGAACTGGTAGGCCCAGGTCAGCTTGCCGGGACGGGCCGGGACCCGCGCCCCCTTCGCGCCCTCCGAGCCGTTCGAGTCGTGCGCCGGGATCGTGACGTAGGAGTCGCGCGGCAGGTTCACGACCGACACGTCGTCGTGGTCGCGGGAGATGTGCAGCAGCATCATCGTGTCGGACCGCTCGCCCGGCTCGTGCCCGAGCCTGGCCGCCCGCTGCTGCTCGCGCGTCAGCCCCTCGCGCCGGTCGACGCCCGCGACCAGGATCGTCATCGCGCCCTTCGGCGCGTCCTTGCCCTTGCCGAGCCCGCCGACCGACACCTTGTCGATCGCGCCGGTCACGTAGTTCTGGAAGGCCCACGCGCCGCCGGAGGTCAGCAGCACGAACGCCGACATCGTCCCGGTGACCATGAGGAAACGGCGCTGCCGCCGGGCGCTCACCGCCGCGCGCGGGCTCAGCGTCGGCCCCGGGCGGCGGGGCCCGCGGCCCTCCACCGGCACCCTCGGGGCGGGCATGCCCTCGATGGTCACGCCCTCGATATCGCCCTCGTCGCCGGACCCCGGACCCTTCGCCGCGCCACCCGGGCGGGGCCGGAAGTAGTGTTCCAGCGGGTCGGAGTCGCCTCGACCTGAGTCGTGCCCGTCTGCCATGCGACCGCCCGCCTCCCCAAGGACTGCCATCCAGCGCGTGTCGACGCGAGTGCCCCCCACTCTAAAGTGGGAGACACCCGTCCGATGGCTACCTGGACCTCGTGTCCTTGCAGTAACGTGGCGCCGACTTGACCACACCCGGCGGCCCGCACGTGATCCTGGGTGGCGTGGGCCGCGTCAGGCAAGCCAGCGAGAGAGAGGAAGGGGGGCCTCCTCCGGCCGGTAGGTCGAGGTGTGTCCGCGAGCCCATATGAACCCGTCTCCCCACGCCAAGCAGGCCCAGCAGACCGGAGAGCGGCCGGCGCCGGAGCCGGTGCCGCAGCCGGAGCCAGTGCCGCAGCCCGAGCCGCGTGCCGCCGCCGGCGAGCGCACGTGGCCGGCCGTGTCGGTGGTGATGCCGGTGCTCAACGAGCAGCGCCACCTGACCGACGCCGTCCGGCGCATCCTCACCCAGGACTATCCCGGCGAGCTTGAGCTGGTCCTGGCGATCGGGCCCTCGCGCGACCGCACCGAGGAGATCTCCCGCAGGCTGGCCGGGGAGGACGCCCGCATCGTCGTGGTCGCGAACCCGACCGGCCGCACCCCGCAGGGCCTCAACATCGCGATCAAGGCGTCGCAGTACTCGATCATCGTCCGGGTGGACGGCCACTCGCTGCTGCCGCCCGACTACGTCCGCGCGGCGGTCGAGACGATGGAGGAGTCCGGCGCCGACAACGTGGGCGGCATCATGGCCGCCGAGGGCGTCACCGCGTTCGAGAAGGCCGTCGCGCGCGCGATGACCTCCAAGCTCGGCGTCGGCAACGCCCGCTTCCACACCGGCGGCGAGGCCGGCGAGGTCGAGACCGTCTACCTCGGCACGTTCCGCCGCAGCGCGCTGGAGCGGGTCGGCGGCTACGACGAGACCTTCACCCGCGCCCAGGACTGGGAGATGAACCACCGCATCCGGCAGAGCGGCGGGCGGATCTTCTTCACCCCCCGGATGCGCGTCACCTACCGCCCCCGGCCCAACCTGCGGGCCCTCGCCAAGCAGTACTTCCACACCGGGCGCTGGCGCCGCGTCGTCGGGCGCGAGCACCAGGGCACGCTCAACCTGCGCTACCTCGCGCCGCCGATCGCCGTGCTGGCGATCACCGCGGGCGTGGTGGCGGGCGCGGTCGGCTTCTGGCCGGGCTGGATCCTGCCCGGCGGCTACGCGGCGGCGATGGTCGCGGGCGCCGCCGTCGAGGGGCGGGGCCTGCCGGTGTCGGCGTGGCTGCGCCTCCCGCTGGTCTTCGCGACCATGCACCTCACCTGGGGTGTCGGCTTCCTCACCAGCCCGCCCGGGCTCGGCCAGCCCGCTCCGGCCAAACCAGGAGAAGCCGTCCGATAGCGGGCAGCCCGCTCCTCCCCTGAACCCCCGTGCGCTCAGGTACGTCTGAGGGTTAGGTTGGCGGTCATGCCGCCAACCGACGAGGAGGTGGGCATGTCCAACAGCGCACGTCACGTGATAGGCGCGCTGATCGGTCTGATCATCACGCCACTGGTGGCCGGGGCCCTGCTGTACGGCGCCCAGAAACTCGGGTTCGGCATCCGGCTGTCGGCCTACACGGGCCGGGCGGGCGGCAGCGACAAGTGGGTCGGCGCGGCGCTGCTGATCCTGGTCGCGGCCGTCCTCGGGGTGTCGGCGGGGTCGCGGCTCTCGCCGCTCGCCTCGCTCGTCCCCGGCGTCGCGTTCGCCTCCGTCGGGGTCCTGTGGGTGCTCGCCCCCAACTGGGCGGCCGAGAACACCGTGCGGGACTTCGCCCCCGACAGGTTCACGGTCGGGTACATGACGCTGGCGTCCTACGGCGGCTTCCTGGTCATCGGGGTGCTGCTGATCGTGGCCTCGCTCGCGCCGTCCCGCTGGACGGCGAGCACCGCGGGCGCGGCACCGCGCTTCGGTGGCCCGCCGCCCGCGCCGCTGGGCCCGCCGCCGGGACGACCGATGTCCGCCCCGATGGGCGGCCAGATGGCCCCTCCGCCGCCGCTGGGCGCGCCCCCCGGGCACGCGGCCCCTCCGCCCGGCGCTCCGGGGCGTCCGCCGCAGGACCAGCCGTGGCAGTCGCCGAGCGGCCCGTACGGCCACCCCGCACATCCCGCGCAGCCCGCTCCCGGCGCTCCCGGCGCGCCGGGCAGCTCGCCCAGCCCGTTCGCGCCGCCGCCCGCACAGAGCCCGAAGCCGTCGTCGCCGCAGGGCGGCTCGGGCGAGGGCGTCGGCGAGTGGACGCAGATGTACGGCGGCGACGACCTGCGCGGCGAGGGGAAGGACCGCTCCTGACCCGCCTCAGCGCACGGCGGCGAGCACCCCGGGGACGTCGTTGACCACCATCGCGTCGACCCCGGCCGCCTTGTAGTCGGGCGCGCGCTCGGCGGACGGGCACCAGACGACGACGTCCAGGCCCGCCTTGTGGGCCTGCTCGACGCAGCGCTCCAGCGGGCGCAGCCGCGTGTCGGGGTGCTCGAACCCGCACGACCCGGTGTGCGGCGCGACGGCCTGGAGGCCGAGGCCCGCCGCCGCCGGGACGGCGTGCCACAGCGGGAACCGCAGCCAGGTCAGCAGCCCCAGCGGGACGCCCGGCAGCTCCTCGCGCAGGAACACCAGCAGCGACGGGTCGAACGAGGTCACCAGCAACCGGCGGCGCCGCGCCTCGCGCCGCAGCACCGGCAGCAGCAGCGCGCCGGTGCGCCGGGACGGGTCGTCGGTCGCGTCCTCCAGGACGGTCTTGACGTCCACGTCCACCGCGACCTCGGCGGGCAGGCCCTCGAAGATCTCCTCCAGCAGCGGTAGCCCGGTGGCCTCGGCGGGCAGCTCGACCACATGGTCGCCCTCGGGGGTCGTCGGGTCGTGCCGCAGGACGAGCCGGTCGTCGGCGGTGCGCGTCACGTCGATCTCGACCCATGACGCCCCCGCCTCGACGGCCGCGAGCATCGAGGGCAGCGTGTTCTCCACGACCGACGACGTGCCGCCGGGCGGCGTCAGCGTGCCCGAACCGAGGCCCCGGTGGCCGATGACGGCGGGCGTCCGCTCGAAGATCACAATGATTTCCCGTCGGCGAGGTGTTCGGCGATCACGACGTCCAGGGGGCGGGTGACCTTGAGGTTGCGCTCGCTGCCCGCCACCACCCGGACCGGCACGTCCGGCAGGTAGCGGTGGACGATGCCGCAGTCGTCGGTCGCGCGCAGCCCGGGGTCGGCCAGCGCCAGCTCGTAGCCCTTGCGGATGGTGCCGAGCCGGAACCCCTGCGGCGTCTGGAACCGCACGGTCGTGTCGCGCGGCGGCATCGAGGCGACGAGCCCGTCCTCCACCACGACGATCGTGTCGGACGACGGGACGCCCACCGCGACGGCCTCGTGCGTCTCCAGCGCGTCCAGCACCCGGCCGATCACCTCGGCGTCCACGAACGGGCGGGCGGCGTCGTGGAACAGCACCCGCGTCTCGTCGGCGTGGCCCTCCAGGCGGCGCAGCGCGGCCACCGAGGAGGCGGTGCGGGTCTCGCCGCCCTCGACCACCGCGCTCACGCGGCGGAACGGCGCCGCGATCGCCGCGGCCTCCCGCAGGTGCGCCGCCGCCATCACGACGAGGACCTCGTCCACCCCCGGATGCGCGTCGAACGCCGCGATCGAGCGCGCGAGGATCGTGCGCCCGCCGACCTCGACCAGCTGCTTGGGGCGCCCCGCGCCCAGCCGGGCGCCGATCCCCCCGGCGAGTACCACCGCCACCGTCCGCGTCGCCATCTCACCCCGTTCGTCACGACCCGAAGTCATTCAAGCACTACGCTGAGCGTCCGCGTGCCACGTACCGGACCGCCCGGACGCGCGAGATCGAGTATGGTTACCTCGCCGTGTTGGGGTTTGCGCAGGGGATCTCGGCGCCCCTGTCCGCGCGCTGGTCACGATCCGCGCGCCCTACCACCACGCCACCGTGTACCGCTCCCGCCCGGGACCGGCCGCGGGGCGGGTCCTTCACGCCGGGCTCGGCCCCGAGAGGGCCGGACGCTCCCGGAGGGCCGGACGCGGCACCGGTGTGACCCTCGACCTGGAGGAACGAAAAGCATGATCGGCATGGTGCTGGCCGCCGGCGCGGGCCGGAGGCTGCGGCCCTACACCGACACCCTCCCCAAGGCGCTGGTCCCCGTGATCGAGTCCGCCGACGGCGGGACGACGATCCTCGACATCGCGCTCGGCAACCTCGCCGAGGTCGGCCTGACCGAGGTCGTCATCGTCGTCGGCTACCGCGCCTCGGCCGTCGAGGAGCGCAAGGCCGCCCTTGAGGAGCGGTACGGCGTGAGCATCACGCTCGTCCACAACGACAAGGCCGAGGAGTGGAACAACGCCTACTCCATGTGGCTGGCTCGGGAGTACTTCTCCAGGGGCGTCCTCATGGTGAACGGCGACACGGTCCACCCGGTCGGGGTCGAGAAGACACTATTGTCCGCTCGTGGGCCTGACATCCTCCTCGCCGTGGACAACGTGAAAACTCTGGCCGACGAGGAGATGAAGGTGATCCTCGACGACGGGGGCCACCTGCGGACCATCACCAAGCTGATGGACCCCTCCACCGCCGACGGCGAGTACATCGGCGCCACGCTGATCGAGCCGGCCGCCGCGGAGCCGCTGGCCGACGCGCTGAAGGCCACCTTCGAGCGCGACCCCGACCTGTACTACGAGGACGGCTACCAGGAGTTCGTCAACCGGGGCGGGCGCGTCGCCGTCGCGCCGATCGGCGACGTCGACTGGGTCGAGGTCGACAACCACGACGACCTGGAGAAGGCCCGCCTGATCGCCAAGGGCTACTGAGCCCGCCGGTCTTGGCGCCCACCCGGCCCTGAGCAACCGGCCGCGCGACCCGCGCGACCGAACGATCGAGGAGGCCCATGCCCCTGCTGACGCGGATGCTGACCGCACCGCTGTCCATCGACGTGCGGCGCGGGGCCGTCGCGGCCCTGGGCGAGCTGCTGGCCGACAGGAGGATCGCCACCGAGGGACGGGTGGCGATCGCGGTCGGCCCCGGCCAGGGCGACCACATCGCCGAGCACGTCCGCCCGTCGCTGACGGCGTGCGAGGTGTTCCAGGTCGAGGGCGGCACCGTCGAGGCGGCCGTCAGCCTCGGCTCCAAGCTGCGCGCCGGATCGTATGAGGCCGTCGTCGGCATCGGCGGCGGCCGCACGATCGACGCGACCAAGTACGCGGCGACGCTGTCGGGCATCCCGATGGTGTCGGTCGCGACCAACCTCTCCCACGACGGGATCTGCTCCCCGGTCGCCTCGCTCGTCCACGACAAGGGCAAGGGCTCGTTCGGCGTCGTGATGCCGCTGGCGATGATCGTCGACCTCGACTACGTGCGGGCCGCGCCGGAGCGCCTCGTCCGCGCCGGGATCGGGGACGTGGTGAGCAACTTCTCCGCCGTCGAGGACTGGCTGCTCGCCGCGCAGGAGTGCGGCGAGCGCGTCGACCGGATGGCGCTCACCGTCGCCCGCACCGCCGCCGAGGCGCTGCTGCACCAGCCCGAGTCGATCGAGTCGGACCGGTTCCTGACCGTCCTCGCCGAGGGGCTCGTGCTGTCGGGGATGGCGATGTCGTTCGCCGGGGACTCCCGCCCCGCCAGCGGCGGCGACCACGAGATCCTGCACGCCATCGACCAGCTCTACCCCGGCACCGCCAACCACGGCGAGCTGGCCGGGATCGGCGCGGCGTTCTGCTACCACCTGCGCGCGACCCGGCTGGGCGAGGGCGAGCGGCGGCTGGAGGAGATCCTCGCCTGCCTCGGCCGGCACGGCCTGCCCCGGTTCCCCGGCGACGTCGGCCTGTCGGTCGAGCAGTTCGCCGAGGCCGTCCAGTACGCCCCGCAGACCCGGCCCGGCCGCTACACGATCTTGGAACATCTCGGCCTCGACTACGGCGCGACCCTCAAGGCGGTGGAAGAGTATGTCCAGGCCCATGGAGGCTGAGGCCCCCGATCACCAGGCCCCCGCCGGTGCGGCGGGCGGCGGCGACCAGCGGCCCGACCAGCGGCCCGACCGCCGGGGCGCGAGCGTCGCCGACATCCGCCGGTACGGGCAGCCGCCCGGCCTGAAGGACCGGCGCAACGAGGAGCACTGGGCCGGCCGCCTCTACATGCGCGACCTGTCCCCCTACTTCGCGTGGATCGCGCTGCGCCTCGGGTTCAGCCCCAACCAGCTCACCTACCTGATGATGCTCAGCGGCATCGTCGCGGGCGCCGTGGTGTCGCTGCCCGCCTCCGGCACCGCCGCGCTGTGGACGGCGCTCGGCGGCGCCGTCCTCATCCAGGTCTACCTCCTGCTCGACTGCGTGGACGGCGAGGTCGCCCGCTACCTGCGCCGGACGTCGGTCGCCGGGGTGTTCCTCGACCGGATCGGCCACTACCTCTCCGAGGTGTCCCTGCTCATCGGGCTCGGGTTCGCCGCGCAGGGCGGCTGGAGGAACGGCGGCTGGGTCGAGCTCGGGCTCGTCGCCGCGCTCGGCGCCGCCCTGATCAAGGCGGAGACCGACAACGTCGTCGTGGCGCGGGCCAAGTCGGGGCTGACCGCCGACCCCTCCGGCGGCGACCGGGCGCTGCGGCCGCGCTCCACCGGCATCGCGCTGGCCCGGCAGGCGGCCTCCATGCTGCGCTTCCACCGGATCATCGGCGCGGTCGAGCTGTCGCTGCTGATCCTCGGCGCCGCCGCGCTGGACGTCGTGCTCGGCACCGACACCCCCGCGGCGACCCGCGTCCTGATGGTCGCCGTCGCCGCCGTCGCCGTCCTGCAGACCCTGCTGCACCTGGTCAGCATCCTGGCCTCCCGGAGACTGAAGTGAAGATCAGCGTCGTCGTCCTCACGATGGGCAACCGCCCGGAGGAGCTGGCCCGCGCCGTGCGGAGCGCGCTGGACCAGGAGCACGTGGACGTGGAGGTCGTCCTCGTCGGCAACGGCGTCGACCCCGTCGGCGCCGGCGCCGGGGCGGCGCCCTTCGACGACGAGCGCGTCCGGACGCTGAGCCTGCCGAAGAACGTCGGCATCCCCGCCGGGCGCAACCGGGGCGTCGAGGCGTCGTCCGGCGACGTCGTCCTGTTCCTGGACGACGACGGCTGGTACCGCTCCAACCGTCTCGGCACCTACCTGCGCGACCGCTTCTCCGCCGAGCCCGACCTCGGCGTGGTCTCCTTCCGCGTCCGCGACCCCGAGGGCGGCCGCGGCGAGCGGCGCCACGTCCCCCGGCTGCGCGCGGGCGACCCGGAGCGCTCCTCGCCCGTCACCACGTTCCTCGGCGGCGCCTGCGCGATCCGCCGCGCCGCCTTCGACGCGGGCGGCGGCCTGCCCGAGGACTTCTTCTACGCCCACGAGGAGACCGACCTCGCCTGGCAGATCCTCGACGCCGGGTACCGGATCGTCTACGACGCGTCGGCGGTGATGTTCCACCCCGCCGTGCTGCCCACCCGGCACGACATGTTCTACCGCTACAACGCCCGCAACCGCGTGTGGCTGGCCCGCCGCAACCTTCCGTGGCTGCTCGCGCTGACCTACCTCACCGTGTGGGTGGGGATGACCGTGCTGCGCGAGCGCAGGCCGAGCGCCCTCAAGCCCTGGTTCAAGGGGTTCGCCGAGGGCTGGCGCAAGCCGGCGGGGCCGCGCCGTCCCATCTCCTGGCGCACGGCCTGGCGCATGACCCGCACCGGACGTCCGCCGATCATCTAGCGGTCGTGATGGCCGCGAGCATCAGGTGGGTCAGCTCGGTGACGATGTCGTCGAGGGGGATGTCCTGCCCGCGCGCGGACCAGTGGTGCACGAGGTCGTCGACGGCCCCGATGATCGCGATGACGGTCAGGCCGTAGTCGCGGTCGGGGGCCTCGCCGCGCGTGACCGCCTCCCGGGTGATCGCCAGGATCGCCTCGGCCCACTGCGCCCGCCACCGGGCGCGGTGCCGCTCCAGGTCGGCGCTGACGCCGATGACCTCGACGAACGCGATGCGGGCCCAGCGCGGGTCGCTCGCGGTGACGGTGACGAACGCGCGGACGGTGCGCTCGGCGAGGGCGGCCAGCCCCGCGCCGGACGGGTCGCCGTAGGCCTCGATGAGCGCGTCCCGCGCGCGCTCGTTGATGTCGCGGTGCAGCGCGGTGAGCAGCTCCTCGCGGCCGGAGAACTCCTCGTAGAAGTTGCGGGTGGACACGCTCGCCGTCGCGCACAGCCGCTCGATCGAGGTGGCCGCGTAGCCGCGCGTTCCGAACAGCTCCAGGCCCGCGGCCAGCAGCCGCTCCCGTCGTTCGGCGCGGCGCTCCTGCGCGGAACGGCCGGCATAGCTTCGCCGGGGGGCGGGGTTTCGGCCGCTCATGGATCTCCGTCCACAGGTAGGCGGGGGCGCTGTGTCTATTGAAGCCCTGGCCCAAGGTACTCGGCTAGCGGCTCGCACCTTGACCATGCCTTTGGCGAGTGCGGCATCGCTTCGCGATCTTCCCGGCGAGGCTCGGCTCCGGCGTCGCCCCACCGCTCAGGTCACGCGCTCGCGTGAAGGCTGAGGCCGCTGTGCGGGGGTGCCCTAGGTCGTGAGGGTGCGCTGCCAGGCGGGGTCGGAGGTGAGGACGGTCAGGCGCTGGGTGGCGCGGGAGACCGCCACGTACAGGACGCGCAGGCCGCGCGGTGACTGGTCGGCGACGGTCTCGGGAGCGACGATCACGGCGGCGTCGAACTCCAGGCCCTTGGCCTCCAGGACGTCGAGCACCTGCACGCGCTCGGGCAGCCCCGCGCCGAGGCGCTCGCGGGCCGCGGCGTCCCAGGCGGTGCTCTCGGGGGCGGCCGGGCCGTCCAGGGTGAGCTGGCCGTCCTCCTCCAGCGCCATCGGGACGATCAGGCCGATCGTCCCGTCGACCTGGCCGAGCAGCTCCTCGACGGACGCGCGGGCGGCGGCGGCGAGGCCGGCCTCCGGCACGACGCGGACGACCGGCTCGATCCCCGAGGTGCGCACCGCGCGCGCCGGGCGCGCCTCGGGCAGCGCGACCGCCAGCACCCGCGCGGACACGGCGGCGATCTCCGTCGAGTTGCGGTAGTTCGTGGTCAGCTCGTACTCGTGCCGGGCGCGGCGGGGCGGGGCCTTGCGGCGCGGCTTCCCCCGGCGGGACCGGCCCCGCGTCGCCGGCTGCTCGCCGCCGAGCGCGGCCTCCATCGCCTGCCGCGCGGCGTCCAGGTCCTCCCAGGCGCTCTGGGCCGGGTCCTCCACGATGGTCCAGCTCGCCTGGCGGCCCCGGCGGCCGAGCATCCGCCACTGCATGGGGGAGAGGTCCTGCGCCTCGTCCACGACGATGTGCGCGTACTCCGGGCGCTCGTCGACCACGCCGTCGTCGACGCGCCGCGACCGCTCCAGCCGCTCCATCGACGTGGTCAGCTCCTGCATCTCCGGCTCCCACGTCTCGTCGGCGACCTCCTCACCGGTGAGGATGTTCACGCCGTCCACGACGAACGGGTCGCCCTCGGCGGGGGCGCGGCGCCGGGACGGGCGGGGCGGCGCGCCGAGCAGCGCGTCGATCTCGTCGAGCAGCGCGACGTCCTGGTAGCTGAGCGGGGCGTCCCCGGCCCAGGACGCGGCGAGCGGCGTCAGGTCGACGCGGTCGAGGTCGCGGCCGGCGGCGTGCCGCAGCCGGTTCGGGTCGCCGAGGGAGCGCAGCACGTCCAGCGGGCGGCGGAGCGGCCACCAGGCGACGAGGAAGTCGGTGAACGGGCGCTGCTCGCGGACCCGCGTGTCGAACTGGGCGCGCTTGCCGGCCGACCCGTCGCCGTTGCCGTTCGGGTGGCCGGGCTCGTCGTCGATCGAGGCGAGGCCGTCGGCCGCGAGGATCGCGTTCCACAGCCCGGCCTCCGCGCCCTCGGCCGCCTCGGCGGCCTCGGGACCGCCGAGGTCGTTGAACCGCTCCCACAGGGCGTCGAGCAGGGCGTCGGCGGCGCGGCCGCGGGCCGCGTTCACGGCGCCCCGGCTGCGCCGGTGGACCTCGCCGCGGATCCGGTCGAGGCGGGCCCGGTCCAGCGCGACGACCACGCCCTTGAACACCACGCGCAGCTCGTTCGGCGCGCCGGGGGCGTGGTCGGTGACGGCGCGGCGCAGCACCGCCGCCATCGTCTCGGCGCCCTTCAGCCGGGCCAGCCGGGGCGAGTCGTGGACGCTCGCGGTCGCGCCGTCGACCAGGTCGCCGAGCGAGCGCAGCGTCGCCGACCCCTCGCCGAGCGAGGGCAGCACGCGCTCGATGTAGGCGGTGAAGCGGCGGTTCGGGCCGACCACCAGCACGCCGCGCGAGCCGAACCGGCGGCGGTGCCGGAACAGCAGGTAGGCGACCCGGTGCAGCGCGACGGCGGTCTTGCCGGTGCCGGGGGCGCCGCGCACGAGGACGGTGCCCTCGGCGGGCGCGCGGATCACCTCGTCCTGCTCGCGCTGGATCGTCGCGACGATGTCGCGCATCGCGCCCTCGCGGGTGCGGGCGAGGGAGGCCAGGAACGCGCCGTCGCCGACCACCGTCATCTCCTGCGCGGCGGCCGGGTCGAGCAGGTCGTCCTCCAGGTCGACGACCGTGTGGCCGCGCGAGTGCAGGACGCGGCGCCGCACGACGCCGCGCGGGTCCTCGGGGGTGGCGCGGTAGAAGTCCTCGGCGGCGGGGGCGCGCCAGTCGATCACCAGGGAGTCGTGGTCGCGGGTCCGCACGCCGATGCGCCCGACGTAGCGGATCTCGCGGGTGGCGAGGTCGAGGCGGCCGAAGACCAGCCCGTCGTCGGCGACGTCGAGCGCCTGCGCGCGCAGGGCCGCCTGGTGGACCATCGCGTCCCGGTCGACGAGCGAGCCCTTGGTGCCGGCGAGCGACTGCCGGTAGCCCTCGCGGAGCATGGCCTGGGCGTCCGCGCGCATCTCCTCCAGCCGCGCGTACGCGAGGTCGACGTAGCGCTGCTCGGTGGCGATCTCTTGGTCCTTGACGGTGCCGCCGGTACTGGACGACCGCCCGGTGACCTGGGACGACATGCAGGCTGCTCCTCGGATCCGCTGCCGGGGACCGCCCCCGGCGCCCCGGCGGGGGCGAAAGAGACAGCTTATTCGCTCCCCCCGACGTTAAGGGGGGACCGGACATCCGGCCCAGGCGGGGGGCGGCCCGCCCACCTGCCGACTACCCCGCGACGCCCGTCCTGATGCGGTCGAGGGTGGCGCGCATGCCCGCCCGGTTGACCTCGGCGCGGTGCGCGGCCGGGACACCGGTGAACAGCCGCCCGAGCACCGACACCAACGCCGCGCCGCGTCCGCCGCGCCGCAGGTCCTCCCAGTACTCGGTCAGCCGGGTGGAGCCGCCGCCGATGTCCTCGACCCGGTAGCCCCACAGCGCCACCGGCATCCCGAAGCTCGACACCCGGAACGCGAACGCCTGGCCCGGGACGGCGGCCGTCACCCGGCAGCTGGTGAACCAGAGCCGCCAGCCGATGCGGTTGAACCCGACGAACCGCAGGCCCGGCACGACCGCCCGGCCCCGCACCCACACCGCGAAGACCTCGGGGCTCCACTCGCGCATCCGGCGCGGATCGGCGACCGCCGCGTAGACCTCCCTGGAGTCCGCGCCGATCGCGACGCTCTCCTCGACCACCCATTCGCGTTCCATGTCCGTAATCATCCCGCCCATGCGACCGCCCGGTCATCTCAGGTGGGCGAACTCCTCCCGCCAGGACGCGTACCAGGACGCGAACCACGGCTCGCCCTCGGCGAGCGGCAGGATGTAGGTCACGGTCTCGGCGTAGTAGCGGCGCTGGAAGTCGGGCGGCATCTGGTGGAGGCGCTGGACGTTGCTCGCCCGGTCGGCCAGCTTCACCACGACCGCCTCGCGCGGGGCGTCCCGCAGCCGCCGCAGGTAGGCGGACTTCGCGGCGCGCCTCGCCTGCCGTCCCGCGCCCCCGGCGGGCGGCTTGGTGACCCAGTCGACCAGCTCCGTCACCTCGTCGCCGAACTCGGCCTCGATGTCGGCGAGGGTGGCGGGGGTGTCCTCGACGACGTCGTGCAGGAGCGCCGCGTCCAGAATCGCGGGGTTCGTCTCGCCCGCGCCGCGCACCAGCACCTCCAGCGCCTCCAGCAGGTGCTCGACGTAGGGGACGCCCGTCGGCCGTGTCTGGTCGCCGTGCCAGCGCCGCGCGGCCAGGGCGGCCTTCTCCAGACGATTAAGGTCGATACCGGACGCGGTGAGGGCGGCGCGCGCCTCGTCCCACGTCCGCCAGTGGGCGAAGACCTCCACGGTTCCTCCCCTTCTGCCCGGGCCGTGTCGCGCGTGCGCCCGCCACACGGCATGGTTGGACTGGTCTTCCCGCACCATATGGGGAGCACGAAAGAGCACAGTAGGGGAAGGAGGCGGCGCGGTCGTGGTCGGGAGCCGGCAGCGGACCGGCGGCCGGTCCGGGCCCGCGAGCAGGATCAGGCTCGCGCTCGGCCTCGTCGCGGGCGCCGTGGCGATCGCGCTGTGCACCGTGCTGACCGACCGGTTCGTCCTGCACGCCGAGTGGTGGCAGGTGCGGCACACCGTCACCGCCGACCCGGTCGCCCCGCAGGCCGCGATCGGGCCGCCGCCGGGGCCGCTCACCGCGAGCTGGGAGCGCACGACCCCGATGCACCACGGCCCGGTCGCCGGATACGACAGTGTCGCCTACGACGTCGCGCAGGGCCAGGTGATCGTGGCCTCGGGCGACGGCCTTGAGGTGCGGGACGCGCGGACCGGCGACAGCCGCTGGAGCTACCGCCGCTCCGGGTGGACGCTGCTCGGCTGGGCCTCCACCCGGTCCCGGCTGATCGCCTACTTCGAGCGGGACGGGCATCGCGGCGAGCGGCTGTTCGCCGGATTCGACGCGCTGTCGGGCGGGCTGCTGTGGCGCCGCGAGGGCGAGCGGCCCGCCGCCGCGTCCCGGGCGACGCTGCGGTTCCCCGCCGGGGCCGGGGTCGCGCTCGCGACCGACGAGGAGCGCCGGACGGTGTCGGGCCGGTCCGCCGAGACCGGCGCGCGGGTGTGGGAGCGGCGGCTGCCGGGGCGCTGCCGGCTGTTCGAGGGCGCCGCGCACCCCTCCGACGCCCGGGAGAAGCTCGCCGCGCTCGCCCTGGACTGCCCCGGCCGCAGCCGGCTGCTGGCGCTGGACCCGGCGACCGGCCGCGTCGTCTTCGACCGGACGCTCGGCTCCCCG
The DNA here is from genome assembly GCF_018603865.1 of Actinomadura sp. NEAU-AAG7. Taxonomy (NCBI): domain Bacteria; kingdom Bacillati; phylum Actinomycetota; class Actinomycetes; order Streptosporangiales; family Thermomonosporaceae; genus Actinomadura; species Actinomadura sp. NEAU-AAG7. The sequence goes on from NZ_JAHFZY010000004.1 coordinate 494,095, forward strand.
GAGTCGCCCGAGGTGGCGATGCTCGACGGCGTCACGCTGGCCTCGGACGGGACGGCGCTGCGCGCGTTCGGCCCGAAGGGCTCCCTGCTCGCGGCCTGGAAGGGCGACGCCGTGTGCGGTGACGAGATGTGCCCCGCCGTGATCGCGGACGGGCGGCTCGTCGTCGTCCACCATCCGGAGGGCGAGCGCAGGCCCCGCCACGAAGAAGGCGAAGGGGGCGAGGGGGGCGAGGGAGAGCGGTCGACCGATGACGAGAACGGCGACCAGGAGCGGTACGGGGACTCGGCGGCGCGCATGGAGGCGGTGGACGTCTCCTCCGGCGCCCTCGTGTGGCGGCGCGCCGTCCCCGCGTACGCGGCGCTCGCGCAGGCGGGCGACCGGATCTACGCGCTGCGGCCCCGGCTGTCGGAGGCGCTGCTCCCGGCGGGCGTCGACATCGTCTCGCCGGACCGGGGGGCGGCCACCACGGCGCCCGCGCCGCTCGCGGTCGATCCCGACCTGCCGGGCGTCCGGCCGTGGATGGCGGCGGCGGGCGGGCTGCTCTACGTCGCCTACGCCGAGTCTCCGCCGCGTCCCGAGGGGCGGGCGCGGCTGGCGGCGCTGCGCGGCGGGGCCACCGGCACCGGCCCCGCGGAGCTGGGCGGCGTCCCGGAGTCGGACTGGCCGGACGCGTGCGAGCTGCTGAGCAGGCCCGACCTGGCCAAGGAGCACCTCGACGCCTACGTCCGCAGGCCGACCCGCGCCCATGTCGGGTCGGTGAAGCTCCCGCACGCGGTGTCGTGCACCTACGAGCCGCCCGAGCCCGGCCGTCCCAAGAAGGGCGAGTCAGGCAAACAGGGCAAGGGGGGCAAGGGGCCGGGGAGGAGCGGCGAGCCCTCGCCCGGCGGCACGCGGAGCGGCGGGCCGTCCGCGAGCCCCGGCGGGACACCCGACCCCGGGAAGGAGCCGATCATCCGGGGGCTGACCGTGAGCGTCCGCTGGGTCGCGCCCAACGAGGGCACGGCCGGGCGGCTGCTGGACGCCCTGCGCTCCACCCAGGCGCAGGCGCGGCCGCGCCGCGACCTCGGCGACGAGGCCTACGAGCTCGGCCCGACCGCCGGGACGATCGCGCTGCGCGTCGGCCGCGTGATCGTGGTCGTCGACACCGACCGCCCGCCGGGCGCCGCCGCCCGCATCGCCTACCGCTTGCGGCATCCCGCCCGGCCCTGATCCCGGGGCGTCAGAACTCGGTGACCGGCGCCGGGTCGGTGGTCGGCCGGAGCGCTGGCGAGCGCCCCGCCCAGGTCTCCAGCTGGGCGACGAACCGCTCGGCCTGGATGGGCCAGTGGAAGCGCGCGCGGGCCGTCTCGTAGCCGCGCTTGCCCATGCCGACGCGCATCTCCGGGTCGTCCCGGAGGCGGCGGACGGCCTCGGCGGCGGCGGCCGGGTCGGCGAACGGGACGACCAGCCCGCAGCCGGACGGCTCGACGATCTCCACGGCGGGCGGGTTCGGCGTGCAGACCACCGGGACGCCGCGCGCCATGTACTCCACGACCTTGGTCGGCATCGAGTGCCGGTAGTTCGGCTCGTCGTGCAGCAGCGCCAGCCCGGCCATCGCGCCCTCGGCGATGCGCAGCGCCCGGTCGTTGGGGACGAACCCGTACCAGCGCAGCAGGTTCTCGCGCTGCGCTTCGCGGAGCGCGGGCCGGACGTCGCCGTCGGCGGAGCCGATCAGCTCGACCATGATCCCCTCGGGGGCCAGCAGCCGGGCCATCTCGATCATGTCGAAGGCGCCCCGGGCGGCCGACAGGTGCCCGACGTAGACGGCGCGGCGGCCGTCGGGCGGGCCGGGCGGCAGGTCGGAGACGTAGGTGGTGTTGGGCACCACCGGGTGCTCCTCGCGGAACCGCGTCCGGTAGCCCTCCTCGGCGAGCAGCAGCCGGTGGCGCCGCTCGCTGCGCCGCTCCAGCCGCCGCACCGCCGGGCGCAGCACGGGCCGCGCCGGGCCGGGCAGCCAGCCCTTGGCGGTGAGCGCGGCGGCGGTGTCCTCGTGGACGTCCCAGACGACCGTCCGCGCGCGCACCGAGCGCGGCATCGAGACGAGCAGCTCCGGGTCGTGCAGCAGGATCAGGTCGGCGTAGGCGGCGTGCTCGGCGAGGGCGCGGTGGGCCGCGCGCAGGGCGCGCAGGCGCCGCCGCCCCGTCGCCCGGGGCACGTCCACCGGGCTGATCTCGCGCCACGGCGTCACGTTGCATGACCGAAATGGTGCAATATAGGTGACTTCATGGCCGGCGTCCAGGAGCGCGCGTATCTGCCGGTGCAGAATGCGCGCATCCTCCGGATGATGCACGATCGTGCAAACACAGACCCGCATTCCACTCACTCCGCAACGTGCCGAATTATCGCCTTGTGGCCGAGTCTTCGGTGGCGATGGAAATGGCCGATGAATCCCCGCCGTCCAGAAGGTGGCCAACGCCAGGCAGATCACCCTCGGTGGGGGAACGACCTCGTTCCTTCTGGCCCCGTGCGGGGGACGACGCCCCCCACACAACCCCCGGAACCGCCCTTCAGAGGAGCTCGACGGTCTCGCTCCGCAGATCCCTCGTACGGCCGCGCGTGTCGAACAGCAGCCGGGAGTGCCGGGCGAGCGTCGCCGCGTCGTAGGCGGCGTGGTCGGCCAGGACGACCACCAGGTCCGCCGCCGCGAGCGCGGCCGGCAGGTCGTCCCCGGCGTTCCGGACCTCGGTGCCCTCGACCAGCCACTCGCTCACGAACGGGTCGTGGAAGCTGAGGTCGGCGCCGAGGCGGGCCAGGCGGCGGGCGACGGGACGGGCCGGGGACTCGCGCTGGTCGGCGATGTCGGCCTTGTAGGTGACGCCCAGGAGCAGCACCCTGGCGTCCTTGAGGGCCCGCCCCTCGCGGTTCAGCAGTTGCTGGGCCCGCTCCACGATGTACCGGGGCATCCGGTCGTTGATCTCCTGGGCCAGCTCCACGAACCGGAACGGGTACCCGAGGGAGCGGACCTTGTACGACAGGTAGTTCGGGTCGATCGGGATGCAGTGCCCGCCGACCCCCGGCCCGGGACGGAACGCCTGGAAGCCGAACGGCTTGGTCGCGGCGCAGTCGATCGCATCCCACAGGTCGATGCCGAGCTCGTTGCAGAACACCGCCATCTCGTTGACCAGCGCGATGTTCACATGGCGGTAGGTGTTCTCCAGCAGCTTGGCCATCTCGGCCTCGCGGGTGCCCTTGGCCTCCACGACCTGCTCGACGAACTTGCCGTAGAACGCGGCGGCGGCCGACGCGCACGCCGGGGTCAGCCCGCCGACGATCTTGGGCGTGTTCCGCACCCCGTAGACGGGGTTGCCCGGGTCGATCCGCTCGGGCGAGAAGGCCAGGTGGAACTCCTCGCCCGCGACCAGGCCGGACTTCTCCAGGATCGGGCGGACGACCTCGTCGGTCGTGCCCGGGTAGGTGGTCGACTCCAGCACCACCAGCATGCCGGGCTCCAGGTGCCGGGCGACGGTCTCGGCGGCGCCGCGGACGGCGGTCAGGTCGGGCCCGCCCTCCTCGGAGAGGGGGGTCGGGACGCAGATGACCACCGTCCGCGCGCCGTCCAGGATGTCCTCGTGCAGGCTGGGCGTGAATCCGGCCTCGTTCATCTGCTCGACCTCGGCGGTCGAGACGTCGTCGATGTGCGACAGCCCGGCCTTGAGCCCGGCGACCACGCGCGCGTCGCGGTCCAGGCCGCCGACTTCGAGACCGGCCCGGCAGACCTCCCGCACCAGCGGCAGCCCCACGTAGCCGAGTCCGATGACCACCAGATCCATGCCCGGCTCCCTTCGCGAGTTCTATGTGATGGCGTACGCCGCCCGGTAGCCGGCCGCCACGGCCCGCCACGTGCGTTCCGCCCTCACCCACTCCCGAGCCGACTGCCCGATTTTCCGGCGTCTTTCTGGAGCGTAAATGAGCTCTTCCAGCGAAATGGCCCATGCTTCCGGGTCTTCCGGAACTGTTAACGTGCCCGTTACGCCCGGTTCCACGATTTCGCGCAGAGCCTTGACATCACTTGCTATTACTGGGATCCCCCCGGCCATCGCCTCGATCGGCTTCAGGGGCGTGACCAATTGGCAGACCCGGTCGGCCCGTCGGGGGACCGCGAACACATCGAGGACGGCGTGGTGGCGACGAACGGCATCCATCGGCACGCGTCCGGTGAACACGGCGTGGACGCCGTGCCCGGCCGCGCGCCGTTCGAGCGCGCCGCGCTCGGGCCCGTCGCCGACCAGCAGCAGCGTGACGGGCGTGCCCCGCTCGCGCAGCAGCGCCGCCGCGTCGATCAGCGTGTCGATGCCCTCGTAGCCGTAGAACGACGAGGTCAGGCCGACGACCGGCGCGTCAGCCGGGATGCCGAGCGAGACGCGCAGGTCGGCGGCGTCGGGCAGCGGCTGGAGGAACGCCTCGTCCACGCCGTTCGGCACCGTGAAGATCTTCTCGGCGGGGACGCCGCGGGAGGCGATCTCGGCGCGCATCGCCTCGCCCAGCGTGACGACCGCGCCGGCCTCGACCATGCGCCGGGTCTCCAGCTCGCGGGTGAGCCGGTAGAACTCGTCCGTCTCCTTGTGGGACGGGTCACGCGAGAGCCACGAGTCCTCCAGGAACCCGCGCACCTCGTAAACGACGGGCAGATCGTGCCGCCGCCCGAGCTCCAGCGCGACGGCCGCGTTCAGGTGGTTGCTGACCGCGTGCAGCACGTCGGGGCGCAGCTCGCAGACGAGGCGTCCGGCCAGGTCGGCGCCCTTGTCCACCGCGCGGACCGGATTGCCGGGCGGCAGCCAGGGGATCAGCCGGTGGTAGGGGACGCCGTCGACCTCCACGCGGGGCCGGGTGTCGCCGATGCCCTGGCTGAGCGGGTAGCCGAGCCGCGTCACGACGTGGACGTCGGCGCCGAGCTCCCGCTGGGCGAGGGCGAGCCGGTGCGTGCGCACGGTGTATCCGGCGTTCGTGCGCGGCAGGGCGTTGGTGACGAACTGGAGAACGCGCGGCCCTTCGGTGGCGCGCTCGGGGGGGACGGGTATGCCGGGGGGCACGGCGGGGGGCGGCGGCGTACGGGCCAGCAGGGCGCGCAGCTCGCCGGCCTCGCGCTGCACGCCGCGGGGACGCGGGACGGCCAGGCGGGAGCGCCGCAGCCGCCCGCCGAGCGGGCCGGGCGCGACCCGCGCCAGCAGCCGGACGGCCAGCCGGGGCGCCCGCCCCGGGTCGTCGCGGAGCTGGCGCCAGGTGAGTCCCAGCAGGTAGACGGGTTTTCTGAGCACGGCGGGCGAGCGTAGGCAACCCCGATGAACAGAAGGGAAATTGTGTTGGCACCCATCGTGCACGTCCTCGGGGCGCGGCCGAACTTCGTCAAGGCCGCCCCGGTGATCGCGGCCCTGCGCGCCGCCGGCGCGGAGCAGGCGGTGGTCCACACCGGCCAGCACTACGACGAGCGGATGTCGGAGATCTTCTTTGTGGAGCTGGGGCTCCCGGAGCCCGACGTCAACCTCGGCGTGGGCTCGGGCGGGCACGCCGAGCAGACCGCCGCGCTCATGATCGGGCTGGAGCGGGAGTTCACGAGCCGTTCACCCGCGCTCGTCATCGTGTACGGCGACGTGAACTCGACGATCGCCGCCGCGCTGGTCGCGGCCAAGCTGCACATCCCGGTCGCCCATGTGGAGGCCGGGCTGCGCAGCTTCGACATGACGATGCCGGAGGAGGTCAACCGGCGCCTCACCGACCAGCTCTCCGACCTGTGCCTGGTCACCAGCCCTGAGGCGATCGGCCACCTGGCGAACGAGGGCGTCCCGGTCGGCCGCGCCCACCTGGTCGGCAACCCGATGATCGACACGCTGCTGGCCAACCTCGACAGCTTCGACACCGCGAAGGTCCGCGCGGCCCACGACCTGCCCGAGCGGTACGTGCTGGCGACCATGCACCGGCCCGCCAACGTGGACGCGCCCGGCACGGCCGCCGCGCTCGTCAAGCACCTGCACGGCGTCGCCGACCTGGCCGACGTCGTGATCCCCGTCCACCCGCGCGGACGGGCCAACCTGATCGCCGCCGGGCTGGACGAGCACCCCCGCGTCCACGTCCTCGAACCACTCGGCTACATCGACTTCATCGCCGCCGTCCGCGGCGCCGCCGCCGTCGTCACCGACTCCGGCGGGCTCCAGGAGGAGACGACGATCCTCGGCGTGCCGTGCCTGACCGTCCGGCCCAACACCGAACGGCCCATCACCATCACCCACGGCACCAACCGCCTCGTGACGTTCGAGGAACTGGTCCCGGCGGCCCGCAAGGCGCTGGAGAGCGAAGGCAAGGACGCCGGGGACCGCAGGCCCCCGCTGTGGGACGGCCAGGCAGGCCCCCGCATCGCAGATGTGATCATGGAGTTCCTCGGTGAGTGACGCCAAGGCCAACCGGCAGGTCGCGCGGCTGCGGGCCACGCTCCGCGAGCGCGAGTCCCGCGTCGAGGAGCTGGAGCGGCGCCTCGCCGCGCTGGAGACCTCGACGACCCTCCAGTTCGGACGGCTCGTCGCGGGCGCCGCGCGCAACCCCAGGCGGCGCGGTGTGCGGCTGCCGAAGGAGCTGTACCGGCTCTGGCGCAAGCGCAACGTCCCGGTGTCGGAGAGCGGCACGGGCGACGGCGAGCGGATCACGCTCGACCGGATCGACCGCCCCGAGGACCGGCTGCTCATCGCGGCGCCGCACGACGGCCTGGTCATCGCGGGCGTGCTCGGCGCGCGCGCGGCGGCGACGCTGGCCGAGCACGCCAAGGTGGTCCGGCTCTACCCGCACGACGCCTCGATCGTGCTCGACACCGCCGACGTCGACCTCCTCGTCGTGGACGCGGCGGCGGGCGAGCCGGGCGGCCCCTGGGCCTACCTCGGCGTCCCCGGCATGTACGACCGGGACCGCGCGCTGAACGACGTCCGCGAACTCGCCGCCGCCCGCGGCCTCCCGCTGGTCCTGTGGGGGGAGGCGCCGCCCGCCACGCTGTCCTGCCTGCGCTGGGACGCCGCCGTCACCGCACCCGGCCGCCTCGCCGACCTGCTCACCCCGGCCCAGTCACCCGTGGGGGGACCCCCAACGCCCTCCGGGACCGCCCGTTGAAAGGAACTCCTGTGCGACCTCGCGCCCTCGTCTACGGCGACGTCGATCTCAACCTGATCGACGGCTCGGCGATCTGGGCCCAGGGCATGGTCCAGGCGCTGGCCCGCGCCGGCTGCGCGGTGACCTTGGTGCTCAAGGCCCCCGTCCGGACCGGCCGGCTGGTCGACCCGCTGCGCGCGCTGCCCGAGGTCACCGTGCGCAGCCCGCACGCCGAGGGCATGGTCTCCTTCGAGGGCGGCATGCCGGCGAAGGCCGCCGCCGCGGTCCTCGCCCGCGTGGACGAGGAACACCCGTTCGACCTGATCGTCGTCCGCGGCCGCCGCCTCGCGGGCAAGCTGTCGGCCGGGCCGCTGGCCGGACGGATGTGGACCTACCTCACCGACGTCCCCCAGTCCGCCGGGGAGTTCGACGGCGCGTCCAAGGGCGAGCTGCGCCGGATCGCCGACGCCTCCCGGGTGCTGCTCTGCCAGACCGAGGAGCTGCGCGGCTTCCTGGAGAGCGCCGTCCCCGCGACGGCGGGCAAGAGCGTGCTGTTCCCGCCCGTCGTCGTCCTGCCCGAGGGCCTGGCGACCCGGCCCGACGGCGCGCCCGACGGCCGCGCGCTCAAGCTCGCCTACACCGGCAAGTTCGCGCCGCGCTGGAACACCTACGAGATGACCTCGCTGCCGCGCCTGCTGGCGATGCGGGGCGTGGACGCCGAGCTGCACATGGTCGGCGACAAGATCCACGACGACCCGAAGGACCCGGGGTTCGCGACCCGGATGCGCACGGCGCTGGAGAGCGGCCAGGGCGTCATCTGGCACGGCGGGCACCCGCGCGCCGAGGCGATGCGGCTGACGGCCGCCTGCGACGTCGGCCTGTCGTGGCGGCACCCCGAGATGGACGCGAGCCTGGAGCTGTCCACGAAGGTGCTGGAGTGCGGGACGCTCGGCGTCCCGGTCGTCATGAACCGCACGCCGATGCACGAGCGGCTGTTCGGCGCCGACTACCCGCTGTTCGCCTCCACCGAGACCGACGTGCTGGACGCGCTGACGCTGATCGGCAAGAACCCCGACGTGTTCACGCTGGCGGTCCAGCGGTGCCGCGCCGCCGCGGCGGAGTTCACGCTGGACGCGGCGGCGGCGCGCCTGCGCGGCCACCTCGCCCGGACCTTCCCCGAGCCGTCCCCGCGCGTGCTCGCGGCGGCGGTCGAGCACGAGCGCGTCGGCGTGCGTCCGGCCGACGCGCTCAGCGACGTCTCCGCGCCCGCCGCGTCCGCCGTGTCCTCCGCGCCCGCCGCGCCCGCCGGGCCTGCGGCGGGGGAGGGGCGGCGGCTGCGCGTCGGCGTCGCGGGCCACGACCTGAAGTTCTTCAGCAGGCTGCTGGACTACCTCCAGTCCCGTCCCGACATGGAGGTCCGCGTCGACCACTGGGCGGCGCTCAAGGTCCACGACGAGGAGCGCAGCCAGGAGCTGGTGGACTGGGCGGACGTCATCGTCTGCGAGTGGTGCGGCCCGAACGCGATCTGGTTCGCGCAGCGCAAGCGCCCCGGGCAGCGGCTCGTCGTCCGGCTGCACCGCTTCGAGCTGTACGCGCGCTGGCCGCAGCACCTCGACATCGACGCGGTCGACGAGATCATCTGCGTCAGCCCGCACTACGCCGACCTCACCCGCGAGATCACCGGCTGGCCCGCGGACAAGGTCACCACGATCCCCAACTGGGTGGACGACCAGCAGCTCGACCGGGCCAAACTGCCCGGCGCGCAGCACCACCTCGGGATGATCGGCATCGCGCCGTCGCGCAAGCGGCTCGACCTGGCGCTGGACGCGCTGGAGGAGCTGCGCCGCGACGACCCCCGCTTCACCCTCTTCATCAAGACCAAGCTCCCCTGGGAGTACTGGTGGATCTGGCAGAAGGAGGAGGAGCGCGAGCACTACGAGAAGGTGTTCCGCCGGATCCGCCGCTCGCCGCTGCTGGCGGGCGGGGTCGTGTTCGACTCCTACGGCCGCGACGTCGCGTCCTGGCTGCGGCGCATCGGGTTCGTGCTGTCGACCAGCGACGACGAGAGCTTCCACCTCGCGCCCGCCGAGGGGATGGCCGCCGGCGCGGTGCCGGTGCTGCTGAACTGGCCGGGCGCCGACACGATCTACGACCGGCGCTGGATCCACGCCGACCCGCCGGCGATGGCCGCCTCCATCGCCGCCACCGTGTCGCTCGGCCGCTGGGAGCAGGACCGGCTGCTCGCCCGCGACCAGGTCCGCGCCGCCTACGGGCTGGACGAGGTGTGCCGCCAGTGGACGGACATGCTCGCCGCCACCGGCGCGCCGAAGGCCGCCCGGCAGGCCCGCACGGCCTGACCCGCGCCTGAGACCCGGCCGGAAGTCGTCTGGGGACGAGCAAAGTCCCCGTGGAGCCGCGCTCCACGGGGACTTTGCTCGTCCAGGACCGGGGAGGTCAGCCGGAGCTGCCGACGCCCGCGTTCGCCGTCTCGCGGTACTCGGCGGGCAGCTGCGCCCGGTAGCCCTCGATCGCGTCGTTCAGCTTGGCGAGGCTGCGGCTGTAGTCGCGGCTGGCCAGCCAGAACTTGTAGATGATGACCAGCTCGAAGGCCAGCATGCCGACCGCGCTCGCCACCACCACCGGGATCACCGCGCCGGGCACGATCGCGGCGGCGATCGGCGCGATGATGAACACGCCCATCTGGAACTCGATGCCGCTGATCAGGTGCGGGCGGATGCGGCCCGCCATCAGCGCGTTGCGGATCCGCGCGTACCAGGGGAACTTCTGCTCGAAGCCCTGCCGCATCATGGCCATCGCGGGGTCGTCGGCGACGACCCGGTTCTCCATGTCGGCCTCGGGGTCCTCGCCGAGCGCGCCCTCGGCCGAGCGCAGGTCCGCGCCGACCTCGGCGGCGTCGACGATCTCGCCGTTGGCGCGGCGCGCGGCCAACTCCAGCTCGGCGGCCTCCTCGCGGGCGGCGTTCAGCGTGACCCGCATCTGCGAGCGGACCTTGTAGATCTCCAGCGCGTCCATGTAGCGGAGCATGTCGAGGAAGACGACCGCGACGGCCGTCCACACGTAGGCGACGTTGTCGGTGGCGGCGTACTGCCCGGCCATCAGCGCGATCGCGCAGGCCAGCACCCGCACCCGGTCGAAGATGTAGTCGAGCCAGGCGCCGAAGACCGAGCCGGTGCCCTTGAGCCGCGCGATCTTGCCGTCCATGCAGTCGAGCGTGAACGACAGGTGGTACAGCAGCGCGCCGAGCAGCAGCCACGGCCAGGACGCGACCGTGAAGCAGGCGCCCGCCGCCAGCCCGAGGACGAGCGCGCCCACGGTGAGCTGGTTGGGCGTCACGCGGGTGCGGTTGGCGGTGAAGCGCACCAGCCGGGCCGCGAGCGGATCGACCAGCAGGACCGTCCACCAGGCGTCACGCGCCTTGTACGTCCGTTGCCGAACGTCGTCGAGCGTGAAGTTCGCCATGGATCGGTGTCCTTTCTTTCGCGCCCGGCGGTGTCGTTTCGTGCCCAGGCGCTCTCGGCCGTTGACGATCGTATCCGCTGTCCGGATACGGACCCGGCCATTGTCTCCGAGTCGTGATCCACTCGCTGTCCCAAGCACCGTAACCCGGTGTTCGCTTGACGAAGTCTTGCGGCGAGGAGGTGGTGAACGCGCGGCGGACGGAGGGTGGCGCGATACGGCGTCCCGCCCTGGGTAGGCTTTCGGAGTGCGCGAGAAAGCCGGTCTGGCGGGCCGTTCCGCCGTGGCCCACCTGCCCTTCGCCTGTGTACTCGCGGTAGCGGTGTGGATACGGGTGGTCGCGGTCAAAGGCTATCCGGCGCCGATGTGGTTCGGCGACTCGCCCGGGTACCTGCGGGCGGCGATCGACCTGCGGCCCGGCGAGACGCGCCCGAGCGGCTACCCGCTCACGCTGTGGCTGATCAAGCCGTTCCACAGTTTCACGGTGATGGTGTCGGTGCAGCACGCGATCGGCGTCCTGACCGGTGTGCTGGTGTACGTCCTGGTGTGGCGCGCGGCGCGGGCGGCCTGGCCCCTCGGCCCCGACGGGGACGCCGGTCGCTGGGCCTGGCGCCGGTACGTCCCGGGGCTCATCGCGGCCCCGCTGACGCTGCCGGTGCTGCTGCCCGTCCACCAGGTCGCGCTGGAGCACATGCTCATGTCCGACTCGCTGTTCACGTTCCTGCTGCTCGCGGCGGTCACGGCGGCGCTGTGGCGGCGCCGCCTCACCTGGTGGCTGGGCGCCCTGGCCGGGTTCTTCGCGGCGTGGGCGGCGCTGACGCGGTCGGCGGGGCTGCCGCTGGTCGCCGTGATCCTCGTCGCGATGCTGCTGCGCCGGGCGGGCTGGCGCGCGTGCGCGGCGACGGTGGTCGCGTTCAGCCTGCCGATCATGGGCTACATGGCGTGGTTCCACGCGGAGTACGGCCAGTACGGGCTCGCGAAGGCGAGCGGGGTCTGGCTGTACGGGCGCACCGCCGACTTCGCCGACTGCCGGGTCATCAAGCCGCGCCCCGAACTCGCCGTCATGTGCCCGAAGAACAGCGACCCGCGCATGTCGCCCGCGTTCGCCGCGATGTGGACGCGCGACTCGGCGTTCCGCGACATCCCCGGCTGGATCACCGGCCCGACCGGCAACGAGCTCGCCAGCGAGTTCGCCATGGACGCGATCAAGGCGCAGCCCGGCGACTACGCCCGCGTCGTCGTCCGCGACACCTTCCGGTCGTTCGAGTGGGAGCGCAAGCCCTACCCCACCCCGTGGACGTGGTTGCAGTACGAGTTCCCCGAGGGCGAGGCGTGGGCCGAGAAGCAGGCGGTGATCGCCGCGCGGTACGACCCGGGCGGCGGGGAGCCGAGGGTCGTCGAGCCCTGGGCCGGGAGGATGCGCGGCTACCAGGACCGGATGGCCATGCCCGGCACCTTCCTCGGCATCCTGCTGCTCGGCGGCCTCGTCGCGGCCCTGCCCCACGTCCGCTCGGGCGGGCGGTGGCGGGTGCTCGGGCCCGTCCGGCACTGGGGGACGGGCGCGCTGCTGCCGTGGGGGACGAGCCTCGCGCTGCTGGTGATCCCGGCCGCGACCGCCGACTTCGACTACCGGTACGTGCTGCCCGCCGTCCCGTTCGCCTGCGTGGCTTTCGGGCTGGCGCTGCTGCCGCCGCCGCGCCGCCCGTGCGCCGCCGCGTCCCCGGTCGGGCCCGGGCAGTCCGAGGAGCCGGAATCGAAGGGGCCCGAGGAGCCCGAGGAGCCCGAGCCGGCCGAGTCGGCCGAGTCGGAGGGCGCGGCTACCTCCGGGTGAGGCGGCGTCCCGCCGAGCGGGCCAGCGCCGTGACCCTCCCCGGGACGATGTGGACGGCGAGGTTCCCGCCGCCCGTCCGGTAGAACGAGGCGCGGCGCAGCCCCAGCGTCGCGCACGGCACGGGCGGGACCTTCGGCTGCCCCGCCCTGACGGGCACGCGCATCCGGGCGGTCTCGCCGCCGACGGTGAACTCCAGGTGGACGTCCCAGCGCCCGACGGCCAGCCCGCGCAGGTCGGTGACGGCGGTGAACTCCAGCCGCTCCGCGCCGGGGAGGAGGCTGATCTCGGCGTCCTTGGTGTCCCCGCCGCCGCGTGCCTCCAGCCGGACGGCCACGCCGACGTGCGCCGCCGACGCCGGCGAGACCGGCACCGACCCGCGGACGAGCAGGCGCGGCAGGCCGTCCCAGCCGACCGCCTCGACCCGCAGCAGCTTCTCCAGCGCGGCGGGGCCCGGCACGACGGTCAGCGACAGGTTGTCATAGCCCTGGGTGAAGAACGGGGTGACGGACGCGCCCACCCCGCCGCCGGAGACGACGAACCGGGGCTTCGGGGCGGTGACGCCCTCGGCGCGGTCGGCGCCGAGCCGACCCTCCTTCACCAGCCGGTCGTGCGCGACCTCGACGTGCAGGTCCCACGTGCCCGCCGGCAGCGGCGAACCCGATGCCGCCGTCCCCGGGTCGAGGGCCGCGGTGAAGCCGCCCCCGTCGTCACCGCTGTCCCCGTCGTCCCCACCGGCCTCGCCTGCCTCGCCTGCCTCGCAGGGCACCCGGTGCTCGCCGCCGGACCTCTTGTCGCGCAGCAGCAGCGCGATCGTCCGACCGGCCGTGTCGAGCCGGCTCACGACCGCCGTCCCGCCGAGGCCGAGCCGGTCGCCGTCCCAGCCGAGCGCGGTCAGGCTCCGCCGCACGCGCAGCCGGTCGGTGACGTCGAAGTAGGTGTCGGGCACGGACGCGCCCGGCTCCCGGAACCCCGGGTAGGCGACGTAGGCGCGGGCCTTGTCCACCAGCAGGGGCACGGGCTCGGACGCCGCCGCCCGCTCGATGATCCGCATCAGCAGTTCCCGGCGCCCGCTCCGCACGCTGTGGGCGAGGACGCGGTAGCGGGGCCGCATGCGCATCATGACCGAGGGGGTGAGGAAGTCCTCGCAGAGGCGGCGCATCCCGTCCATGACCCGGTCGACGACGTCCTCGGGGGCCGTGAGGAGCCGCCGGTCGAGCCCGTACAGCACCTCCAGCTCGAAGTGCCGGACGAGCATCCGGTCGCGGGCCGGGCCCGGCCCCCGGTGCGCCATGACCTGCTCCAGCATCGAGCGGGCGACCTCGCCGTGGAACACCTCGGGCCAGCCGCCGCCCGCCTGCATGATGCTGCTGCCGTCCTCGCGCTCCACCAGGTAGTAGCAGTCGTGGTCGGCCACGACCGACACCCCGGAGGAGTGCAGGAACGCGTGCGCGGTGAAGACCTTGTCCTCCGCCGCGAGGATGCCCTCGGGGAACCGGATGCCGTGCCGCTCCAGCAGCTCGCGCCGGAACAGCTTGTGCGTGGTCAGCGAGGCGCCGTAGACGTCGGTGTCGGGGTCGTCCACGCCCACGCGGGCGATGTTCTTGGTGAACCGCGCGACGCCCCGGCCGATGCCGACGTAGCGGCCGACGACGACGTCCGTGCCCTGCTCCTCGGCCACCGCGCACATGCGCTCCAGGGCCTCGGGGCCGAGCCGGTCGTCGGCGTCCAGGAAGAACAGGTACCGGCCCCGGGCGCGCTCGATGCCCGCGTTGCGCGGCGCGCCGGGGCCGCCCGAGTTCGCCTGCCGGACGACGGTGAACCCGGGCCGCCCCTCGGCGAGCCGGTCCAGCTCGTCGCCGCTCCCGTCGGTGGACCCGTCGTCCACCGCGACGACCTCGACCAGACCGGGGTCGATCGTCTGCTCGACGACCGACCCCAGCGCCTCACCGAGGGTGGCGCGGCAGTTGTAAACGGGAACGATCACACTGACCAAGGGGGGATTCACTGGGGGGCCTCACGGAGTCGGGTCGAAGATCCGGTCGACGGTGCGGGCGGCGGCGCTGCCGTCGTCCAGGGGGCAGAACCGGGCCACGAAGTCCTCGTACCGCTTGCGGTGGCCCTCCGTGGCGGACTCGACGTCGCGGATCGCCTCGATCAGGTCGTCGGAGGTCTCCACGAGCGGCCCCGGCGACTCGGCCTCGAAGTCGAAGTAGAAGCCGCGGAGCCGGTCCCGGTAGTCCGCCAGGTCGTAGGTGAAGAACAGCATGGGGCGGCCGGTGTTGGCGTAGTCGAACATCACCGAGGAGTAGTCGCTGATCATCATGTCGGCGATCAGGTACAGCTCGGTGATGTCGGGGTAGAGCGAGACGTCGCGGACGAAGCCGCTCTCGTCCTCGGGGACGCCGTCCACGACGTTGGTGTGCAGCCGGACGAGCAGCACGTGGTCCTCGCCGAGCGCCTCCCGCGCGCGCTCCAGGTCGATGCGCATGTCGAACCGGTACCGGCCCTTGCTGTAGTACTGGTCGTCGCGCCAGGTCGGCGCGTACAGCACGACCTTCTTGCCCTCGGGGATCCCGAGCCGGGCGCGGACGTCCTTGGCGACGACCTCCGCCTCGGGGCTGTGCATCAGGTCGTTGCGCGGGTACCCGGCCTCGATGATCTCGCCCTTGAACGCGAACGCGCGGCGGAAGATCTCCGTGCTGAACGGGTTCGGCGACAGCAGGTGGCTCCACTCGGGCACGGTCGGGCCGGTGGTCTTCGCCTGGAGCGCGTGCTTCATGCCGGGCGCGTAGGCGAAGTGCACCTCCTTGATGTCCCTGCCGATCTTCTTCAGCGGCGTCCCGTGCCAGGTCTGCAACACGACCTGGTCGGGGTGGCGCTGGAACCACTCGCCGAGCCGGTGGTTGGTGATGATGTAGCGGGAGGTCGTCACGGCCTCCTGCCACTCCTTGCCGTTCAGCCGCAGCGCCTGGAGCGTGTCGGGCAGCTCCACCTGGGCGTCGTTGACGACCCAGAGCTGCTCCAGCGGCGAGCCGCGCCGGACGAGCTCCTGGTGGATCGCCTTCGGGCTGTCGGAGTACTGGCGGCCGCTGAAGCAGGAGAACACGACGGCGTCGCGCAGGCCGTCCCGCTCGACGCGGCGGCGCGCCTCCTCGCGGATCTTCGGGCCCGCGCTCTTCTCCTCGCCGGAGACGTCGCCGGTCACCGCCACCACGAGCCGCCCGTCGCTGGACTCCAGGTCGTACTCGCGGCGCGCCACCTCCAGCGCCCCCGGCAGGCCCTTCTGCGCGGCGCCGGTGAGCCGCACGGTCAGCGCCCGCTCCCCGCGCCCGGACGGGCGGAACAGCACGTCCCAGCGCCCCGGGCGCAGCGGCAGCACGCCCGCGACGCTCGGCACCGCCGCGACCGGCACCTCGGCGCGCAGCGTCCCCGCCTCGCCGGGGACGAGGTCGAACGCGAACTCCTTGCGGCGCGCCCTGCCCCGGACCACGATCTGCCCGCCGCCGTGGGCGGCGTGCGTCGCGGTGAGCACGAGCGTCCCGTCGGGGCGCCACGCGCACTCGCCGACGATCAGCCGGGTCGTGGTCAGCCGCACCCGCAGGTAGCCGCTCGGGCCGCGCCCCGCGCTCACCTCCAGCGCGCCGAACGGACGCTCGGCGTCGTCGATGCCCTCGGCGAGGACGAGCGGGCGGCCGTCCGCCGACACCGTCCAGTCGCGGGTGTCGTCGATCGCCTCGGGGGAGATCGGGACGTCCGCGAGCGCCGCCGGGTCGATCCGGGCGCGGTGCGTGCCGCCCTCGTCCACGACGGGGACCGCGACGGCGGTGTCGCCGAGCCGCAGGGTCAGCTCGGCGGGCGGGGCCTGCGCCGCCGCGACGTCGACGACCAGCGCGTCGCCGTCCCAGCGCAGCCCGCTCGCGCGCACCCGCACCTTCTCGACCTTGACCCGCAGCTCGCCGTCCACGATCAGCGGGACGACGCGCACGTCGCCCGCGACGTAGCGGTAGGGCGGGTTCGCGCCGGTGCCCGACCCGCCGCCGCGCAGCGGGCCCTGCCGGAACACGCCGGCGTTCAGCACCGACGCCCGCACGTCCCAGGTGCCCTCGACCCACTGGCCGTGGTCGCGGAGCTTCCCGGCGTCGATCGAGAACTCAAAGCCCGACCAGCCGCCGGTCTTCTTGCCCGGCTTCGGCGTCTGCCTCGCCCGCGCGGTGATCTTCCGGCGGCCCGAGCGCAGCGTGACGGCCTTCAGCGACGTCCAGCGGCGGCGCGAGCTGACCGAGTTGATGTAGGCCTCGCCGGTGACGGTGAGGCGGTCGCCGTCCCAGGACACCGCGTGCACGCGGCCCCGCAGCTTGACCTCGCCGCGCGCCCGGTACACCTCGCGGGGGACGTCGAGCGAGCCGTCCTTCCAGTACGGGTACACCACGTAGCGGCGCAGCGGGTCGCGGACGATCGACGGTGAGGACTTGCCCCGCTCGTACCGAACGACCTTCACCAGCTCGCCCGTGTGCCCCGTCGTGGCGAGGTGCCACTTCAGCCGGACGAGCGCGGACGCCTCGGCGAACACCTTCGGGGAGATCCCCGCCGCGTACGTCGCGGCCTGCGCGACGACCTGCTCGCGCTCCTCCTCGGACAGGTCGGGCAGCACGTCCAGGAACACGCGCAGGTCGGTGTTGACGGTGGCGAGCTGGAGGCGCCGCGCGTCCCTGGCGTCGCCGTGGGCGGTGAGCCAGCCGGTCGCGAGCGTGACCGCGCCGAACCCGTCCGCGATGTCCTGCGGGACCGTCGTCGACCCGAACCGGGGGCGCCGCCGCCGCAGCACCACCTCCGACAGGACGTCGATCTTCTTCGCCAGGTGCAGCGCCTTGACGGTCGCCGCGAGGTCGTCGTAGCGGCCGATGTCGGGGAACTCCAGGCCCGCCGACGTCCAGAACGACCGGCGGAGGAGCTTGCCGGTGATCTGCCGGTTCAGGATCAGCTCGGGACGGCGCCGCAGGTCCGTCCCCGACGCGGGGGCGGCGGGCGTCGAGCGCGGCTGCCACGACCACACCTGGCCCGTCCGCCTCCTGACGGCCTCCGAGCCGAGCGCGAGGTCCGAGCCGGACCTCTCCAGCGCGGTCACGAGCAGCTCCAGCCCGTCCGGAGGCAGCTCGTCGCCGCCGTCCACGAACAGCAGGAACTCCCCGCCCGCCTCGGCGGCGCCGCGGCCGCGGGCCGCGCCCCGGCTGAGCGCGCCCTCCCGGACGAGCCGGAACCGCTCGTCGGGCAGCTCGACCCCGGCGGCGCCCCCGGCCCCGTCGTCCATGACGAGGACCTCGATCTCGCCGTAGGACTGCGCCGCGAGGGACTCCAGGGTGCCGGGGAAGGACTCCCCGGCGCCGTGCGTGAGGACGATGACGCTGATCCGGCTACTGGACAAGCGGCCCACTCCTTCAACCACCTAAGGGACCCGGCGCCCCGCGCCGGGTCGTGAGACGACGTTGTGTGCGCGGCGGGCCCCGTGGGTGCCGGTGCCCGCCGGTGGTGCTGGAGCGGGGCGGGTGCTCACTGCGGAGGGTTCGGGACCTTCTCGCCCAGGAACATCCGGCGGACGGCGCGCTCGGCGGCGTGGCCATCGTCCCAGGGGCAGAACCGGGCCCGGAAGCTTTCGCGCGCCTTCTGGGCCGTGTCGCTCCACGCCGCCCGGGAGACGAACGCGTCCACCAGCTCGCTCTCCGTCGTGGCGACGACGCCCGGCGGGGTCGCGGTGATGTCGAAGTTGACCCCGCGGGTCAGCTTGTAGGTCTCCCAGTCGTTGGCGTAGATCACGATCGGCTTGTCGAGGTTGGCGTAGTCGAACATGACCGAGGAGTAGTCGGTGAGCAGCGCGTCCGAGGCGATCGCGAGGTCCTCGACCGACCGGTGCCCGGACACGTCGATGACGCTGCCCTCCGGCCATCCCATGTCCGCCGCCATGTTCTTCAGCTTGTAGTAGTAGTGCGCGCGCACCAGCAGGACGTGGCCGGCTCCGAGCTGCTCCACGACCCGCCCGATGTCGAACATCGGGGTGTAGCGGCGCTGGTACTCGCGGTGCGTCGGCGCGTACAGGATCGCGGTCCTGCCCTCGGGCACGCCCAGCTCGTCGCGCAGCCGGAGCCGCTCCTCCTCGGTGGCCCGCACGAGCCGGTCGTTGCGCGGGTACCCGATCTCCAGCATCTCGTAGTTGCACGGGAAACCGCGCTCCCACGCCTCGCTCGACAGCGGGTTGGAGGAGACCAGGTAGTCCCAGCGGTCCGAGCGCTCGATCAGCGCCTTGAAGTCCATCTCCTTGGCCCCGACCGGGTACTCCATCTGGTCGAGGCCCATCTTCTTCAGCGGCGTCCCGTGCTGCGTCATCATGTGCACCTGGCCGGGGCGCTTGACGTAGTGGTCGGGGAAGTTGACGTTGTTGACGAAGTACTTCGCGCGGGCGATCGTCCGGTAGTAGTCGGCCGACCCGGCCACGACGTAGTCGACGCCCTCCGGCATGTTCTTGCGCGCGCCCGACTTCACCACCCACACGCCGTGGACGTGCGGGGCCAGCTCCTTGAGCTTCTCGTAGATCGCCGCCGGGTTGCAGGAGTACCCGCGGTACCAGTAGGCGCCGAACACGGCCAGGTTCTCGTCGACGGCCAGGTGGCGCTGCATCTGGTAGAAGCGGTCCTTGGCCATCGCCTTGGAGGCCAGCACGCCGCGCTTGCGCAGGTTGTTGGCCTTGCGGGCGGGCTTCTTGGCCTTGGCCTTCACCGACCCCGGGCCGAGCCGCGCGAAGCCCCGGTAGTCGTTCTTCTGGATCAGCCGGTGCTTCTCGGCCAGGTGCGGCTTGTCGTCGGGCGGGACGTGCCCCTCGGGCCGGTACCGGTTGTAGGTCTTGGACATCTCGGCGAAGAACCGCTCGTTCTCCGACGGGTGCACTCGGTCGCCCCGCTCGATGATCACCAGCAGGTGCCAGATCGTCCGGTTGAACATGAGGTTCCGGAACTGGTCGGCCTCCGGGCCCATCTCGTCCATGAAGGCGAAGATGCGGTCGTACTGCGCGAACGCGTCGAAGTGCTTGGCGCCGGTCGTCCGGGTGATCGCGCCGCGGCGGCGCTGCCGGTAGATGTAGCAGACCCGGTCGAGCAGGCTGAGCCGCTCGGCCGCCATCAGGATCGGGTAGGTGACGTTGACGTCCTCGTAGTACCCGCCGCTGAAGCGCAGCCCGAGGTCGAGCAGGAACTGGCGGCGGATCGCCTTGTTCCAGGCCGTCATCATCATCTCAAGGACGCTCGGGCGCTCGGCCAGCGTGAACACGTCCGGCGCCGGAGGCTCGCGGAACAGGTCGTTGATGATGCTGCGCTTGACCTTGCCGTTCCAGTACGAGCGGGCGTAGTCGAAGACCAGCACGTCCGGCCGGGTCTCGGCGAGCCGGTCGCAGATCGCGCGCAGGGCGCCCTCGGTGGCGTGGTCGTCGCTGTCGAAGAACCAGACGTAGTCGCCGGTCGCCGCGTCGAGCCCGGTGTTGCGCGCGTGGCCGAGCCCGACGTTCTCGGCGAGGTGCAGGACGCGGACGCGCGAGTCGCGCTCCGCGTACTCGTCGAGGATCTCCCCGCATGCGTCCGGCGAGGCGTCGTCGACCGCGATCACTTCCAGGTTCGGAAGGTCGGGATCGAGGATCGAGTCCATGCACTGCCGGATGTAGCCCTGCACCTTGTGCACGGGCACGATGATGCTCAGAGAGATGTCATTACCACTGCTCACGGAACGCCAATCAACTTCTCGGTGAAATCTGGATCATACCCGCACACGGTAGTAAGAGCTTATGTCCGGCCATGCGAGGGCTTGAGCAGCCATCGGGCCCTGGGCTCCACCGCCCAGCGCGTGACCCGCTGCACGGGGGCCGTGGCGAGCACCACCCCGAGCGCCAGCGCGGCCAGCGTGACGCCCACCATGCCGAGCGGGTTGTGCAGGGCGGGCTTGGCCAGGAGGCCGCTGTAGTCGAAGGTCTTCACGACGAGGCCGTGCAGCAGGTACACGTACATCGTCCGCGTCCCCATCGCCGTGTACCAGGCCTGGCCGCGCGGGATCGCGGCGAGGAACGCGGCCCCGAGGACGAGCGCGAACACGACGGTGAGGACCCGCCAGCCGATGCCCTCCGGCGTCGAGTAACCCATGTCCTCATAGCCCATCGTCCACCAGACGTAGGCCTTGTTGATCTTCGGGACGACCGTGCCGCGCTCCCAGACGTAGGCGACCGGCAGCGCGGCCAGCAGCACGCCGAGGCCCGCCCAGCGCGCCCAGGAGCGGCGCAGCAGTTGGACGTGCCGGGGCTCCACGGTCAGGCCGAGGACGAAGAAGGGCAGCAGCCCGGCCGTCCGGCTGAGCGTGGAGTCGGCGGTGAACGTCCAGGTGCCCGCGACCAGCGCCAGCGCCATCGAGACCGCCACCGGGTGGCGCAGGTGCCCCCACAGCGGCGCGCTCAGCCGCCAGAACACCATCGCGACCAGGAACCACATCAGGAAGTGCGGACGGAAAAGGGAGCTCAACCGGAAATCGGCGTCGTTGATGAACACGAGCTGCAACCGGTAAAGCACGATGAAAATCACATAGGGCACGATCAAGCTGGGGAAGATATTCCGGAACTTGTCGGTCGAGCGCATGAACCCGCGCGAGAAGTAGCCGGAGATGAACACGAACACCGGCATGTGGAATCCGTACAGCACCATGTACGCCGCGTGGGCGGCCTGGCTGTCCCCGAACTCGGCCCAGACGTGCCCGACGACGACGAGCAGGGCCGTGAAGAACTTGGCGTTGTCGAAGTAGGCGTCGCGGGGGCGCGGCTGCGGCGCGGCACCGCCGGCGGGTTCGCCGGCCGGCGGGCGCGCCTGGGGGAGGGTTTCCGTCATGTCTCCGAAAGATTCACTTGGCGCGGGACGAACGTTCACGCGGAGGGGATGCCGACTCTAGTGCCCCGCCGGAGGCCGCGGAGGCCGATGCGGCAGACTGCCGCGAACGCGGCGATCATGTCAGCCCTTGGCGCGGGGACGGCGCAGGGGGGTGAACACCCAGGTCATCTTGGGCTCCAGCGCCCAGCTCATGCAGCGCACGACCGGCCGCGTGCACAGGCAGGTGCCGACGACCACCGCGCCCGCGACGACCGCGACGACGCCCGCCGGGGTGTGCATCCAGTCCGCGCCCCACCAGTCGGTGAAGTTCAGCAGCCGCGTGACGAACCCGTGCAGCAGGTAGGCGTACAGGGTCGCGGCGCCGAGCGCGGTGAACCAGTACCGCCGCCGGGGGACGATCGCGAGGAACGCCGCGACCAGCACGGTCGCGGACACGAACATGCCGAGCCGCATCACCGTCCCGGCGAGGTTGCCGACGCCGAGCTGGAAGTGCGGGTTCGCCCAGAAGATCCAGTTCCGCGACATGTGGTTCATGACGAGGTAGGAGCCGCCGAGCCCGAGGGCGAGGACGGCGAACCCGATCGGCCGCGCGATCGGCCGCTTCAGCAGCTCGAAGTGCTCGGGCTTCAGGTTGAGCCCGAGGACGTAGAACGGCAGCAGCCCGAGCACCCGGTGGATGTCGAAGGTGCCGCCGAGGTCGCTCATGTACGACAGCAGCGCGAACGTCAGCGCGACCGCGAGCGGCCACCGGATCTGCTGCCAGACCGGCGTGGACAGCCGCCACAGGAACAGCGCGCACAGGAACCAGGTCAGGTAGTAGGGGTTGAGGAGGCTGATCTCCAGCTTGTTGTCGCCCGCCAGCCAGTCGTAGATCGAGTAGGCGAACTCGAACACCACGTAGGGCACGCCGACGTTGGTGATGAGCTTGCGCGCCTTGCCGCCGGAGAACGTCCAGTTCCGCGAGAAGTAGCCGGTGATCACGATGAACAGCGGCATGTGGAACAGGTAGATGAAGATGTACAGGCCCTTGGCCATCGGGACGTTCTGCAGGTTGGCCAGCGAGTGCCCGGCCACGACCAGCAGGATCGCGAGGTACTTGGCGTTGTCGAAGAACGGGTCGCGGGGCTTGCGGACCTGGTCGGCCGGCTCCGCCTCGGAGCCGGCCCGTCCGGGCTCGGCGGGCGGGCCCGTCTCGGCGGCGGGCACCGCCGCCGGGTCGGGGATCGCGGCCCCGGGGACCGAGGACCAGGGCTGATCGGGCCTTTCGACCGTTCCGGGAGCGGTGGTGTGCGTCATGGCTGCTTCATGATGGCTGCTTCATGATGGGCTGCGGCATGGGCTGTAGGGGCTCAGGGCCCCTTGCTGGTCGTGCTGGTCAGGCTCCCTTGCAGACGTCGTCGCTGGCCTTGATCTCGCCGTTCTGCTTGGGGATCCCGCCCTTGGGGTTCTTCAGGGCCTTCCAGTCGGAGCCGACGATCAGGTCGACGACGCCCGGCTTGGCGCCGGTCGTGCGGGCCGTCGGCTGCGGCTTGCTCGGGATCATCGAGACCAGCGTCTGCGCCTGCCTGTCGGCACCCGCACCGTACATGACCTTGGTGATCGCCGAGTTGGACGGCGCGTTGCCGCCGACGGTGACCTGGTAGCCCTGCGCCTGGAGGTCCTCGGAGACGCGCTTGGCCTGCCCCGCGATGCCGCTGGCGTTGTACACCCGCACCTGCACCTGGCTCGGCGGGATCTTCGAGGCGCCCGGCTTGGGCGCCTCGGGGACCGTCTTGTCGTTGCGGACCGTCTCGAAGAACGGCTGCGCCTCGGTGGTCAGCGCCACCCGGTTGGTGTCGGCCGGGTCGGGCCCCGAGGGGACGGTGATGAAGCGCAGCTTGCCCGAGCTCATGCCCTGCATGCCCTGGCCGATCCGCATCATGACCTGCGGGGTGAGCTCCTTGTCGGTGGTGAGCGACTTGGTGGCCGCGTTCATCAGCGACAGCATCCGCGCCGGGTTGCTGAGCACGCCCGCGCTCATCGCCTTGTTCGCCAGCGCGCCCATGAACTTCTGCTGCCGCTTGATGCGGTCGGTGTCGGAGCCGTCCCCGAGACCGTGCCGGACGCGGACGTAGGCGAGCGCCGTCTCACCCTTGATCGTGTGCCTGCCGCGCTTCAGGTTGAGCTTGGACTTCGGGTCGTTGACGTCCTTGGGCAGGCAGATCGGGACGCCGCCGACGGCGTTGGTGATCGACTTGAAGCCGTTGAAGTCCACCTGCATGAAGTGGTCGATGCGGATGTTGGACAGGCTCTCGATCGTCTTCATCACGCACGCGGCGCCGCCGTTGGTGAACGCCGAGTTGATCTGGGCGCGGGCCTGGGCGGGGATCGTCCGGCCGTCCCTGGACTTGCAGGAGGGCATCCGGACCATCAGGTCGCGGGGGAAGCTGATGCCCATCGCCTGGCCGCCGCCGGGCGACAGGTGCAGCAGGATCATCGTGTCCGAGCGCGGCGGCTCGTTCTTCAGCGCGCGGCCGTACTTGGAGTTGGCCCCCGCGCGGGTGTCGGACCCGAGCAGCAGGATGTTCATCGCGCTGTTCAGCTTCTTCGGCCGGTTGGGGCCGAGCTGGGCGTTCACGTCCTCGTGGGAGATGTTCCCGAACGCCTTGCGGTACAGGCCGTAGGCGGTGAGCGATCCCGCCACCATGACCGCCGACAGCCCGATGCACACCCAGCCGAGGATGCGCCAACCGCGTCGAGGCGACGCCTGTTGCGGATCGGCGTCGTCGACGTACTCCATGTACATCGGGTTGCTGTTCATCGGCTCCGTGGTCCGGGGGCGAGCCCGCTTTCAGGGGTTCGGTCGGCGTTGTGAGTCGTGGCGCTAGCGGTGTGAGTCGTGTTCAGAGCGGCTGTGGTCGTGGTTGGAGCAAGGGAGAGCGTAGGTCAGGCGAGCAGGCGCGGGGACCCGGATGCGTCATTCGCTCCGGGGATCCCGGCCACCGCCGTCACATGCTCCAGCGTGACCCGCCGATCCAGGACGGCTTTGTCAAAGTTTCGTTGAATTATGACGGAAGCACCTGAGGCTAGTGGTGCGACCAGGCACGCAAGTACCCCGTCGAGTGTGGTGAAGGACATGTCAACCAGGATCCGGCTCCGCGCGTCCAACTCCCATTTCACAGCGGCCGCGCGGGCTCGCGCGACGACGTCCGCCCCGGTCAGTGTGGTCTTTGTCACATCTGAGGCGGGCAACGGAACCGGCACCGAGAGCGCGGGGAGCTCGGGCGACACCCGCCGGTCCGGCACGAACCGGTCACCGTGGGCGCGCACCTCCAGGGCGTAGTCGGTCACCCCGGAAGGGCACGCGGTGAGCGGGCCGCCCAGCGCGTGCAGCGAGAGGCCCACGATCTCCTCCGCATCGCCGTACGCCCCGCCGGTGAGCACGTCGTCCAGCACCTCCTCGGCCGCCGCCAGGATGTACGGCGCGGAGGCGTCGCCCGGTTCGGCCGACTCGCTATCGAGGGCGGCCGGATCCACGGGCTCGGCGACGAGACCCGCAGACCAGCAGGCCATCAGCCACACGGCGGTCTGCCAGTGCGGCGGCAGCGCGAGCACCACGCGCGTGCCGGGCTCGGCGCCCAGCCCGTCCACCAGGAAGTTCGCCGTCTTGGAGACCCAGTTGTCGAACGTGCGCGCCGACAGCTCGACGCGCTCGCCCGACGCGTCGTCGTAGAAGGTCACGAAGGGGCGGGACGGGTCGTCCGCGACGCGGGCGCGGAGCAGGTCGGCCGGCCCCGCTCCGCCGCCGGGGCCGCCGCCGGCACGTGTGCTCATGGGGTGAGCGTAGAGCGCCGCACGTCGCGGCACCTCTCCGGCGGCGGCTTAGCACGTGTCGGGAGTGCCTCCCGACATGCGTCCTGAGCTGGCGTCTGGTATGCGCGGTCGGCCGTCCGGCGGTCGGCCCGGACCGCTACGCTCCGCTCCGATGAACGACCACCGCATGGGCCTGAGCGCGGGCCGGACGCTCACACGGGCCACCGTGGCGCCGGCGCTGCTCCTGGTGGCGTGGCTGGCGGTCTCGCTGCCGCTGCTGCTGGCGGGCGTGTTCCGTCCGGGCCCGGCGATCGCCCTGTTCGTGCCGGTGGCGGGGCTGGCGCTGTGGCTGGGGCTGCGGTCCCGGCCGCGCGGCGCCGGGGACGGCGGCGCGGACACCCCCGACCCCGGCGGGCTCGGCTCGGTGTCGTGGTGGACGACCGGCGCCGTGCTCGCGGTGGCGGGAGCGTTCCTCGTCCTCCAGGTGGCGATGTGCTCCGAGCAGATCATCGTGCGCCGCGACCCGGCCTCGTACGTGCAGTTCGCGAGCTGGCTGACCGGGCACGGCTCGCTGCCGATCCCGCGCATGGAATGGGCGTTCGGCGGGGAGGACCGGGCGCTGGAGTACGCGGGCCCCGCCTTCTACGAGGACCGCGGCTCGATCGTCCCGCAGTTCATGGCCGGGCTGCCGATCGTCCTCGCGCTCGGCGGCTGGATCGGCGGTACGCAGGGCATGCTGCTGATGGCGCCGCTGCTCGGCGCGTGCTGCGTGCTCGCCTTCGCCGGGCTGGTCGCGCGGCTGGTCGGGCCGCGCTGGGCGCCCGCGGGCGCGCTGCTGCTCGCGCTGACGCTGCCGATGCTGTGGGCGTCGCGCTCGACGTTCAGCGAGCTGCCCGCGCTGGTGCTGCTGCTCGGCGGGCTCGCGCTGCTGCACGACGTCCGCACCGAGGAGGTGCGGTCGGCGCGGGCGAAGGCGTTCCTCGCCGGGCTCGCGCTCGGGCTGGTCGTGCTCGTCCGCATCGACGGGCTGCGGGACGTGCTGCCGGTGGCGGCGTTCGCCGGGCTGCTGGTCGCGCGGGGCCGCCGCACCGGCCACCCGCTGGCCGCCGGGCTCGCGCTCGGCGCGGGGGGCGGGCTGGTCGAGGGGTTCACGCTGTCCCGTCCGTACCTGCGCTACCTGCACACCTCGCTCGACCCGCTGCTGGCGCTCACCGTCGTCGTGGTGGCGGCGACGGGCGCCATGGCGGTGCTGCTGCGCTGGGGACGCACCGGCCCCCGGCTGCGCGGGCTCGCGGCGGCCGTCGGGCGCGGGCGGCTGCCGGACGCCGCCGCCCTGCTCACCGTCCTCGTGATGCTGGCGTTCGCGGTACGGCCGCTGGTGCAGACCGTCCGGCGGGTGCCGACCAACCCCGACGACAAGCTGAACGCCTACTTCATCGAGCAGGTCCAGCGGATCAACGGCATGGCGCTGGACGGCACCCGGCAGTACTCGGAGCTGTCGCTGTACTGGGTCGTCTGGTACATCGGCGTGCCCGCGCTGCTGCTGGCCACGTTCGGCGCGGCGCTGCTGGCGCGGCGGCTGACGCGCGGCCGGTCGCCGGAGTGGCTGCTGCCCTACGCGGTCATCGTCTGGACGACCGTCCAGGTGCTGCTGCGGCCCGGCATCACCCCCGACCACCCGTGGGCGTCCCGGCGGCTGATCGGCCTCGCCATCCCCGGCCTGCTGCTGTTCACCGTGTTCGCGATGGCGTGGGCGGCGCGCCGGGTGCGGCGCCTCGGGTACGGGCCGCGCGTCGTCCGCCCGGTGGCGGCGGGCCTGGTGCTGCTGGCGCTCGTGCCGATCGTCATCACCTCCGGCAGGTTCCTGGTCACCCGCACCGACCAGCACGAGCGCGCCGCCGTCGACGGCCTGTGCGACAGGCTCGGGCCGGGACGCTCCGTCGTGGTCGTCGAGCGGGCGACCGCCGACCGCTTCCTCCAGGTGGTCCGCGGCATGTGCGGGCTGCCCGCCGCGCGGACGACGTCCTCCGCGCGGCCCGCCGACGTCAGGCGCGTCATCGGCCGCGTGTACGCCACCGGGCGCCGTCCGGTGATCATGGGGGCGGAACCGGGGCAGGTCGCCCGGTACGGCCCGGCGACACGCGCGCTCGCGCTCGCGACCCGGCAGGACGGCCGGACCCTGGACGGCCCGCCCGGCAGCACCTGGGGCCTCACCGTCGAGGTCTGGATCGCCGAGCCGCCCCGCCCGTAAGGCCGCCGCGCCCCGCGCGGGCGAGTATTCTCGCCCTGCGTGAGTACCCAGCCCGCCATGTCGGCGTCCCAGCCCGCCGCACCGACGACCGAGCAGGCCGCCCTGGCGGCTGAAGCCGCGACCGGCGCCGCGACCGAGGCCGCGGTCGGAACCGCGGCCGAGTCCGCGCCCGCGCCGTCGCTGCCCGATCCGGCGCTCGACTTCGAGCTCGCCGACGTGCCGCCCGAGCCCGTCCACGTCACGATCGTCCTGCCCTGCTACAACGAGCAGGACCACGTGATCGAGGAGGTCGAGCGGATCACCGCGGCGATGGACGGCAGTGGAAGATCCTATGAACTCCTCGCCGTGGACGACTGCTCGACCGACGAGACGCTCGCCCGGCTGAGGGAGGCGGCGCCCCGCTTCCCGAACATGCGGATCATGGCGTTCCAGCACAACAGCGGCTCCGGCACCGTCCGGCGGATCGGGTCGCAGCAGGCGCGCGGCGAGATCGTCGTGTGGACCGACGCCGACATGTCCTACCCGAACGAGCGGATCCCCGAGCTGGTCGAGGCCCTGGACTCCGACCCCTCGATCGACCAGGTCGTCGGCGCGCGCACCAGCGAGGAGGGCACGCACAAGGCGCTGCGCGTCCCGGCGAAGTGGTTCATCCGCAAGGTGGCCGAGCGGCTCACCAACACCAAGATCCCCGACCTCAACTCGGGGCTGCGCGCGTTCCGCCGCGAGGTGTCGCTGCCCTACCTGCGGCTGCTGCCGCCCGGGTTCTCCTGCGTCACGACGATCACGATCGCGTTCCTGTCGAACCAGCACCCGGTGCGGTACATGCCGATCGCCTACGCCAAGCGGGCCGGGAAGTCCAAGTTCCACTTCACCAAGGACGCCTACCGCTACATCCTCCAGGTGCTGCGGATGGTCATGTACTTCAACCCGCTCAAGGTGCTGATGCCGCCCGCGCTGTGGCTGGTCGTGATCGGGCTGCTCAAGGGCGTGTTCGACATGGTCGTGCACTTCGGGTACTTCGCCAACAACACCATCATGATCTTCGTGACGGGGTTGATCATCGCCTCGCTGGCGCTGCTGGCCGACCTCATCGTCCGCTCGCGCGGCGACGTCTAGCGGGATGGGCAACCCCGCGTTGCGGATCGCCGTCGTCGGCCCCGCGTTCCCGTTCAAGGGGGGCGGCGCCCACCACACCACCGAGCTGGCGCACCGGCTGTCGGCCGCCGGCCACGAGGTCGTGATCGAGTCGTGGCGGGCCCAGTACCCGAGGTTCCTGTACCCGGGCCAGCAGACGATCTCCGAGCCCGAGGGCGAGCCGTTCCCGGGGACGCGGCGGAGGCTCGACTGGCGCCGCCCCGACGGCTGGTGGCGCACCGGCCGCGCGCTGCGCGAGCGCGACCTGGTGGTGCTGGCGGTGCTGAGCCCCGTCCAGGTGCCCTCGTACCTGGGGATCCTGGGGGGCCTCCGCCGCCGGACGCCCGTGGTGGCGCTGTGCCACAACGTCCTGCCGCATGAGCGCAAGCCGTACGACGTGCCGCTGATGAGGCGGCTGCTGCGGCGGGTGGACGGCGTGCTCGTCCACAGCGGGGCGCAGGCCGACCTGGCGCGCGGCCTGACGGGGCGCCCGGTCCGCGTGGCGGAGATGCCCGCGCACCTGCCCGCGTCCGCGAAGCCCGCGCCGCCGGACGGGAAGGTCCGCCGCAGGCTGCTGTTCTTCGGGATCGTCCGCCCCTACAAGGGCCTGGACGTCCTGCTCCGCGCGCTCGCCGCCGGGCCGGACGGCGTCGCGCTGACCGTCGCGGGCGAGTTCTGGGGCGGGCTGGAGGAGACCCGGGCGCTGATCGCGGAGCTGGGCCTCACCGACCGCGTGGAACTGCGTCCCGGCTACGTGCCCGCCGCCGACGTGCCGGGGCTGTTCGCCGCCGCGGACGCGCTCGTCCTGCCCTACCGGACGGCGACCGCCTCGCAGAACGTGTGGATGGCCCACGAGCACGGCCTGCCGGTGATCGCCACCGATGTGGGCGGGTTCGGCGAGCAGGTCCGCGACGGGGAGGACGGCGTCGTGTGCGCTCCGGACGACGTGCCCGCCCTCACCCGCGCGCTCGAACGCTTCTACGCGCCGGGGGAGCCGGAGCGGTTGCGCTCCGGCGTCCGCCCGGTCGACCACGGCCCCGTGTGGGCCGCCTACCTCGACGTGCTGACCGGCGCGATCACAGGTGCGGTTCGAGCACCTTGAGCAGGGCGCGCTTCGGCTTGGCGCCGACGATCTGCTCGACGACCTCGCCGTTCTTGTAGAGCAGGAGGGTCGGCAGGCCCATGACCCCGTACTCCTGCGGCGTCTTCGGGTTGGCGTCGTAGTCGATCTTCGCGATCCGGATCTTGCCGTCCTGCTCCTGCGCGATCTGCTCCAGGATCGGAGCGATCATGCGGCAGGGACCGCACCAGTCGGCCCAGAAGTCGACCAGTACCGGAGTGTCGCTTTTCAGGACCTCTTCGGTGAACGTCGCGTCGGTCACGGTGATCGGGGCCGTCACGGTCCCTCCTTCGTTTGCGGTGTACCCCTGACAAGCGCCTCAGGGGCGGGTTCATTCCCGGGTTCCCCGGGCTGACCAGGCAGGCCGGGCTCGCCCGGCTCGGACGGCTCCGGCGGGCGCGCCGCCGGATGCCCGGGGCCGCGTCCCAGCAGGAGCGCGGCGCCCGCGTTCAGCAGGTCGGCGATCGTCAGCAGGACGCGGGAGGCGATCGCGACCACGACCGGCGCGCCCGCGGGCAGCACCGGCGTCAGCACGACGGTCAGCGCGGCCTCCCGGGCCCCGATCCCGCCGGGCGCGATGAAGACCAGGAACCCCGCGACGAACGCGAGCGCGTAGGCGCCGGTGGCGAGGAACGGCAGGCCCGCGCCGTCGCCGCCGACGGCGACGCACAGCAGCCAGGTGTGGACGCCGAACAGCACCCAGCCGAGCACCGTCCAGCCGACGGCCCGCAGCGTCACGCCGAGGCTGACCGGCTGCTCCAGCGGCGGCCGCCGGATGAGCCTCAGCATCGTGTCGAGGCACCACGTCACGATCTTCGGGTGCAGCGCGGCGAGCATGACGGGCGCGAGCGGGAACAGCCACCAGTACTTCTCGCGCGCGGCGGCGGAGGTCAGCGGCAGCGTCGCCGAGGCGACGGCGAGCCCGCACGCCGTGGACGAGGCGACCGCGAGCAGCGTCGAGCCGAAGCTGCGCTCGGCGGGCACCTTGTGCTCGCGCGCCATCTCGATCTGGGTGACCAGCGCCCACACCTTGCCCGGCACGTACTTGCCGAGCTGGGAGATCGCTGAGATCCGGAACGCGGGGCGCAGCGCCAGCGGCGAGCCGAGCCCGGCGAGGAAGGTGCGCCAGCCGAGCATCCAGGTGAACAGGCCCGCGAGCCCCACGGCGAGCGACCCGGCGAGCGTCGCCCAGGACATCTCCCGGAACGCCCGCGTCGTCGCGTCCCACTGGTCGACCACGCTGTAGGTGCAGAAGGCCAGTGCGAGCAGGACGAGCAGCACGCGCAGGACTCGCATGGCGACGACCTTCATCTTCACCCGCCCAGGGTAGGCGAACGTGACCTCCCTGCCACGCTCTCGCCCTACAGTTGGAGGCGATGAAAATCTCGGATGTGGTCGCCTTCATGGGGCACCAGGTGCATGTGTGCCGCTACCGCGAGGCGGGGACGCTCCTGTCGTGGATGGGACGCGACCTGCGCGGTCGGCGTGTCCTCGACGTCGCCGGGGGCGACGGCTACTGGGCCGGGCAGGCGCGCCGGCGCGGCGCGGACGCGGTGTCGATCGACCTCGCGCGCGGCAAGATGGTCTACGGCCGGACGCTCGCGAACGCCCCCGCGCTGATCGAGTGCGACGCGCTGCGGCTGCCGTTCGCCGACGCCTCCTTCGACGCGATCCTGTCGGTCTGCGCGATCGAGCACTTCGACGACGGCGGGAAATCGCTGGACGAGATGGCCCGGGTGCTCAAGCCGGGCGGTGAGATCTTCATGTCCGCCGACGTGCTGAGCCGCGCCGACGCATGGCCGAAGCTGCGCGACGCGCACAAGGCGAAGTACCACGTCCAGCACACCTACACCCACGGCAGCCTCGGGAAGCTGATGGACGAGCGCGGCCTGGACCTCGTCCGCCACTCCTACCAGTTCCGGACGGCGGCGACCGAGCGGCTCTACCTGTCGCTGTCGACCTACGGCGGCAAGGTCGGCTTCAACGCGGCGGCGCCGCTGGCCCCGCTGGTCGCGCTGGCCGACCGGTCGGCGCCGAACGAGCGCGGCAGCATCGTCCTGATCCACGCGCGCAAACGTCCCGTTTAGGTAAACCCGGGCGCGCGTGCTCCAGGTCGCGCGAATCCGTCCCCGGCGGGGCGTAGGCTCGTCAGTAAAGAGTGATCTACGCCACTGCGGCCCCGGATCGCTGAGCCGGGGCCGGGATGGGGGAGTGGACCGTGGCGCCTCGGATCCTGCTGGACACGACGGCCGTGCCCGCCGACAGGGGAGGGCTCGGCCGGTACGTCGACGGACTGCTGACGGCCCTGCACGCGCAGGGGGCCGATCTCGCCGTCGCCTGCCAGCGCGCCGACCAGGAGCGGTACGAACGGCTCGTGCCGGGCACCCGCATCGTCAGCGGGCCGCCGGGCCTCGCGCACCGCGCGACCCGGCTGGCCTGGGAGCAGACGGGCCTGCCGCACGTCGCCGCGAGCGTCGCCGCTGACGTCATCCACCTGCCGACCTACACGATGCCGGTCAGCGCGAGCCTGCCCACCGTCGTGACGATCCACGACGTGACCCTGTTCGCCGAGCCGGGCAGGCACGACCCGGTGAGGACGACCTACATCAAGTCGGCGACGCGCACCGCCGCGCGGCGGGCGACCCGCCTGATCGCCCCGTCCCGGGCGACGCGCGACGAGCTGGTCCGCCTGCTCGGCGCCGACCCCTCGCACATCGACGTCGCCTACCACGGCGTCGACCACGAGGTGTTCCACCGTCCGGCCGAGCCCGAGATCAAGCAGGTCTCCGACCGGCTCGGCCTGCACGGCCGCCCCTACATCGCCTATCTCGGGGCGCTGGAGCCGCGCAAGAACGTCCCGAACCTGATCCGCGGCTGGGCGCGGGCCTGCGCCGGGCTGCCCGACCCGCCCGCGCTGGTGCTGGCGGGCGGCGGCGGATGGGACGACGAGGTCGACGCGGCGATCGCGGCGGTCCCGCCCCAGCTCCGGCTGCTGCGTCCGGGCTACCTGTCGTGGTCGTCGCTGCCGGGCTTCTTCGGCGGCGCGCTCCTGGTGGCGCTGCCGAGCCTCGGCGAAGGGTTCGGGCTGCCCGTCCTGGAGGCGATGTCGTGCGGCGCGCCCGTGCTGACGACGCGGCGCGGCCCGCTGCCGGAGGTCGGCGGCGAGGCGGTCGCCTACACCACGCCCGACCCCGACGGCATCGCCTCGGCGCTGGCCAAGCTCATCGCCGATCCGGTCCGCCGCGCGAGCCTCGCCGAGGCCGCCCAGGCGCGCTCGCACGAGTTCAGCTGGACGGAGTCGGCCCGCGCGCACATCGCCTCCTACGACAAGGCGGTGGAGGAGCACCGCGCGTCCCAGGGGTCGCGCACCCACTAGCCTGGCTCGCGGTAAAGCCGCGTGGGCCGGAGCTCTTGAGAAGGGGACTTTGTGGAAGCGATCCTGCTGGTGGGAGGGCAGGGCACCCGCCTGCGCCCGCTGACGATCTCCACCCCCAAGCCGCTGCTGCCGACGGCGGGCGTCGCCTTCCTCGCGCACCAGCTCGCCCGCGCGCACGCGGCCGGGGTCGACCGGATCGTGTTCGCCACGTCCTACCGCGCGGAGATGTTCGAGGCGGCCTTCGGCACGCACGCCTACGGCGTCGACCTGGCCTACGTCAGCGAGAACGAGCCGCTCGGCACCGGCGGCGCGATCCGCAACGCGGCCAGGGCGCTCACCGCCAAGCCCGACGACCCCGTGCTGATCCTCAACGGCGACATCCTGTCGGGGCACGACGTCCAGGCGCAGGTCGCGGTGCACGAGCGGGCGGAGGCGGCGGTGACGCTGCACCTCACGGAGGTCACCGACCCCTCGCGGTTCGGCTGCGTCCCCACCGACGGCACCGGCCGGGTCACGGCGTTCCTGGAGAAGACCTCCCATCCCGTGACGAACCAGATCAACGCGGGCTGCTACGTCTTCCGCCGCTCGGCGATCGACACGATCGCCGAGGACGAGGTGGTGTCGGTGGAGCGGGAGACGTTCCCGTCGCTGATCGCGTCCGGCGCGGTCGTGATGGGCCACGTCGAGTCGGGCTACTGGCTGGACGTCGGCACGCCCGAGGCGTTCGTCCGCGGCTCCTGCGACCTCGTGCTCGGCAAGCTGGCCTCGCCCGCGATGCCCGGCGAGCCGGGGGAGCGGCTCACGCTGACCGGCGCGAGCGTGTCGCCCGGCGCGGTCGTGCGCGGCGGCACCACGGTCGGGCGCGGCGCGGTGGTCGAGGCGGGCGCGACCGTGCTCGGCAGCGTCCTGCTGGACGAGGCGTTCGTCGCCGAGGGCGCGACCGTGCGCAACTCGGTGCTGAGCCGGGGCGCGCGGGTCGGGCCCGGCGCCGTCCTCGACGACGTGATCCTCGGCGACGGCGCGGTGGTCGGGCCGGGCAACGAGCTGCGCGGCGGCCTGCGCGTCTGGCCCGGGATCGAACTGCCGCCGACCGCCGTCCGGTTCTCGACCGATGCCTGAGAGCACGGCGCCCCCGGTGTCTGGCGGTACGGTGTCCGGCGGTACGGTGTCCGGCGGTACGGCCCGCGTGCGAACCGGGGAGCCGACCGCTGGGCGGCTCCCCGAGCACGGATCGCAGCGGCGGGAATGGCGTCCGCCGTGGCCGCTCGACCTGTCGGCCGTCCTGGCGCCGCATCGGCGTGGACCGCGCGATCCGGCGTTCCAGGTCGACCGGAACGGTGCGATCTGGAGAACATCCCACACTCCGGACGGCGCGGGAACCATCCGCCTATTCCATAGCGGAGAGGTCGTCTACTGCACGGCCTGGGGGCCGGGCGCCGGATGGCTGCTCGACGGCGTCCCGGCCCTGCTCGGAGAGGGTGACGCGCCGGAGGGGCTGCGCGCGCACCACGACATCGTCCGGGAGCGGATGGCGCGGCGCCCCGGCCTGCGCATCGGCCGGACGGACCGCGTCTTCGAGGCGCTCGTGGCCGCCGTGATGGAGCAGAAGGTGCTCAGCGAGGAGGCGTACCGCGCCTGGGGCTACCTGCTGCGCCGGTTCGGCGAGCCCGCCCCCGGCGCGCCCGCCGAACTGCGCATGCGGGTTCCGCCGCCGCCCGCCGTCTGGGTCCGGATCCCGTCGTGGGAGTGGCACCGGTCGGGCCTGGAGGCCGTCCGCGCCCGCACGATCATCGGCGCGGCGCGCGTCGCGGCCCGCCTGGAGGCCGACCCCGCCGAGGCCCGGCTGCGCACGCTGCCGGGCGTCGGGGTCTGGACGGCCGCCGAGACCAGGCAGCGCGCGGTCGGCGATCCCGACGCCGTCTCCGTGGGCGACTACCACGTGCCCGGGCTCGTGGGCTGGGCGCTGATCGGCCGCAAGGTCGACGACGCCGGGATGCTCGAACTGCTGGAGCCGTACGCCGGACACCGGTACCGGGTCACCCGGCTGCTGGAATCGTCCGGCAGGCGTCCGCCGAGGCGTGGCCCCCGGCTGCCGGTGCGGGACTATCGCTCTTTCTGAGCTCGCTCTTCCGCAGGTCCTTGGCGCAGGTGTCGCGGCGCCGCTGCCAGAACGCGTTGGGGGCCCAGTCGAGCCCGTCCCGGGTGTCGGATCCGAAGAGGGGGCCGAGGACGGCCGCGGCGACGATGAGACCTAGCATGATCAACATGTTCGTTCCTTGGGATCGTGTGTGACCCCTCAGCAGGGGCGTGGACGTTCCCGCGCGGGGCGATCAGGGGGGATCGGGGTCGCCGTCCCTTTCCTGTCGCATGTTCAGTTTGACGCGGTCCAACGTTCAGGTCCAGCGACCATTTCTGGATGGATTGTGTAAGAATCCCTTCACTATGCTGGATTTGGCCAGGTTGCGGGTGTTGCGGGAGTTGAAGCTGCGCGGCACCGTCGGGGCGGTCGCCGAGGCGCTCGGGTACAGCCCGTCGGCGGTCTCCCAGCAGCTCGCACAGCTCCAGAAGGACGTGGGCGTCAGCCTCGTCGAGCGCGCCGGGCGGCGGCTGCGGCTCACCGAGGCGGGCGACGTGCTCGCCGGGCACGCCGAGACGCTGCTCGCGGGCGCGCACCGGGCGGAGGAGGCGGCGCTCGCCGCCAGCGGGCGCGTCGCGGGCGTCGTGCGGGTCGTCGGGTTCACGACGGCGCTGGTACACGTCCTCGCGCCCGCGCTGCCGGGGCTCGCCGAGCGCTACCCCGAGCTGGTCGTGGACGTGATGGAGGAGGAGTTCGTCCGGGTGCTCCAGGCGCTCGTCCTCCAGGAGATCGACGTGGTGCTTACCGACGAGTACTCGCACCTGCCCCGGCCGCGCCGTCCCGAGCTGACCTCGGAGGTGCTGGTCATCGAGAAGATGCGGCTCGCGCTGCCCGCGGCGCACCCGCTCGCGCGCGGCACCGGGCCGCTGCGGATGGCCGAGTTGGCGGAGATCCCGTGGGCGACCGGCCATATCGGCACCAACCACGCCGACGTGATGGAGCGGACGTGCGTGGAACTCGGCGGGTTCCGGCCGAACGTCCGCTACCGGTC
This sequence comes from Actinomadura sp. NEAU-AAG7, assembly GCF_018603865.1. Classification (NCBI taxonomy): domain Bacteria; kingdom Bacillati; phylum Actinomycetota; class Actinomycetes; order Streptosporangiales; family Thermomonosporaceae; genus Actinomadura; species Actinomadura sp. NEAU-AAG7. Next base: position 530,217 of record NZ_JAHFZY010000004.1, read on the forward strand.
CAACGACATGCTGGTCATCTTCGCGATGATCGCGCGCGGCGGCGCGGCGTGCCTGGTGCCCGACCTCGCGCTCGCGGAGCTGGAGGAGGGCATCGTCGTCCGCGACATCGCCGACGCGCCGGTGGAGCGGCGCATGGTGCTGTGGACGCGGACCGGCGCGGACGTCCGACCGTCCGTCCGCGCCGTCCTGGAGGCGCTGCGCCGCTCCGCCGACGAGCTGGCGGCGGGGCGGACCACCCTCGTCCGGGGCGTCCCTAGCGCAGGGGGGTGAGGGGCAGCCGGCCGAAGGCGCCGATGCCGTCGGTGCGGCGCGCCGCCTCGATACGCTCCGCCGGGACCTCGCCGTAGAGGGTCGTCCGCTGCCGGGCGGGACGGCCCGCGCGTGCCGCGATCTCCTCCAGCTCGCTGATGGCCTTGAACGAGCCGTTCTCCGACCCCGCCATGCGGCTGATCGTCTCCTCCATCAGCGTCCCGCCGAGGTCGTTGACCCCGCCGCGCAGGACGCGCGCGCACAGCTCGTCGCCGAGCTTCACCCAGGACGTCTGGATGTTGGAGATCGCGCCGTGCAGCAGGATCCGGGCCAGCGCGTGCACGGCGACGTTCTCCCGCGCCGTCGGCCCCGGGCGGGCCAGCCCCGCGAGGTAGATCGGGGAGTTGTGGTGGACGAACGGCAGCAGCACGAACTCGCTGAACCCGCCCGTCCGCTCCTGGATCGACCGCAGCAGCTTGATGTGCGCGACCCAGTGCGCCGGGGTGTCCACGTGCCCGTACATCATCGTGGACGTCGTCGGCATCCCGAGCTCGTGCGCGGTCGTGACGACCTCGACCCACTGGTCGGTGGGCAGCTTGCCCTTCGTCAGCACCCAGCGGACGTCGTCGTCGAGGATCTCGGCGGCGGTCCCCGGCAGCGAGTCGACCCCCGCCTCTCGCGCGGCCTGGAGCCACTCCCGGATCGACATGTCCGCGCGGGACGCGCCGTTCACGACCTCCATCGGACTGTAGGAGTGCAGGTGGATGTCCGGCGCGCGGCGCTTCACCTCCCGCGCGAGGTCGAAGTAGGCGGTGCCGGGGAGGTCGGGGTGGATGCCGCCCTGCATGCACACCTCGGTCGCCCCCGCGTCCCACGCCTCGTCCACCCGGTCGCCCACCTGCTGGAGTGACAGAGTGTAGGCGTCCGCGTCGGTGCGGCGCTGCGCGAACGCGCAGAAACGGCAGCCGGTGTAGCAGACGTTGGTGAAGTTGATGTTCCGCGTGACGACGTAGGTGACCTCGTCGCCGGACGCCTCGCGCCGCAGGTCGTCGGCCAGCTTCGTCAGCGCGTCGAGTTCGGGGCCTTCGGCGTGCAGCAGGGCGAGGGCCTCGTCGTCCGACAGCCCGGCCGGGTCGCGTTCGGCGGCGGCCAGCGCGGCCTTCACGTCGGCGTCGAAGCGGGTCGGCGCCGCCATCCGGTCCTTGAGCGCGTCCCAGTCGCCGTAGACCTCGTCGAAGTCGTCGCGGCGGTCGGCGGTCCGGCCGGCGGTGTCGATGGAGGTGTGCAGGTCGGTGCGTCCCGACGCCTCGAAACCGCCGTCGGGCTCCTGCCACGGACGCCCCTCCAGGACGGCGTCCTGCCTGGCCAGGCCCGTCGCCGGGTCGGCGAGCGCCGCGACGTGGCCCGCCAGCCGCGGGTCCAGCCACGGCTCGCCGCGCCGGACGTACTCGGGGTAGATCGTGAGCCGCTCCCGCAGCGCGAACCCCGCCTGCGCGGTCCGCTCGGCCAACTCCTCGATCTGCGGCCACGGCCGCTCCGGGTTCACATGGTCGGGCGTCAGCGGCGACACCCCGCCCCAGTCGTCGATCCCCGCCCGCAGCATCAGCGCGAACTGGTCGGCGACCAGGTTCGGCGGCGCCTGCACCCGCGCCTTCGGCCCGAGCACGAGCCGCGTCACCGCGATCGTCGCGGCCAGCTCCTCCAACTCGGCGTCGGGGGTGTCGCGCATCTTCGTGTCGGGCTTCGCGCGGAAGTTCTGGACGATCACCTCCTGGATCGCCCCGTACTCGCGCATCGTCCGCCGGATCTCGAAGATCGCGTCCGCGCGCTCCGCGACGGTCTCGCCGATGCCGATGAGGATGCCGGTGGTGAAGGGGACGTTCGTCCGCCCCGCGTCCTCCAGCACCCGCAGCCGGACGGCCGGGTCCTTGTCCGGCGACCCGAAGTGCGGCCCGCCGCGCTCGCTGAACAGCCGCGTCGCCGTCGTCTCCAGCATCATCCCCATGGACGGCGCGACCGGCTTGAGCCGCTGGAAGTCCCGCCAGGTCAGCACGCCGGGGTTCAGGTGCGGCAGCAGCCCGGTCTCCTCCAGCACCCGGATCGCCATCGCCCGCACATAGGACAGCGTGTCGTCGTAGCCGTGCGCGTCCAGCCACTCGCGGGCGGGCCGCCACCGGTCCTCGGGCCGGTCCCCGAGCGTGAACAGCGCCTCCTTGCACCCCATCGCCGCGCCCTGCCGCGCGATCTCCAGCACCTCGTCGGGGCTCAGGTACGGCGAGTCGAGCCGGTGCGGGACGGTCGCGAACGTGCAGTACCCGCACCTGTCGCGGCAGAGCCGGGTCAGCGGGATGAAGACCTTCCGGCTGTAGGTGATGACGCCGGGCCGCCCGGCGGCCTCCAACCCGGCGTCCCGCGTCCGGGCGGCATGGGCGAGCAGATCGTCGAGCTGCGCCCCGCGGGCGCCGAGCAGCGTCGTGGCCTCGGATCGGTCCAGCGTCTTGCCGTCACGCGCGCGGGCCAGGGCCCGCCGCACGGAGTTCTCAATGGCCTCCATGCGGGCACTCTATGCCAAGTGTCATACTTTTTTGCATCGCCCTCGGCGTCGGTCGCCGGCGCTCCCTCCTGCAACGGACAATGCGTGCGATCGCTGCATCGCTCCGTCTCGCCTGGCGGCTCGCTTCGCGATCAGGTTCTCGCAGGCTCGAACCTGCCTTCGGACGCGATCGCAACGTCTGAGGTTGCTGACGGCTGGGGTTACGAACTGCGGCTTACCGCTGGTGCAGCCGTTGGCGGGTGTGGGGTATTCCCGGGTCAGCGGAGTTCGATGAAGGTGTCGGGGGAGCGGGGAGGGCGCTCGCGGGGCGGGGCGGCGGGGTGGCCGACGCCGACGGCGCCCATCGGGTCCCACGTGCCCGGAATGTCCAGGGCCTCGCGGACGACGTCGCGGCAGAACAGCGTGCTCGACACCCAGCAGGAGCCGAGGCCCTCCACCGCCAGGGCGACCAGCAGGTTCTCCACGGCGGCGCCGGCGGCGACCACGAACATCTCGCGTTCGGCCTGCGCGCGGCGCTCGTCGGGGTAGTCGTGCGAGCCGTCCATGACCAGGCACGGGACGACCAGGTAGGGGGCGCGGCGCAGCACGTCGCCGCGGCGCAGCCGCTTGGCGACCGACTCCTCGGTGAAGCCGTCGCGGCGCAGGTCGGCCTCCCAGGCGTCGCGCATCGCGTCCAGCAGCGCGGTGCGGGACTCCGCCGACTCCAGCAGGACGAACCGCCACGGCGTCGTGTGGTGCGGCGCGGGCGCGGTGATCGCGGCGGCGACCGCGCGGCGCACCGCCGCCGGGTCGACCGGGTCGGCGGTGAACTCGCGGATCGTCCGGCGGGCGTGCAGCACCTCGGTCGAGCCGTAGCGGAACATGTCCTCGCCGGGCGGGCGGACCAGGACCCGCGCGCCGGGCCCGTCCTCGGCCGTGACCAGGGCGGACAGGCCCCGGACGACGGCGATCGGCACCCCGTCCAGCTTGCCCTTGACCAGCTCGCCCGCCGCCGCGATCTCGTCGGCGACGGCCGTGATCGTGGCGTCCAGGCGGTTGCCGTGCGTGTCGTCGCGGCCGCGCAGGTCGCTGATCGGCTCCAGGCCCGCCACACCGATCGCGACGTCGGTGAGCCCGTTGCGCCACGGCCGCCCGAACGTGTCGGACACGATGACGGCGACGTCCACGCCGTGCAGTTCGCGTACTCGTGAGCGGATCCGCCGGGCGGAGGCGTCGGAGTCCTCGGGCAGCAGCAGCACCGTGCCGGGCGCGGTGTTGGACGCGTCCACCCCGGCGGCGGCCAGCACCAGGCCCTGCCGGGTCTCCACGATCCGCGTCTCGCCGCGCGCGTGCGTGCGCCGCGCGACGACCCGCACGGTCTCGGCCTCGATCGCCTTCTCCCGGTCCGCCGCGACCAGGACCCGCCCCTCCGCCTTGCTCACGATCTTGGACGTGACCACCAGCACGTCGCCGTCCTCGACCGTTCCGGCGGGCAGCAGCGCCGCGATGTCGTCCCCCTCGGCCACCTCGGGCAGCCCCGGGACGCCGAACACGTTCAGGTTCATCGGGCGCCCTCCTCGCGCTTCAGCTCCAGGGCCAGGTCGAGCGCGGCCCGCGCGATCGCGGCCGTGGCGTCCGCGTCGCTCATCAGCAGCGGGCGCGGGCGCACCTCGATGCCCTCGACCCGCACGCCGGAGTCGGCGTCGTCGACGAGCCAGCCGTCCAGCAGGCCGAGCCCGTAGTGCTCGGCCACCGCCTGCGCGGAGGTCTCCACGCCGATCGCGGTCAGGCAGGCGTCGGCCATGCCGCGCACCGGCGCGCCGCCGATGATCGGGGAGACGCCGACGACCGTCTTCGCGGCGACCGCGTCCCTGATGCCGGGGATCGCGAGGATCGTCCCGACGCTCACCACCGGGTTGGACGGCGGGAACAGCACGACGTCCGCCTCCTCGATCGCGGCGAGCACGCCCGGCGCGGGCTTCGCCTCGTCCGCGCCGACCGGGGCGATCGACACCGCCGGGGCGGACGCGCCCATCCGCACCCACCACTCCTGGAAGTGGATCGCGTGCCGGCCCCGCTCGGGGTCGTCCACGACCACGTGGGTCTCGACCTGGTCGTCGGTCATCGGGATCAGCCGCACGCCCGGCCGCCACCGGTCGCACAGCGCCTCGGTCACCGCCGACAGCGTGTACCCGGCCGCGAGCATCTGCGTCCGGACGATGTGGGTCGCGAAGTCGCGGTCGCCGAGACCGAACCAGGACGGCCCGACCCCGTAGGCGCCGAGCTCCTCCTTGACCGTGAACGTCTCGGCGGCGCGTCCCCAGCCCTGCTCCTCGTTGATGCCGCCGCCGAGGGTGTACATCACGGTGTCCAGGTCGGGACAGACCCGCAGCCCGAACAGGGAGATGTCGTCCCCGGTGTTGCCGATGACGGTGATCTCCGCCTCCGGGGCCGCCGCGCGCAGCCCCCGCAGGAAGCGGGCCCCGCCGATGCCGCCCGCCAGCGCCACGATCTTCATGCGATCAGCCTAGGCCGCCCCGCCGTCCGCCCTGGACACCGGTGACCGGAACCGGCGCCGGAGCGGCGGTCGCGCCGGGTCCGGCGCCGCGCCGGGGACGCAGACGTGGATGGGCCTCATGTGCAAAGCTTTGCGTGTCATCCGATTGCCTCGATCTGGAGATGTTCCCGTGAACAAGGAAGCCGTCCAGCGCCTGCGCGAACCGGCCGCCTGGGTATTGCTCGCCGCGGCGGGTCTGCATTTGCTGGCAGGCATCATCCTGCTCCTCGGCGGCGACGGTGAATTCAGCTACCGCGCGCTGAACGAGACGGGCAGCGGTGTCTTCACCCAGTTCGCCGTCGTCGCCCTCGTCGTGCTCGCCGTCCTGCTGGCGACCTGGGGCCCCGCCCCGACGCCGCAGGCCAGGAACATCACGATGGGCGGGCTCGGCGTGCTCGGCGGCGTCGCGCTGTTCGGCGTCATCTGCTGGCTCGCCGGGATGCTCGCCAACTCCCAGATCGCCGAGGCGGTGACCAAGCTCTCCTATTTCCTCATCGGCGCCGGAAAGCTCGCGGTCGTCGGCCTCGGGGCCTGGCTCGTGTTCACGATCTACCAGGGAATGCAGCCGCCGCGCCCGCAGGGCCAGCCGCAGATGCCGCAGGGCTACGGCGGCGACTTCGGCTACCAGCAGGGCCCGCCCGGCCAGCAGTACGGGCAGCAGGCCGGGCAGCAGGGCTACGGCCAGCAGCAGTACCAGCAATACCAGCAGTACCAGCAGGGTGCCGAGGGGCAGCAGGGCTACGGCCAGCAGGGATACGGGCAGCAGCAGTACGAGCAGCAGCAGTACGGCCAGCAGCCCGGTCAGCAGCCTCAGCCGGGGCAGGCCCAGCCGGGGCAGGACTACCAGCAGTACGGCGCCCAGGGCGGCTACCAGGCCGGTCAGCAGCCCGCCCAGCCCGGCCAGCAGCCCGCCCAGGGAGCCGAGCAGGAGGAGATGGGCGAGTGGACGCGCGCCTACGGCGGCACCGGCGGGCAGGAACAGGGCCCGCAGGGCACCCAGGGCATGCCGCCGCAACCGGGCGAGCAGGGTGAGCAGGACGGTGGCGACTGGTACCGGGACAACCGGCCCCCGCAGTGACGCCTCGATTAACTGATCTTCATCCAAAGGCCGTCCAGCACGTCCGGACATAACCCGCTATGCCTCCCCGGAAACTCGTTGCGCTTGACGGGGCGGGCACTACACGCGTGTAATTTCGTAGGTGTAGTTTCAATGCCTTCTCGGGGGAACAAGCCAGGGGAGGGCGTTGACCAGGGGGCTCCACGGGCAGGGAGGTGCGCTGTGAGCGAGGTAGTCATACCGCTGGCGCACGGCACAGACGGTGAAGAGTTGGGCTGGCAGGAGCGCGCCCTGTGCGCGCAGACGGACCCGGAGGCGTTTTTTCCGGAGAAGGGCGGCTCCACTCGCGAGGCCAAGAAGGTGTGCCGGGCATGCGAGGTGCGAACGGAGTGCTTGGAGTACGCGCTGCAGCACGATGAACGCTTCGGGATTTGGGGAGGGCTCTCCGAACGCGAACGCCGGAAGCTGAAGCGCCAGGCCGTCTGAGCGCGTCCGGGCAGGGTGGCGGGCCGGTGGCACCGAAGGGGAGCGGTGCGCCCGGCGCGAGGACCCGGCCGGAAGAGAGCCCGCTTTTTCCCGATCTCGGGGGATCCGGAGCGTGCTCACGCGACCACGCGTACAGTTGTCAGCCGTGCCGGCCCCCGGGCCGGCACGGCTGCTGATTGTCGTCCCACAGATCGCGCGGACCGTTGTCGCCCACACCCGATCGCCACGTCGTCACGGCGGTCCTCGTCGCCCACGACGGCGCGCGCTGGCTGCCCGAGACGCTCAAGGCGCTGCTGACCCAGGCGCGGCCGGTGCAGCGCCTGCTCACGGTGGACACCGGGAGCCGCGACCGCGGCCCCGCCGTGCTCGCCGAGGTGATCGGCGCGGGCCGGGTCCTCGCCCTGCCCCGCACCACCGGCTACGGCGAGGCGGTCGCCGAGGCGCTGCGCCAGGACGCCGCGTCCGCGCCCGTCCCCGACGACGAACCCGGCTCGCCCCGCACCGAGTGGGTGTGGCTGCTGCACGACGACTCCGCGCCCGCGCACGACGCCCTCGCGCGCCTGCTGCGGACGGCCGACTCCGATCCCGGCATCGCGGTGCTCGGGCCGAAGGTCCGCGACTTCCACGACCGGCGCGTCCTGCGCGAGGTCGGCGTCGCGATGGACGCCGCCGGACGCCGCGCCACCGGCATCGACGGGCACGAGTTCGACCAGGGCCAGCACGACGGCGTCCGGGACGTCCTCGCGGTCGGCAGCGCCGGGATGCTCGTGCGCCGCGACGTGTGGAACCGGCTCGGCGGGTTCGACCTCGACTACGGCATGTTCCGCGACGACGTCGACTTCTGCTGGCGCGTCCACGCGGCGGGGCACCGCGTCGTCGTCGCCACCGACGCCGTCGTTTACCACGCGGAGGCGTCCCGGCGCGGCGTCCGCGAGGTCGGCATGACGGCCACGGCGCCGGCCCGCCTCGACCGCCGCAACGCGATGCACACGCTGCTGGCGAACCGGCCGTTCGGCCCGATGGCGCGGGGCCTGGTCCGCAACGTGTGGGCGTCGCTGCTGCACGCGCTCGCGCTGCTGGTGACCAAGCGGCCGGACGCGGCGCGCCAGGAGCTCGGCGCGCTCGCCGACGTGCTGCGCGCCCCCGGACGGCTGCGACGGGCCCGCGCCGCGCGGGCCGAGGGGCGCAAACGCGTGTACCGCAGCGTCCGCCGGTTCCAGCCGCGCTGGGTCGTGGCGCGCCGCGCGGTCGAGGCCGTGTCGGAGTTCCTCGCGGCGCACGAACGCGGCCGGGAGGAACGTGACGACGACCTCGCGCCCGACGAACCCGGCCTGCTCCGGCGGCTCGTCGCCCGGCCGGGGGTGGCGCTCGTCCTCGCGCTCACCGCCGTCACGGTCGCGGCCGAGCGCTCGCTGCTCACGGCGGGCGCGCGGCTCGGCGGCGGCGCGCTCGTCCCGGCGTGGGGCGGCGCGAGCGACCTGTGGACGCAGTACATCTCCGGCTGGCACCCCACCGGCCTCGGCGGTGACGCGGGGAGCCCGCCGTACGTGGGCGTCCTCGCGGTGCTCTCGACGGTGCTGTTCGGCAAGCCGTGGCTGGCCGTGTCGCTGCTGCTGCTCGGCAGCGTGCCGCTCGCCGGGCTGACCGCCTACCGCGCGTCCCGCGTGCTGATCTCGGCGCCGCCCGTCACCGGACGGCGCGCGCGGGCGAACCGCCGCCGGATCCCCGTCTCGGCCGTCCGGGTGTGGTTCGCCGCCGTGTACGCGCTGCTGCCCGCCGCGACCGGCGCCGTCGCGGGCGGGCGGCTCGGCACCGCCGTCGTGCTCGTGCTGCTGCCGCTGATCGCCGTGCGGGTCGCGCGGATGTACGGGCTGCCGCGGCCCGCCCCCGACCCCCGGACGCGCCGCAAGCGCGCGGGCCGCGCCGCGTGGGCGGTCGCGCTGCTGCTCGCGGTCGCGACGGCGTTCGTCCCGCTGGTGTGGCCGCTGGCGCTCGCGGGCGGCGGCCTGCTGTGGGCGCTGTTCGACCGGCCCGGCCGGGTCGGCCGCCGCAACCTCGCCATCGCGCTCGGCGTCCCGCCGCTGCTGCTCGGCCCGTGGACGGTCGGCCTGCTGCTGCATCCGTCCCGGTTCCTGCTGGAGGCGGGCCTGCACCGGCCCGGCGCCCCCGCCGGGGCGGGCGACCTGCTCGCGCTGAGTCCCGGCGGGCCCGGCACGTCCGCGCGGTGGGCGCTGGCCGGGCTGCTGGCGGTCGCGGTGTGCGCGCTGCCGCTGCGGGCGCGGCGCAGCGCCGTCCTCGCGGGATGGCTGCTGGCCCTGTTCGGGCTGCTCGTCGCGATCGTGACGAGCGCCGGCACCGTCACCAAGGGCACCGACGCCGGGCCCGCCTGGCCGGGCGTCGCGCTGGTCTTCGCGGGCGCCGGGGTGCTGCTGGCCGCGACCGCCGCCGTCCAGCGCGCCACCGAGGCGCTCGCGGGCACCCACCTGATCTACCAGGCGGGCGGCGCGGTCGTGGCGACCGCCGCGCTGACCGCGCCCGTGCTGGCCGCGGCGCTGTGGATCACCGGCGGCGCGGGCGACCCCCTCGGCCGGACCGATCCGGACGTCGTACCGGCGTTCGTGCGGGCTCCGGGCGGGCCGCGCACGCTGGTCCTGCGCGGCGACGGCTCGGGGCGCGTGTCCTACACCGTCCTGCGCGGCGCGCGGCCCATGCTCGGGGAGGCCGAGACGCCCACCGGGGGCGCGGCCGAGCGGCGGCTGGACGATCTGGTCTCCGGGCTCGCCGGGGGCCGCGAGGGCGACGAAGGGCCCGCGCTGACCCGGATGGGCATCCAGTACGTGCTGGTGCCGCACCCCGCGTCCGACCAGGTCACCAAGATCCTGGACGCGGCGCCCGAGCTCTCCCGCCTCAGCCGGACCGGCACGTTCGGGGTGTGGCGGCTCCAGGCGAACACCGCGCGCCTCATGCTGCTGGACGGCGCGTCCACCACGCCGCTCCCGGCGGGCCGGACCGACGCGCGCGTCCGCGTCCCGCCCGGCGGCGGGAGCCGCACGCTGCTGCTGGCCGAACCGGCGGACGGCGGCTGGCACGCCACGCTCGACGGCCGCGAGCTCAAGCCGAGGACCGTGGACGGCTGGGCCCAGGGCTACGACGTCCCCGCCGCCGGGGGCGACTTCGCGTTGACGCGCGGGATGACGCTGCGGCACACGTGGGTCGCCGTCCAGGGCGCCGCGGTGCTCCTCGTCGCCGTGCTGGCGCTGCCGGGCGCGCAACCTGGCACGCTCCTGCCGTCCGGTGAACGCGCCCGTGACCGCCGCGCCCGCCGCGGCCGCCGCCCCGGACGCGGCCGCCGCGCGTCCCCGCCTCCCGCGCCGAAGGCGCCCGAGACGCTGACCCTGCCCGAGCCGCGCGAGAGCGCCGACGACGGCGACGCCCTGGCCGAGGAGCGCAGCCCGTGAGAACCATGCTCCGCGTCCTCAGGTTCCGCTACGCCACGGCCGCGCTCGTCCTCGTCGCGGTCGCGGCCCTGTACGGCGCCGCGGCGCTGTCGCGCCCCTCGGCGGGCGGCGCGGACGCGGGGGGCGTCCGCGCGCCGATCACCTCGGCCGTCGCGGTCTGCCCGGGGCACGAGGGCGGGCGGCTGAGCGTCCAGTCGGCGAAGGGCGGCCCCTCCGGCGGGCGGATCGACACCTCCCCGACGCGCGGCGGCGCTCCGCTCGCGTCGCTGACGGCGGCGGGCCAGAGCTGGACGAAGGACACCGGCGACGGCGAGGACTCCTACACCGTCCGGGCGAGCGGCGGCATCGCGGCGGGGCTGGAGGCCGAGCAGACCACGCACTGGGGCGGCGGGCCCGACCGCGGCCTCGCCGGAACGCGCTGCGCCGCGCCCGGCACCGACCTGTGGTTCCTCGGCCCGGGGCCCGCCGACGCCGACGCGCTCGACCTCTACCTGACCAACGTCGACTCCCAGCCCGCGTCGGTCGACCTCAGGGCGCTGTCGGAGGCGGGCCCGCTGGACACCACCGACGGCCGCGCCACCTCCATCGCCCCCTACACGACCGCGGTCGTGCCGATCGGCGGGTCGCCCGAGGGGCTCGGCGACATCGTCAAGACCGCGCACGACCTGGCACTGCACGTCCACACCACCGGCGGGCGGGTCGCCGCGTCGCTGCGCGCCCGGATCGGCGAGAAGAAGGGCATCGAGTGGGTGCCGCCGTCGCCCGCGCCGTCCGCCGCGCAGGTCGTCCCGGGGGTGCCGGGCGGGTCGGGGGAGCGGCGGCTGGTGGTCGCGGTGCCCGGCGACGCCGACGCGCGGGTCAGGGTCCGCGTGGTCACCCCCGACGGCGAGTTCACGCCGCGCGGCCAGGACGTCGTCGAGGCCCCCGCCGGCACCGTGACGCCCGTCGACCTCGGGCTGTCCGGCAGGCCGGCGGCCGTGCGGGTGGTCGCCGACCGCCCGGTCATCGCGGGGTTCGCGGCGACGCGCGGCGGCGACGTCGGCTACGGCGCCGCGACCGCGCCGCTCGGCACGCCCGACGGCCCGGACCGGCTGACCACGGGCGTCGTCGCCGACAACCGCTTCGACTCGGTGCTGACGCTGACGGCGCCGTCGGGCGCCGCGTCCGTCCAGGTCACGACCGTCGGCGGGCAGGGGCCGGGGCCGTCGCGGGAGATCGGGATTTCCGCCGGGCGGACGGTCGAGACGACGCTCGCGCCCCCGCCCGGCGGCGACGGCGGCTTCGGGGCACTGATCACGATCAAGCCGGGCTCGGCGCCGGTCTACGCCGCGCGGATGATGTCCACGGGCAAGGGCGAGGAGTTCCTGTTCACGGTGCTGCCGGTGGTCCCGGCGTCCACCACGCGGTGGCTGCCGAGGGCGGCCGACACCCAGGGCGCGCTGATCCCCTAGCCGGGGTCTTCAGCCGGGGTCAGTCGTCGGGGGAGTCGTAGCTCGGGTCCACGGATTCGGGGGACAGCCCCAGCAGGTCGGCGATCTCCTCGACGAGCAGGTCGCGGACCAGCCGTCCGAGCTCCTGCTCACCGCTCGCGCGGGCCTCCACCGGGCGCCGGTAGACGACGATGCGGACGGGCGCGCCGCCCCGGCCTGGGCGGCCCCGGCCGGCGAGGGTCTGGCCGAGCGGCACCGGCCCGTCGAACCAGGGCTCGACCTCGGGGACCTCCTCGACCGTGAACTCGACGCGGGCCAGCTCACGGCCCCAGCGCCTGCCGAGGCGCCGCACCTCGTCGGCGACGACGTCCTCGAACCGCTCCGCGCGGGAGCGCGAGACGGGGGCCTGCGGGGGCGTGAGGGGGCCCCGGAGGCCGCGACCGTGCCGATCGCGGCGCCGCACGCCTGACACACGGGATCGCACACGTCCAGACTACCCCGCCGGACGCGGGCTGCCCCTTCCGGTCACGGACAGGTTCGCGGGCCCGTAAATCCCGGTCCGGAACTCCCCCATAAAAGGACGCCTTTATGTGGTTGTGTAGTTAAAAGAGTGGTTACAGTGGCGTGGCGCGGTCGCCTCCGGGCCCGCGCGGCCGAGGGTGCATGAAGGGCCGACTACCCGTGCTTCCACCGTCCTCCGACTCCCAGGCGCGCACCCGGCGCAGCCGGGACCGGCTCACGGTCGCCGCCGCCGTCGCCCTGATCACCGGGCTGGTGCTCGGCGGCGGGGGCTGGGCGCTGGCGATGCGCGGCACCGGCTGCGACGGCCCCGGCCAGTGGCTCTCGGTCACGGCCGACCCGGCCCTCGCGCCCGCCGCGCTCGCGGCCGCCGACCGCTTCAACGCCGCCCGCCGGGAGGCCGGGGACTGCGCGGCGGTGAAGGTCGCCGCCGCCGACTCCGGGGAGATCGCCGGGGTCTTCCGCGACGGGCGCGGCACGCCGGACGTGTGGATCCCCGACTCCTCGCTGTGGCCCGACCTCGTCGGGCGGGTGCGCGCGGGAGGGGCCCCGTCCGTGGCGTCCTCCCCGGTCGTGTTCGCGATGCCCAACGTCCCGGCGAACCGGCACCACCGGGAGCTGGAGCGCCGCTCGTGGGGCGCGTTCCTGCCGGAGGGGGGCGGGATGTCCGCCGACGCCGCGTTCCGGCTCCAGTTGCCCGACCCCGCGCGGACGGGCACGGGCATGGCCGCGCTGCTCGCCCTCCAGGCGTCCTCGGGCGCGGGCCGGGGCGCCCTGGACCGGTTCACCACCATGCTGAGGACGGCCAAGACCCTCCCCCACGGCAAGGGCGTGGACGCGGTGTTCGACGACGGCGACACCTCGGTCGTCGCGGTCTCCGAGCAGGTCGTCTGGCGGCACAACCGGTCCGCCAAGGACGCGGGGCGGCGCGTCGCGACCATCTACCCCTCGGCGGGGACGCCCTACCTGGACTTCCCCTTCGTCGTCACCACCGCCGACGCGGGGCGCAAGCGCGTCGCGGAGCGGTTCCTCGCCGAGCTGCGCACCGCGACATCCGTGGCGGACCTGCGGCAGGTCGGGCTGCGCGGCTCCGGGCCCGCGAGCGGCTCCGCCAACGCCGCGCCCATGGCGGCCACCGAACCGATCGGCGGCACGCGGACGAGCCGCGACGCGCCCCGCGCGCTGCCGGTGGCGCGTCCGGGCGCGGCGGCCGAGATCCAGGAGATCTGGCGCAAACTCGGTCAGGGGCTCAACGTCCTCGCCCTGGTCGACCCGTCCGGGATGGCGACCGCGCCCATGCCGCCGAGCGGCGGCCGCAAGCGGGGACGGTCCGAGGGGACGCGGCTCGACGCGATGCGGAAGGCGCTGTCCACCGGCTTCACCCTCGTCCCGGACGACTCGTCCTTCGGGCTGTGGACGCTCTCCGGCTCCACCAGGGCCGCCCCGTACCGCGAGGTGCTGCCCATGCGGGAGCTGGGCGCCCGCACGCCGGACGCGCTCAACCAGCGCCTCCGACTCCAGGAGGCCATCGCGGGCGTTCGCCCGCGTTCCGGTCGGCGACCCGGCCTGTTCGACGCCATCGACTCGGCCTATTCCGAAGTGGAGCGCAACTACCGAAGCAACGAACTCAACGTCGTGCTCGTTCTCACCGCTGGAGGCCCACGCGGCGAGGAACGGAAGGAGGTCGAGCGGACGGTGCGACGCCTGCGCGGCGCCTTCGACGAGCGGCGGCCGGTGAGCGTCGTGGTCCTCGGCTTCGGCGCGGGCGCCGACCCGGCGCTGCGCCGGGTCGCGGCCGTCACCGACGGCGGCACCTACAAGATCGACAACCCGGGAACGGTGATGCGGCTCTTCCTGCGCACGGACCAGCTCCGCGTCTGCGACCACCCGCGATGTCCGGACTGATCACGCTCGCGCGGCCGGACGAGCGGTCGGTGCGGACCCGCCTCGCGGTGACGTTCCGCCTGCTCCTCCTGCTGCGCGGCCTGCTGCTCGCGATGGCGGTCGTGCTGCTCGCCGACGACCCCGGCCCCCGCCTCGGCCTCGGGCTGGTGGTGCTGGGCGCGGAGACCGTGATCGCCAGTGCGGCGTGGCGCCGGGTGCTGCCCGCCGTCCAGCGGATGCCGCCGCTGTGCTGCCTGGACGCGCTGCTGGTGTTCGCCGTCCTCGCCGAGGGCGGCGTGTTCGGGCCGTTCTTCCTGTTCACGGTGATGACGGCCGCGATCGCGGGTGTCCTTTACACCTGGGGCCCGGTGCTGCTGGTCTGCGTCACGCAGATCGCGCTGTCGTTCGTCGCGATGGCCGCCGCCGCGCCCGCCGACCGGCACTCCCCGGGCCTGCTCATCGCGCTGCCCGTCTTCTACCCGCTCGCCGCCTGCGCCGGGGTCGCGCTGCGGACGCTGTTCGACCAGTACGCCGAGTCCGAGGCCGTCCGCCGCCGCGCCGAGGCCGCCGTCGCCGCGGCCGACGAGCGCACCCGGCTCGCCCGCGAGATGCACGACTCGCTCGCCAAGACGCTCCAGGGCCTCACGATGTCGGTGGCGACCCTGCCGCACTGGATCCGCAACAGCCCCGACCGGGCCGAACGCGACGCCCAGGACATCCTCGCCGCGCTCCAGGTCGCCGCCCGCGAGGCCCGCGGGCTGATCGCCGACCTGCGCGAGGACGCCTACGGGATGCCGCTGCCCTCCGCCGTCCTGCACGTCGCCGCCGGGTGGAGCCACGCGAGCGCCGTCCCGTCCAGCGTCGAGACGCAGGGCTGGTTCGCCGACGACATCCCGGTCGCGGTCCGCTACGAGATCATCTCCGTGCTGAAGGAGGCGCTGACCAACGTGGAACGCCACGCCCGCGCGGGCCAGGTGGACATCCGGCTGCTCTCGTCCGCCGACGCGCTGCACCTGACCGTCCGCGACGACGGCGCCGGGTTCGCCCCGCCCGCCGGAGGACGGCTCGACCTGCTCGCCCGCGAGGGCCACTACGGGCTGGTCGGCATGGCGGAGCGGGCCCGCAGGATCGGCGGGCGGCTCGCCCTGCGCTCCGACCCCGGCGGCGGCACGACCGTCACGATCGTCGTCCCGCACGTCCCCGGAGCGGGCCACTGGAGCGACGCGCCAGACGTCTCGGGCACCGAGCGGCGCGCATCGTGAGCGCCCCGGTGGGAACGCGCGTGCGGGCGCTGGTGGTCGATGACAACCCGGTGGTCCGCGCGGGCCTCGCGACGCTCCTGGAGGCCGGGGACGTCGACGTGGTCGGCCAGGCCGTCGACGGCGCGCACGCGCTGGAGCAGGCCGAGCGGCTGCGCCCCGACATCGTGCTGCTGGACGTGCGGATGCCCGGCGTGGACGGCGTCACCGCCGCCGGGCCGCTCAGCGCCCTGGCGAAGGTGCTCATGCTGTCCTACGACACCGACTCCGACGTGATCGGCCAGGCCATCCGCAACGGCGCGGCCGGCTACCTGGTGCACGGCGCGTTCGACGTGGACGAGCTGCTCACCGCCGTCCACGACACCGTCGCGGGCCGCGCCTGCCCCCTGTCGCCCCCGGCCTCCCGGGCCGTGGTCGAGGCGCTGCGCCGCGGCGAGGCCCCGCCGCAGCCCGCCCCGCCGCCTACCCCGCCCGCGCCCACCGCTCCGCCTGTCGCCCTGCCCGCCGTCCTGCCCGCCGCTCCGCCCGCCGACGCGTGCGGGCTGTCGCCGCGCGAGGCGGAGGTGATGGACCTGATCGCCCAGGGCCACTCCAACGGCGAGATCGCCGCGCGGCTCGTCGTGTCCGAGTACACGGTCAAGAACCACGTGAACCGCATCTTCGCGAAGCTCGGCGTCCGCACCCGGGGCGCCGCGATGGCCCGCTGGCTCGGCACCGCGCGCTGACCGGCGGGCGCCCCGGTCGGCACGGTGAGGCCCGGCGGGCTCACGGTATGTAGTTGTTACCCCGGAAATCGACCGGTAACGGCGACACGTGCGGCGGGGTGGTGGCGGACGCGCCGGAGGGGAGGTACCGTCGGCCATCGTGAGCCCCGTCCGCACTTGCTCCCGCACCGCCTGCAAGGCGCCAGCAGTCTTCACGCTCACGTACGTCTACCGTGACTCCACCGCGGTCCTGGGGCCGCTCGCCACGTACGCCGAGCCCCACTGCTACGACCTGTGCGCGGAGCATTCCGAGCGGCTCACCGCCCCGATGGGGTGGGAGCTGGTGCGCCTCCCCGTCGAGGAGGAGAGCGAGCCCAGCGCCGACGACCTGGAGGCCCTCGCCGACGCCGTCCGCGAGGCCGCGCGGCCCGCGCCGGGCCCCGGGCAGGAGCCCGTCGGCCAGGGCACCGAGGTCGGCCGCCGCGGGCACCTGCGGGTGCTGCGCTCCGAGCCCGCGGGCACGCAGCCGCAGGAGTGAACCCCCAAGCCGGAGGCGGGGCGGGTGACGCCCGCCTTTCCCGGTAGGCTCGGGAAAATCCCCCTCGCGACAACACTCGGACAGGGAGCAGGAGTGGGCGACCTCGCCAAGATCTTCAAGGCGTATGACATCCGGGGCGTCGTACCCGACGAACTGGACGCCGAGACCGCCGAGGCGATCGGCGCGGCCTTCGTCCGCGTGACGGGGGCGGACTCCGTCGTCACCGCCCACGACATGCGGGCCTCCTCGGTGCCGCTCGCCGAGGCGTTCGCGCGCGGCGCGACGTCCCAGGGCGCGGACGTGGTCGAGGCCGGGCTCGGCTCCACCGACCTCCTCTACTACGCCAGCGGCAGCCTCGAACTGCCCGGCGCGATGTTCACCGCGAGCCACAACCCGGCGAAGTACAACGGGCTGAAGCTGTGCCGCTCCGGCGCGCGCCCGGTCGGCCGCGACACCGGCCTCACCGAGATCCGCGAACTGGTGGAGAAGGGCGTGCCCGCCCACGACGGCCCCGCCGGGACGGTGACGCGCCGCGACCTCCTCCAGGGCTACGCCGACCACCTCAAGACCCTCGTCGACCTGTCGGGGATCCGCCCGCTCAAGGTGGTCGTGGACGCGGGCAACGGCATGGGCGGCCACACCGTCCCGTCGGTGTTCGCGGGCCTGCCGATCGACCTCGTGCCGCTCTACTTCGAGCTGGACGGCACCTTCCCCAACCACGAGGCCAACCCGATCGAGCCCGCGAACCTCCGCGACCTCCAGGCGAAGGTCCGCGAGGTCGGCGCCGACCTCGGGCTCGCCTTCGACGGCGACGCCGACCGCTGCTTCGCGGTGGACGAGCGCGGCGAGATCGTCTCCCCGTCCGCGATCACCGCGCTGGTCGCGACCCGGGAGCTGGCCAAGCACCCCGGCTCCTCGATCGTGCACAACCTGATCACCTCGAAGGCCGTGCCCGAGATCGTCGCCGAGAGCGGCGGCACCCCGGTGCGGACGCGCGTCGGCCACTCCTTCATCAAGCAGACGATGGCCGAGACCGGCGCGGTGTTCGGCGGCGAGCACTCGGCGCACTTCTACTTCCGCGACTTCTGGTTCGCCGACTCGGGGATGCTCGCGGCGCTGCACGTCCTCGCCGCGCTCGGCGGGCAGGACGCCCCGCTGTCGGAGCTGCTCGGCGAGTACACGCGCTACGCCGCGTCCGGCGAGATCAACAGCGAGGTCGCCGACCAGGCGGCCGCCACCGGCCGCGTGCGCGCCGCGTTCGCCGCGCGACCGGGAGTTACCATTGACGAACTCGACGGCCTCACCGTCGCGGACGAGTCGCAGGGGTGGTGGTTCAACCTGCGGCCGTCCAACACCGAACCGCTGCTCCGGCTGAACGCCGAGGCGGCCGACGACCGGGCCGTGACGGCCATCCGCGACGAGGTGCTGGCCATCGTGAGGGAGAAGTGACGCCGCACATGAGCATGAAGATCGACTCCTGGCTGCTGGAGATCCTCGCCTGCCCGAACTGCGGCGGCGGCCTGCGCGCCGACGAGGACGCGGCCGAGCTGGTGTGCACCGGCTCGTGCGGCTACGCCTACCCGGTCCGCGACGACATCCCCGTCCTCCTCGTCGACGAGGCGCGGACGCCCGCACCGTGAACCCCGGCCGACTGGAGGAGGCCGAAAAGATCGAGGCCGCCGACCCCGGCGGCATGCTGCGGCAGGTGGCCTCCTCGGCCGCGCAGGTGCGGGAGGCGCGCCGCGCGGCGGCGGAGGCGGGCGTCGACGGCCTCGCCGAGGACGGGCGCCCCCGCGCGATCGTCGTCGCCGGCATGGGCGGCTCGGGCATCTCCGGGGACGTGCTGGCCGCCGTGTGCGGCATCGGCTGCCCCGTCCCGATGACGACCGTGCGCGGCTACCGGCTGCCCGGCTGGGTGGGCGCCGCCGACCTCGTCATCGCCGTGTCGTGCTCGGGCGAGACCGAGGAGACCCTCGCGCTCGCCGCCGAGGCCGCCCGGCGCGGCTGCCGCCTGCTGTTCGTCGGCGCGGGCGGCTCGCCGCTCGCCGACCTGGCCGAGCAGACCCGCGCGCTGTTCGTCCCCGTCCGCTCGGTGGGGCAGCCGCGCTCCACACTGTGGGGGCTGACGGTCCCGCTGCTGCTCGCGGCCCGCTCGCTCGGCCTCACCGACCTCCCCGACGCGGTGCTGGAGTCCACCGCGACCCTGCTGGAGGACGTCGCGCACCGCTGCCGCCCGGCGAGCGAGCCGTTCGTCAACCCCGCCAAGCGGGTCGCGCTCGACCTCGCGGGCGACGTGCCGCTGGTGTGGGGCTCCTCCGCGCTCGCGGGCGCCGCCGCCCACCGGCTGACCTGCCAGCTCAACGAGAACGCGAAGTACCCGGCGGTCTTCGGCGAGATCCCCGAGGCCGACCACAACCAGGTGATGGCCTTCGACGGCTTCTTCGCCCGCACCGCGTCCTCGCCCGAGCCCGGCTCGCTCGACCCCGAGGACTTCTTCCGCGACCGCTCCGACGATCCCGAGCACGGCCTGCACCTGGTCATGCTGAGCGACATCGACGAGCATCCGCAGGTGCGCAAGCGGCGCGAGGCGTCGGTCGCGATGGCGCGCGACCGGGGCGTCGCGGTCACCGAGCTGGGCGCCGAGGGCGCCCATCCGCTGGAGCGGATCGCGTCGCTGATCGCGCTCGGGGACTATGTCACGGTTTACTTGGCCATCGCCCTGGGCGTCGACCCCACACCGGTGCCCGCCATTCAAGAGCTCAAAGCGAGGATTGCGTAGATGAGTGCTGAGGGTGGAACGAAGGCCATCATCGCCGCGCTGGCCGCCAACCTCGGGATCGCCGCGTCGAAGTTCGTCGCGTTCGTGTTCACGGGTTCGTCGTCGATGCTCGCCGAGTCGATCCACTCGGTCGCCGACTCGGGGAACCAGGCACTGCTGCTGCTCGGCCGCAAGCGGTCCGAGCGCGACCGGACCCCCAAGCATCCGTTCGGCTACGGACGGGAACGCTACTTCTACGCGTTCCTCGTGGCGGTCGTCCTGTTCACCGTCGGCTCGGCGTTCTCGCTGTACGAGGGGTACCACAAGGTGTCCCACCCCGAGGAGGTGAAGTCGCCGGCGTGGGCGTTCGCCGTCCTGATCATCGCGATCGGGCTGGAGGGCTTCTCGTTCCGCACGGCGATCAAGGAGTCGAACGCGCTGCGCGGCGACAAGTCGTGGTGGGCGTTCATCCGCCGCGCCAAGGCGCCCGAGCTGCCCGTCGTCCTGCTGGAGGACCTCGCCGCGCTCGTCGGCCTCGTCCTCGCGCTGGCCGGCGTGTCGATGGCCGTGGCCACCGGCGACGGGGTCTGGGACGGTGTGGGCACCGTCGCGATCGGCGTGCTGCTCGCCGTGGTCGCGACGATCCTTTCGATCGAGACCAAGAGCCTGCTGATCGGCGAGGGCGCCGACCCCGAGCAGCAGAAGCGGATCGTCGCGGCGCTGGAGTCGGTCGACGAGGTCGACCACGTCATCCACATGCGGACCGAGTACGTCGGCCCCGAGGAGCTGCTGATCGCCGCGAAGATCGCCGTCTACCACGACGACACGGCGGCGGAGGTCGCGCGCGGCATCGACGCCGCCGAGGCGAAGGTCCGGTCGCTGATCCCGGAGGCGCAGCTCATCTACCTGGAGCCCGCGCTCGACGAGGCGTACCGCAAGAACGCCGCCCCATCGGGGAACGCCTCGTCGGAGAGTCCCACGTCCTCCTGACGGAGGCGCGGCGGACGTTCGCACGGGATCCCTCGCCGGGCGGCCGACGACGTGCCGGTCGACCCCAGCCCAGGCAAGACCGGCGAGTGCCTCCGGGGAGGCGGTACCACGGCCGTCCGGCGAGGTGCTTCCCATGCTCCCCGCCCGGACCCCTGAGCCGGGCGGTTCTGGTGTGACCGCGGCAGCCCCACCGAACCCCCTACGTCGGTGCGGCCGCCTTCGCGGTCACGATTAAGACACTACGTTCGCGCTGGTCCCTCGGGCGTCCGCCAAAAGGAGGGAAACCGGGTCGTCCTCCAGGGGGATCCCGCCTCCTCGCATAGCCCCGCATGGTGAGGTGACCTCCTCCACCCAGCGGTCAGTATGGAGGGGTGACCAGCGACGACCACACCGACAAGGCCCGGCCGGCGCCCGATCCCGCGGGGTTCGGCCCCGCCATCGCGCATCACGCGTGGCGGCTGTCCGGCCGGATCGTGGCGGGCGTGGGGCAGCTCCTCCTGTGGATCCTCACCGGACTCGGCAGGCTCCTGCGCCCGGCGGCGGCCCGCCTCACCGGCCGCCTGACGGGCGCCTCGCGCCCCGCGCCCGGCGGCGGGGCCACCGCGCCGCTGCCCCGGTGGCTCGACGCCTGGGGCGAGATCACCGGCTCCTGGTACTTCGCGCCGCTGACCGGCCTCGCCCTCACCATCGCCGCGCTGGCGGAGCTGGCGCCGAGCGCCGGCACGCCGCTGAGCCTCGCGGGCGGGTTCGCGGTCGCCTCGACTCTCCCGCTCGTCTGGCGCCGCGAGTACCTGCGCCCGGTGGCGGCGGTGGCGCTCGGCGCGTTCGCCGCCGGGCTGCTCACCGGGCAGGTACTGCTGATCACCACGACGTTCGGCGCGCTCTACACGCTGTTCGCGCTCGGTCGGCAGCTGCCCCGGCAGTCGGCGGGCGTCCTCGCGGTGGGCTCGGTCGCGACCGTCGCCGTCGTGTACGTCGCGACCTCGACGCTGGACGACGTGCCCTGGCCGGCGCCGATCGTCGCCGTGCTCGCCGCGATCGGCCTCGGCGACGCGCGCCGCGTCGTGGAGACCGCCGGGCGCACCGAGGCCGAGGCCGAGGAGCGCACCAACGAGACCCTCACCCGGCTGATCGCCGTCCAGCGGGAGCAGGCGGTGATGCGCGAGCGCGCCAGCATCGCCCGCGAGCTGCACGACGTCGTCGCGCACTCCGTCTCCATGATCGCGGTGCAGGCGGAGACCGCCCCCTACACGATGCAGGACCTCTCGCCCGAGGCCCGCGCCGGCTACACCGAGATCGCCAAGACGGCGCGGGAGGCGCTGGTGGAGATGCGGCGGCTGCTCAGCGTGCTGCGCGCCGACGCCAAGCCCGAGCCCGACGCGGTCACCACCCCGCAGCCCCGGCTGGACCGGCTGCCCGACCTGATCGACCAGCACCGCGGCGCGGGCGGCGCCGTCGACCTCGCCGTGCACGGCGACCCGCGCACGCTGTCGACGACCGTGGAGCTGTCGGCGTACCGGATCGTCCAGGAGGCGCTGACGAACGCGCGCCGCCACGCGCCCGGCGCCGGCGTCCACGTCGACCTGACGTTCCTGCCGGACCGGCTGGCCGTCCGGGTCCGCGACGACGGCGCGTCCGCGCGGACGATGGTCCTGCCCCCCGGCATCGCCGGGACGCCCGGCGATGATCCAGCGGGACCGACCCGGTTCGACACCACGTCAGGGCCGATCTCCGAACCCGCGCCCGAGTCCGGTGGCGGACATGGCCTCGTCGGCATGCGCGAACGTGCGACCATGCTGGGCGGACGGTTCTCCGCCGGGCCCGCCACCGAGGGCGGGTTCCTGGTGGAGGCCGAGCTTCCGCTCAACAGGGAGGAGTCGGCCGATGGGGGACGACGCGCGCGCGGGTAGGGACCGGCTGCGGTGATCAAGGTGATGATCGTCGACGACCAGACGATCGTGCGGGCGGGGTTCGCCGCGCTGCTCGCCTCCCAGGACGACATCACCGTCGTCGGCGAGGCCGGCGACGGGCGCGAGGCGGTCCGGCTGGCCGAGCGGGGCCGCCCCGACGTGGTCGTCATGGACATCCGGATGCCCGGCATGGACGGCATCGAGGCCACCCGCCGCATCCTCGCGCTGCCCGGCGCCGAGAACGTGCGGGTCCTGGTGCTGACCACCTTCGACGTCGACGAGTACGTCTACGAGGCGCTCGCCGTCGGCGCCAGCGGCTTCCTGCTGAAGGACGCGACCGCCGAGGAGCTGGTCGCGGCCGTGCACATCGTGGCGCGCGGCGACTCGCTGCTCGCCCCGCAGGTCACCGGGCGGCTCATCCGCGAGTTCACCAAGCAGCGGCGCGGCCGTCCGCAGGCGCCCTCGGAGCTGTCCACGCTGACCGCCCGGGAGAGCGAGGTCCTCGTGCTCATCGCGGGCGGCCTGTCCAACGGCGAGATCGCGCAGCGGCTGGTGGTGAGCGAGCACACCGTCAAGACCCACGTGGCCCGCGTGTTCACCAAGCTCGGCCTCCGCGACCGCGCCCAGGCCGTCATGCTCGCCTACGAGTCCGGCGTGGTCGTCCCCGGCGAGTCCGCCGCCGGCTAGCGGCGGCGGAGCAGGCGCAGCGCCTTCTCCTTCTCGAAGTCGAGCGCGCGGGTGGGCGGCGCCGAGAGCCGTCCGATGCGCTCGCCCAGCTCGCGGACGTGCGCCTGCACCTGCGGCTCGGCCAGCACCCGCAGCCCGAACGCCAGCTCCGCCGGGCCGATGTCGTAGCGCTTCTCCAGCGCCAGGGCGAGCGCCACCGCGCGCAGCTCCGCGTCCCCGAACCGCCGGTGCCCGTTCGCGCGCCGGACACCCCCGCCCGGCAGCGAAGACTCCCGGGTCGTGGGCAGCAGCCCGAGCGTCTCCCGGTAGCGGAGCATGCGGGGCGAGGTACCGAGCCGCCGGGCGGCCTCCGTGATGCGCATGAGTCGATTCTGACAAATTTGTGTCAGGAAGTCGCCCCCGACGATGCCGAACCGGCTTCGCCCGCCATAGACTCGCGGCCGGACGCCAACACGGGCACACGCGGACCAAGGAGCAACGTAAGCATGGACTACAAGGTCGCCGACCTTTCGCTGGCCGACTTCGGGCGCCGGGAGATCCGGCTCGCCGAGCACGAGATGCCCGGCCTGATGGCCGTGCGCAACGAGTACTCCACCGCCCAGCCGCTGCGCGGCGCCAAGATCATGGGCTCCCTGCACATGACGATCCAGACGGCCGTGCTGATCGAGACCCTCGTGGAGCTCGGCGCCGACGTCCGCTGGGTGTCCTGCAACATCTTCTCCACCCAGGACCACGCCGCCGCGGCCATCGTCGTCGGCAAGGAGGGCACCGCCGAGAACCCGCAGGGCGTCCCGGTGTTCGCCTGGAAGGGCGAGACGCTCGACGAGTACTGGTGGTGCACCGACCAGGCCCTGCGCTGGCCCGACGGCTCCGGCCCCAACATGATCCTGGACGACGGCGGCGACGCGACCCTGCTCGTCCACAAGGGCGCCGAGTACGAGAAGGCCGGCGCCGTGCCGACCGCCTCCGAGGACGACCCCGAGGAGTGGGGCATCATCCTGGAGACCCTCCGCCGCACGATCGCCGAGAAGCCCGGCCGCTGGACCGCCACCGCCGCCGAGATCAAGGGCGTCACCGAGGAGACCACCACCGGCGTCCACCGCCTCTACGAGATGGCCAAGGCCGGCACGCTCGCCTTCCCGGCCATCAACGTCAACGACTCGGTCACCAAGTCGAAGTTCGACAACAAGTACGGCTGCCGCCACTCGGTCATCGACGGCCTCAACCGCGCCACCGACGTCCTCATCGGCGGCAAGGTCGCCGTCGTCTGCGGCTACGGCGACGTCGGCAAGGGCTGCGCCGACGCCCTCAAGGGCCAGGGCGCCCGCGTGATCGTCACCGAGATCGACCCGATCTGCGCGCTCCAGGCCGCCATGGACGGCTTCCAGGTCACCACCCTCGACGACGTCGTCGAGATCGCCGACATCTTCGTCACCACCACCGGCAACTTCAACATCATCACGGCCGCGCACATGGGCCGGATGAAGCACCAGGCGATCGTGTCCAACATCGGGCACTTCGACAACGAGATCGACATGGCCGGCCTCGCCAAGACCGACGGCATCGAGAAGATCGAGATCAAGCCGCAGGTCGCCGAGTGGCGCTTCCCCGACGGCCACTCCATCATCGTCCTCGCCGAGGGCCGCCTGATGAACCTCGGCTGCGCGACGGGCCACCCGTCCTTCGTCATGTCCAACTCCTTCACCAACCAGGTCATCGCGCAGATCGAGCTGTTCACCAAGACCGAGGAGTACCCGGTCGGCGTGTACGTCCTGCCGAAGCACCTCGACGAGAAGGTCGCCCGCCTGCACCTCGACGCCCTCGGCGTCAAGCTCACCGAACTCACCAAGGAGCAGGCCGCCTACATCGGCGTCCACGTGGAGGGCCCCTACAAGCCCGACCACTACCGGTACTGAGTTTCTTTGCATTGCCCTCGGCGTCGGGCGCAGAGCGCCCTCCTTCAACGGGCAATGCGCCGATCGCTAGCATCGCTCCGTCTCGCCTGGCGGCTCGCTTCGCGATCAGTTTCTTGCTTCGCTCGAAACTGGCTTCGCACGCGATCGGAGGGTTGGGGTCGTTGCGGGGCTGGGGCGGCGGCTGAGGTAGTTGCAGTGATTAACTGCCGGACGGGGGTTTCCCCGTCCGGCAGTTAGGGTTCGGAAGGGTTGTATGAGCGACGTCTCGGATGTGTCGCTTGCCTATCAGGGGGGCAAGCGGATCGAGTGGGCCGACCGGAGCATGCCCGTGTTGGGGCAGATCCGGGAGCGATTCGCTGCCGAGCGGCCGCTGGAGGGGTGGCGGGTGGCGGCGTGCATGCACGTCACCACCGAGACGGCGTGTCTGATCCGCACCTTGCAGGCGGGGGGCGCCAGTGTGGCGCTCGCCGCGTCCAATCCGCTCTCCACGCAGGACGATGTGGCCGCCGCCCTGGTGCAGGACGACGGCGCCGAGGTGTTCGCGCGGGCCGGGATCGACCGCGAGGGGTACTACGCCCATATCCACCAGGTGCTGGAGACCGGGCCCGATCTCGTCCTGGACGACGGCTGCGACCTCGTCAACACCCTGCACAGCGACCGGACGGATCTGCTCGGCACCGTCAAGGCGGGCTGCGAGCAGACGACGACGGGTGTCATCCGGCTGCACCAGATGGCGCGCGAGGGCGCGCTCAGGTTCCCCGTCGTCGCGGTGAACGACACCGACACCAAGCACATGTTCGACAACCGGTACGGGACGGGCCAGTCCACGCTGGACGGCATCATCCGGGCCACCAACACGCTTCTCGCGGGCAAGACCATCGTGATCGCGGGCTTCGGGTACTGCGGGCGGGGGCTCGCCGAGCGGGCGCGCGGGCTCGGCGCGCGCGTGGTGATCACCGAGATCGACCCGGTCAAGGCGCTGGACGCGGCGCTCCAGGGGTTCTCCGTCCAGCCGATGGCGCAGGCCGCGCCGGACGGGGACGTGTTCATCACCGTCACCGGCAACCGGGACGTGGTGAACGCCGAGCACCTCGCCTCGATGAAGGACGGCGCGATCCTCGCGAACTCCGGGCACTTCGACGTGGAGGTCGACGTCCGCGCGCTGGAGGAACTGGCCGTCGAGGTGCACCACGGCGTCCGTCCGCAGGCCGACGAGTACGTGCTGGCCGACGGCCGGCGGCTGGTGCTGCTGGCCGAGGGGCGGCTGGTCAACCTCGCGGCGGCCGAGGGGCACCCCGCCGCCGTCATGGACATGTCGTTCGCCGACCAGGCGCTGACCTGCGCGTGGCTGGCGACCGCGCACGAGAAGCTGGCCCCGGCCGTCCACGAGGTGCCGCAGGAGATCGACACCGAGGTCGCCCGGCTCAAGCTCGCGTCGATGTCGATCTCCATCGACCTGCTCACGCCCGAGCAGGAGGAGTACCTCCACTCGTGGCGGATGGGTTCCTGAGGGCCCATGCCGACCGGAGCCTACCTCCACCTGGAGGACGGTCTTGAGGAGCGCTTCCGATGCGCGCCGGGGCCCGGCGGCTGGCGCTACACCTCCGAGCGCTCCGACGGCGTCCGGACCGACCTCGTGGTCGACAGCCGGTGGCGGCAGATCCGGGTCGAGGTCGTCACCCCGTCGTGGTGGGTGCGCGGCGGCGTGACCGGGCCCGAGGTCGCCTGGGTGCGCGGGGACGCGGAGCACGGCGAGCGGGCGTCCGGGTTCCTGACCGACTCGCCCGGCTTCCTCGTCGCGATCGCCCATTCGCTCAGGGTCGCCGAGCAGGACGAGGCGGACGTCCGCCTCGTCCGTCTCTCCGGGCCCTCGCTGGCGGCGCTCACCGCGACCTGGCGGTGGCGGCTCGCGGGCACCTCGGCCTACCAGAGCGAGACCGAACCGCTTCCCGTCGCCGAGTACGAAATCACCGACCTGTCAACCGGAGAACGCACCGCGTTCCATCTGGCCGGGGACGTCGTGCTGGCCGCTCCGGGAATCGAGCTGACCGAACTGGAATCGGTTCCGAACTTCCTGGTCTAGCGGGCTGCCGGCCGCGCTGAAATTTCACATCCCGTTTGATTGGCGCTGAATCGCGCCCGGGATATGCGGCCCTGACCTGCGTTTTCATCGTGGCGACCTGCGCTGCGCCACTGAAAGTGCGCCCATTGTCATTCGGGCGTACAGCGGTCATCGTGACGACACCGCATGCGTTCGTGACCCTCCTGAGGAGCCCCCGCCGCGTGCCCAGGCACGCAGATCCGAATGGCAGGTTACCCGTCAATGGTGAATTCCAGCAGACAGCGTTGTCTTCTGGCGGTGCTCGCCGCCGGCGCCCTCGCCGCAGGCGTCCCGAGCACGGCCGGGGCGTCCGCGCCGGCGCCGGTCGAGACCTCCGGCCAGTACATCGTCACCGGTGCGCGCAGCGCCGAGCAGCGCACCCAGGTCGCGCGGACCGGCGCGGCCATCGACCTCCTCCGGGCGGACGGCGTCCAGGTGAGCGCGATCCCGTCCGAGGTCGCCGCGATCCGCAGGCTCGGCTTCACGGTGAGCGCGCCGCTCCCCAAGCCCGCGCCGCAGCCGACGAGGTCGGCGACCTCTTACCACACCTTCGCCGAGACGCAGCAGGAGGTCGACGCGGTCGCCGCCGCGCACCCGCAGATCACGCGCAAGTTCGTCGCGGGCAAGTCCGCGCAGGGCCGCGACATCATCGGCCTCAAGATCAGCGACAACGTGGCCACGGACGAGAACGAGCCCGAGATGCTCGTCATCGCCAACATCCACGCCCGCGAGCGGCTCACCGCCGAGCAGGCCCTGGACTACATCGGCCAGCTCACCGGCGGCTACGGGACCGACAAGCGGATCACCGACCTCGTGAACGAGCGCGAGATCTACGTGATGCCGATGGTCAACCCCGACGGCCAGGTCTACGACATGACCAGCGACACCCAGCCGGGCCGGATGTGGCGCAAGAACCGGGTGGGGTCGGGCACCGACCTGAACCGCAACTTCGCCTACAAGTGGGGCTGCTGCGGCGGGTCGTCCACCAGCCCGTCGAGTGAGACCTACCGCGGCACCGGGCCCGAGTCGGCCCCGGAGACCAAGGTCATCGCGAACTTCGTGCGCAGCCGCGTGGTCGGCGGCAAGCAGCAGCTCAAGATGTTCCTGGACGTCCACTCGGTGGCGCAGCTCGTGCTGTGGCCGTTCGGCTACACGATGAACAACACCGTCCCGGGCTCGATGGACGCCGACGACGAGGCCGCCCACCGCACGATCGGGCGCGAGCTCGCCGGGACGAACGGGTTCACGCCCGAGCAGTCCAGTGACCTGTACATCACCGATGGCACGACCGACGACTGGACGTGGGGCGAGTACCGCATCTTCTCCTACACGTTCGAGCTCGGCGGCGGGAGCTTCTACCCGCCCCCCTCGGCCATCGACAGTGAGGTGCGGCGCAGCCGCGAGGCGATGCTGCGCCTGACCGCCTATGCCGACTGCCCCTACCGGGCCATCGGCAAGGAGGACAAGTACTGCGCGGCCTGATCGGACGCCTGCCGCGTGGCCCCAGACGGCCCCTGGACCGGTCGCAGAGCCGGTTCCAGGGGTCGTTTCAGGGGGCGCGGGCGTCCCGTTCGGCCCTTCCGAGTCCGGTGAGAGGTGAGGGTGGTGTGCCGGCGTAACGGGTGCCGGGGGACGCGATCCCGGTTGGACCGCTCCTTTCGGTGCGGTGCCGCCGCGCCGCGGCAGGGTTCCCCGTGGTGCAGGAGATCGTGGTGGACGGCCCGGCGCCGCGCCGGCGGGCCCGGGGGAAGGCGGCTCTGGTCGGGCTGCCCGTACCGCCGCTGACGCGTCCCGGGTGTCAGGGCCGCTGCGGCGGTACGGGGTACTGGCCGGTCGGGTACTGGCCCTGTGGCGGGCCGGGCGGCGGGCCCTGCGGCAGGACGCCCTGGTACGGGCCCGCGCCGTAGTTCTGCGGCGGGAGGAAGCGCGGCTGGCCCGGCCCGGGAGCGCTGAACGGCGGCGGCATCGGAGGGCCCTGCGGGACGGGCGCCACCGGCGGACCCCCGGCCATCGCCATGGCGGGAACCGGCGCCGGGGCCGCGCCGGGCGGCTGCCCGGTCTGCCCGAGGCGGCGCAGCCGGGCGGCGCGGCGCTGGGCGAGGCGCCACTCCTCGCGGCGGCGGCGCTCGGCGAGGATCGCCGACAGCAGGATCTCCGGCCGGACGCGCCCCGGCGGCGGGGGGCTCACCACCGCGGCCACCTGGTCGGCGATGCGCTGCCCCAGCGAGTCGCGGACGTCCGGACGCAGCTCCCAGAAGCGCGAGAGGTACTGCCGCGCCGTCATCGCCAGCTCGTCGGACAGCATCGACAGCTCCAGCGTCCGCGCCCACCCGGCGAGCTGCGGCGGCATCACCGCGACCGGCCCGAACACCGACGAGGGCACCCGCTCCTGGATGACGATCGTCCCGGCGAACAGGTCGCCGAGCCGCTTGCCGCGCTTGCTGCACAGCGAGGCGATCAGCGCGGGCGCGCTGTAGAGCGTCCAGAACTCGATGAACCCGGCGAGCGCCCGCACGAGCGCCTGCCGGAACCGGATCGGCCCGCCGTCGTCGGCGACGACGCGCAGCCCGGCCGCGAGCTTGCCGAGCGTCCGGCCGCGCGAGAGCGTCTCGAACGCGCACGGGTAGCCGACGATCACCGCCACCACGCAGGCCAGGCTGAGGCCGGTCGTCCACGCGTCGTCGGCGCCCGCCGTCGCCATCGACACGCCCACGATCAGGATGTTCATGATCACTAGCTGGAACAGCAGGTCGAGCAGCACGGCGCAGCCACGGCTGGCCAGCCGCGCGACACGGATGTCGAGCGCGACGGCCTCGCCGGTGACGAGTTCGGCCATGTCCTGTTCCTCCAATGCCGGGGCACGTCTATTTTGCCGGTTCGGCGGTGTGAGGCGTTAGTCTCCCGGGGTGGACGTCGACGCCTATGTGGCCGCGCACAACGCCGACTGGCTGCGCCTCGAACGGTTGATCAACCGGGGCCGCCGGCTGTCCGGCACGGAGATCGACGAGCTCGTCGAGCTCTACCAGCGCACCGCCACGCACCTGTCGGTGGTGCGCTCCAGCTCCCCCGACCCGCAGCTCGTCGGGCGGCTGTCGTCGCTGGTCGCGCGCGGGCGCGCGGCCGTGGCGGGCGCGCAGGCGCCGCTCTGGCGGGACGTCTCCCGGTTCGCCACGGTCTCGTTCCCGGCGGCGGCCTACCGGATGCGGTGGTGGTGGCTCGGCAACGCCGTCCTCGGCAACCTGCTCGCGCTGGCCCTCGCGATCTGGATCGTGCACAGCCCCGAGGTGCAGTCGAGCATCGCGACGCCCGCCGAGATCCGCGACATCGTCGACCACGACTTCGCGAACTACTACACCGAGCACTCGGCGGCCTCGTTCGCCTTCAAGGTGTGGATCAACAACGCGTGGGTGTCGGCGGTCGCACTGATCTTCGGCATCATGCTGGGCATCCCCACCCTGTTCGTGCTGCTGATGAACCAGGTCAACCTGGGAGTGATGGGCGGGCTGATGTTCGCCTCCGGCAAGGGCTCCATCTTCTTCGGGCTGATCCTGCCGCACGGCCTGCTGGAGCTGACCGCCGTGTACCTCGCCTGCGCGGGCGGCCTGAAGATGGGTTGGACGGTCGTCGACCCCGGCCGCCGCACCCGCGGCCAGGCCCTCGCCGAGGAGGGCAGGGCGGCGGTCAGCGTCGCGATGGGCCTGGTCGTGGTGCTGCTGGTGTCCGGCCTCATCGAGGGGTTCGTGACGGGCTGGGTCCATGTGACGTGGCTCCGCGTCGGCATCGGCGTGGTCGCCGAGGCGGGGTTCCTCGGCTATGTGATCGTCCTGGGCCGCCGCGCGACCCGCCGGGGCGAGACCGGCGACGCCGACCTCACCCCCGACCTCGTCCCCGTCTCGGGCTGACCCCGGGCCTACAGGCGGCCCGCGGCCTTGAGGGCCAGGTAGGCGTCGGCGAGAGCCGGGGCGATCTCGTCGGGCGGGGCGTCCACCACCTCGACGCCGTGGGCGCGCAGCTCGGCGGTGAGGCGGCGGCGGTCGGCGCGGGCGCGCTCGGCGGCGGCCGCGTCGTAGACGGCCGCGAGGTCGCCGCGCCCGGCCGCCATCTCCCCGAGCCGCGGGTCCGCCACGGCGGCGATCATGACCAGGTGCCGGGCGGTGAGCTGCGGCAGCAGCGGCAGCAGCCCCTCCTCGATCGCGGCGGTGTTCAGGTCGGTCAGCAGGACGACCAGGCAGCGCTGCCGGACGCGCGCCATCAGCGTCGACACCATCCCCGCCGCGTCGCATTCGAGCAGCTCGGGCTCCAGCGGCGCCATCGCGTGCACCATCGCGGGCAGCAGGTCGGTGCGGGACGCGCCCTCCACGCGGGTCCGGACGCGCCGGTCGTAGGCGAGCAGGTCGACGCGGTCGCCGGCGCGGGAGGCCAGGGCGCCGAGCAGCAGCGCCGCGTCCATCGAGCAGTCCAGCCGGGGGATGTCGCCGACGCGGCCCGCGGACGTGCGGCCGGTGTCGAGCACCAGGTAGATGCGCCGGTCGCGCTCGGGACGCCACGTCCGCACGACGACGTCGCCGCGCCGCGCGGTGGCCCGCCAGTCGATGGAGCGGACGTCGTCGCCGTCCACGTACTCGCGCAGCGAGTCGAACTCGGTGCCCTGGCCGCGGATCAGCGCCACGTGCGCGCCGGTCAGCTCCCGCAGCCGCGCCAGCTTGGCGGGCAGGTGGCGGCGGGACGGGAACGCCGGGAGCGCCCGCACCGTCCACGGCGCGGGACGCGAGAGCTGCCGCGCGGCGAGCCCGAGCGGGCCCACCGACCGCACCACGACCGTGATCGCGCGCCGGTCGCCGCGCCGCGTCGGGGTCAGCGACATCTCGACGCGGCGGCGCTCCCCGGCGGGCACGTCCACGCGGGCGGTGCGGGGGGTGGCGCCCGCGCTCGGCGGCCACACGTCCCGCAGCCGGGCCTTGAGGCGCCGCCTGCCGAGGTTCTCGACCGTCAGCGTGACCGTCGCGCTCTGGCCGAGCCTGACGCTGGTGTCGCCGGTCCGGTGGAAGCGCAGCGCCCGCACGTTCCCCGCGAGCGCGAGGTCGGCGACGACGCCGAGCAGCAGGACGCCCCACAGCGCGAGCAGCGTCCACCAGCTCGGCACCAGCAGCGGGACGAGCGCGCCGAGCAGCGCCAGCAGCCCCAGGCGTCCGGTCAGCGCCATCAGCGGGGCGCGGGGACGTGGGCGAGGATGCCCTCCAGCACGCCGTCGGCGGTCGCGCCCTCCAGCTCCGCCTCGGGACGCAGCTGCACCCGGTGCCGGAGGGTGGGCCTGGCCAGCGCCTTCACATCGTCCGGCGTCACGTAGTCGCGGCCGGACAGCCAGGCCCAGGCGCGCGCGGTCGCCAGCAGCGCCGTCGCGCCGCGCGGGGACACCCCGAGTTGCAGCGACGGGGACTGTCGGGTGGCGCGGCACAGGTCCACGACGTAGGCGGCGACCTTCGGGTCCAGCAGGACGGCGCGGACCGCCGCCCGCCCAGCCGCCAGCTCGGCCGCGCCCGCGACGGGCCGCACCGCCGACAGGTCGCGGGGGTCGAACCCCGAGGCGTGCCGTTGCAGCATGGCGATCTCCTCGTCCCGGGTGGGGACGGGCACGGTCAGCTTCACCAGGAACCGGTCGAGCTGGGCCTCGGGCAGCGGGTAGGTGCCCTCGTACTCGATCGGGTTCTGCGTCGCGCACACCACGAACGGGTCGGGCAGCGGACGCGCCGTCCCCTCGACGGAGATCTGCCGCTCCTCCATCGCCTCCAGCAGCGACGCCTGCGTCTTGGGCGGCGTCCGGTTGATCTCGTCCGCGAGCAGGAGGTTGGTGAAGACGGGCCCCTCGCGGAACTCGAACTCCGCCGTGCGGTTGTCGTACACCAGCGACCCGGTCACGTCGCCGGGCATCAGGTCGGGGGTGAACTGGACGCGCTTGAAGTCCAGGTCGAGGGCGCGCGAGAGCGTCTTGATGAGCAGCGTCTTGGCCGTGCCGGGGACGCCCTCCAGCAGCACGTGGCCGCGGCAGAGCAGCGCGATGACGAGACCGGTCACCACGGAGTCCTGGCCCACGACCGTCTTGGCCACCTCCTTGCGCAGCGCCGTGAGCGCCGCGCGGGCGGTCTCGGACTGCCGCCGCACCTCCTCGGGCAACCGCTCGGCTCCCGGGGGCGTGTCCACGGGTGCGCCGGGGCCCTGGCCGGGTGCGCCGGACTCCGGGCCCGGCCCGTCGCCCTTCCCGAGGTCAAGAGGGTGGTTCACGACTGTCGTACCTGCCTTTCCAGGTCGTCGAGGACGTCGGTGAGAGCGATCAGCCCGGCGTCGTCCGCGGGCTCGGGACCGTACAGCGCCGCGCCCACGTAGGCCTCCTCGCGGCCGGTGCGGACCGCGACGGCGGCGACGATCTCGTGCATGGACGCCGGGTCCTGCGCGCTGCCGCGCGGGAGGCCGAGCAGCGGGACGATGCGCTCGCGCGCCCCCGAGCGCAGCGCGTCGGAGGCCCGGTCGCGGGCGCGGGCCGCGCGGTACAGCCGGGCCCGCCCCTCGACCGTCTCGGCGGAGCGGACCGCGACCGGCAGCGCCTCGGCCACGACCGGGCCGAGCCGCCGCGCCCGCCACGCCGCCACCAGCAGCACGGTGACCACCAGTTCGAGGAAGAACAGCCAGACGCCGAACGGCACCATGTCGGTGATCGTCTTGTCCCCGGCGCCGGAGCCGGCGGCGGGCTTGTCCGGGATCAGCCAGATGACGGAGGGCGGCGCGCCGATCATTCCCATGGCCAGCGCCGCGTTCCCCTCCTCGTCCAGGTGCTCGTTGGTGAGGAAGCCGGACGAGCCGACCACCGTGACCGACCGGTTTCCCGCGATGAGGCTGACCAGCCGGGGGGAGCCCGCCGCCTTGTAGCAGCCGACGCCCTCCTCCGGGTCGTCGTAGGTCTGGGAGTCGCCGAACCTCACCCTTCCGGCGAGCCTCGCGAAGGGCATCTCGCAGCCCGGGTCGCTGGTCTCCTCGAAGCTCGGCCCGGCCGAGGTCACCCCGGGGGCCAGCGCCGCCAGGACGTCGCGTCCGGGCGCGAGGAGCAGCAGGTCGCCCGGTGTGGAGCGGAGCCGTTCGATGTCGGCGTCGGTGAGCCGCTCGCTGCGGCTCACCACCAGCATGCTCCGGGGCGTGGACGCCTCGGCCGCCTCGCTCGCGTGCCTGGCCACCGTCACCGGCGTCCCGCGCTGCTTGAGGAGCTCGGCGATCGCCCGGGTGCCGTCCCGCTTGGCCGATGTCGGGTCGAGCTGCTCGTTCGAGCCCGTAGGGCGAAGCGCCGCGAGCACGACCGCGATGACCGCCAGGGCGAACAGCACGCCGACGATCCCGCGCGAGGACCGCCAGCGCCGCCGCGCGACCTGCCCGGCGGACGGCTCGGCGGGCGCCTGGGGCGGGGCCTGGGTCACCATCGCGGGCCCCCCTCTCCCTCCGCCGCGTCCTCGGCGGCTCCGACCGGGACGAGACCATCGGCCTCCAGCGGCTTCGGACGCGCCTCCCGGAGGCGTTCGTCCAGGTCCTTGAGCCGCGCGTACCCCTCGGAGGTGCCGGGGCGGTCGCCGTACCAGACGTCGTCGAAGATCCGCACGCCGCCGCGCAGCTCGTCGGCGAGCTGCGGCACGGCCTCGCCCGCCTCGGCGGCCAGCTCGTCGGCCGTCCGCCCGGGACGCGGCGAGAGCACCGCCCGCTCCTCCAGGTCGCGGGCGATGGCGCGGAGCCGCTCGCGGATGGCCTCGGCCCACCGCCCGGCGGCGGCGTGCGCGTCCGCGGCGTCCCGGTGGTCGAGCGCGGTGGACGGCTCGTCCTCCAGCAGCGCCTCCCCCCGCGAGCGCGGGTTGCGCCGCCCCCACATCAGCCACGCGACCAGCGCGATCGCCGCCGCCAGGATGAGGATGATGACCGCGACCGACAGCCACCCGCTCCCGTTCCCCTGCGCGTTCGGCGCGGCGGCCCGCTGGAACAGGTCGCCTAGCCAGTCGGTGAACCTGTCCCAGGCCCGCTCCAGCCAGGACGGCTTGTCCCGCTGGTAGATCTGCTTGTCGAGCTCGCGCCGCGCCATCTCGCGCGCCTCGTCCCGCCCGACCGGATCGAACCTCACGACCCCACCCCGCCTTCAGACCCGGGCCACCCCTGAGCCCCGGCCGCGAACCCGGCCCCAGGCGCGGAGTCGCCCCCGCCACCGAACGCGGCCCCGGACCCCGCGCCGGGCGCGGGAGGGTGGCCGACCCCAGGAGCGGGGTTCGTCTCGGGGCCCTGACCTGTCCAGGGGGCGGGAGGCGCGGTGGGCGCCGGGGCGTGGGGAGGTCGTGGGGGAGGTTGTGTTCGCATGGCGGGATCGGTCGGGAACCCCGTGGTTCCCGGGGGCGGGGTGAAGGGCGCCCCGGAGGGTGGTGGCGGCGGGGCGGGGCGCCACAGGTCGATGAAGCCCTCGCCTCCCTCGTCGTCGCCGGCCAGGGCCGCCGCGGAGCGTCCGCGGGTGCGCAGGTCCAGGTCGAGGCCCTCGCGGCGCATGCGCCGGTCGATGTACAGCAAGGCGATCACCCCCGCGTCGAAGGGCAGGACCACGGACCAGCTCACGATCCGCCCGAGCGTGTCGACGGCCAGCGCCGCCACGGCGGCGCCGCCCTCCGGCTTGGTGCCGAAGGCCACCAGTTCCACGATCAGGAACGGGATCCGCAGGGCGAAGAACCCCATGAACACCGTCACCAGCAGTGCGAGCAGGAGCGTCCCGCAGGTGCGCAGCCAGCGGCCCTTGGACAGCGTCCTGGCCCGCCGGAGCGCCCCGCCGACGCCCTGCCGCTCCAGCACCACCGCCGGCACCGCCTGGACGAGCAGGATGTACAGCCACACCATCAGCCCGACCCCGACCGGGACGCCGAGGATCCCGGCCAGCAGGACCAGCGCCGGATGCGCGCCCGCCGCCAGCAGCAGGAGGAACGGCAGCGCGGGCAGCAGCAGCGCGAGCAGCGGCACCACCATCACCACGCCGGCGGTGGCGGCGACCCGGCCCAGCCGCGGCCGGACGTCGCGCCAGGCCCGCCCCTGCTCGACCGGCAGGCCGAGCAGTTCGCGCCCGAGGATGGGCGCCATCATCCCGGCCATCAGCAGGACCCCGTACGCCGACAGCACCAGCCCCGCGAGCCCGAGCGTGACCTGTGCGCCGATCGAGTCCAGCAGCACGTCCGGCGTGACCTCGCCGCGCGCCTCGTCCCCGACGAAGAAGTACGCGGCGACCGACCCGGCCACCTGGACCACCGTACTGATGGCCACCGACATTCCGAGCGTCGTCCGCGGCCGCCGCCGGATTCCGGCGATGGCGCCGTCCAGCATCTCCGAGATGGACATGGGGCGGAACGGGACGGCGCCGTCCACGTCGTCGTCCCAGCCGTCCGGTCCCGGCATCTTGGCTCCCTGCGATCTCTGGCGGGGGTCTCGGCTCGCCCGCGTCCCCGTCCGGGCGGTGGCCCCGCCCGCTCTCGCCGGGGCCGCCGGTCAGGTCATCCTGTCACGGGCGGGCCGCCGTCAACGCCGCTCGACGGCGATCGGCGCCACGACTCGGGGCGAGCCGGACCAATACGGCCCAACCCGTCAACCGGGTGTCCCTCTCGGGAGTCCCCTTTACAATCCGTCCCTCGAATAGGGGACGGATAAGGCGTGGGCGTGCTCGGACACGGTCCGGGAGGAGTCATGTACGACGCAAACGCGGGTAACCTTGCACGCCAAGGCATATCTCTCCCTGGCGAGGTGGGGCCGGAGCGTCTCACCCCACTCCACCGAACCCCGACTTTGTGACGATGAGGGCCATGAGAGGACGTGTACTGGTCGTCGATGACGATCTCGCGCTCGCCGAGATGCTCGGTATCGTGCTGAGAGGCGAGGGTTTCGAGCCCTCGTTCGTCCACGACGGTGACAAGGCGCTGGAGGCGTTCCGGGAGACCCGGCCTGACCTGGTGCTGCTCGACCTGATGCTGCCGGGGGCCGACGGCATCGACGTCTGCCGCCAGATCCGCGCGGAGTCGGGCGTCCCGATCGTGATGCTGACCGCCAAGAGCGACACCGTGGACGTCGTGCTCGGGCTCGAATCCGGGGCCGACGACTACATCGTCAAGCCGTTCAAGCCGAAGGAGCTGGTGGCGCGCGTGCGCGCGCGCCTGCGACGCACCGACGAACCCGCGCCCGAGACCCTCCAGATAGGCGACATCACCATCGACGTCGCCGGGCACTCCGTGAAGCGGGGGGACCGGCACATCCCACTCACGCCCCTGGAGTTCGACCTCCTGGTCGCCCTGGCCCGCAAGCCCCGTCAGGTGTTCACCCGCGAGGTCCTGCTTGAGCAGGTGTGGGGCTACCGCCACGCCGCCGACACGCGCCTGGTCAACGTGCACGTGCAGCGGCTCCGAGCCAAGATCGAGAAGGATCCGGAGCGTCCCGAGATCGTCGTCACCGTCCGCGGCGTCGGCTACAAGGCCGGTCCCGCCTGACCGTCCGGACCCTCCCGTCCCCGGAACGGCACGCCCATGACGACCCGACTCCGCCCCGCGAACATCCCACCCGCAGCCGCCGGTGGGCCGCTGAGCGACGCCGCTCGCGGCTCCGGGCGGCGCGCTGACAGCGTCCGGGGGCGGCCATGAGCGGGCCGGCGGGTGCGAGCGGCGCCGACGGCGCGCAGGGCGAGACCACCGCGCAGGGCGGGGCGAGCGGGCAGGGCGGGGCGAGCGGGCAGGGCCGCGCGAGCGGGACGGGCGGCCTCGGGAGGCGGTTCAAGCGGTTCGTCCGGCGGGGGCTGGGCGCCGCCCGGCGCGTCGTGCGCGGGACGGCCCGGCACGGCTACATGCGGTGGCGCCGCTCCATCCAGGTGCGGATCGTCACGTCCACGCTCTTCATCTCGGCGATCGTCGTGGCGATCCTCGGCGTGTTCCTGATGCAGCAGGTGTCGTCCGCGCTGATGGACGGGAAGGTCAAGGCGGCCCGCCTCCAACTGGACGAGGGCCTGGCCCAGGTACAGCGCGACAGGGCGGGCGCATCCGCCGAGAACGGGAACTGGCTGAGTTCCACGGTCGATCGCCTGAAGGCGCGCAGCGGTCCGTCCGGCCTCTACGAGGTCTACATACGCGACACGACGGAGCAGTACGTCGGCGGATACGCGACCAACGACCTGCGTGAGGAGAGCATCCCCAGGCGGCTGCAAGAGGAACTCCAGCACGCGCCGGCCGGGTCACGCGCCTACACCTACGGCAAGCTCACCTACGTCGACCACCGTCCGTCCGAGCGCGGGCTCATCGTCGGCGGCAGGACGGGCCAGTTCGAGCTTTACTACCTGTTCCCGCTGGAGCAGGAGCAGCACACCCTCACCAACGTGGGGCGCTCCATGGCGGGAGTGGGCATCGTCCTGGTGCTCCTCCTGGCGGCGATCGCCTCGCTGGTCACCCGGCAGGTCGTCATCCCCGTCCGGCTCGCCGCGCAGGGCGCGCAACGCCTCGCGGCCGGGCGCCTCGAAGAGCGGATGAGGGTCCGCGGCGAGGACGACCTGGCGCGCCTCGCCCGCTCCTTCAACGACATGGCCGCCAACCTCCAGGAGAAGATCGGCGAACTGGAGGACCTGTCCCAGGTCCAGCGGCAGTTCGTCTCGGACGTCTCCCACGAGCTCCGCACGCCCCTGACCACCATCAGGATCGCGGCCGACATGCTCTACGAGAACCGCGACACCTTCGACGATCCCGCCGTCGGACGCTCGGCGGAGCTGTTGCAGAGCCAGCTGGAGCGGTTCGAGTCCCTTCTGGCCGACCTCCTGGAGATCAGCCGTCACGACGCGGGCGCCGCGACCCTCGACGCGGAGTCGCTCGACATGCGCGACCTCGTCCTGCGCACCGTGGGCGACATCCAGGGCCTGGCCGAGCGCAAGGGCAGCAAAGTCGTCCTGCAACTTCCCGGCGAGCCTTGCATGGCGGAGGTGGATCGGCGCAGGGTGGAGCGCATCATGCGGAACCTACTCGTCAACGCCGTCGAACACGGCGAGGGCGAGGACATCGTGGTCTCCGTGGGAGCCGACCGCGACGCCGTCGCCGTCGCCGTGCGCGACCACGGGGTCGGCCTCAAACCGGGGGAGGGGCAGATGGTCTTCGACCGCTTCTGGCGCGCCGACCCCGCGCGCGCCCGCACGACCGGCGGGACGGGCCTGGGCCTGTCCATCTCCCGCGAGGACGCCCAACTCCATGGCGGCTGGCTCCAGGCGTGGGGCGAGCCCGGAGCCGGATCCCAGTTCCGCCTGTCGCTGCCCCGCGTCGCCGGTGCGGAACTGCGCGGCTCGCCGCTGCCGCTCGTCCCGCCGGGCGCGGGTGACGCGCGTCCCCTCTTCGCGGAACTGGAGGCGGGCGATTGACCGTGCGTGTGTGCAGGCTGCTGGCCGTCGCAGCCTTCGTTCTGGGGGCCTCCGCATGCGCGAACGTCCCCAGCGGCGGCCAGGTGGTGACGGGCAAGCCCGCCGAGCGCGCGGAACGCGTGGACGACCCGTACGTGCGGCTGATCCCCGTCCGTCCGCGTCCGGAGTGGGGCCCGGAGCAGATCGTCTCCGGCTTCCTCGCCGCGTCCGCCGGGTTCGACGACGACCACCGGGTCGCCAAGGAGTACCTCGGCGGCCAGCTCTCCTGGAAACCGGGCCCGCGCCCCTACGTGACCGTTCTGCAGAGCCGCGTCCCCGACCCGCACGTGGACAAGGCGTCCGGTGGGCAGGCGACCGTCAAGGTGACCGCCGAGCAGCTGGGGACGATCAGCTCCGACGGCCAGTACACCGCCGCCCCCAAGAACCTTGAGGCCACCTTCCAGCTCGCCAAGAACGCGCAGGGGAGATGGCGCATCACCAACCTCCCCGGCGAGGAGAAGTCCGGGCTGCTGCTCACCAAGAACGACGTGGAGCGCACCATGCGCCCCGTCAACCTCTACTTCTTCGCCCCGGACAAGCGCACCCTCGTCCCCAACGGCATCTTCCTCCCGGTCGTGGCCAGGCAGACGCTTCCGGCGCGCCTCGTCCAGGCGCTCCTGACGGGCCCCACGTCCTGGCTCAACGGCGCCGTCGAAAGCGCCTTCCCCACCGGGACGAAGCTGCGCGGCCTCAGCGTCGAGAAGGACGTCGCCACCGTCGACCTCAGCGGCGAGGCCGCCGGAGCCAGCGTCGACCGCATGTCGGCCCAGCTCGCCTGGACGCTGCGGCAGCTCTCGGGCATCCAGCACTTCCGGCTCAGGATCGACGGCGAATCCGTCAGCCCCCAGAACAGCGACGCGACACAGCCCGTGAGCGGCTGGG
Organism: Actinomadura sp. NEAU-AAG7; assembly: GCF_018603865.1. Lineage (NCBI taxonomy): Bacteria > Bacillati > Actinomycetota > Actinomycetes > Streptosporangiales > Thermomonosporaceae > Actinomadura > Actinomadura sp. NEAU-AAG7. Next base: position 570,605 of record NZ_JAHFZY010000004.1, read on the forward strand.
CGGGCAACTCCCCGGACGGCCCCCACCTGACCGGCCAGACCCACCAGAACGCCTACGTCGCGGGCGCCCCCGGCTTCCTCGGCACCCTGGTCCGCGACCACGCCCAGCCCGTCGTCACCGGCCCCGCCGGGCACCTCTCCCACCCCGCCGTCGCGCCCGACTACCAGGAGCTGGCCGGCCTGAGCACCAGGGGCGACCAGCTCCTCGCCGCCGCCCCCGTCACCGGCTCACCCTCCGCCCGCCTGCTTCTGACCGCCCATCGCGGCGCACGCTTCACCGCTCCCTCGTGGAGCAGCGACGGCACCCTCTGGGCGGTGGAGAGCAAGGCGAACCAGTCCTGGCTCTGGGTGCGGGCGCGCGGGGAACGTCCCGTCCTCGCCGCGCACTGGGGCCTCGGAGGCCGCGAGGTCCTCGCCTTCCGCGTCGCCCGCGACGGCGTCCGCGCGGCCGTCATCGTCCGCATCGACGGCCGCCCGCAGGTCCAGATCGGCCGCATCGCCCACGCCCCGGGCGGGTCCCTGGACGTCGGGTCGTTCCTGCCCGTCAGCTCCGAACTCCAGGACGCGATCGACCTGGCCTGGCGCGACTACGGCAACCTGGCCGTCCTCGGACGCGCCAAGCGCGACAACCTCTCGCTGCCCTACATCATGCCGGTCAGCGGCAGCGCCATCACGCCCCTGGGCGTGGGCGCCCTGGGCGAACCGCGCACGATCGCCGCCGCGCCGGGCGAACCCGTCCTGATCGGCACCCGCTCGAACGGCAAGGACCAGGTCTGCCGCCAACGCTCGGCGGACAAGTCGTTCCGCGAGTGGATCTGCCCGACCGCCGCCCGGGACCCGAACTACCCCAATTAGCCCGTCCCCCCACGTCACAGCCCCGCTATCGCCGGTTATCCACAATCACGCGAGGGGGTTACGGCCAGGGCCTCCAAGCGGCCATCGTCGTGGGCATGAACTTCTTCCGCGACCTGATCGACCTGCTTCTCCCCGACCGCTGCGCGGGCTGCGGCAAGGCCCCGGCCCTCCTGTGCGACGCCTGCGCCGCACCCCTCTCCGGCGCTCCTCGCCCGGTCCGCGCCCCGGCGGGCGTCCCGTCCGCGTGGACGGTGGCGCCCTACGAGGGCTCCGTCCAGATGGTCCTGGCCAACTACAAGGAACGAGGCCGTACCCCGCTGGCCGATCCCTTAGGCCGGGCACTGGCACACGCGATCCAGGCCGCCGCCCCGACCGGCGTGCCGCTGGTCGTGGTCCCGGTGCCCTCAAGCCGCCGCGCCAACCGCAGACGCGGCCACGACCCCCTGGGCGGAGTGGTGGACGCGGCACTCCAACACCTCCGCGCCAACGGCCTGAACGCAACGAAGGCATCCGCGCTCCGTCAGCGCCGCCGTACCAACGACCAGGCGGGTCTCAGCGCCGCCGAGCGCGCGGCGAACCTGTCCGGAGCCCTGGAGGTGACCCCGAAGACCGACATGGCCGGACGCCGCGTCCTGCTGGCCGACGACGTGATCACCACCGGCGCCTCCCTGGCCGAGTCCGCAAGAGCCCTGCGGGCGGCCGGGGCCGAGGTGACCGCCGCAGCCACGCTGGCGGCGACCCCACGCCGAAGCCCAAGCTGGTAGAGCCCCTTCGCAACGCGGAGCGGGCGGGCGCACGGGGACGCGAAAGGAGAGACGACGAAGGGACTCCCGCGGCGGAGCCGGCGGCCGACGCGAGCACACCCGGCCTACAAGCCCGCCCGGCGCTGCCACGCAACATCGGGACCACCTGTAAGAGAGGAGCACCCTCGTACACGAGCCACCGGGTGTCGCGGGAGTAGTCGGATCGGGACCGTATGTAAGAGGGGGGCACCTCCCTTTCGCGAAGGTGGTCGAGGGCCTCTGGGTGAGGTTGCTGTTCGCTGACGCCTCGCCCCCGCTCACCGCGACCGATTCCAGTCCAGCGCGACCGTCGCGCTGGCCCTGCGGGCCCCGGAACGACAAGCCGACCGCAACCGTCAATCACTGTTCGTAGCCGTCTCATGCCCCGCTGCCAACGCCTGAGCTGCAACTTGAGGTAACAGACGTCACAATGCGGCCACAAAAGGAGGGGAGATCTCCGAACCCGCTAGATCGCCACTTCGGACTGACCTGCGGACGGGGCGGGGCGCGCAGCCCCGACGCACGGGGGGTTCCGGGCGTCCCAGAGGTGCCGTGCGGACCCGCCGGGACCGCGCTGCGACGGCCACCGATGACGGTCAGTGAGTATTTCCTCGGCTCACCCCCCTGACATTCGTGGCGGAAGGGGTTAGCGTTCCTGACATGGCACCCGCCCGGGTCCGTGGTTGCGCTGGATCGCAGTGCTCATCAGGAGCACGGCAGACGATCCGGCTAGCCGATGCCAGGCGCAGGCGAAACGGCCCACGTAAGGCGACTTCTCGTCGACCGATCACGGTGCGCCTTAGAGGTAAGTCCTGCCCCGTCGAGGGATCCGACATCCTTCGAACCGGGAGAAGGGCAGTAGTGGCGAGAGCGCCGCGAGCCCCTCAGCAGGCGGATGTGGGGACGAAGACCAGGTCGGCCGGGCGGGTGCGACCCATCGTCCTGTGGAGCCCGACCGGAGCCTGCATGGCTCCGGCTCGGGTGGGCAACGCAATCGGGAGAAGGGGGGTCCCGCGTGGACATCATCGTCAGGGGCCGGCACACCGACATCAACGACAGGTTCCGCCGGCACGTCGACACCAAACTGGCCAAGATCGAGCGGTTGAACCAGAAGGTCATCCGCGTGGACGTGGAGGTGTCCGAGGAACGTAACCCACGACTGGCCGACCAGCGCGAACGGGTGGAGCTGACCATCCGCTCCCGAGGCCCGGTGATCCGCGCCGAGGCCGCCGCCGACGACCGCTACGGCGCCCTCGACCTGGCGCTCGACAAGCTCGAATCGCGGCTGCGCCGCGACGGCGAGCGGCGCAAGGCCCACGGCGGCAAGGCCCGCGCCAAGCTCACCCCGGCGGAACCGCTTCCCGAGCCCCCGCTCGAAAAGGCACCCGAGGCACCGGCCAAGGAGCCCGCCGCCCAGAAGCCTTCGGAAGACGACCACATCGTCCCGATCCCCATGGAGGGCGACGGCCCCATCGTCGTCCGCGAGAAGTTCCACGAGGCCGAGCCGATGGGCATCGAGCAGGCCCTCTTCGAGATGGAACTCGTCGGCCACGACTTCTACCTGTACCGCGACAAGGCCACGGGCCACCCCTCGGTCGTCTACCGCAGACGCGGCTGGGACTACGGGGTCATCAGGCTCGTCGAGGAGTAACGCCCCGCCGCGCAACGATCCCGAAGAACCGATCCCCACCCCATCGATCAACGCTGGCGCGGGCCGCGTGGTACGGATCCTCAACCCCGCCACCGACCCGCGCCGGCAACACCCCAGCGCCTCGCCCGAGCCGAGGACCAGGCCCGACGCGGGGAACCTCAACAAACGCCGAGCCACGGCGCCCCGGTAGTGGGTTGAGGGCGAGCCCGTGCCCTCGGAGGCGGCCCAGCGGCGGCCGTCGCAGCGCGGTCCCGGCGGGTCCGCACGGCACCTCTGGGACGCCCGGAACCCCCCGTGCGTCGGGGCTGCGCGCCCCGCCCCGTCCGCAGGTCAGTCCGAAGTGGCGATCCAGCGGGTTCGGAGATCTCCCCTCCTTTTGTGGCCGCACGTCAAGAACTATGGATCAGGCCAGCCGGGTGGCTGGTCTCGCCGACGTAGCCGGTGGTGGGCGGCAGCGCGGACGCGTCGTGTTCGTCCCGCGCCGGTGAGCAGGGCGAGGACGGCGGCTGCGGTCACTGTCTCGACGGCCTTGCGCCGGCGGTGGGCGGCAGCGCGGGCGCGTCGTGTTCGTCCTGTGCCGGTGAGCAGGGCGAGGACGGCGGCTGCGGTCACTGTCTCGACGGCCTTGCGCCGGCGGTGGGCGGCAGCGCGGGCGCGTCGTGTTCGTCCTGTGCCGGTGAGCAGGGCGAGGACGGCGGGTGCGGTCATTGTCTCGACGGCCTTGCGCTGGAACCAGTCGGATGCGGTGGTGACTTCTTCTGCGGCCCAGCGTCCGCCCATGGTGATCGATCTCAGCAGGGTCCACTAGTGCAGGCGGCGTGTGAGGAAGTCCAGTTCGCTGATTCGACCGGCCATGGTGTGCGCACAGTCCTCGAACCGCTCGTCGGGGAGCGGAAGCAGGCTTGCCGCCCGGTGGTCCCAGTGGCGGACCACCGCGGATTGCGCCATCGCCTGGTCCGGGTCGCGTAGGACGCCGGCTACCAGGTCGGCTTCTTCCGCCGCGCGGACGATGGCCAGGTCCCGCAGGTACTGAGCGAATCGCTGATGCTCGTCGGAGGCGGGCCGCTCGTGTGCGTTGCGGCCGGTCACGCGGCGGCTCCCTTCGGCCGCTCAACCGAGCGGCCTTGTTCGAAGCAGGCGCCGACCCGCGCCCACGCGGCGAGCCAGGAGGCGTCGACCTCCGCCTCCAACGCGGCAACGGGCATCCGCCGGGCCGCATCGAGTTCGCCCGCGAGGGCGAGCGCCGCGGCGCCGGAGCCCTGGTCCCTTCTCGGACGATCTCACCGATCAAAGGACCGTCTCGCTGTTTTGATGGGTCTTGCGGGTCAGGCTTGGCGGCCTAGGGGCTTGCGGTGGGCGTGGATCTTTCGGTGGCTGATCCGCCAGCCTTGGGGTGTGCGCAGGACGGTGTCCTCGTAGGTCACGCTCCCGGCGGTGCCGTCGGCGTTGACGCCGATCCCCTTGGACCGCGCCTGTACCCGGTCGTCGGCGATCTCGCTGAGGACGATGTTGGTGACGTGGTGGCCGACCGGGTTGAGCTCGCCCAGCGCGCGTCCGGCGGCGGCGCAGGCCGCGACGCCCAGCAAGGGCTCCTGACCGAACTCCGAGACGTCGTAGACGACGTCGGGAGTGAACACCTCGTCGAGTCGATCCAGTTCGCCGCTGTCGCATAGGTGGCCGTGCATGGAGATCAGCTCGGTGATCGCGGTGCGGTCGTCGGCGGTGAACGTCATCGCTCCTCCAGACCGGGGCGCCGTCCCTCGACCTCGTTGGGAAGTGGGGAGCTCCCCGCTTAGTGTCACGAGTAAGGTAAGCGGGGAAGTCCCCGTTTAGCAACCAAGGGAGCAGGGATGGTGGCGTCCTCCGGGCGGGCACGCCGCGCGGACGCCGAGCGGAACGCCCGGCTGCTGGTGGCGGCGGCCAGGGAGCTCTTCGACGAGCGCGGCCCGGACGTCGCCCTGGACGAGGTGGCCCGGCGCGCCGGGGTCGGCAACGCGACCCTCTACCGGCACTACCCGACGCGCGGTGACCTGCTCACGGCGGTCTACGCCGACGAGATCGCCGCGCTTTGCGACCGAGGCGCCGCTCTCCTACGCGAACCGGATCCCGGTGAGGCCCTCTTCACCTGGTTGGAAGACTTCGTCGTCCACGTGGCCACCAGGCGGACGCCGGCCTTCGCCGGTGTCGCCGGCGAGCGGCGCACCGCGCTGTTCGAGCGCTGGCACGCCTCGCTGACCTCGACCGCGGAGAGGTTGCTCTCCCGCGCCCAGGAGGCGGGCGCCGTTCGCGGGGACCTCGCCGTGGCCGAGGTGCTGGCGCTCGCCAACGCGGTCGCTGTTTCGGAGCCCGATGTCGGCCGGGCGCGCCGCCTCCTCGACATCCTTCGCCACGGCTTCAGCGGGCCCGGCTGAACCATTGGACGATGATCAGGGGACGGGCGGGTCCAGGGCGGATGGCGTCTTGTCGCGGCCGCGCTGGCTGGCGGGGCCGCGGGTGCTTGTTACGCGGGGCGCGGTCGCAGGGGTGTGCCCTTTACGGTGAGCGGGTGCGTCAGGCGGATCTGGAACCGTATTGGAACACCAACGTCGCCCGTCACCCCGGCATTCTGCGCGCCGTTCCGGAGGGGTGCGGCGACGCGCTGGACGTTGGTTGCGGCGACGGGCTGCTCGTGCGCAAGCTGGCCGGGAAGGCGAAGCGCGTGACCGGTGTCGACAGCTCGCCGAGGATGGTCGCCCACGCTCGCCGGCTCGCTGCCGGGGAGCCGGATCTGGCCTTTGTCGAGGGCGACTTCCTCACCGCCGATCTGCTGGACGAGGGCTATGACTTCATCTGTTCGGTGTCCGCGATCCATCACATGGACTTCGAGGCGGCCCTGACCCGGATGCGCGAGCTGCTGCGCCCCGGCGGCACGCTGGTGGTGGTCGGGTTGGCTCGGGAGAGCAGCCCGACGGACTGGGCGGCGTCGATCGCGGTCGCCCCGGTCGTCCGGGTCATCAAGGTGCTGCGGCGCGCGCACGGCCCGGACGGAATGCCGGTCGCCAATCCGCAGATGAGCTACGGGCAGGTGCGGACCGCGGCGCGGCGGCTGCTGCCGGGCTCGCGTTACCAGCGCCACATCCTCTATCGATACTCGCTGACGTGGGAGAAGCCCGTCCGCTAATGGCAGCGCCTCACAGCGGTGGCCTCTGGGGGTGGGGCGTGCTCGGCGGCGACGGGCGGTCACGTCATCGCGGCGGCTGCCGAACGTTCGTCGGAGTTCCGATTCACCGCGGCCTCGTGTGGCCGCTGGTGCAACCGCGTTGGGGTGGACGGGGTTCCGGGCGTGACTGCGGTGAGAGGGGCAGACGATGGGCATGGGGCCTTCGGTGGAAGACCGGTACGCGTCAGGTGACGCGTGGGCGGTGATGGAGAAGTTCTACGCGGCCGAGGCGGCGTATGTGGCGGCAGGCGGGTACGGCAAGGCCGACTATGGGCCGGCGGCCGCCTGTCTGGATCCGGAGGTGGTGCTGCACCAGGCTCCGGGCCTGCCGTTCACGGGCACCGGGACGTGGCGCGGCCGGGACGGGCTGGAGCGCTTTCTGACCCGCTTCAGCGAGGTCTGGGAATCGATGGAGTTCCTGGAGCAGGAGCACTGGGGCGACGGCGACACCGTCGTGGTGCGCAATCGGGTGCGGTTCCGGGCCCGGGCCACCGGCCGGGAGGTCGAGACTCTGATCCTGCAGCAGATCAGGGTCCGGGACGGGCGCATGCTCGAATGCCGTCCCTTCTACTGGGACCAAGCCGCCATCGTTGAGGCGTGCGGCTGGACGGGGCCGAGCGGGGAAGGCGAAGTTTCCATCGGGTGAGGTGCGCGTCGCGGCGTCCGGGTGCTGACATCGTTTTCCGGCAGAGCGGGTCGAGCGCCTTCCGCGGGGAATTCGGGGGCGTTCGAGTTCCCGGATGATCGCCATTGGAGGTCAAGGCCGCCCACCGGTGTGGCGGAGTGGTCGCTGACGGTTGAGGGGGAGCACGTCGCTGCGGCGGCTCCTGCGGGACGGGCGTGAGCGCTGGTCAGCGGCTTGTGCCGGGAGGTTCCGGTCAGCTCTGGAACCTTTCTGGAGGCGCAGCAGTTCACTCGTGGACGGGCGCGGTCCCTGAGGTTGCGCGGGGTTCGCCCGTGATCAGGTTCCTTGGCGGGCGTTGCGCGTGATGCCCGGAAACTCCGAAGAATAGGGCTCCGGTTCTCGTCCGATTTCAGAGGTTTCGAAGGGTGCGAGAACCGCCGAGCCGCTCTAGGCCGTGGCCGGGGAGGTGAATCGGTTTGGGTGAGGTGGGTACCGGCGATTTTCGTGTCACCGGAAATCGAATCGGTCGAGCCTTTCCTGAGCCGAGCGTGCCCTGCCGCCCCGGCGCGGGCAAGGGTCGGGGCGAAGCGTGCGAACCCGGCATCCTGCGGAGGCGACAGGCGCGGGCGGCGCCCCTGGGGGCGCGCGGGCAGGGCCGTCCAGGGAAATCCGGATGATTCCAGGGCGCGTCAGGGGGTGTGGTCGCCCCGCAAGTAGAAGACACTTGGACCAGCGAACCGTACAAGCCGGGGCAACCCCGGAGCCGGTGGGTCGCCCGGGAGTGATTCCGGGGGCGCGGCGGTCCGGGCGACCCCCAAGTGCAAGAAATTGGACGACCCGGGGCCGTAAGGTGCCGGAACCGGGCTCGTCCAGGCCCGGTACAGATCATTGACAGCGAAGGGGGGAAGCGGCGTCTCCTCCACGCCGCGACTCAGGTGAGCGAGAAACCCGAGGCTCGCGGCGCCGCGGCCGTACCCCGTCAGGCCGGCGCCGGTGCGACGCCCGCCGCCCGTGAGGCGGCGGGTCCGGCCGGGGCCGCCGACCCGATCCGGGTGCTCATCGTCGACGACCACGCGCTGTTCCGCAGGGGTCTGGAGATGGTCCTGCAGGGCGAGGACGACATCGAGGTCATCGGCGAGGGCGGCGACGGGCACGAGGCGGTCGAGATGGCCGGCGACCTGCTGCCGGACGTCGTGCTGATGGACATCAGGATGCCCCGCCGCAGCGGTATCGAGGCGTGCACCGCCATCAAGGACGCGGCGCCCAGCGCGAAGATCGTCATGCTGACCATCAGCGACGAGGAGGAGGACCTCTTCGAGGCGATCAAGGCGGGGGCCAGCGGCTACCTGCTCAAGGAGATCTCGATCGACGAGGTGCCGCAGGCGGTCCGCGCCGTCCACGGCGGGCAGTCGCTGATCAGCCCGTCGATGGCGTCCAAGCTGATCACCGAGTTCGCCGCGCTCGCCAAGCGCAGCGAGGAGCGCACCCAGCAGGTGCCGGCGCCGCGTCTCACCGAACGTGAGATGGAGGTGCTGCGGCTGGTCGCGCGCGGGCTCGGCAACCGGGAGATCGCCCGGGAGCTGTTCATCTCCGAGAACACCGTGAAGAACCACGTCCGCAACATCCTGGAGAAGCTCCAGCTGCACTCGCGGATGGAGGCGGTCGTCTACGCCGTCCGGGAGAAGCTTCTGGAGATCACCTAGAGGTTGGGCGCACCTGACCGGAACCGTCCGACAACACGGTCCTGAGGGTTACGCCCGCGCTACCTGTGCGTCCCCAGGAGCGGAGGTCGTCGCGGTGGCGGCCCGTTTGAGCGCCCTGCGGGAGGCGGTCGTGCTGGCCTATTTCCCCCGGCGCACGTACGGTCGGGTGGCAGCCTGGTTCGGTCCGGCGGAGGGCACCGCGGGACCGCGCGTCAGGACGGCCCCGCGCCGCGTCGCCGAGACGCTGGCGGAGAGGGGGATCACGCCATGAGCCCCGTGCACGAGCACGTCGCGTCCCTGCTCGGCTCCTGGGCGTTGGGCGCGTGCTCGGACGAGGAGACGCGGCTCGTCATGGGCCACGTCCCGCACTGTCCCGCCTGCATGGAGGAGAGCCTCCTGCTCGGTGGCGTCGCGGGTCTTCTCGACGGCGTCCGGCCCGGCGCGTCCCTGCGTGAGCGGACCCTCGCGGGCGCGCGCGCCCGGCGGCGGCCGGTGGCGCCCTCCGTCCCGTCCTATGCGGCGCCCTACGCGGCGCTGGTGTCGATGCTGGACGCGCTGCTGGCGGAGCTGTCGCGGCGCGCGTGGTCCACCAACGTCATCTACGACTGGTCCGTCCAGGATGTCGTCGCCCACCTGTCCGCCACCGATTCCCTTCTGGCGGAGCAGTTGAACACGCAGGACGGTGCCCCCGTTTTGGCACGTGCCGAACCTGCGCAGGGGGCAGACGCCCGGGACGTGGACGCGCGCACGGCCCTCGTCATCGACGAGCAGCGCGGACGCGGCCACGAGGAGACGCGGGTGTCCTGGCGCACCCAGGCCGACGCGTTGTGCGCGCGCCTGGACGAGGAGGCGGCCGCCATCCGGGTGGTCCTCAAGTTCCCGATGCGGACGGACAGCGCGGTGGTCGCCCGCGCGTTCGAGACCTGGGTCCACGCCCGCGACATCGCGACGGCGACCGGCCACTCGCTGCCCCCGCCGCCGCCCGAGCATCTGCACGCGATCGCGACCCTGGGCGTCCGTGCGCTCCCCGGGGCGCTCGCGCTGCGCGAGGGGCGGGCCGCGGCCGGCGAGAGCGTCCACGTCGATCTGAGGGGCCCCGGCGGGGGAGCCTGGCATCTGCCGCTCGGCCCGTCCGCCCCCGACAAGCCGACCGTGACGCTCGCGCTCGACACGATGGACTTCTGCCTTCTCGCCGCGGAACGGCTGCGACCGGGCGAGATACGGGTCGACGTGGGCGGGGACGTGCCGCTGGGCCGGCGCATCCTCGCCGCCGCCTCCGCCTTCGCCGGCCCCTGACACCGGGCCCGTCGCGCGACCGGCATTCCCCTTTTGTCGGTGTCGTGCCCTAGCATCGCGGACGTGGACGAGGTAGAGCTCAGCGCGGACGAGGCACGGCGGCTGCAACTCCGGGCCCAGGGGTTCCTGGGGGCCCGGCCCAAGGGCGGTGTGCCCGCCATGCTGGAAAGGCTGGGGGCCGTCCAGCTGGACACGATCTCGGTTCTGGCACGGTCCCACGAGTTGATTCCCTATGCCCGGCTCGGCCCGGTGGGGCGGAACGCGATCGAGACCGCCTATTGGGGCAATGGCACGTATGGGGCATTCGAGTATTGGGCTCACGCGGCGTCCATAATCCCGATGGCCGACTGGCCGCTGTTCGAGTTCCGCCGCCGCGCGTACCGGAGCCGGGGTTGGCGCTGGCACAAGGTTCCGGAGGGCGTCTGCGACCAGATCCGGGCACGGCTCCGCTCGGACGGGCCGCTCACCACGAAGGAGCTGGGCGGCGCCAAGGCCAGCTCCGAATGGTGGGACTGGAGCGACCACAAGATCGCTATCGAGTGGCTGCTCGACATCGGCGAGGCCGTCTGCGTGGAGCGGGTGGGCTGGCGGCGCGTGTACGACCTGGCGGAGCGGGCCGTCCCGGAGGAGCTCCGCATGCGGGAGCCGGACGACGACGCCTGCCTGACGGCGCTCGTCGCACGCGCGGGCAGGGCCCTCGGCGTGGCGACGCGGGGGGACCTCGCCGACTACTACCGCGTCCGGCAAGACCAGGTGGACCGGGTGATCGAGGCGACGGGCCTCGTCAGGGCGTCGGTGCGGGGATGGACGCAACCCGCGTGGGCCGACCCTCAGGCGCTGGAGGTCCCGCCCAAGGGCAGGCACATGACGACGCTGCTCTCGCCCTTCGACTCCCTCGTGTGGGACAGGGCCCGTGCCTCACGCGTCTTCGGTTTCGACCACCGGCTGGAGGCGTACGTCCCCAAGGCCAAGCGCGTGCACGGCTACTTCGCGATGCCGCTGCTGGCAGGGGGGCGCATCCTGGGCCGCGTCGACCCCGCCAGGGAGGGAGGCACGCTCATCGCCCGGCAGGTGACCTTCGAGCCCTGGGCGGTCAGGACCGCTCCCCGCGCGGAGACGGCCGCGGCCTCCCTCGCCACGGCGCTCTGGCGCGCGGCCTCCTGGGTCGGATGCGACGACGTGCGCGTCGAGCGGATCGTTCCGGACGGCGTCGACCGCGCCCTCCTCGACGCCGCCCTCAAGTCCGCCGCCACCGGCTAGGGGCCGCGACCGGCTAGGGGCCGCCACCGGCCAGAACCTCCGCCACTGGCCGGAAGGCGCCATCGGCGTGCGGCCGCCGCTGGCCGGAACACGCCGAAGACGCCCGGCCCGCGGGCCGGACCGCCGGAGCGGGTGGCGCGGCGTGCGCCACCCGCTCCGGCGGTCCGATGTACGGCCAGGTCAGCCGTGCGGTGTCTGCTGCGGGTCCGTGGCGATGGGACGGTCGATGGCCTCGCCCTGCTCGCCGCCGCGCCGCTTGTCCGAGCGCGAGCCGAACAGCGAGTAGTCGACGATCTCGGGGATGACGCGCGGCGCGTCCACCACCACGTCCGAGAAGAGGTGGACGAGGCCACTGACGATCATGCCGACGACGATGATCCCGACACCGACGTAGAACATGATCCAGGCCGGTCCCAGGCAGATCGCGACGCCGCCGACGACGAACCCCGCGAAGATGATCGTGACGGCGACCCACGAACCCGGCCGCCCGGCGTGGGAGCCGTGCGACTCCGCTCGCGCCGCGCCGTTCGACTCCCCGGTGTGCGACGCTCGTGACCCTCCGCCACCTGGACGGCGCGCCCCGCGCGAGTCGGATCCCTCAGAGCCGTACGGCTCTCCTGTCTGCGGTTCTTCGGACACCAGGCCTCCCCTTCCGTGCCGTCGGAGACCTATCCGGTACCCGAACGGTCAAACGGAACGTTCTGTGGATTGCGTTGCGGAGTGACCTAGACCATTCTGGATCTCGCCTACGATGGGCATCGTACGTGTGGTGTGCGCGCCGCCAGGAGCGGTGACCCACGATCTGCAAGGAGTCTTCGAGAGTGCCGCCAGTCATCGACAAGATCCTTCGTGCGGGCGAGGGAAAAACCCTGCGCAAGCTCAAGAAGCTCGCGGATCAGGTCAACTCGATCGAGGACGACTTCCTCGAGATGAGCGACGCCGAGTTGCGCGAGCTGACCGACAAGTACCGAGAGCGCCTCGCCGACGGCGAGACCCTCGACGACCTGCTCCCCGAGGCGTTCGCGACCGCCCGTGAGGCCGCCAAGCGCGTGCTCGGGCAGCGCCACTACGACGTCCAGATCATGGGCGGTGCCGCGCTGCACCTGGGCAACATCGCGGAGATGAAGACGGGTGAGGGCAAGACCCTGACCTGCGTCCTCCCGGCGTACCTGAACGCCCTTGAGGGTGACGGCGTGCACGTGGTCACGGTGAACGACTACCTGGCCAAGCGCGACGCCGAGTGGATGGGCCGCATCCACCAGTTCCTCGGCCTTGAGGTCGGCGTCATCCTCCCGCAGATGACCCCGGACGAGCGCCGCACGGCCTACAACGCCGACATCACCTACGGCACCAACAACGAGTTCGGCTTCGACTACCTGCGCGACAACATGGCCTGGAGCCTGGAGGAGTGCGTCCAGCGCGGCCACAACTTCGCGATCGTGGACGAGGTCGACTCCATCCTGATCGACGAGGCCAGGACCCCGCTGATCATCTCGGGTCCGGCCGAGCAGAACTCCAAGTGGTACTCGGAGTTCGCGAAGATCGTCCCGCGGCTGAAGCGGGCCGAGCTGATCAGCACCGCGGGCCAGGTCGACGAGTACGGGCCCGGCGACTACGAGGTCAACGAGAAGAAGCGCACGGTCGGCATCACCGAGGCCGGGGTCGAGAAGGTCGAGGACTACCTCGGCATCGACAACCTCTACGACTCGGTCAACACGCCGCTGGTGAGCTTCCTCAACAACGCGCTGAAGGCCAAGGAGCTGTACAAGCGCGACAAGGACTACGTCGTCATGAACGGCGAGGTCCTGATCGTCGACGAGTTCACCGGGCGCATCCTGCACGGCCGCCGCTACAACGAGGGCATGCACCAGGCCATCGAGGCCAAGGAGGGCGTGTCGATCAAGGACGAGAACCAGACGCTCGCCACGATCACCCTCCAGAACTACTTCCGCCTCTACAACAAGCTGTCCGGCATGACCGGTACGGCCGACACCGAGGCGGCCGAGTTCAACAAGACCTACAAGATCGGCGTCGTGCCGATCCCGACGAACAAGCCGATGGTCCGCCAGGACGTCGCCGACGTCGTCTACAAGACCGAGCAGGCCAAGTTCGAGGCGGTCGTCGACGACATCGCCGAGCGGCACGAGAAGGGCCAGCCGGTCCTGGTCGGCACCACCTCGGTCGAGAAGTCCGAGAAGCTGAGCAAGATGCTCAAGCGGCGCGGCATCCCGCACCAGGTGCTGAACGCCAAGCACCACGAGCAGGAGTCGGCGATCGTCGCCGAGGCGGGCCGCAAGGGCGGCGTCACGGTCGCGACGAACATGGCCGGCCGCGGCACCGACATCATGCTCGGCGGCAACCCCGACTTCCGCGCCGACCTCGAACTGCACCAGCGCGGGCTGTCCCCGCTGGAGACGCCCGAGGAGTACGAGGAGGCCTGGCCCGAGGCGCTGGAGAAGGCCAAGGAGGCCGTCAAGGGCGAGCACGAGGAGGTCGTCGACGCCGGCGGGCTCTACGTCCTCGCCACCGAGCGGCACGAGTCGCGGCGCATCGACAACCAGCTGCGCGGACGGTCCGGCCGCCAGGGCGACCCGGGCGAGTCGCGGTTCTACCTCTCGCTCGAAGACGACCTGATGCGGCTGTTCAACTCGGCCCGCGTCGAATCGATCATGACCCGGCTGAACATCCCGGACGACACGCCGATCGAGTCCAAGATCGTCTCCAACGCGATCAGGTCGGCGCAGACCCAGGTCGAGCAGCAGAACTTCGAGATGCGCAAGAACGTCTTGAAGTACGACGAGGTCCTCAACCGGCAGCGCAAGGTCATCTACGCCGAGCGCCGCAAGGTGCTGGAGGGCGAGGACCTTCAGGTCCAGGTCCGCCGGATGATCGACGAGGTCGTGCACGGCTACGTCGCGGGCGCCACCGGCGAGGGCTTCGCCGAGGACTGGGACCTCGACAAGCTCTGGAAGGCGTTCAAGCAGCTCTACCCGATCTCCATCACGGTGGACGAGCTGGTCGAGGACGCGGCCGACGGCGACATCTCCGGCCTGGACGCCGAGACCCTCGCCGCCAAGATCCGCGACGACGCGCAGGACGCCTACGAGAAGCGCGAGGAGGAGCTCGGCTCCAACGTCATGCGGGAGCTGGAGCGCCGCGTCGTGCTGTCGGTCCTGGACCGCAAGTGGCGCGAGCACCTCTACGAGATGGACTACCTCCAGGAAGGCATCGGCCTGCGGGCCATGGCGCAGCGCGACCCGCTGGTGGAGTACCAGCGCGAGGGCTACGACATGTTCAACGCGATGCTGGACGGCATCAAGGAGGAGTCGGTCGGCTACCTGTTCAACCTTGAGGTCGAGATCGAGGAGCAGCCCGAGGCCCCCGCGGTCGGCGCCGCGCCCGTCTCCGTCGCCAAGTCCGCACCCGAGGGCAAGCTCGCCGTGGACGAGGACGTCGCCGTCGACGAGGACGTGGAGGAGCCCGAGGAGGCCGACGACGTCCCGGTGGACCAGCTCGCCGTCGACGAGGCCCCGGCGATCAAGGCCAAGGGGCTGGACAAGCCGAACCGTCCGTCCAAGCTGGAGTACTCGGCCCCGACGGTCGACGGTGAGGGCGGCGTCGAGCACCACAGCGAGGAGACCGACGACCCCTACGCGGGCGTCGGCCGCAACGACCCGTGTCCCTGCGGCTCGAAGAAGAAGTTCAAGCGCTGCCACGGAGACCCGCGCAACAAGTAGCACGTGATCGCGAGCGGCCTCCCGGACCTGGTCCGGGAGGCCGTTCTCGCATTCAGGGGGACGCCGCGTCACGGCCCGGTGGTCTCCACGGCGGTGCAGCGCCAGCGCCCCCGGTGCAGTTCGAGCCGGAGCGCGAGCGCCCGCACCCGGCCCGCCACGACGGCCACCGCCCCCACCTCGGCGACCCCCGGCGCGGGCCGCTGCAACCAACTCGACAACACCCGAGCCGGAACAACCCGCCCCGCGGGAACCCTCCCCGTCGGCACGGCACCCCCTCCTGGCAAGGCCCGTCTCGGCAGCCCGGCGCCCGCCGGGTCGGTGCGTCCGGGTGAGGCGGCCCCCGGTGGGACGGCGCGCCTCAGAGCGGCGGCGCGCGGTCCGGCGGCGCGTCCGGGCTGCATGGTCCCCGGCGGGTCGGCGCGCCCCGGAGAAGCGCCACGCGGTGGCGCGGCGCGGCCCTCCCGGCGGGCACCCGGCGGGGCGGCGCGGCCTGCGGTGGGCGGATAGAGGCGTTCCAGTTCCTGGCAGACCGCCGGGACCGCCACCTGGGAGAGCCGGTGTGCCGGGCGTGCTCCGGCCAGGACGTCCAGCACGATGCGCACGGTCGCCTCCGCGCGTGCGCGCAGTTCCGTCTCCACGCTCTCGCCCGGCTGGACGAGGCGCAGCGGACGCGGCGTCCGCGCATGCAGCGGCGCCCGGTTGAGCGCCAGCGCCCCGTCCGTGCTCGGGGCCTGGGAGGGCCTCCACTCGGAAGGCGCGCCAGATGCGCGTCCCGCCGTAGAAGGCCCCGAAGGCACCTCGGATACGGGCCGCGCCGCGCCGGGTCCGCTCCGCCCGGTTGAGGCCGTGCTGGACGCCGATCCGCCGCCGTCCCGCCACCGGGCGGATGACAGGACGGGCGTGTAGCGGACGATGCGAACGGCGGACACCGGCTGGACGGGGCGTCGGCCCACGGCTACCTCCTCGAATCGGTTCGAGAAAAGGAGTCCTGAGCGGCCGAGAAAATACATGCTGGCCACATACGGCCAGTTCCGCATCCCTAAATATCACCGGATATTCGTGCGGAAAGGGCGGCGGCGGGGCGGTGGAGCGCCCCGCCGCCGCGTGGAGGGAGAGTCCCGGAGGGGTCGTGGGAGGTCCGGGGCTCTCGGGGTCAGCCGGAGGCGGGGGAGTCCTGGGGCGATCTGCGGTCGGGGTCGCGCGCGGGCTTGGCGCCGGCGGCCAGTTCGGGGTTGGTGGTCGGATCGGCGGCCACCGACTCCTCGCCCTCGGGTTCGCGTCCCGGCGTGGCGAAGTCGAACCTCACGATGAGGAACTTGAACACGAAGTAGTAGACGAAGAAGTACAGGACGCCCAGCCCGATGATCAGCGGCAGGCCCTTGGTGTTGTCCTTGGAAGCGTTCAGCAGCATGTCGATGCCGCCCGCCGAGAAGCCGAAGCCCATCTGGGCGCCCGCCGCCTCCATCAGGGCCATGGAGATGCCGGTCAGCACGACGTGCACCGCGTACAGGACGGGCGCGACGAACATGAACGCGAACTCGATCGGCTCGGTGACGCCGGTGACGAAGGCGGTGAGCGCGGCGGAGATCATGATGCCGCCGACGGCGGGGCGGCGGTGCGGGGGCGCCGCGCGCCAGATGGCGAGGGCGGCGCCGGGCAGGCCGAACATGAGGACGGGGAAGAACCCGGCGGTGAAGCCGCCCGCGTGCGGGTCGCCGGCCAGGTAGCGGTTGATCTCGCCGTGCACGACGCCGTCCGGCCCCTTGTAGTCGCCGAACACGTACCAGATCAGGGAGTTCGGGATGTGGTGCAGGCCGAAGGGGAGCAGGAGCCGGTTGACGACGCCGTAGACGCCCGCGCCGAGCGCGCCCGCGCCGGTGATCCAGTCGCCGAAGTCGGTCAGCCAGGTGCCGAAGACGGGCCAGATGAAGCCGATCGCGACGCCGATGCCGAGGGCGGCGACCGCGGTGATGATCGGGACGAACCGGCGGCCGCCGAAGAAGGCCAGGTAGGTGGGCAGCTTCACGCGGTTGAAGCGCTGGTAGAGCAGTGCCGCGACGACGCCGATCAGGATGCCGCCGAGGACGTCGGTGGGGTTGGTCGCGCCGAAGTCGATGACCTGCTTGGTCGTGCCCTCGTCGACCTTGGTGATCAGCACGCTGCCCTTGAGGTCGGCGGAGTGCGAGAACATGATCTTGGTGACCTGGTCGAAGACGAGGTACCCGACGAGCGCGGCGAGCGCCGTGGAGCCGTCGGACTTCTTGGCGAACCCGATGGCGACGCCGACCGCGAACAGCATCGGCAGGTGCTCGAAGAGCGTCTGCCCCGCGCCGCCGACGACCTCGGCGACGCGCGTCCAGCCGAGCCCGTCCGCGCCCAGCATGTCCTTCTGGCCGAGCCGGAACAGCAGGGCCGCGGCGGGCAGGACCGCGATCGGCAGCATGAGGCTGCGGCCGATCCGCTGGAGCACCGCGAGGATGCTCGACCCTCGGCGCGGCGCGCCCGCGTCCACGGTTGTCGAAGTCATCGGGGGTTCCTCCTCAGGGGGTTAGGAGTGCGGCGGGGGGTTTCCGAGGGCCGTGTGGATCTGGTAGCGGTCCGCCCTGTAGGTCGAGACGCCGAGTTCGGCGCAGATGCCGCCGGTGTAGGAGCGGCGTTGCAGCAGCAGGACGGCGCTGCCGCGGGCGATCTGGAGGTGCCGGGCGTCGGCGGCGTCGGCGAGGCTGGCGTCGATGGTCTGGTCTCCCGCGTCGAAGACCAGCCCGTACACCGCCTCCAGCACGCCGTAGAGGGAGCGGTCGGCGAGCCGCCGGTCGAGCAGGTCGGGGGCGAGCGAGGCGAGGATATGGGCACGTTCCAGAGCCATCGGCTCGCCGTCGGCGGTCCGCAGCCGCTCGATGACGTGGATCTCGGTGCCGGGCTCGACCTCGAACATGCGGGCGAGGCGGGCGTCGGCGGGGACCGTGCGGCGGTCGAGGTCGACGGCGCCGGGCCGCAGCCCGCGGCTGAGCATGTCCTCGGTGAAGGAGACGAGCCGGAGCGGCATCTCGATCTTGGGACGGGCGACGAACGTGCCCTTGCCGGGGACGCGGTAGAGCCGCCCCTCGGAGACGAGCTGGTCGACGCCTTGGCGGACGGTCATGCGCGACAGCTCGTACCGGACGCACAGCTCGCGCTCGGACGGGATCGGCGCGTCGACGGGCAGCTCGGCGCTCTCGATCAGGTCCAGCAGGATGGCGCGGAGCTGGAAGTACTTCGGTACCGGGCTGTGCGGATCGATGGCTGTCACGGGGGAGTCCTCGATGGCCGGGGCCGGAGCGACGGGGTCGGCGGACGGATGGTCGGTCGGACGGGCGGCGGCTCGACGGGCGGACGGCCCGGGAGCGCCCCGGGCGGCTCGGGCTGGTCCGAGCCCGGGGTACGTCCCCCCGAACGCGTCCCCCGAACGTCCTGAACCGTTCCAACGCCTGCGCACATCCCTGAAACGTCAGGGAAACCGGGACGCGCGCGCGGGTGGCGGCGCGGACGCGTGAGCGGCCCGGCGGTGGCCGGGCCCGAACGCGACCGGGTCGGTGCGACCGGCAGGGGTTGCCGGACCGGGCGCACAAACGGATGTGACCAGGCCGGACGTCGTCCGGTGCGTAATGCTAGGGATGGGATGGGGGTTTCGGTTGTGATTCAGTTTGGTTCGTACTGGTCTAGGCCGGACTAGACCACATTGGGGAAAGACATGTCAATGCACAGATCCGTAACGAGCAGGTCACGGCTCCATCCTCTCAAGATCGAATGAATGCGCAGGTCAGGTGGCCGGTCCGAGGGCCTGCCCGGCGTCGCTTTCGGGCGGTGCGTCCTCCTCCCGCTCGCGGCCCGGTGTGGGCAGGTCGAACCTCTTGATCACGAACATGAACACCGCGTAGTAGAGGAAGAAGTAGACCACTCCCAGTGCCACGACCAGCCACAAATGCCGCGTGTTGTCCTTGGTGGCGTTCAACAGCATGTCGATCAGCCCGGCGGAGAAACTGAACCCGAGCTGCGCGTCCGCCGCCGCCAGAACGTACATCGAGATACCCGTGAGCAGCACGTGGATCACATACAGCAGCGGCGCGACGAACATGAACGAGAACTCGATCGGCTCGGTCACCCCGCAGACGAACGCGGTGAGCGCCGCCGAGATCATCAGGCCGCCGACCGCGCCGCGCCGGTGCGGCGCCGCCGAGCGCCAGATCGCCATCGCGGCGCCGGGCAGACCGAACATCAGCACCGGGAAGAACCCGGCGAGGAACGTGCCCGCGTGCGGGTCGCCCGCGAGGTAGCGGTTGATCTCGCCGTGGACGACGCCGTCCGGCCCCTTGTAGGTGCCGAACACGAACCAGATCAGCGAGTTCAGGATGTGGTGCAGGCCGAAGGGGAGCAGCAGCCGGTTCGAGACGCCGTAGATCCCGGCGCCGAGCGCGCCGAGGCCGGTGAGCCAGTCGCCGAAGTCGTCGATCCAGCCGCCGAGCGTCGGCCACACGACGCCGAAGACGACGCCGAGCACCAGCGCCGCCCCGGCCGAGACGATCGGGACGAACCGGCGGCCGCCGAAGAACGCCAGCCACGACACCAGCTTCACCCGGTAGAAGCGCTGGTAGAGCAGTGCGACCATCAGGCCGACGACGATGCCGCCGAGCACCTGGGTCGGGTTCTTCAGCCCGTAGCCGATGGTCTCCTTGAGCGAGCCGTCCTCCTGGCGGACCATCTCCACCACGGTGCCCTTGAGCTCGCCGCTGTGGGAGAACATCACCTTGGAGACGCGGTCGAACACGAGGTAGGCGGCGACGGCGGCGAGCGCGGTGGACCCGTCGGACTTCTTGGCGAACCCGATCGCCACGCCGACCGCGAACAGCAGGGGGAGGTTGTCGAGCAGGGCGCCGCCCGCCGCCGCGAAGACCTCGGCGATCCGGTCCCAGCCGAGGCCGTCGACGCCGAGCAGGTCGTCCTGGCCGAGGCGCAGCAGGATGCCCGCCGCGGGCAGGACGGCGATGGGGAGCATGAGGCTGCGGCCGATCCGCTGCAGCACCCCGAACGTGGCGGACCACGCCCCGCGCATCCCTCCGGCCTCGGCCGTGGTGCTCATGGGCGGATGACCTCCCCCGAGACGGCCCGAACCCGGACGAGTTCGGGCCGACGTCTTCAGCTGGCTCCGATTGGTGGGATAAGGTGCGTACTGGTCTAGTCCGGACTAGACCTGTACGCCCCGGCGGCGACGTTCCGCGATCGTCGCGTCACAGAGAGCGCGCTCCAATGGCATCACTACTGATCAGCGCTGAGCACATGATCACTACCCCCGGGGGTGGTCCTACCCGCGTACTCTCCCCGGGATTCGTCCGAGCGGAGAACGGTGTGATCACCGAGGTGGGGGAGGGCCGCCCGCCCGGCGTCCCCGACGCCGACCTCGGTGAGGGCCTGCTCGCCCCCGGCCTCGTCGACCTCCAGGTGAACGGGTTCTTCGGCTACGACATGGTCGACGCCGACGTGGACCAGTGGCGCACGGTCGTCTCCCGCCTCCCCGAGACCGGCGTGACCGCGTTCATGCCGACGTTCATCACCGCCCCCGTCCAGGTGCAGGCCGAGGCGCTGCTGCGCACCCGCGACCTGCTGCCCGACCTCGCCTCCGGTACGAAGGTCCTCGGCGTCCACCTCGAAGGGCCGTTCCTGTCGGAGCGGCGGAAGGGCGCGCACAACGCCGCGTACCTGACCGACCCGACGCCCGAGGCGATCGCGGCGCTGCTGGAGACCGGCCTGGTCAAGCTCGTCACGCTCGCGCCCGAGCGGGAGGGCGCGCTGGCGGCGATCCGCGAGCTGGACGCGGCCGGGGTGCTGGTCAGCGTCGGGCACAGTGACGCGACCGCCGCCCAGACCGCGGCCGCCGCCGACGCGGGCGCCCGCATGGTCACCCACATCTTCAACGCGCAGAGCGGCGTCGGGCACCGCGACCCCGGCGTGGCGACGCAGGCGCTGATCGACCGGCGGCTGCACCCCGGGCTGATCCTCGACCTGCACCACGTGTCCCCGGAGGCGGCGAAGCTGGTCTTCCAGGCGGCGGACGGGCGGGTACTGCTCGTCACCGACGCCGCCTCCTCCGCCGGGATGCCGCCCGGCACCTACGAACTCGGCGGCGAGCCGATCACGATGCCCGAGCAGGGGCCGCCGTTGCGCGCGGACGGCACCCTCGCCGGGTCCGGCCTCCGGCTGGACGAGGCGCTCGGCAACGCCGCCGCCCTCGGCATCGACACCGCGGTGGCGGTGGACGCGGCGACCCGCGTCCCCGCCGACCTGATCGGCCGTCCCGACATCGGCCGCATCGCGCCGGGCGCGTCGGCCGACCTGGTCTGGCTCGGCCCGGACCACCGCGCGCATGCGACCTGGATCAACGGGCAGAAAGTCTTCGGAGGGGGATCATGACCAGTCAGATGCGCGCCGAGATCGGTGAGCAGCCGGACGCGCTCGGCCGGACGGTGGGCGCGCTGCTGCCGCGGCTGCCCGAGGTCGCGGAGCTGGCCCGCGACACCCGGCAGGTGCTGTTCATCGCGCGCGGGTCGTCCGACAACGCCGCCGTGTACGGGCGCTACCTGGTCGAGGCGCACACCGGGCGGCTCTCCACGCTGGCGGCGCCCTCGATCGCGACGGCCTACAAGCGGCGGGTGGACCTGAGCGGCGTGCTCGCCGTGGCGATCAGCCAGTCCGGCAAGACCGAGGAGATCGTCGAGACGCTCGACTGGGCCGCCGCGGGCGGCGCCCGGACCGTCGCCGTCACCAACGGCGCCGGGTCCCCGCTGGCCGAGGCCGCGGAGGTCGCGCTGATCACCGACGCGGGGGCCGAGATCGCCGTCCCGGCCACCAAGACCTACACCACGCAGCTCGCCGCGCTGTCGGTGCTGGCCCTCGGGCTCGGCGCCGACGTCGCGGTCGACGACCTGCGCCGCGTCCCGGACGAGGTGGCGCGGCTGATCGCGCTGACCGAGGCGTCCCCGGCGCTGGAGCAGATCGTCGAGGCGCTGGCGCAGGTCCCGGGCGCGGTCGTGTCCGGGCGCGGCATCGCGTTCGGCACCGCGCTGGAGCTGGCGCTGAAGATCAAGGAGGCCTGCTACCTGCACGCGATGGGCCTGTCCTACGCCGACCTGCTGCACGGCCCCATCGCCGTCGTCGACGAGCAGACGCCCGCGCTGCTGGTCGCCGCCGACTCCGGGCCGACGCTGCCCGGGACGGTCGCGCTGGCCCGCCGGGTCGAGGGCGCGGGCGCCCACGCGTTCGGCGTCGGCGGCGGCGAGGGGCTCGCCGAGGCGTGCACGGCCGCGCTGCCCGGCCCGGCGCTGCCCGAGTGGGTCGCGCCGCTCGGGCTGATCGTCCCCGGCCAGATCCTGGTCGAGAACCTGGCCCGCCGGCTCGGCGTCGACCCCGACGTCCCGCGCGGGCTGAACAAGGTCACGCAGACGGACTGAGCCGTACCGGCGGCCCCGGACCGGCGCCCGGGGTCGCCGTCCGGGCCGCCCGCCTGGCAGGTTGGAACGAGCCACCCACCCCGAACGGAATGAGAGAGCAATGGACAAGGCCGAGGCCATCGTCGCCGCGCTGGGCGGCGCCGACAACATCGTGGAGATCGAGCCGTGCGCGACCCGGCTGCGCACCGAGGTGAGCGACGCGGGACGGGTCGACGAGGCCGGCCTGAAGCGGGCGGGCGCGTTCGGCGTGATGCGCAGCGGCACCGTCGTCCAGGTCGTGGTCGGCCCCGAGGCCGACACCATCGCCAGCGACATCGAGGACATCCTGGAATGAGAGGAGCGCTCACGATGACCCGAGTGCTGTCGCCCGTCGCCGGCCGCGCCGTCGGCCTCGCGGGCGTGCCCGACCAGGTGTTCGCGCAGGCCATGGTGGGTCCGGGCACCGCCGTCGACCCCGAGCGCGGCCCCGGCTACGCGATCGCGCCGGTCACCGGCAAGATCGTCAAGTTGCATCCGCACGCCTACGTCGTCGTGGACTCCGAGAACCACGGCGTGCTGGTCCACCTCGGCATCGACACCGTCCAGCTCAAGGGCGCCGGGTTCGAGCTGCTCACGACCCAGGGTGAGGCGGTCACCGCCGGGCAGCCGCTGGTCCGCTGGGACCCGGCCGTCATCGAGGCGGGCGGCCGGTCGCCGATCTGCGCGGTCGTGGCGCTGGACGCGGGCGACGGCGCGCTCACCGACGTCGTCGAGTCGGGCGAGGTCACGAAGGGGGCCGAACTGTTCACATGGAGCTGATCCCCCTGCGTGCCGCCGTGTTCGACCTCGACGGCACCCTCATCGACACCGAGCCCCGCAACCGCGTCATGTGGGGGCTGCTGTTCGACGCGCACGGCGTCCCCTACGACGACGACCTGATCACCTCGTTCGCGGGCCGCCGCGGGCTGGAGGTGCTCCAGGAGCTTGAGCACAGGTTCTCCGGGCCGACCGCCGAGGAACTGCTCAAGGAGGCGCTCTCCTACGGGAAGCTGCCGGACATGCCCGTCGACGTGCCCGTCCCCGGCGCCGTCGACCTGATCCGGGCGCTGGCCACGGCAGGCGTCCCGCTCGCCGTCGTCACCTCCGGACGGCGCGGCTACGCCGAAGGGCTCCTGGAGGGTCTCGGCGTCCGCGACCTGCTCGACCTCGTGGTGACCGCCGGCGACGTCGTCAACGGCAAGCCCCACCCGGAGGGGTACCTGGCCGCCGCGCGCGACCTCGGCGTCCCGCCGGAGGAGGCGATCGGGTTCGAGGACGCCCCGGCGGGCGTCGCGGCCGTGAAGGCCGCGGGCATGACCTGCGTCGGCGTCACCACCTCGCAGCCGGTGGAGGCGCTGGCCGAGGCCGACCATCTGGTGGCCGACCTGAAGGAACTGGACGTCGCGCCGGGCCCCGCGCTGCGGGTGCGCGGCCGGTGACGTCCGTGGCAGCGGCGGCCCGGGCCTCCCGGGCGAAGCGTTCGGGGGCGGGTCCCCCGGGCGCGAAGGCCGACAGTGAGGGCCGTGACCGACGGCCCGGCGACGGCCGTGACAGACGGCCCTTCGAGGAGCATTCCGTGACTGAACGCACTATCAAGATCATGTCCAGGGTGGGCCTGCACGCGCGGCCGGCCGCGCTGTTCGTCCAGACCGCCGCCAAGGCGCCCGGCCAGGTCACCGTGGCCAAGCGCGGCGCGGGGCCCGTCAACGCCAAGAGCATCCTCGCGGTGCTCGGCCTGGACGCGCGGCACGGCGAGGAGATCGTCATCGCCGCCGACGGCGAGGGCGCGGACGCGCTGCTCGACACCCTGGAGGGCCTGCTGTCGACCCCGGAGCCCGAAGGTGTCTGAGCCGCTGCGCGGTGTCGGGGTGAGCCCGGGGGCCGGGGCGGGTCCCGTGCTGACCATCGCGGGCGCCGTCCCCGAGCCGCCCGCCGGCTCCCGGCACGGCGGCGACGCGGGCGCCGAACGCGACGCCGCGCTCGCCGCGCTGGAGGCCGTGGCCGCCGACCTGGAGGACCGCGGCGCCCGTGCCGCGCAGGCCGGCAACACCGACGGGCGCGACGTGCTGAACGCGCAGGCGCTGATGGCCCGCGACCCGGGCCTCGCCGACGGCGTCGGCGCCAAGGTCGAGGAGGGCGTCGCCGCCGCGCGCGCGGTGTTCGAGGCGTTCGGCGTCTATCGGGAGCTGCTCGCCGGGGCCGGCGAGTACATGGCGGCGCGCGTCACCGACCTCGACGACATCCGGGACCGCGCGATCGCCCGGCTGCTCGGCCTGCCGGTGCCGGGCGTCCCCGAGTCCGCCGAGCCGTTCGTGCTGGTCGCGCGCGACCTCGCGCCCGCCGACACCGCCGTGCTCGACCCCGCCCAGGTGGTCGCGTTCGTGACCGAGGAGGGCGGCCCGACCAGCCACACCGCGATCATCGCCCGCACGATGGGCGTGCCCGCCGTCGTGGCGCTGCCGGGCGCGACCGCGCTGACCGACGGCACCCGCGTGCTCGTGGACGGCGCCGCCGGGACCGTCGTGGTCGACCCGTCCGACACCGAGGTCGAGGCGGCGCGCGCCGCGTCCGCCGCCCGCGCGTCCGCGCTGGCCGAGTCCACCGGTCCCGGGGCCACCAAGGACGGGCACGCCGTCCCGCTGCTGGCCAACATCGGCGGCCCGCAGGACGTCGCGGCCGCGCTGGCGGCCGGCGCCGAGGGCGTCGGGCTCTACCGCACCGAGTTCCTGTTCTTGGATCGGTCCAAACCGCCGTCCGACGCCGAGCAGGAAGAGGCGTACCGGAAGGTGCTGGAGGCGTTCCCCGAGGGCCGCGTCGTCGTGCGGACCCTGGACGCCGGAGCCGACAAGCCCCTCGCCTTCCTCCCGCCTCCCGGCGACGAGCCGAACCCCGCGCTCGGCGAGCGCGGCCTGCGGATGATGCGCCGCCACCCGGACGTGCTCACCGCCCAGCTGTCGGCCCTCGCCCGCGCGGCCGCGGGGCTGACCGTGAAACTCCAGGTCATGGCCCCGATGGTGACCGGTGTGGAGGAGGCGGAGTCGTTCGCCGCCGCGTGCCGCGCGGCGGGCGTCGAACGTCCCGGCATCATGATCGAGGTCCCCGCCGCCGCGCTGCGCGCCCGCGACCTGGCGCCGGAGGTCGAGTTCTTCAGCATCGGAACCAACGACCTCACGCAGTACGCCTGCGCCGCCGACCGCCAGATCGGCGGCCTCGCGCACCTCCAGGACCCGTGGCACCCGGCCGTCCTCGACCTGGTCGCCCCGGCGGCGGGCGCCGGCGTCCCCTGCGGCGTCTGCGGCGAGGCGGCCGCCGACCCGGCCCTCGCGTGCGTCCTCGTCGGCCTCGGCGTGACGTCGCTGTCGATGAGCGCGCCGTCCCTGCCGCTGGTGCGCGCCACCCTCGCCCAGCACACGCTGGACGAATGCCGCGAGGCGGCCCGCGCGGCCCGCGCCGCGCGGACACCGGCCGAGGCCCGCGCCGCGGCCCTGGCGGTGCTGGGTCAGGAGGGCTGACCCTGCTCGGCGACGAGCCAGCGTCCGCCGGTCCTGCGGAGGGTGAAGCTCGAAGCGAGCAGCCCACCCTGGCCGGCGGGCTCGCCGCGCCACTTCAGATCCTCGAAGCGGACGGTGACCTCGCCCGCCCCGGGGCCCGCCTCACCGGTCGGCACCGTGACCCCGCGGAGCGCGGCCAGATCCCACGGACCGAGCTTCGCGCGCTCTCGCCCTAACCCGGCGCGGCAGCCGCCCGGCCTGCCGAAGGCGGTGCGCTCGTAGGCGGGCGCCAGGTAGGCGCACACCGCGACGTTCCCCTTGGCCACACCGCGCAGGAACCGGTACAGGACGAGCCGCGCCGGAAGCGTCCGCCGCTCGTCTCCGCCCGTGTCGGCCAGCCGGGAGTCGGCGGGCTCGGGCGTCAACGGCGGCATCGTGACCTCGCCGCCCCCACCGCACGCGGCCAGCGCGGGCAACAGGGCCAGAACGGCGAGGGAAGGCCGGACCCACACGGCGACCTCCTGGGGACGGGGGCGCCCGATCTTCCCAGCTCCCGCCACCCGCCGTCCACAACTCCCACCAGACCGACCCCGCGGACGGCATGCGCGGGGGTCAGTAGCCGAGGCCGTGGCCGACGGGCTTGCCGCCCGCGGGCACCGGGAGGCGGCCCACCGGCTTCACCGTGCCCGCCAGCACCTTCGCCAGCGCCTCGATCGCGACCGCCTGCGAGGAGTAGGTGGCCAGCGCCGCCGCCGCGCCGCGCGCCGCGTCCAGGTCGTAGGGGCGGCCGAGCGCGGCCACCACGACCGGCTTCGGCCCGAGCGCCCTGACCCGGGCTGCCGTCGCCGCTCCGGCGTTGAGCGTGGTCAGGACGGTGACGTCCGCCGACCCGGGCGCGGCCGTCCGGACGCCCTGGCGCCGGAGCGCGGCGCTCAGCGCGGCGCCGTCCGGTCCGGACACCCCGACCGTCCTCTTCTTGAGCGGCAGCAGCCGCCCCTCGTTGCGGACGAGCGTCACCGCGTGCTCGGCGACCGTCCGCGCGGCGGCCCGGTGCGCGGACGTGCCGATCGTCGCGTCCGCCTTGGCCGGGTCGGCGCGCGTCCCCTGGAACAGGCCGCGCTTCTGCTTGAGCCGGAGGATGCGCGCGACCGACTCGTCCAGGCGCCGCTCGGGGATCTTCCCCGAGCGCACCGCGCCGAGCACCGCGTTGTAGGCGCGCGGCAGGTCCGGCGGCATGAGGAGCTGGTCGGCGCCCGCCGCGACGGCCCGCACCGGCACGGCCGCGTCGCCGTACGCGCGGCGCGCGCCCGCCATCTCCAGCGAGTCGGTCACGATCACGCCCTGGTAGCCGAGCGTCCCGCGCAGCATCCCGGTCAGGACCGTCCGCGACAGCGTGGACGGGTCGCCGGACCGGTCGAGCTTCGGCACCACGATGTGCGCCGTCATGATCGCGTCCACGCCCGACGCGATCGCGGCCTTGAACGGCGGCGCGTCCAGGCGCTCCCAGGTCCGCCGCGAGTGGGTGATGACGGGCAGCCCGGTGTGGCTGTCGGTCGCGGTGTCGCCGTGCCCGGGGAAGTGCTTGGCCGTCGCGGCGACGCCCGCCTCCTGGTAGCCGCCGATCGCCTCGGTCAGCATCGCCGACACCTTCGCCGGGTCGGACCCGAACGAGCGCAGCCCGATCACGGGGTTGCGCGGGTTGACGTTCACGTCGGCGTCGGGCGCGTAGTCCTGGTTGATCCCGATCGCGCGCAGCTCGGTGCCCGTGACGCGCGCCTGGGTCCGTGCGTCGGCGGGGCGCCCCGTCGCGCCCAGCGCCATGTTCCCGGGGAAGCGCGTGATGAACGGCGTCCGGGACACGATGCCCTGCTCCTCGTCCACCCCCAGCAGGAGCGGCACCTTCGACGCCTTCTGCAACGCGTTCGACTGCGCCGCCGCCCGGCTCGGCGTGCCCATGTTCTCCGGGAAGTAGATCAGCCCGCCGACGTGGTACCGCCTGACGATCGAGATCCCGTCCGCGCGGCTGGAGAACCGGGTCACGAAGAGCTGCCCGACCTTCTCGGCCAGGCTCATCCTCGCGACGTGACCGGGCACCCACGCGTCCGGCGCCGGGCTCACGGACGGGCTCGCGGACGTCGCGGGCCGCGCGCCCTTCTCGCCGTCCTTGGTGCCGCCGCCTCCGCAACCCGCCGCAGGCACGGCCAGCGCCGCCACCGCGACGAGCGCAAACCGCCGTGAAACACGCACTGACCAGGCCCTCCGCCACGGTCGACAGCTCGCCTTCGGACGCCCGCGACGCTAACGCCTCCCCGACTCCCTGTCGACCCGCCACCACCTTCGTGTCCACGGCCCCGCCCCGACGTCGAGCGGCCCCAGCGGGCACGGCGCCATCAGGACAGCGCTGGGAGAACCCACGTCCCCCTGACCACACCCCCGATCACGATGGACCCCGGATCGCGATCCATCGCGGGTCTTCGGGGGGTCCATCGTGATGGGAGTCCGGACGGCCGTGGCGCCGTCCTCGCCTCGGGCGGGCCCTACAGGGTCGCCGGCCAGGGGCGGCTCAGCCGGGGAGCGGGTGGCCGAGGCGGCGCAACGCCAGCCCCGCGGCGCCCACGGCCCCGTCTCCCGCGCTTCGGGGAGCTTCGGCGAACCGGTCGCGCAGCCCGGTCCGGACGGCCTCGGCGACCGGGCCCTCGCGCAGCACCGAGCCGTGCATCACGACCGGGGCGCAGGGGTCGGAGAGGGCCGGGCGCACCGCGTCGACGTCGCGGAGGAGCCATTCGGCCGCCTCCTCGGTGATGCGCCTGGCCACGGGATCGCCCGCGGCCGCGGCCGCCGCGACCACCGGGCCGAGCCGGCCGAGGGCCGCGGGCGGACGACCGTAGACCTCCTTGATGATCGCCTGGGCGAGCTGCGGATTGGGCGGCGTCCCCGACATCTCCGGATGGTGCGGGCCGTCCGGATCGCCGGAGCGTCCGGGCGGCCCCGGGCCGTTGACGTCCGGTCGTGGGACGGGCGATCCGGGGATCAGCACGGCGGTGCTCGTGCCGCCCCCGGCGGGGGAGGGGAACGCGGAGGCGAGCGGGACCGTCTGCGGCAGCGCCGAAGCGGCGCCGGGCGGGGCCGGGACGGCGCCGGCCATCGCCAGCTCCCGCCGCGCCCGGGGCCGCCGCCGCGCCGAGTCGATCTCCGCGACCACCGTCGGACCGAGCAGCGCCCGCGGGACCGAGTCGGTGAGCAGCGTCGGGGAGCCGCGGCCGTCGTAGGCCGCGAGCGCGGCCCTGACCGCCTCCTTCCCGAGCCACACCGCCGAACCCTCGTCCCCGACGAGCCAGCCGTAGCCGTCCGCGCGCTGCACGATCGACCCGTCACTGATCACCGCCGCCCCGGCGCCGGTGCCGGAGAACACCACGATGCCCTTGGGCTCGCTGGTCCCCGCGGCGAACGCCACGGCGATGTCGGTCACCACTGCGGGCGAGCCGCGCAGCCCGACGGCCTGCCACGCCTGCCGCGCCGCCGCGACGGCGGCGGGTCGGCCTGCCGAGCCCGCGCCGGCGATCCCGAAGACACCGGTGAGGATGCGGGTCCGGTCGAGGTCGCCGAGCGCCTCCCGCAGAGCGGTGGTCAGCGCCCCCGCGGTGTCGCCTCCGGAGTTGGGGTTGGCCCCTGGGCCGGTGCCGGAACCGGCCAGGGCTCCCCCGAGCGTCAGTACGACACAGCGGGTCTTCGTGCCACCCGCGTCTATACCGACCACGTAAGGACCGGCCAAATGGGTCAACACATGGCGACCGTAGCCTTTTCTACCGTTGACGTGACATCCTGGCAGTAAGAAAATTCCTTACATGAGGAAACCCAACGGCCCCGAGAGCGGGGGCACAGGGGAGGCCGGTACGTCCAGGGAAGACGCGGCGCCCAAGGAGCAGACGCCGCTGAGCACCGTGGTGCGGGTGCGCTCGCTGCTGCCCTCACTGCCCCCCGCGGAGCGACGTGTCGCTCAACGCGTCATCGACGACCCCGAGGGGGTCGCCAACTCCACCATCACCGAACTCGCCCAGACCTGCGGCACCTCGGAGACCACGGTCATCAGGTTCTGCCGGGCGATCGGGTTCCATGGTTATCCAGAGCTCCGACTGACCCTCGCCACCGAGGCGGGCCGGGCGCAGAGCGCCAGCGGGGGCCGGGTCATCGGCAGCGACATCAGTCCCGACGACTCCCTCGAACAGATCGTGGAGAAGGTGACCTTCGCCGACGCGCGAGCCGTGGAGGAGACCGCCTCGCAGCTCGACATCAAGATGCTCGAACAGGTCGTCGACGCCGTCGTCGCCGCCGACCGGGTCGACGTCTACGGCGTCGGGGCGAGCGCCTTCGTCGCGGCCGACTTCCAGCAGAAACTGCACCGCATAGGCCGGGTCTGCTCGGCGTGGTCGGACGCCCACATCATGCTCACCAGCGCCGCGGTCCTCGGCGCCGGGGACGTCGCGATCGGGATCTCCCACACGGGCTCGACGGTGGAGACCATCGACGCGCTGGAGGTCGCCAGGAGCAACGGAGTGAGGACCGTGGCGCTGACCAATTTCCCGAAGTCCCCCATAGCGGAGGTGGCGGACCTGATCCTGACGACGGCGGCGCGGGAGACCACCTTCCGCTCCGGCGCCACCGCCAGCCGGCTGGCGCAGCTGACCGTGGTCGACTGCGTCTTCGTCGGTGTGGCACAGCGCACCTACGGGTCTACCCGCAAGGCCCTGGAAGCCACGTTCGAGGCGGTCCGCGGCCGGACCGTGCGACCCGACCGGAGGCGTCGGTGATCGATTGCGAGCTCCCCACCGAGGGCAGGAACCCCCGAACCCTCGACGTCGACACGCTGCCGACCCTGGAGGTGCTGCGCCTGATCAACACTGAGGACGCGACGGTTCCGATGGTCGTCGCGTCCGTCCTGCCCGAGGTCGCCCGGCTGGTCGACCTCGCCGTGGAGTCCCTGCGCGCCGGCGGGCGCGTGCACTACTTCGGCGCCGGGACGTCCGGCCGGCTCGCGGTGATCGACGCCGCCGAGCTGCCCCCGACGTTCGGCATCTGGGGCCGCGTCGTCGCCCATCACGCCGGCGGGCCCGGCGCGCTGTCCCAGGCGATATCCGACGTCGAGGACGACGTCGAGCTGGGCGCCCGCGACGCCCGCGACGTCCAGCCGGGCGACATCGCCATCGGCATCGCCGCGTCCGGCCGCACGCCCTACGTCGTGGGCGCCCTGCGCGCGTCCGCCGCGGTCGGCGCGCGCACCGCCCTGATCAGCTGCAACCCGCACACACCGTACGGCGACGAAGTGGAGGTGCACATCGGCCTCGCCACCGGCCCCGAGGTGATCACCGGATCGACCCGGATGAAGGCGGGGACGGCGACCAAACTCGTCCTCAACTCCTTCTCCACCACCCTCATGGTCAGGCTCGGCCGCACCTACTC
Source organism: Actinomadura sp. NEAU-AAG7 (assembly GCF_018603865.1). Classification (NCBI taxonomy): domain Bacteria; kingdom Bacillati; phylum Actinomycetota; class Actinomycetes; order Streptosporangiales; family Thermomonosporaceae; genus Actinomadura; species Actinomadura sp. NEAU-AAG7. The sequence continues at coordinate 602,159 of NZ_JAHFZY010000004.1, forward strand.
CAACCTGATGGTCAGCGTGAACGCGCTGAACGCCAAACTGCGCGCCCGCCTGGTCCGCATCCTCACCGAGGCGACGGGCATGGACGCCCGCACCTGCGAGAACGCACTGACCGAGGCGCACGGCAACACCCGGGTCGCCCTGGTCTCCCTGCTCGGCGAGGTCCCGGCCGCCCGAGCGACGATCGTCCTGGAAGAGACCGACGGCGGCGTCAGGGAGGCGCTGCAGAGACTGAGATCGGCCTGAGGCGCCCCGTGATCATGCGATCGCCCCCGCACCGATCGCATGATCACGGCCGCCCCTCGGGGCCTTGTCGAACTGGATTCGGTCACCGGTTCGGGATCGTTTACCATCGGGCCGTGGCCGTCAAAGCTGTGATCACCGACTGGGGCGGTGTCCTCACCTCCCCGCTGAACGAGGCGGTCGCCACCTGGCTGGCGGCCGACCGCATCGACGCCGAGCGCTACGGCGTGGTGATGCGGGCGTGGGTGAGCCAGGCCTACGAGGGCTCCGGCCAGAACCCGATCCACGGGCTTGAGGACGGCTCGCTCGCCCCCGAGGAGTTCGAGCGGCTCCTCGCCGCCGAACTGCACACCGTGGACGGCGGCCCGGTCACCGCCACCGGCCTGATCGCCCGCATGTTCGGCGCGTTCGCCCCCGTCGAGCCCATGTACGCGGCCCTCCGCACGGTCCGCGCCGCCGGATCCCGGGTGGCGCTGCTGTCCAACTCCTGGGGCAACGACTACCCGCGCGACCTCTTCGCCGACCTCTTCGACGCGGTCGTCATCTCCTCCGAGGTCGGCATGCGCAAGCCCGACGAGCAGATCTTCCGGCACGCCCTCGAACTGCTCGGCCTGGACCCCACCGAATGCGTCTTCATCGACGACATCGACCACAACATCCGCGCGGCCACGACCCTCGGCATGCTCGGGATCCACCACACCTCGACGGACGCCACGGTCGCCGAACTGCGCGATCTCGGTCTCCTCCCGTGACAGACTGATCGATCGTCATGCGCGTCTACCTGCCTTCCACGCTCACCCTCCTCGCCGCCGTCCAGGCCGCCAGGGAGATCGGCCCCGCGCCGCTCGCCGCCCACGCCGTCACCCCCGCCCTCCGCGAGTGGTACGCGGAGGGGGACCAGGAGGAGATGGAGTACGCGGCGATGACCGCCGCCGCCCGCGCCTCCCTGCGCATGCTCGCCGCCGACCCCTCCGCCCCCCGGCGCCGCCTCGTGCTCGCCGCCGAGGTCGCCGACCAGGCGGTGCGCCGGTCCCATGACGCCTCCGACCGCTCCCTGGTCGAGCTCACCGCCACCGTCCCGTGGAAGAAGATCGCCTCCGCCCACGTGGACGACCTGTCGGCCGTCGCCGACGTCACCGCGGCCTGCGAGGCACTGCCCGCCGCCGACAACGGCGACGATGACGCCCTCTTCACGGTCGAGGGCGCCGAGGGCCACGAACTCCTCTGGTACGCCACCCAGGAACTCCCCCACCTCCTCTGACCGGACGTCACCGCCCGACGTCCGCGTTCAACCCTCGGCGCCGAACGTGCCTGCACGACGCGCCACAACCAGACAACCGGTGCCGGCGAGGCCGACACGGCGAAGGGGAATTCGGGCCGCGGGCACCAGAGAGCAGACGGCGAAAATCAGGAAGCGCGCAAGTTCAACCCTCCCCAGGCAGCAGGACACCCCTGCCGCGGGCGACCTGGGGTCCGGGCGTCGGCAGCGGACGACGGGGAGCGAAAAGCGCGCAGCTTCTGGAACCGCCAGCAGACGGCGGAGAACGGCAAGGATGCGGCTTCTGAGACCCGCAGGAGGCGGCGGAGAGCGGAGAGCGGGAAGCGCGCAATTTCTGGGACCCGCAGCAGGCGGCGGGGAGCGGTAAGGACGCGGTTTCTGGAACCCCCAGCAAGTGGCGAGGGAGCGGGAAGCGCGTAGGGGGCAGCAGGAGGGGAGCGCGGAGCGGACGGCGGGAGCGGGGAGCGGGGAGCGGGCGGTGGAAAACGGGAAGCGCGCAAGTTCCGAAACCCTCCGCAGGCAGCAGGACGCCCCTGCTGCGGGCGATCAGGGGGGCCGGGCGTCGGCGGCGGACGATGGGGAGCGGCACGGACGCGGTTTCTGGGACCCCAGCAAGTGGCGGGAAGCGGGAAGCGCGCAGCTTCTGGATCCGCAGCAGGTGGCGGGGAGCGGGAAGCGTGTAGGGGGCAGCAGGAGGGGAGCGCGGAGCGGACGGCGGAAGCGGGGAGCGGGCGGTGGAAAAGGGAAGCGCGCAAGTTCGGAACCCTCCGCAGGTAGCAGGACGCCCCTGCTGCGGGCGATCAGGGGGGCCGGGCGTCGGCGGCAGACGATGGGGAGCGGCAAGGACGCGGTTTCTGGAACCCCCAGCAGGTGGAGGGGAGCGGCAAGCGCGCAGCTTCTGGATCCGCAGCAGGTGGCGGGGAGCGGGAAGCGTGTGGGGGGCAGCAGGAGGGGAGCGCGGAGCGCGGAGCGGGGAACGGACGGCGGGTGGCGGGGAGAGGGAGCAGGCGGCGTGCAGAGCGGGTCGGGGACGACCGGTCGTGGGCGGTGGGGCGTGGGGATTCGAGAGACGGGCGGCGGGAGTGGGGCGCGGGTGGTGGGTGGCGGTGAGTAGGGAGTAGGCGGCGTGTAGCGGGGCGTGGGCGGTGGGGCGTGGGGATTCGAGAGAAGGGTTGCGGTGGGGAGCGGGGCAGCGGGAGGGGCGGCGGGGCAGGAGGGCGGGAGGGGGCAGGGCTGGGGTTGGTGGGTGCCCATGGGCGTCGAGGTTCGGCGGGCGGCGGGTGGGTGAGGGGTGGTTGGGTGTCGCCCTTCGAGGTTGGACGGTTGGAGGGGCGGAGCAGGTGGGGGCGCATGTTTGCGGCGTCCTGACTTGTGTGGCCGGGCGGGGGCCACGGGACTGCGGCATCGGTATTCGGCTGCGGACGGGCGGGTAGGGCACCGCACGTTGGCAACGCTGTCGGATTCGTAGGGAGCGACCAGATGGACGCCGTCACCAATGTGCCGGAACCGGTGAACGAGCCGATCAAGGGCTATGCGCCGGGCAGCGCCGAGCGGGCCGCACTCGAAGCCAAGATCAAGGAGCTCGGCGGCGAACAGGTCGAGCTGACGATGACGCTCGGGGGCGAGCGGCGCATGGGTGCCGGGCCGCCGATCGACGTCGTCGAGCCCCACAACCACGGTCACATCCTCGGGCGGATGGGCAACGCCACCGACGCGGACGTCGCCGAGGCGATCGCGGCCGCGCGCACGGCGGCGGTGGGTTGGCGGGAGATGCATCCGGACGACCGCGCGGCGATCTTCCTGCGCGCGGCGGACCTGCTCGCGGGGCCGTGGCGGTCCACCCTGAACGCCGCGACGATGCTCGGCCAGTCCAAGACCGTGCAGCAGGCGGAGATCGACTCGGCCTGCGAGCTGATCGACTTCCTGCGATTCAACGTGGCCTACGCGCGGGAGATCCGCGAGAAGCAGCCGAACTCCTCGCCGGGTGTCTGGAACCGGATGGAGTACCGTCCGCTGGAGGGGTTCGTCCTCGCCATCACCCCGTTCAACTTCAGCGCGATCGCCGGAAACCTGCCGACCTCGCCCGCCCTGATGGGCAACGTCGTCGTCTGGAAGCCGTCCCCGACCCAGCAACTCGCCGCGCACCACACGATGCGGCTGCTGGAGGCCGCCGGGCTCCCGCCCGGAGTGATCAACCTGGTTACCGGCGACGGGCAGGCCGTCTCCAACGTGGCCCTCCGGCACCCCGATCTCACCGGACTCCACTTCACCGGGTCGCCGCCCACCTTCCAGGCCCTCTGGCGGACGATCGGCGAGAACATCGCGGGGTACAAGCACTATCCGCGCATCGTGGGCGAGACCGGCGGCAAGGACTTCATCGTCGCGCACCCGTCCGCGGATCCCGCGGTGCTGAGGACCGCCCTGATCCGCGGCGCCTTCGAATACCAGGGCCAGAAGTGCTCCGCCGCCTCCCGCGCGTACATCCCCCGCTCCATCTGGGACGGGATGCGCGATGACTTCTGCGACGAGGTCGACGCGCTCACCGTGGGCAACGTGGCCGACGACCTCTCGGTCTTCATGGGCGCGGTCATCGACGAGCGCGCGTTCGCCAAGCATCGCCGCGCGATCGAGCGGGCGCGCGACATCGACACGGTGCGGATCCTCGCGGGCGGCGAACTGGACGACTCGCGCGGCTACTTCGTCAGGCCCACCGTTCTGGAGTCATCCGACCCGACCGACGAGATCTTCACCACCGAGTATTTCGGCCCGATCCTCGGCGTCCACGTCTACGACGACAACGACTACGACTCCGTGCTCACGCAGATGGAGAGCGTCTCGGAGTACGGTCTGACCGGCGCGGTCATCGCCCAGGACCGCGCCGCGATCGCCGCCGCCACCGAGACCCTGCGCTTCGCGGCGGGCAACTTCTACATCAACGACAAGCCGACCGGCGCGGTCGTCAGCCAGCAGCCCTTCGGCGGTGCCCGGGCGTCCGGCACCAACGACAAGGCCGGTTCTGTCTTCAACCTCCTTCGCTGGACGAGCGTCCGCTCCATCAAGGAGACCTTCGTCCCGCCGACCGATTACCGCTACCCCTACATGGGTCGCTAGCCCGTTCCCGGCAGGTGGCCATGCCCCGGGATGCGACTGGTCGGTCTGGGCCGTAGTTCGTCCGCGCATAGGGACGCGAACGCTCGTCCGAGTGCGAGTGACCACACTGTCGTCTCGTACGCGGCGGCCATGCCGCCGCCCACCTCGAACGCACGCGGCCCGGCATGATCCGGCTGGGCGCGGCACCTCCCGTCGGGCATCACCGTCGAGGCCGTTCATTTCTGGGTGAGGCTCCTCGCGGTCCCCGCCGTCTCCAACGTCCCCGCCATGGCGCTGCCGAGCCTGTGGCGTCTGGAGGGGGGTTGTTCGTTGGAGGTAGGGGCGTCGTTGGTCTGCTGGGGGCTGGTTGCACTCGGGGGGCGTGAGGGCCGACGATAAGCTCGCCGCACGCCGCGGGTGCCTGAGGGTGCTCACGGATGCTCCTCCGACCGGTCATGGGAACGGGATGTCGACGCTGAACCGTCTGGTGCTGTGGAACATCGATCACACTCTGGTCGACGTCGGGCGGGTCACTCGGGAGGCCTACGCCGAGGCTTTCCAGCGGACGATCGGACGGCCCCTCGTCCGGCTCGCCCCCACCCCGGGCCGGACGGAATCGGAGATCATCTTCGAGACGCTGGCGTTCAACGACGTCGTCACCACCGATGACCACCTGCCCACCTTCATGGCCGCGCTCGTCGAGGCGTTCGCGACGCGACGCGCCGACCTGCGCGGTCACGGCCGCGTGCTCGCGGGCGCCCAGGAGGCCGTCGCCGCGCTGGCCCATGTTCCGGGCGTGGTGCAGTCCGTCCTGACCGGCGCCGTCCAGCCGAACGCCGTGCTGAAGGTGACCGAGCTGGGGCTCGCCGACCACCTCGACCTCGACTCCGGGGGTTACGAGAACGGGGTCTACAGCAAGGCGGCGCTGCTCGAACTGGCGCGCAGCCGGGCGGGGGAGCGCCACGAGGCGCGCTATCCCGAGTCCGCGACCGTCTACATCGCCGACTCCCCCCGGGACGTCCAGGCCGCCCACATAGCCGGGTCGCCGATCATCGCCGTCGCCACCGGGAGCGCCACCGAGGCCGAGCTGCGCGCGGCGGGGGCCGACCGTGTTCTGGCGACCCTCGCCGACACCCACGCGGTCGTGAGCGCGGTCGCCGACCTGACGCGGCTCTGACCGGCAGGCTGATCGACCGGAGCCCGGCGGGGCGATGTTCACCGCTCGCCGGGGCGGGGCCCGTCTTCCTTCGTGACCGCATGTGGATCTCTTCGTGTGCGGTGGTCGGCATGGTCGGTGCTCCTTCCATCGATCCCGGGAGAGGCGCTGGCGTCTGCCCCCGGACCTTCGCGGTCCAACCGACTTCATGTCTTGAGTCTCGGGCGCCTCGACGGGCAGCGGAACTGGAATGCGATTCTGTGGAAAAACCCGGCTCGGAGGCCCGACGATCGGGGCGCGCAGGTGTGCCGCGCGGCGGGTGTGACGTGCGGGGGAGACCGGCGGACGGCCCGAGATCAGGGAGGTTGCGCGGGGCGTCCGGCGGGGCCGATATTGGGGGTGCCGCGCGATGGGGCGTGGCGATGGAAGGGAGAGAGATGTCCCGTGACCATGAGGTCTCCGAGGGCTCGCCGTTGTGGGAGCCGTCGGAGGAGGTCGTCGCGAATGCGCGGGTGACCCACTTCGTCCGCTGGCTGGGGGATCGGGGCGTCCTCACGGAGTCCTACGACGACCTCTGGCGCTGGTCGGTCACGGAGGTCGACGCGTTCTGGGACGCGGTGTGGTCGTACTTCGAGGTCGTCGGCCGGCGGGGCGACGGTCCGGTGCGCGCGGGCGGCACGATGCCCGTGGACGGGTTGACATGGTTCCCCGGGGCGACGCTCAACTATGCGGCCAATGCCCTGCGCAATACCTCGGAGAACCCGGACAAGGCTGCGGTCATCTTCCGCTCTGAGGCGGGTGGGCACCGTGTCCTCACCCATCGCGAGTTGGCCCTTCACGTGGCCGAGGTCCGCGCGGGCCTCGCGGAGCTGGGCGTCGGCAGGGGAGACCGGGTCGCCGCCTACATCCCGAACATCCCCGAGGCTCTGGTCTGCTTCCTGGCGACGGCGTCGCTGGGAGCGGTCTGGTCGTCCTGTTCTCCGGACTTCGGGGCCTCCTCGGTGATCGACAGGTTCGCGCAGATCGAGCCGAAGGTGCTCATCGCCGTGGACGGCTACGCCTACAACGGCAAGCGGTTCGACCGGCGGGACACGCTCGCCGAGATCGAGGCGGAGCTGCCGAGCCTCGCCGCCACCGTCCTGATCCCCTACCTCGACCCGGCCGCCGTCCCGGACGGACTGCGAGTCGGTATGCACTACCGCGACCTGCCTCGCCCCGGCCACGACACGCTGGAGTTCGAGGACGTTCCCTTCGACCATCCGCTGTGGGTCGTCTATTCGTCCGGGACGACGGGGCTGCCCAAGCCGATCGTCCATGGGCACGGCGGGGTCGTCCTGGAGCACCTCAAGGCGCTTTCATTCCACCAGGACCTCGGCCCCGAGGACGTCTTCTTCTGGTACACCACGACCGGCTGGATGATGTGGAACTACCTCATCGGCGGCCTGCTCGTGGGATCCACCATCGTCATGTACGACGGCGCTCCGCTCGACCTCTGGTCCCTCGCCGCCGACAATGGCGTCACGTATATGGGAGTGGGCGCGCCCTATATCACCGCCTCGGCGAAGGAAGGGCGGCGTCCCGGACGGGATCACGACCTCTCCCGCTTGCGCGGTATCGGCTCCACCGGCTCGCCGCTGCCCCCCGAGGGTTTCGCCTGGATATACGACGCCGTCGGCGAGGATCTGCTCCTGGGATCGATGTCCGGCGGCACCGACCTCTGCACCGCCTTCGTGGGGCCGTCGCCTCTGCTGCCGCTGCGCGCGGGCGTCATCCAGTGCCGTTGCCTGGGCGCCAAGATCGAGGCGTTCGGCGACGAGGGCAAACCGGTCGTGGACGAGGTCGGAGAGCTGGTCATCACCGAGCCCATGCCGTCCATGCCCGTCGGGTTCTGGAACGACGCGGACGGCGAGCGGTACCGCGAATCCTATTTCGGGATGTACCCCGGCATCTGGCGCCATGGCGACTGGATCAAGATCCTGCCGGACGGCGGCTGCGTCATTTACGGCCGCTCCGACTCCACCCTCAATCGGGGTGGTGTGCGGATGGGCACCTCCGACTTCTACCGCGTGGTCGAGGCTTTCGACGAGATCGCCGACAGCCTCGTCATCGACACCGGACGCCTGGGGCAGGAGGGCCGCCTTCTGCTCTACGTCCAGCTCGCCCCTGATGCCTCTCTTGGCGACGACCTCGTGAACAGCCTCAAGCGGCGGATCCGGTCCGCGCTGTCACCTCGCCACGTCCCGGACGAGATCCACGAGGTCCCCGGTATTCCGCGCACGCTGTCGGGTAAGAAGCTGGAGGTTCCCGTCCGGAAGATATTGCAGGGCACCCCGGTCGACAAGGCCGCGAACCGCGACTCCATGGCCAATCCGGAGGTTCTCGAACACTTCACTAGGTGAAGACTGGACTTATGGTGCTGGCCCGAATCTCGCCTCTTGGAATCCGGATGTGGGGTTGCGATAAGGCCGGATTGCGGGGTCAGTTGCGTTTTTCCGCGTAGGACTGGATGTCGCGGCGGCGGTAGAGACGCCGGACTCGTCCGCCCCCCAACTGTTCCACGCGGGCCGGTTCGGGCCATCCCGCCGGTGGGCGTTTCGGATAGACGGTGACGCTCGTCTGCGCGAGCCCGAGGATCCGGGCGGCCTCGGCGAGGGTGACCAGATCGTCGGGTCCGTCCTCGCGCGGACGTGCGGTGTGGGCCGCGTACCAAGCGGCCCACTCCTTCTCGTTCCAGTACAGGGCTTTGCCCGCGCGATGGGCGGCCTCGGGATGGCCGTTCGACTCGCGGTCCGCCCACAACTGCTTGAGCCGGTGGCGGCTGACGCCGTGGCGTGCGGCGAGTTCGTCGCGGCCGGCAAGCCCCGGCGGGACGGAGGCGGAGCCGCGCGAGGCATGCCAGCGGTCCCATGCGTCCGCGTCCCACACGAGTTGTGATCCGACCGTCCCGGCCGGCTCCGGGTGGCCGTTGCGGTCGCGCTCGCGGAACCACTTCTCCAGTGTGCTGCGCCCCAGCCCGTGCGCGTCCATCAAGTCGGCGCGGGTATAGACACGGCGTCCGTCGAGTGTGGTCACCGGCACAGTCTCACCTATGCGAACCGGGGTTTGCGCGGTATCGCCGCCGGGTCGGCAGCATTAGGGTGGTCCCCGAGCCCAAATGTGTCCGATCGGGTGCGGGGCGTCAGAACGCGCCGTAAGGTCGCAGGGGCGAGTGAACTTTCCTGGGGTTTGGGGCGTCATACAAGCGGAGCGGCGACCTGCGGAAATAGGTCTCTGGCCCGTTTCGGTCCGTCGAGATGGAGAGGGACGGTTTCACGCATGGAGGTTGGGGCGCTGCGATCCGGTGACCCGGAGCGGCTTGGTTCGTACGCCCTGACCGGCCGGGTCGGTGAGGGCGGCCAGGGCACCGTCTTCCTCGGCGAGGACGAGAACGGGCGGCAGGTGGCCGTCAAGCTGCTGCACGCCGAACTGACGTCCGACGACAAGGCACGCGCCCGTTTCCTGCGTGAACTTGAGGTCGCCAAGCAGGTGGCGCCGTTCTGCACGGCGCAGGTCATCGACGCGGACGCGACGGGCGAGCGGCCCTACATCGTCAGCGAATACGTCCCGGGCCCGTCCCTCAACCAGTACGTCACGCAGGACGGTCCGCTCGTTGGCGCGGCCCTTGACCGGCTCGCGATCGCCACGGCCACGGCGCTCGCCGCGATCCACCAAGCGAAGATCATCCATCGCGACTTCAAGCCCCACAACGTCCTGATCGGCCCGGACGGCCCCCGCGTCATCGACTTCGGGGTGGCACGTGCCATCAGTGGCTCGACGACGCTGACCAGCCGGGTCATCGGCACGCCCTCCTACATGGCGCCCGAGCAGATCCAGGGAGAGGACGTCGGCACCGCCGCCGACGTCTTCTGCTGGGCGGCCACGCTGGTGTTCGCGGCCACCGGCGAGCCGCCGTTCGGCCAGGACACGATCCCCGCGGTGATCAACCGCATCCTGCACGAGGAACCGGAGCTCGGTGACCTCACCGGCCCGCTGCGCGATCTCGTCCTCGCCTGCCTGCGGAAGGACCCGGCGGGGCGTCCGCCCGCACGGCAGGTCCTGATGCGCCTGCTCGGCCACGAGGACGCCCCGGTGTCCGACATCGCCCCTCCGCCGAGCGACACCGACGAGACGGCGATGCTCGCCGCGGGCAGCGTGCTGGCCTCGGAGGCGGCCGACGACTACCAGCAGGCGGCCGCCGGCCTGCCGCCCGCCGACCACGCGCCCGCCGCGCAGGCCGATGCCGCGGCGTTCGGTCCCGCCGGACATGACGTCCCGGACAAGACCCAGGGCACCGCCGGACGGCTGCCCACCCCCGCCGAATGGGCCGCCGGCAACACCCTGCCGCCCCACCTCGCGCCGGAGAAGCGCGGCCTTCGCAAGGCCCTCGTGGGTTCGGGACGTTCGGCCGTGCTCGCCGGAGCCGCCGCGCTGGTCCTGGCGATCGTGGTGGTCTCGTCGGTGCTAGCGCTGAGCTCGGGCGACAAGGGCAAGGCGGGGCAGAAGGTGAGCGACCCCAGCGCCCCGGCCAAGTCGAGCGAGGTCGCGCCCAGCCCGACCGCCCCGAGAACCCATGCTCCCGTCGAGGAGACGCCCGAGAGTCCGTCCGGCCCGCCGCCGTCGGCGAGCCCGTCGCCCAGCGATACGCCGCCCCCGTCCGACACCCCGACGCCGAGCGATACACCGACGGACCCCACGCCGACGCACACCACCGAGAGCCCGGACCCGACGCCCACGACCACGCCCACCGCCCCCACGACCACGCCCACCGCTCCAGCGGGCAAGAACGCAGCCCCTCCCAGCTAATACCGCCCCCGCTGACACCGCCCTCCTCGCTATGGAGTTTCCAGCGGTCAGGGCGCAGGGCGCGATCATGGGCCGCCCTCCCCCGCTCGACGCGCCCCCTCCCCGCTGACGCCACTCCTACCAGCTAGGACGGCCTTCCAGCGGTCAGCGCGCAGAGGCGCGGTCGTGGGGCGCCTCTCCCTGCTGACCGTGCTCCTACCAGCTCGGGCGGGCTTCCAGCGGTCAGGCGCAGGGGCGCGCGCGGTCGTGGGGCGTCTCTCCCTGCTGACGCCGCCCCTCCCAGCTCGGGCGGGCTTCCAGCGGTCAAGGCGCAGGGGGGCGCGCGGTCGTGGGGCGTCTCTCCCTGCTGACGGTGCCCCTTCCAGCTCGGGCGGGTCTCCGGTGGTCAGCGTGCAGGGCGCGGTCGGGTGGGTGCGCGTCTCGCGCGTGTGGTCATCTGTGGATGACCGGCCAGGTCGCCTCCTTCCGGGTTCGCGGCGCGGATTCCTTCTCCGGGTCCTCCTGACGGAGCCCGATCAGCCCGGACTCCTTCCGGGTTCGTAGCGCAGATTGCTCTGAGTGTTCCGCTGCGATCGCGACGTCGCTTGGGCGGCGACGTTGTTGCGGGGTGGCCGTGCTCACGTGGGGCGGGGGACCAAGCCCTCGGTGGTTCGCATCCCGCGCGGTCGCTGCCCTGCCGTATTTGGGCGCGGGTGTGTGGGCGGATGTCGGGTTGCGTGGGTTGTGAGCCTCCGGCCTGGTTTTCGGGCAGGGGGACTGAGGGGTTCAGGGCTGTGGTTGGGGGGCTGGGTGGTTGCGATGGGGTGTGGTGGGGAGTGGAGGGCCATGGCTGGGTGAGCTGGCGGTTCTGGGCCTTGTGGTTGAGGGAGGGCGAGGCGGTGCGCGGACGGGGGAAGTGGCGGTTGGGGTGGGTTTCGGCCGCCGTCGTGTGTGCGGGCGGGGTGGGCGGACGGGCACTTCGGCGATCTTCGGGCAGGGGTGCTGGAGGGCCTGGCAGGGTGGGCAAGGCCACGTCCACCTCGGTGCCGAGCAGGTCGGCTTTGGGGGATTTCCTGGCTACGCTGGCGCAGTGAGCGGCGCCACAACGAGGTGGCGCATTCTCTAGGGGAGTTGTTGATGGGCGGCAAGCTCGACCAAGCGAAGGACGACCTGCTCAGGAGGGCCGCGGAGACTTGTGCCCAGCGTCCTGGCGGTAAGGGCGAGGACGTGGAGGAGGCCCTCGCCTACCTCCGGCTCTACTACCGGCACGTGGCGCCCGAGGATCTGCTGGCGCGGGACCCCGCCGACATCTGCGGCCCGGCGATGGCGCACCGGCTGCTCGGTGAGGAGCGGCCGCAGGGGCGCGCGAAGGTGCGGGTGTTCACGCCGTCGCTGGAGGAGTACGGCTGGGACCCGGGGCACACGGTCGTCCAGGTCGTGACCGACGACATGCCGTTCCTGGTCGACTCGGTGACGATGGAGCTGAACCGCCACCAGCTCGCCACCCATCTGATCGTCCACCCCCTGCTCGGCGTGGACCGCGACGTCGCGGGCCAGATGCGGGCGTTCCGCGGCAAGCTCGACAGCGCCACCGACATCGACGAGTCGTGGATCCACATCGAAGTGGACCGCACCAGTGACCGTGAGCGACTGGCCGCTCTCGAAAAGGATCTGCTCCGCGTCCTGCAGGACGTGCGGGTCGCCGTCGAGGACGAGCCGAAGATGCGCGCCCGCGCCGGGGAGATCGCCGCCGCGATCCGGGAGGCCGCGCCGCCGCTGCCCGCCAAGGAGCTCGCCGAGGGCGTCGAGCTGCTCGACTGGCTGGCCGACGGGCACTTCACCTTCCTGGGGTACCGCGACTACACGCTGACCGAGGGCGGGGACACCGCTGAGGGGCGCGGGACGCTCGGGCTCCGCCCCGAGCCGGGCACCGGGCTCGGCATCCTGCGCAACGACAAGCGCGAGTCCGACAGCTTCGCCTCGCTGCCCCCGGAGGTCCGCGAGAAGGCCACCGAGAAGCACCTGCTGGTGCTGACCAAGGCGAACTCGCGCTCGACCGTCCACCGGCCGCTGTACCTCGACTACATCGGGGTGAAGAAGTTCGACGAGTCCGGGGAGGTCATCGGCGAGCGCCGGTTCCTTGGGCTGTTCACGCACGTCGCCTACAGCGAGTCGATCGCGCACGTGCCCGTCCTCAAGCGCAAGCTCGAAGAGGTGCTGGAAGAGGCCGACTTCACCGCCGACAGCTACGACGGCCAGGACCTCATCGAGATACTGGAGAGCTACCCGCGCGACGAGCTGTTCCAGATCTCCGTCGACGACCTGCTGTCGATCTCGCTGGGCGTGCTGCGGCTGCGCGAGCGCAGGCAACTGAAGCTGTTCCTGCGCAAGGACCTGTACGGGCGCTACATGTCGTGCATGGTCTACCTGCCGCGCGACCGGTACACCACGCAGGTCCGGCTGCGCATCCAGCAGATACTGCGGGACGCGTTCGAGGGCGTCAGCGTCGACTACAGCGCGAACGTGACCGAGTCGATGCTCGCGCGGCTGCACGTGGTGGTGCGGGGCGAGCGCGGACGTCCGCTGCCCGACGTGGACGTGGACGACCTGGAGGCGCGGCTGGCGAACGCGACCCGCTCGTGGGGCGACGACCTGGCCGACGCGATCGTCGAGCAGTGCGGCGAGGAACGTTCCGGTACGCTCGCGCGGCGCTACGCGAACGCCTTCCCCGAGGGGTACAAGGCCGACTTCCCGGCCCGGACCGCAGTCGCCGACCTGCGTCGCCTCGACGAGCTGACCGGCGACGACGACACCTCGATCAACCTGTACGAGCCCTACGGCGCCCAGCCCGGCGAGCGGCGCCTGAAGATCTACCGGCTGGGCGAGCCGATCTCGCTGTCGCGGGTGCTGCCGCTGCTCCAGAACATGGGCGTCGAGGTCATCGACGAGCGGCCGTACGAGATCGCGACCGGCGACGGTCGGCGGTACTGGATCTACGACCTCGGGCTGCGGTACGTCCCGCCCGTGGACGTCCCGGAGGAGGCCATCAAGGGCCTGTTCCAGGAGGCGTTCACCGCGCTGTGGCGCGGCCGGATCGAGAACGACGGCTTCAACGCCCTCGTCCTGCACGTGGGGCTGAGCTGGTGGCAGGCGATGATCCTGCGCGCCTACGCCCTGTACCTGCGGCAGACCGGCACCACCTTCTCCAAGCGCTACATCGAGCAGGTGCTGCTGCGCAACGCGCAGATCACCCGGCTGCTGATCCGGCTGTGGGAGAGCCGCCTCGACCCCTCGCTCGCGGGCGGTGAGGAGGAGCGCAGCCTCGGCATCACCGAGGAGCTCCAGGGCAAGCTGGACGAGGTCGCCAGCCTCGACGAGGACCGCATCCTCCGTGCCTACCTGGCGATGATCCAGGCGACGCTGCGCACGAACCACTACCAGCACAAGCCCTACCTGGCGGTCAAGTTCGACCCGCAGGGCATCCCGGACCTGCCCCAGCCGCGCCCGACGTACGAGATCTTCGTGTACTCGCCGAAGGTGGAGGGCGTGCACCTGCGCTTCGGGTCCGTGGCGCGCGGCGGGCTGCGCTGGTCGGACCGGCGGGAGGACTTCCGCACCGAGATCCTCGGGCTGGTGAAGGCGCAGGCGGTGAAGAACACCGTCATCGTGCCCGCGGGTGCCAAGGGCGGGTTCGTCGGCAAGCAGCTCCCCGACCCCGCCGCCGACCGCGAGGCGTTCATGCAGGCGGGCATCGCCTGCTACAAGGACTTCATCTCCGGCCTGCTCGACGTCACCGACAACCTGGTGGACGGCAAGGTCGTCCCGCCCTCGAACGTGGTCCGCCACGACGGCGACGACACCTACCTCGTCGTCGCGGCCGACAAGGGCACCGCGACGTTCTCCGACATCGCCAACGGTGTCGCCGCCGAATACGGGTTCTGGCTCGGCGACGCGTTCGCCTCGGGCGGCTCGGTCGGCTACGACCACAAGGCGATGGGCATCACTGCGCGCGGCGCCTGGGAATCGGTCAAGTACCACTTCCGCTCCCTCGGTAAGGACATCCAGAGCGAGGACTTCACCGTCGTCGGCATCGGCGACATGTCCGGCGACGTGTTCGGCAACGGGATGCTCCTGTCGGAGCACATCAAGCTGGTCGCGGCGTTCGACCACCGGCACATCTTCCTCGACCCGGACCCCGACCCCGCCGCCTCGTTCGCCGAGCGGCGCCGCGTGTTCGAGCTGCCCCGCAGCTCCTGGGCCGACTACGACACCTCCCTGATATCCAAGGGCGGCGGGGTCTTCCCCCGGACCGCCAAGTCGATCAAGCTGAGCCCGCAGATCAGGGCGGCCCTCGGCATCGAGGACGGGGTCAAGGCGCTGACCCCGTTCGAGCTGATCCGCGCCGTGCTCAGGGCGCCGGTCGACCTGCTGTGGAACGGCGGCATCGGCACCTACGTCAAGTCCTCGATCGAGAACAACGCCGACGTCGGCGACAAGGCCAACGACGCCGTCCGCGTGAACGGCGAGGAACTGCGCTGCAAGGTGATCGGCGAGGGCGGCAACCTCGGCCTGACCCAGCTCGGCCGCATCGAGTTCGCCCGCGAGGGCGAGCGCCGCGGCGCCGGAGCCCTGGTCAACACCGACTTCATCGACAACTCCGCCGGCGTCGACACCTCCGACCACGAGGTCAACATCAAGATCCTCCTCGACCAGGTCGTCCGGGACGGGGAGCTGACGCGCAAGCAGCGCGACGGCCTCCTCTACGAGATGACCGACGAGGTCGGCCGGCTCGTCCTGCGGGACAACTACGCGCAGAACGTGACGCTCGCCGCGTCCCGCGCGCAGGCGGCCGCGATGCTGCACGTCCACGCCCGCCACCTGCGCAAGCTGGAGCGCGACGGGCGGCTCAAGCGCAGGCTGGAGTTCCTGCCCGACGACAAGGCCCTCGCCGAGCGCCGCCAGTCGGGCCTCGGGCTGACCAGCCCCGAGTTCTCCGTCCTGCTGGCCTACGCCAAGCTCACCCTCGACGCCGAGATCGTCGCCTCCGACCTCGCCGACGACCCGTACCTGGAGTCGTGGCTCGTCGACTACTTCCCGACCCCGCTGCGCGAGCGGTTCCAGAGCTACATGGACCGCCACCCCCTACGCCGGGAGATCATCACCACCGCCGTGGTGAACGACCTGGTCAACAACAGCGGCTCCACGTTCGTGTTCCGGATGAACGAGGAGACCGGGGCGTCCTCGTCCGACATCGCGCGCGCCTACCTGGTGGCCCGCGAGGTCTTCGAGATGCCGCGGTTCTGGCGGTCGGTGGAGTCGCTCTCGCACCAGGTCGAGGAGTCGACCCAGATCGCGATGCTGCTGGAGGCGCGGAAGCTGACCGAGCGCGGCGCGCGCTGGCTGCTGCACAACCGGCGGCCCCCGTTCGACATCCGCGAGACGATCGACTACTTCTCCGGCGGCGCGGCCACGCTCAGCGGGCGCCTTCCGAAGGTGCTCGTCGGCCTGGACCTCGCCGCGTTCGAGCAGCGCAGGGACGGATTCGCCGAACTCGGCGTGCCGGACGACCTGGCCGAGCAGGGCGCGATGCTCGTCGCCGCCTACTCCACGTTCGACCTCGTGGGCATCGCCCACGAGACCGGACGCCCGGTCGAGGAGGTCGCCGAGGTGTACTTCGACCTCGGTGACCGGCTCCAGCTGTCCCGCCTCCGGGAGCGCATCATCGCGCTGCCCCGCGACGACCGCTGGCGCTCGATGGCCCGCTCCGCGCTCCGCGACGACCTGTACGCCGCTCATGCCGCCCTCACCCGCGACGTCCTCGTCACCAGCGAGCCCGGCGGGCAGCCCGAGGAGCGCCTGGTGCACTGGGCGGAGAAGAACCAGACCGCGGTGCTGCGCGCCCAGCAGACGCTCAGCGAGATCTGGGAGAGCGACAGCTTCGACCTCGCGACGCTCTCGGTCGCCCTCGGTTCCATCCGTACCCTCGTCACGGCGAGTTCCCTCCCGTCCACCGAGGCCTGATCGGCCCCGTTCCCCGACTCCGTGCCGCCCGCCCCGCCTGGGGACGGGCGGCGCGCTCGTCTCCCATCCTCGACACCGCGGCCCCGGCCCCAAAAGTGGAATGCCGTTCTGTGGATAAGCCCCGGCACCCCGAAAATGATCAGTTTTCGAGCCGGGGTGCGAGTCTCAGGGAACGGTGCGGCGCGGTGCGTTCAGCGCGCAAACTCTGACCCCCGAGGTGATCAATATCCCTGATCGGGCCACGAGCCATGCGAGCCGCCGGCCGGCGTAAGGAGGGGGACGCATTGAGCGGAGCCCCGACGTCCAGGGACGATCGACGGCCTCACCCGCCGAGCCTGTGGCCCGCCAACGAGTGCCCGGGAGAGGCTGAGAGGACGGCGCGGGCGGTGCATTAAGCGGACATTCTACGTTCACAGAGTGACAACTCAGTTACTCTGCGATGATGCTCCGTGGACCGGACCACCGTCTCCACTCGGGGGGCTTCATGCCCAAACGTTTCATCACCATTCTGTCGCTGGGACCCTGCCTGGCCGTCGCCGCATTCGCGGCGGGCTGCGGCGGGGGAGAGAGTTCGTCCGCAGGGACGGATCCGCCGGCGCTGACCAAGGCGCAGGCGCAGCAGGTTCTCACCTCGTTCACCGAAGGGGCGAACCGCGCGGGCAGGACGCTCGACCGCGGCGAACTCACCGGAATCGAGGCCGACCCGCAGCTGTCGATGGACGCGGCGTCGTTCAGGCTCCGCAAGGTCATCCGCCAGCGGCCGCCTACGCTGCGCTTCGACAACCCGTCGTTCTACATCCCGCGCATGAAGGAGTATCCGCGCTGGTTCGCCGCCGACGCCAGTACGGGGGTGGGCAAGCAGACGACGCGGCACGCGCTGCTGTTCACCCAGTCCGCGGCCGGAGCGCCGTGGCTGCTGGCCGCGGACCCGTTCCCGCCGGACGCCGCGCTGAGCCGTGTGGCGCTCGACGCGGAGGGGTACGCCACAGCGGTGAGCCCCGGGACGTCCCAGGGGCTTCCCGTGGCGCCCGCGAAGCTGGCCGACACGCACGCGGCGATGCTGTCGGGCGGGTCGTCCGCGCCCGGCGCGTCCGTCCTGGCGGACGGGCCGAGGACGAGCCAGACCGTCGAGGCGCTGCGTCAGGGCGAGAGGATGCTGGCCAAGCGGGGGATCACGCTCTCGTCGAGGTTCTCGGTCGCCCCGTACGGGGTGTACGCGCTGCGGACCAAGGATCGCGGCGCCCTCGTCTGGTATGTCCTGCAGCAGAACGAGGCGTATTCCTCCGCGAAGCGGGGCAGGCTGGCTGTGAGCGGTGATCTTGTCGGGCTCGCTCCCGCCAACTCCGTCCGGAACCGCATGGACACCACCGTCCTCGTGCAGTATCTGGCCACCGTTCCGCCCAAGGGCCGGGTGACGATCAGCGGCATGTACCGCAAGGCCGTCACCGCGCACGGTTCCTGAACTCCGTCGGGTGCCGGGGCGTTCCCGCTCTTCTGACCGCTGCAGCGGGACCGCCACCGGCATCCGACGGGCTTGTTCTAGCCCAGGCCGGAGCCCGGGTCGTGCCGAAACCACGGAAGGCGCACGGCCCGGTCAACGAACCAGCAGCGGAAAACGCGGCCGCTCAAGCAGCGGAAAACGCGGTGCTCAGGCAGCGGGAAACTCGGTCGCTCAGGGGCGCGCCCCTCAAACCCTGGCCGCGCCCGGCGGCGCACGTCACAGCGCTCGCCCTCAGCCCCGCCGAGACGGGGTTACGCGGTCTCCTGCTGGCGCATCCAGCGGATCTCGGCCTCGATGAACTCGTCGATATCGCCGTCCAGGACGGACGTGGGGTTGCCGACCTCGACCCCGGTGCGCAGGTCCTTGACGATCTGGTACGGGTGCAGGACGTAGTTGCGGATCTGCGTGCCCCAGCTGCTGGTGCCCTCACCGCGCAGCGCGGACATCTTCTCCGCCTCCTCCTGCCGCTTGCGCTCCAGCAGCTTGGCCTGGAGCACGTTCATCGCGGTGGCCTTGTTCTGGAGCTGGCTCCGCTCGTTCTGGCAGGACACCACGATCCCCGACGGGATGTGGGTGATGCGGACGGCGGAGTCGGTCGTGTTGACGCCCTGGCCGCCCGGCCCGGACGAGCGGTACACATCGACCCGCAGCTCGCTCTCGTCGATGTCGACGTGGTCGCTCTGCTCGACGACCGGCACGACGTCGAGCCCGGCGAAGGAGGTCTGGCGGCGGCCCTGGTTGTCGAACGGCGAGATGCGGACGAGGCGGTGCGTGCCGTGCTCGCCGCGCAGCGTCCCGTAGGCGTAGGGGGCCCGCACCGTGAAGGTGGTGGACTTGATGCCGGCCTCTTCCGCGTAGGAGGTGTCGTAGACCTCCGTCGGGTAGCCGTGCCGCTCCGCCCAGCGCAGGTACATCCGCTGGAGCTGCTCGGCCCAGTCGGCCGCGTCCACGCCGCCGGCCTGGGCGTTGATCGTGACGAGGGCCTCGCGGGCGTCGTACTCGCCCGACATGAGCGTGCGCACCTCAAGCTGCTGGACGGCCTTCTGCAGGGAGGCCAGCTCCTCGTCGGCCTCGCCGCGCGTGTCGGCGTCGTCCATCTCCTGGGCGAGCTCGTAGAGGGTCGCGATGTCGTCGTGCCGCTGGCGCAGGCCCTCGACCCGGCTCAGCTCGGCCTCCAGGTACGACAGGCGGCGCGTCACCGTCTGGGCGCGCTCCTGGTCGTTCCACAGGTCGGGGTCGGCCGACTGCTCGCGCAGCTCGGCGATGTCACGCCGCATGCCGTCGAGATCCAGCACCTGCTCGATGCCGGTGAGTGTCGAGCCGAGCTCCTTGAGCTGCTCTTCGGGTTCGATGGCTGCCACGCCCCCGAGCCTATCGCCGTCCCGGTAGTGCCCGAGCGTTCTGACATTACGCTGTGGATGGCAGAATCACGAAGAGGTCGATCATCACGGTCGGCATGGGGTTGTTCTGGCCGGGGGATGGAGCTGTGCGGAGGATCTCTCGGGCCGTCGTGGCGGTCGTGGTGCTGCTCGCGGCCGCGGGTTGCGCGGAGGAGAAGAAGAGCGGCGCGCCGCCGTCCACCCCCATGCCCACGCCTTCGCCCACGCTCCCGGTTCCCCTGACATCGCAGGTGGCGGAGAAGGCGTTCGGCACCTACGTCACCGACGAGGACGTGGCGCGCGCGGCCGGGGACGAGCGCCTCGCCATGACCTGGACGTCGGGTGGGCAGACGCTGCTGACCGCCGCCGAGTTCCGCAAGGCGGCCTTCGACGGAGACCCCGTCCGGCGTTTCTCCTATGAGAAGCCCAAGCTGTACGTACCGAAACTGAAGCCGGACGGATACCCGCAGTGGTTCGTGGCGTCGGTGAAGCGGTCCGTCCAGGGGGAGGACGAGAGCGAACGCACCGCGCTCATGGCGTTCATCCTGCGCTCGCCCTCCGACCGCTGGCATCTCACGATGACGACCCTGCTCTCGAAGAAGGCCAAGGAGCCGAAGGTCGTCCTCGACCCCGAGGGCTACGCGGAGGCACTGGGCAAGGACGACACGTCGGTGGTGATCCGCCCCAGGGACGTGGGCGGTATCCAGGCGACGATCGCCGCCGAGGGCGGACGCAGCGTGGCGGCGAAAGTGATGCGGCCGGGCGCCGTCACCACCGGCTACTACCAGCAGGCAAGGCGTGAGAAGAAAAAGGCCAAGGAGAAGGACCTCACGCTCCAGGTCGTATACACAGCGACGCCCTACCCTTACTTCGCGCTACGTACGGAGCATGGCGGAGCCTTTGTGCTCTACTCCCTGTTCCGCAGCACGACGCTCGTCGCCAAGGACCCGAAGACGCCCAAGCCCGAGATCCCGTCAGAGGCGGAACACCTCCTGGACGGCACGGTCGAGGGCAACGAGATCGACACCACATCCGTCCTGCACTTCGCGGCCCTCGACCCGGCACGGGCCAAGAAGGGGAAGACGCAGTCCAAGGCCAGCGTCATCGCCGACGACGGCGCGGTCTCCAAGGCCACGACCCCGCCCCTGAAGAAGCCCTGACCCGACGGGTGCGGCCGTCTCGGAACGGTCGGGGGCAAGCGTCGAGCCCGCCATTCGGAAGGCCCTGGCCGTCCGCCGTCGGCTCAGTAGACCCTCTGCAGGACGAGCGCGATGAAAAGGAGCGCGACGAGCCCCGCCAGGACGAGCGCGGGCGGTATCGACGGGCCGTGGCGGTGGAGTTCGGAGCGGGCGGCCCGGCAGGTCGGGCAGCGGCCCTCGACCACCGGGTTCGAGCACCGGGCGCAGATCAGATGTTCGCAGCTCATGTCGTGGGCCCCAATCTCCGTGAACGGCACGTGGGTCCGTGCGGGTGAGAACGTCGATCGACGACCTATTAGGTATCTTTCGCCATCATCCAGCGTAGCCGGACTGTATGGTCGTTCCGGCAAGTCCGGGAGCTTGACGGCATGAAACAGGCCTGACGTCGGGAGACGGTTGCATGGCACTGATTGGATGCAGGGCAATGATCGGACACCATCACCCCCTCCGGCGTGTCGCCGTCCAGGGGACGGCCGACACGCCGTTACGGGCCGCCATTCCCGGTCATGCGCCCCACGTCGAGCGGGACGAGGTAGTTGACTGTCCCCTCTACACTGCTCGGAGGCTCCACGGTCCACCCGGCCGCGAAGCCCGGCGACCAGGCCGTGGGCCACGGATCTCCTCCGTGGTCACAGGTCGGGCCGTTCCCCAACCCCTAGACTGAACCGCCGTGATGCAGCCGTGATCCATTTCGACAACGTCACCAAGGTCTACCCGAGCCAGAACCGGCCCGCCCTGCAGCATGTGAACGTCGCCATCGAGAAGGGCGAGTTCCTGTTCCTGGTGGGGCCCTCCGGTTCCGGCAAGTCGACCTTCCTGCGCCTCGTCCTCAAGGAGGAGCGTCCTTCCCAGGGTCACGTGCATGTGGCGGGCAAGGACCTGAGCAGGCTGAGTAACTGGAAGGTGCCGCACCTGCGCCGCAGGATCGGCTGCGTCTTCCAGGACTTCCGGCTGCTCCCCAACAAGAACGTCTTCGAGAACGTCGCGTTCGCCCTGGAAGTGATCGGCAAGCCGCGGCGCTTCATCGGCAAGGTCGTCCCCGAGGTCATCGACCTGGTCGGTCTGGAGGGCAAGGCCCACCGGATGCCGGACGAGCTGTCCGGCGGTGAGCAGCAGCGCGTCGCCATCGCGCGGGCGTTCGTCAACCGGCCGATGATCCTGCTGGCGGACGAGCCCACGGGCAACATCGACCCCGCCACCTCCATCGGCATCATGAAGGTGCTGGACCGCATCAACCGGACCGGCACCACCGTCGTCATGGCCACCCACGACGCCGCCATCGTCGACGCCTTCCGCAAGCGCGTCGTCGAGTTGGAGGACGGACGGGTCGTCCGCGACCAGTCGCGCGGCGTCTACGGCCAGGCCTACTGACCCGGCGGGGGCCTGACCGGGAAGGCCGCCGCCACCCCATCTGAACCCAACGATTCTTGCCGGGGCGTACGACACCCCAGACGTACGAGACACCCGCAGAGGGCCCGCGCGCGGCGCGGCGCCCACGCTTCCGGCGGGACACAGGCGATCAAGGACAGCGAGGCATGCGCGCACAGTTCGTTCTCCAGGAGATCTGGATCGGTCTCCGCCGGAACATGACGATGACGATCTCCCTCGTCATCACCGTCGCCATCGCCATGGCGCTTTTCGGCACGGGCCTGCTCCTGCGTAAGCAGGTGGACGAGTCCAAGAGCTACTGGTACGACAAGATCGAGGTCTCGATCTTCCTGTGCGCCAAGACGAGCTCCAACGACAGCTGCCAGAAGCGGGACGTGACCCCCGAGGAGCGGGACGCGCTCAAGACGCAGCTTGAGAAGATGCCGCAGGTCTCAAGCGTCCAGTACGAGAACAAGCAGCAGGCGTACGCGCGGTTCAAGGACCGTTTCGCGAGCTCCCCCGGATTTGTGCAGAGCACCCGCGAGGGCGACATTCCTGACTCGTTCCGGGTGAAGCTGAAGAAGCCCGAGGAGTACAAGGCGGTCGCCCAGGCGATGCTCGGCCAGAAGGGCGTCGACACCGTCATCAACGAGCAGGAGATCCTCAAGAAGTTCTTCAGGATCCTCAACGGGCTCCAGTTCGCGGCGCTGCTGATCGCCCTGATCCAGGTGGTGGCGGCGGTGCTGCTGGTCGGCAACACCGTCCGGCTGTCGGCGTTCAACCGGCGCCGGGAGACGGGCATCATGCGGCTGGTCGGCGCGTCCAACACCTATATCCAGATGCCCTTCATCCTGGAAGGCGCGATCGCGGGTCTGCTGGGCGGGCTGATCGCCTCGGTCCTGCTGGTGTTCAGCAAGATGTTCCTCGTCGACCGGCTCGCCAACGACCTCCAGATCGTCAGCAAGCTCGGCTGGAGCATCGTCATCCTGGTGATCATCCTGTCGATATGTTTCGGGGTGCTGCTGTGCGCCCTGTCCTCGTTCCTGACGCTGCGGAGATACCTGAGAATCTGATCCGGCGGCCCGCGCCGTCCAGGATCCGGATCCGCGTGAACCGGACGCCGGAGGCCGCCGTCAGAGCAGAGCGGGCGCCCGCGCGCAGCGGGCGCCGGGGAAAAGCGGTTCCACCCTGACCGCGCGGCCCTCGTAAGATCGCGTACGGACGGGAAGGGGCTCGGTGCAGGAACCGACGCCGGACAAGGACCGAGGCTGATCACGTGCCACGCGACACAGGGCGCAAGCTCATCGCCCAGAACAAGCGGGCCCGCTACGACTACCACATCGACGACACCTGGGAAGCGGGCATGGTGCTCATGGGCACCGAGGTGAAGGCGCTGCGCGCCGGACGCGCGTCCCTCGCCGACGGCTACGCCCACGTCATGGACGGCGAGGTGTGGCTGGAGCACGTCCACATCCCCGAGTACACGCAGGGCACCTGGACGAACCACGCCCCCCGGCGGCGCCGCAAGCTGCTCCTGCACCGCCGGGAGATCCAGAAGATCATCGCGAAGTCGTCGGAGCCGGGCTGGACGTTGATCCCCCTCGCGCTGTACTTCAAGGACGGCAAGGCCAAGGTCGAGATCGGGCTGGCCCGTGGTAAGAAGGCCTACGACAAGCGCCAGGCCATCGCCAAGCGGGAAGCCGATCGGGAGATGCAGAAGGCGGCGGCCGCCCGGTTCAGGAGACGGTGAAGGGTGTCGATGATCCAGCCAGGCCGGTCGACGGACCAAGAGGGCGAGCCGGATCTCCAGGGCGCCGGCGCGAAGGCCCGCCGAGGCCGGCGGCGCGTCGCGCGTAGATCGCGCACCGTGCGGCGCCGGGTGACCGCGATGGTGGCCTGCGTCGGTCTCGTCGGCGGTCTGACGACGGGCTGCTGGGCGGAGCCGTCCGCGATGCCCGCCGTCCGCGACTTCCTCATCGCCTGGGAGGTCGGCAACTACACGGCGGCGGCCAAGCGGACCATCGGCGCCGACCGCGCCCAGGTCTCCGCCGCGCTCGGCCAGGTCCGCTCCCAGCTGGACGCGGCGTCCCTGCGCCTCGCGCTGGGCGTCACCGGCCAGGACAGCGACGCCAAGGCGATCGACAAGAAGGGCGACGAGGCGGACGCCAACTTCTCGGTGAAGGTCGACCTCGGCGAGAACGGCCAGCCCTGGACGTACAAGGGGCAGATGCACCTGCGCCGCAAGGGCGGCAAGTGGAAGGTCGTCTGGGACCCCTCCATCATCAACCCGGTGCTGAAGCCGGGGCAGCGGCTCGCGGTGCAGACCGAGGTGCCCCCGCGCGCCGCCATCACCGACACCCAGGGCCGCTCGCTGCTGCAGAAGGTCGGGGCCTACAACGTCGGCGTCTTCCCCGGGGGGCTCGCGAACCCGCAGCGCACGCTGGACGAGCTCGCCCGGCAGGTCAAGATCGACGGCGGCCGGCGGCTGGACTCCGAGCGCCTGCTCGGACGCGTCAGGTCCGCGCCGCCGCAGCGGTTCCTGCCCCTGCTGACCCTGCAGGTCCCCGAGCACAACGGGTTGATCCAGCGGCTCAACCAGGTCCCCGGGCTGACCTTCCAGGGCGTCCGCGTCCCGATCGCGCCGGTGTACGCGCCGGAGCTGGTCGGCACCCTCGGCCCGGCGACCGCCGACCGGCTCCAGCAGGTCGGCGCCCCCTACCAGCCCGGTGACACGATCGGCGTCAGCGGCGTCCAACTGCTCCAGCAGCGCCGCCTCGCGGGCACCCCGACCGTGCGGATCGTGGCGCAGGATCCGGCGGGCAAGGACACCCAGGTGCTGCACGCCTGGCCGGGGCAGCAGCCCCAGGAGGTGCGCACCACGATCGACCCCGGCTACCAGCGCAAGGCCGACTACGCCCTCAGCGGCGTGACCGTCCCGGGGTCGCTGGTGGCGGTGCGTCCGGCCACGGGCGAGATCCTCGCCGTGGGCAACCGCGCGACGAACGGCCGGAACCTGGCGTTCGAGGCGCACTATCCGCCCGGTCTGACGTTCGGGATCGTGTCCGCGGAGGCGCTGTTCGCCCACGGCGGGATGACCCAGTCCACCAAGACGACCTGCCCTGGCACCGTCACGATCGGCGGCCTGACCTTCACCAGCAGGGCCCGTCCCGCCGGCAGTTTCGCGAACCAGTTCGGCGCGTCCTGCCGGACGGCCCTCGCCCAGCTCGGCGGCAAGCTCGACGCGAAGACGCTGGTCGCCGAGGCCGCCAGGCTCGGCATCGGCAAGGACTGGGGGCTCAACGTCCCCGCCTTCACCGGCTCGGTGCCGCCGCCCGCCAACGACGCCGAGAAGGCCGCCACCATGGTCGGCGAGGGCAAGGTCCAGGTCAGCCCCCTCGCCATGGCCCTGGTGGCCGCCGCCGCCCAGAACGGCACCTGGAAGGCCCCCTACGTCCTCAAGGACCTCTCCAAGGCCGACCAGATCCAGCCCACCAACCTCCAGTCCGAGGCCATCTCCAGCCTCAAGAAGCTCCTCTCCAGCTCCGTCCGGGCGGGCCTCGCCCAGCCCGCCCGGGTCTCCGGCGACGTCGTCGGCGTCGCCGCGCTGCCGACCGTCACCGAGAACGGCCGCAAGAAGGAGATCTCCTGGTTCGTCGGCTCGCGCGGCGACCTCGCCGTCGCCATCGCCATCGAGGGCCACGTGTCCGCCGCCAAGGTGGCGGCCAAGTTCTTCACCGCGCAGCCCGGCCGGGCACGCTGAGGCGGCTTTGACAAGCCTTTACGCGCTCGGACGCAACCACCTCGCCCTCTCCCCGCGTCTTCCTGGGTGACTGGGCCTCCGCTCGGGGGGTTGCGGAACCCAGTCGACGTGATGAGACCAGAGCCTCGTCTCGGGGGAGGCTCTGCCGTCCGGACCGGCCCGACCCTGCCGGTCGGCCCCGGTGGGCGCGTCCAACCACGCGCTCACCGGGGTTCACGTGTCCCTGCGGGAATCACGTTGCCCGTCGGGGCGTTACCTTGTAACGTCGTCGTTCGGACGTCTTCGACGGCCGTTTGACAACTCAACATGGGGGTGACCGGCTTCGACTTCGGTCGATCGAGCCAGGGGAAGCGGGTCGAGGGTTGCTGTCGTGACCTCGTAAATCCTGTGACAGCGAACCAATAACTGCCAACAAGAAGCAGTCCGAGTTCGCTCTCGCCGCCTGAGGCGAGTAGCGAACTCTGTCAGCCCGGGAGCGTCTCCGACCCGGGGTCTGGCATCGTAAGGAGACTCCACCTGCAAGCCCGGTCGCGGGACCTGTAGGGAAACCAAACAGCGACTGAGCCCGTCGGCGACACGCCTGCGTGAGCGCCGGGGCTGAGAAAACGCCAAGCAGGCTGCACCCGGAGAAGCCCTGACTCATTACCGAAGGACGCGGGTTCGATTCCCGCCACCTCCACCACGTGTGCTCGTCGGCCCCTTCGGGGCCGACTTCGCCGGTTCTTCGTGTTCTTCTGGGGGGCGACCCCCAGACCCCCGGTGTGGGGGCTCCGCCCCCACGCCCCCTTGTGGCTCGGGTTGCTGGTCGGGCTGAGGCCGTGCACGCTTCGCGCGCACGGCTTCTTGTTTCTGTGGGTACTGCGCGCGCTGCCTCTGCTCGCTGGTCTGGAGCACCGGGGGTGCCCCTCATGGCGGACGGGTTGTGGCCGTCACCCTCGATGACGCCGCTGCTTGGGCGGTGTCCGAGGTGCTCCTGGGCCGACGCGGTCGGCCGTCAGTCGGCTGCGACGGCGCGCCGGACGCTTTCGCGGAGCAGGGCGCGGCGTCGCTCATGTGCTTCGGCGGGCTCCTGGGCGGTCGCCGCGTAGACGTTGCTGACGGGTGACCAGGCCATGGACATGGCGATGACCACGGCCATCACGTCGAACGGGTCTCCCTGGCGCACCAGGCCGGCGGCCTGGGCCTCCGCGATGGCGTGCAGCTTGCCGTCCTCGACCCGGTCGTGGTCGTCCACGAGGTGGCCGGCCGGGCGGCGCTCCAGGCGCGCCCAGGTGGCCAGCCGGATCAGGTCGGGACGGCGCAGGTACTCGTCGTAGAGGCGCACGGCCCAGTCCGCGAGGTCGGTGGCGTCGATCGGCGCGACGTTCATGATTCGTTCCAACGAGCCGAGGAAGATCGTGTCGAAGAGCTTCTCCTTGTTGCCGAAGTAGGCGTAGAGCTGCGCCTTGTTGGTGCGTGCGGCGGCCACGATTCGCTCGATGCGCGCCCCGGCGATCCCCCTCTCCGCGAACTCCTGGGTCGCCGCGTCGAGGATGCGCTGGTAGGTCTCCGCTCCGCGGGCGGTCAGGGACGGTTCGGCCATGTCTCCGACGCTACCAAACAGAACAGTTGGTTTGCTCGGGTACCGTGAAGCAAACCGAACAGTCTGTTTAAGGAGAGGCCATGCGAACCACTGTCGGCTGGCAGGCGGCCGGATCACCGGCGAGGCTGCGCCGAGTCCCGCTGAAGCGCCGTGATCTGCGTCCCGACGACGTGGCGGTCCGAGTCGATCACTGCGGCGTCTGCCACACCGATCTGCATGCCCTGAGCGGCCATCACGGGACGCATCCGCTGGTGCCAGGGCACGAGTTCACGGGAGTGGTGACCGAGACCGGGGCCGCGGTCACCGGCCTTGGCGTCGGCGACCCCGTCGCGGTCGGCAACATTGTTGATTCCTGCGGCGAGTGCCCCATGTGCCGGGTCGGTCAGGAGAACTTCTGCCATGCCTTTCCGACCCTGACCTACGGTGGCACCGACTGGCGGGACGGAACGACCACTCTGGGCGGCTTCTCCCGCGAGTACGTCGTCCGCGACCGGTTCGCCTATCCGCTTCCCGCCGGCCTGGATCCGGCCGCCGCCGCTCCCCTGCTCTGCGCCGGGATCACCGTTTGGGAACCCCTGCGTGCGCTCGGAGTGGGTCCCGGCAGCCGTGTGGCGGTGGTGGGGCTGGGCGGTCTGGGGCATCTCGCGGTCAAGCTGGCGGTGGCGCTGGGCGCCGACACCTCGGTCGTCAGCCGGTCTCCCGCCAAGGCGGACGACGCGCGCCGTCTGGGCGCGGAGGGGCTCATCGTGTCCAGCGATCCAGCGCAGATGGCCGAGGTCCGGGACCGGTTCGACATCGTCATCGACACCGTCTCCGCCCCGCACGACCTCGGCCCGTACCTGCGGCTCGTCGCCATGGACGGCACGCTCAGCCAGGTGGGACACCTCGGAACCCTCACGGTGGACGCCCTGGACCTGCTCGTCGGGCGCAAGAAGCTCAGCTCCGCGGGGAGCGGCGGCACACCCGCGACCGCGGCCCTGCTCGCCTTCTGCGCCGACAAGGGCATCACCGCCGACGTCGAGGTGCTCCCCTCGGCCCGGGTGCACGAGGCGCTAGACCGCCTCCGCCGCAACGACGTCCGCCACCGCTTCGTCCTCGACCTATCCGACCTGGACTGAACCCCGGGCGGCCAACTCATCTCCTTGTGGACGCGGCGGCGCGCGGCACCAGGGGCGGGACGTGCCGCCGCGTCGTCGAGAGGCCGCCCGCCCCGCGACGACGGTGGGCGGGCGGCGGGCACGGCTGAAGTCCGTGCCGGTGGTGCGGCGTCCACGACAATCTCCACGCCGGCCGTCCTGCCGCACCTTCGGCTGGGCGCGCCGGCCGGTTGCCGCGCTCACGTCATTCGGGACGGGTCATCGTCGTCGACGATCTCGGAGAAGAGGTTGTCGTCAGGGTGGGCCTCGGTTAGTTTTGAAGTCGGCAAGGAGCTTGGGATCGTGCCTGAGCCACCGCCGAGTCCATTGAGGCATGGAGCGTCGGAACGTGCCCTCGCCACCGCCTTCCTCTGGTTCATTCACTCTGTTATCGGCGCGCCCTGTCGAGGGTGCGTCGGCCGAGGGGATCTCATGACGATTTACTCGCAGCATCCCAACCGCGGAAAATTGCAGATTCTGGCGACCTACGAGGGGCAGACCGGTACTACATCGGTGACCGTTACCAGTGTCGCCGATGCGTCCCTGGTGTCACCGATCGTCGACGCGCTCAACCGGATATCCGCTCTCGCCACCGTGCCGGTCAGCCTTCGCGACCTCCGGACCGATCGGTTTGCCCGCTATCCGCATACGCATCTTGCGGCGTTGACCGACCAAAGCGCTCGGACCGACCTGCTCAAGGGGTCGCACAGCTTGTGGTACGAATATGTTATGTGGCTGCTTCATGGGGCACTGGCCGATTTGGACAGCGCTTTGGAGGGGGTACCCGCGCCTGTCCGAACGGCAATCGAGGCGGAACTGGAGATAGAGGCCGGCGAACTGTGTGATGCGCTGGTGGAGTTCTCGGAAGGCCCCACGAAGCCAGAAGCCGAGGTCCGACGGTACTGGGATTTCGAGTTTCCGTTCGTAGCTTTCGAGGGCGGAACGCCGGCACTGAGTCGCGAGATGCGCGAGACCCTGGACCTGCTGGAGGAGGGGATCACAGCCGAGCGGCGTGAATCGGCCGTCACCGATCTGCGGCTACTCCTCGCGGCCCACGCGCAGGCTGCGGGCGGCCAGGCAAGACTTGAGGTGGGGCAGCTGGAAATCTTCGACGAGCCGGAGTTTGTGAAGGGTTACTACTTGGTGGTGAACGCGCCGCGCCCTGATGGTAGAACCGGTGACTGGCGTATCGAGATCGGTTACTGGGAACCGGACGATCCAGATGAGGAGGAGTGCACCAGCGCCACAGGGGAAACCGTTCTCTTCTGTGAACTCTCAGCGCGGCCTACCCTCTCCCAGCTCGCCACAGTACTGAACCAGAACTCGGAGCAACTCGCAGCCTGGGCCACGACTCCGGCTGGGGAGAGGCTTGCGGGGACCCCCTTCGTTGTCAGTAAAAGCTTCACCTGACGACCGGGTCTGTGGCGCGCCCGATGTGATGCCTCTGGGAAGGAGGCCGGGAGGTCGGGCGTGCCCAGTCGGGGCGTGGGAATCTGTCGCGCGCCGCATCGCGGCCCTACCTGTTCAGTGGCAGGCTTTCGATCGGAGTCGCTGTGGGCGCGGTCCACCGGCCCGTTGCCGTCACTGGTTGCCGGGTTGTCCCTCTGGCTTTTCTGATCTTTTGGGCTCGGCAGCGGTGATTTCATCGCAGCGCCTGCCCGGACGGTGGCGCGGGCCCGGTTCCTGCTCGGGGAGCACGACCTCCTTGGTCCCCTCTGTACGAAGTTCCCGCTATGTGTGGGTAGGGCCGGGGTCTGGACCGATTTGTATTTTTTGGTCGGACTCGAATCACGCTTGAGTTCCAGTCCGGTCCTTGTTGTCTCCCAGGTCGTCTATTACCTGGAAGCATTGGGTCTGGGGCGCCGGTGGACGCGTTCGCGGATGCTTGTCCCTGGGATGAATGGCGAAGAAGGACGGTGCGGTGGAGCCTGGGGTCGCGCTTGGGGGGCGGTATCGGCTGGTCACCCGGCTGGCCCGCGGCGGGATGGGGGAGGTGTGGTCGGCGGTCGACCAGAGCCTGGCGCGCTGGGTCGCCATCAAGATCGTGCTGGCGGAGATGGGTGCTGATCCGATGCTGATCGCTCGGTTGCGGCGGGAGGCCCAGACCGCGGCGGCTCTCTCCCACCCGGGGATCACTGTGGTCTACGACATCGGAGAGCATGAAGGCCATCCGTTCTTCGTGATGGAGTTGCTGGAGGGGACCGACTTCAAGGCGCTGCTCGCCGATAGCCCCGGTGGAATGCCGGCAGTGCGTGCCGCGGGGTTGATGGCACAGGTGGCCGACGCGCTCGACTACGCCCATCGAAAGGGTGTGGTGCACCGGGATATCAAACCGGCCAACCTCATCGAACTGGTGGGAGGCGGTGTGCGGATCTGCGATTTCGGCATCTGTCGATATAGTGAGGCCACCACGGGACTCACCGCGTCCGGGGGAGTGCTGGGCACTCCTGCCTACATGGCTCCTGAGCAGTACGAGGACGGGTCTGTTGACGCACGCGGTGACTTGTATTCGTTCGGTTGCACGCTATATGCGCTGCTAACCGGTCGCCCCCCTTTTCCGGGTCCTTCACTGGTCGCGTTGATGCGCCAGCATCTGTCCATGCCTCCCGCTCGACTGACCGCCGTTCCGAGCCGCCTCGCCGATCTGGTGGCGAGCCTTCTTTCCAAGAACCCCGGCGACCGGCCCGCGTCCGCAGGAAAAGTCGCCGATGCGCTGCGGGCCGTGGCCGCCGAACGCCCTGTATCCTCGACCTTCGACGACGATCTGCGCGTGATATTCCCGAACCTTCAGCCCGTGCTCAAGTCATTTGACGAAGGCATCGCCGATCAGGTTCCCCGCGCCAGGTCGCTGCTTCGGTGGCCTGATTTCGGCTATCAACTCGGTCGCGAACTAGCGGCCCTCGATGTCGACACCATTTTGATCATTCGCGAGCGAAACGAGACCCATCACTATGTGCAGGCCATGCGCGAGACCGATCGCCTATATGCCGAGGCGGTCAGCAACAATTTCCTGACTGGCGACCTTCTGCTGACCGAGCAGGACGAGGCCGAGATGGTCAGGCTTGGTTGGAACCCTCCCCTCGATCCTGTGCCAAAAAACTGGTGGACCGAGTTGCCGGCGTCTGCCACTGCCGCGGACCATCGACATCTGGCGAGCATCATGATGGTCGGCGCGTTGCGAGATGTTCAGGGCGTGCGGTGGACTTCGAGCCTGGTGTACGAGTCTTTCTGGCGGCACGGTACCGGGCTGATTGAATTGTTGGACTTCGACGTTGAATGTCTTGATAAAAAGCGGGTCTATGTACAAAAAAGCAGTGCCCAAAGGGATGGCCAGGGCCCGGAGTGAAGAGCGTCGGCGGGCTGCCTGAGTGGATCTCGGTACCGACTCAGGTTGTTGGTCCGGCTCGGGTTCGCCGCGCACGGGTTGTGTGCAGGGCTTGGGGCGGCAGGGGCAGATTGTGCTGTGTCGACGGACGCTCCCGCGGTCGCCCTTCTAACCTGGTGGGGTAGCCGACCTCACCGGTTCCGCACCCTGATCTGCACTGACATGGCTTCCTCACGGCATCGACGATGGAGATGAGGTGGTCTGTGGTGGCGGAGATCAGGGTCAGTAGTTTCGGGCAGCGGCAGACTGGGCTGGGGGCGGTCACCGATGAGGCGGCCGCCGCTTACGGGCGGATCCTGCTGGCGATCGTCGGTGCCGACGGTGAGGTGACGGAGCCGGAGTTCGACTGGCTCGTGGCCCACCAGCGCTCGTTCGGTGTGCCCGAGCACGTCATCGACGGGTACGCCGCCTTCGATCACCGGTCGGCCGACCTGGATTCGCTGCTGGACGCGCTGGACGTCGATGTCGACGGTTGGCGGCCCGGCCCCACGCTCATCTACCACGCGATCCAGATGGCCGGGGCCGACGGTGACTACGCCGATGCCGAGCGCGCCAAGGTGAATGTCGCCGCCCGGCGGCTGGGTGTGCCCGACGATGTGGTCGCTGTGCTGCACCACATGGTCATTGCCGAGACTGCCCTGGACGCGATGCGCACCGTCCTGTTCCACACCGCTCCGGCGCCGGGTGGGTGAACCGCCCAGGGGCGGTGCGGTGGCCGCGCCTCAGCAGTGGCGCAGCCAGTAGAACTGGTAGGTACTGCCCAGGCCGGAGTCGGAGGAGTCCAGGAACATGAAGCTCGTCTTGGACGCGTTGGACGTGCCCAGGTCCACGCTCAGTTCCGTGGCGAGAGTGGTGTTGCCGCGCTCGCCGCAGGGTCTGACGTTCACTTCGGGAATGTCGCTCTGGTCGACGAACTGCCAGTCGTCGACGTACAGGCCGTGAATGACACGGGGGCGACCTGGAAGAGGGTTTCTGCCGAGAATAGAATAGGAGGACCTCAATGTGCCGGAGGCGCCTTCCTCCAGGCTTGCGAAGCCTTTGTTCTCAACCCGCGCGATCCCGTAGGTGAATTCTGGTGGATGGCTCACCCGCACGCTGACCTGGCAGCTGGTTCGAAGGTCGGACGGCGATGAGTTTCCGCCGGCGGAGGCAAGATAGTAGCTGTAACGGAGCCGGAAGCGCTCGGCTGTCGAGTCGACCGTTACGCTGCCCGGAGGGCAGCCTGAGCCGTTAGTGGTCACCAGTTGGACCGTGACGCTTCCGGCGGGCGGCTCTGCGGCGGCCGAGGCGGGGGCGGGGACCAGGGCGAGGGTGGTGCTCACCGCCGTGATTGTTCCGGATTTCAGCATGACAGCCTCCCGGTGGGTGGAAGTCCATCGGTATTTTATTTTCGGTTGGGCGGCCGGTCAATGTTGAATTATTTTCTGTTCTTATTCACTTTCAACTTTTGGGTTCGCCGGTGGTCCAGTCCCAGGTGGTGAGGGTGGTGCGCATCAGTTCGGCGGCGGAGGAGAGGCGGGCGTCGGCGCGCCAGTGCAGGGTCAGCGTGCGGCGGCAGCCGGGGGCGTCCACGGTGATCCAGGCGACGGGGGCGACGGTGGTGCTGCCGCGGGTCATGGTGCGGCGGGCGATGGCGGGGACGAGGCCGAGACCGAGGCCGGCGTTGATCAGGTCCGCCATCGCGGACGACTCGTCGCCCTCGCAGACGATCTTCGGGGTGAGGTGTTCGGCCGCGAAGAGGCGGTCGAGGAGCTGGCGTTGCCAGTGTCCCTTGCGGGCGGTCACGAAGGGCTGGTCGGCGAGGTCCCGGATGGTCACCGAGGTGCGGTTCGCCAGGGGGTGGTCGGGCGGGGCGGCCAGCCAGACCTCCTCGTCGAGGAGGTGGGCCGTTTCCAGGTCCTCGGCGTGGACCGGCTGGGACGCGGCGCACAGGTCGATGTCCTGGGCGCGCAGGTGGCGGGCCATCTGCCCGGCCGGCATCTGGTGCAGTTCGATCTCGATGGTGGGATGGGCCCGCTTGTAGGCGGTGAGGGGGCCGGTGAGGGTGAGGAAGGTCTCCGACGCGAGCCGGACGGTGCCGAAACCCTGGCTGGTGGCCTCGGCCACGGCCCGCCGTCCCGCGTCCAGCTCGCCCAGGGAGCGTTCCACGTAGCCGCGGAAGAGGCGTCCGGCGTGGTTCAGGCGGAGCCGTCCGCCGCGGTCGAACAGGGGTGTGCCGAGTTCCTTCTCCAGGCGGGAGATGGTGCGGCTCAGGGAGGGCTGGGCCACGTGGAGTTCGTCGGCGGCGCGGCTCAGATGTTCCAGGCGTGCCACCGCGAGGAACTGCGTGAGCGCGTTCAGGTCCACCGGGCCTCCTTCATGACCGCAGATGCATAACGCCATAGCAATATTAATCTTGGACATGATAACTCCCGGGTCATAGCGTCAGGGGCGATCGAGAGGAGGTCGCCCTATGGCCACCGTCGCCGGCGGTTCGCGCCGGGTCAGGCCCATCGAGTGGGTGATGCGCGCGGTCGTCAGCGCGCACGCGGTTCTGATCTTCGGGCAGCCGGTGTTCGCCGGCGTCTATCTGAGCGGTGACTTCGACGGCCTGCGCTGGCATGCGGCCGGCGCGAACGTCGTCACGTCGGTCGGGTACGTGCAGGTGGTCGTCGGAATCGTCGCCTGGGTCCGGTTGCGCCGGGCCTGGCCGTTCCTCGCCACGATGGCGCTGGTGGTCGCGGAGACGGTGCAGTACTTCGCCGGGTTGGGCGGCGCGCTGTGGCTGCACATCCCGCTGGGCGTGATGACGATCGTCGCGCTGGTCGTGATGTTCATCGCGGTCTGGTGGGCGCCCGTCCGGAGGGAGGGCACCGATGCGTGAGCGGGGGATGGGCAGGCGGCAGGTGCTCGGCATCGGCGGGGCGCTCGGGCTGATGGCGGCCTCCGGGCTGTCGGTGTCGGCCGCGTTCTCGCGGCGTCCGGCGCTGACCGGCGCGGAGTTGCGCAGCGACCTGCCGTTGCCGCCCGCGTTCCGGGTGCCGCTGCCGGTCCCGCCCGTCCTGAAGCCGGTGAGCACGTCCGGCGGGGCGGACCGGTACGAGATCACCCAGCGGGTGGAGAGCGCGGAGATCCTGCCGGGGCACCGGACGCCGCTGTGGACCTACGACGGAACGTTCCCGGGGCCGACGATCGAGGCGCGCCGGGGGCGTCCGGTCAGCATCACGCACCGCAACGAGCTGCCCGTGCCGACGGTCGTCCACCTGCACGGCGGACGGACCGCGCCGGACTCCGACGGCTATCCGACCGACCTCGTCCTGCCCGAGGAATGGCAGGAGGGCCATGGCGCGCACGGCGGCGGGCACAAGATGAGCGATCCGCGGGCCGTGGTGACCAGGGTGACGCGCCGGTACACCTTTCCGATGGACCAGCGGCCGACGCTGCTCTGGTACCACGACCACCGGATGGACTTCACCGCTCCCGCGATCTGGCAGGGGCTGGCGGGGCTCCATGTCGTCCGGGACGACGCCGAGGACGCGCTCGGCCTGCCCTCGGGGCGGCGCGAGCTGCCCCTCATGATCACCGATCGGGCGTTCGCGGACAGCGGTGCCCTCGTCTATCCCGCGATCGACCGGACGCTGCGGACGCGGCCCGGCGTCCGCGGTGCCTACCTCGGCGGGGTCCTCGGTGATGTGATCCTGGTCAACGGCGCTCCGTGGCCGGTGCACGAGGTCGACGCCGTCCGGTACCGGCTGCGCTTCCTGAACGCCTCGAACGCCCGGCACTACGACCTTGAGGCGATCGGGCCCGACGGGCGCCGGCTCGATCTCGTCCAGGTCGGCTCCGACCAGGGGCTGCTCGCGGCGCCCGTCACGCACCGGCGGCTGCCGATCGCCCCCGCCGAACGCTACGACGTGGTCATCGACTTCGCGGACGTCCCGGTCGGCGGCATGGTCAGGATCGCCAACCGGCTGGGCTCGGGCCGCACCGGCGACGTGATGGCGTTCCGGGTCGCGCGCAGGGCCGCCGACGGGAGCCGCGTGCCGCGCGTGCTGTCGACCGACCTTCCGACCTGGCGGCGGTCGGAGGCCGTGCGGACGCGCGAGTTCTCCTTCCGCGCCGGACGGATGCACGGGGACCACGGGTGGCTGATCGGCGGGCTGCCGTTCGATCCCGCGCGCTCGGACGTCAAGGTCGGTCTCGGCGATGTCGAGGTGTGGCGGCTGGTGGCCGACGTCCACCATCCCGTCCATCTGCATCTGGTCGGTTTCCGGGTGCTTTCCCGCAGCGGTCGAAAGCCCCTGCCCCAGGACGCGGGGCTGAAGGACACCGTTTCGCTGCGTCCGGGCGAATCGGCGGAGATCATCACGCGTTTCGACGGCTACCGGGGGCGCTATCTCTTCCACTGCCACAACGCCGAGCACGAGGACATGGGAATGATGGCCAATCTGGAGATCACCTGACGGCGTGGGGCGCCCGCGCGCGTGTTCGGCGTATTGGACCACGGCGGTGGTGACGGCTCGGTGATCTGAGGGGGCCAGGTATCCGCCTGGTGACAGCATCCTCCCTGCACCAGATGACCTCTTGTCCGTATGTGAGGGGAGAGTTACCGTCGGTGGCAAGCGCAGCAGTTGTAGCGGTTTGATCGAAGTGGATCACCTGTAGCGCTCTGAGGCCCCCCTCGGCGGAAACCGGTGTACGTCGTCCGGCCCCAGGACGCGCCAGAACGGCTCGACCGCCGCGCCGAACAGACCACCACTCGAAAGGACGAGATCCATGGATCTGCCGACCATACAGTCGAACCTGGAGGGCGTGACCGAGCGCGCCGTCGCCACCGTCTTCACCGGCACGGCCACGTTCGTCACGCACGGCCAGGTCATCCTCAACGCGACCTCGGGCTCCTTCACGCCCAACACGCGGGTCACCGCCTCCATCGTCGAGCTCGACAGCAACGGGCTCCCGCAGATCGGTGCGGCGCGCCTGACCATTCACAACGTCCAGCCCTACCAGGGCGGCGTGCGCGTCTGGGCGAACATCGAATGGGGCTCCAACCTGCGAGTCCGGGTCAGTTACTTCTGGGAGACCTGACCCTTCCGCATGATGGTGCGGGCGGCCTGATTCAAGCGGGCCGCCCGCACCTCCCCCTTCCAGGACGCGGGCGTCAGATCCGCTCCAGGAAGACAACCGGGATCTCCCGGTCCACCGTCTTCCGGTACTTCTCGTAGTTCGGCCAGACGGCGACCATCTTGGACCACACCGCCGCGCGCTCGGCGGCGCTCGCGTCCCGCGCCCTGGCCGTGAACCTGTCCCCCCTGACCTGGACCTTCACCTCGGGCTCGGCCTGGAGGTTCTGGTACCAGTTCGGGTTGACCGGGGCGCCGCCGTCGGAGGCCACGAGCACGTAGGCCCCGTCGTGCTCCTGGTAGATCAGCGGGGACTTGCGCTCCACACCGCTCTTGCGCCCCCTGGTGGTGAGGATGAGGACCGGCGCGCCGTTCTCCCAGTCGTGCCCGACCTCGCCGTCGGTCTCCTCGTAGCGGCGCACATGCTCGGGGCCGTACAGCACGGTCTCTCCCTCCCGTTGATGATCATCTTCTCCGCCCAACATACGCCGTGGGCGTCCCGCCGGGACAGGGACGCTCGTACCTGGCCCGGGACGGCGGACTGTGGCAGACAGGAAGGATGGACGTCACGGCGGGAGTGTGGGACCGGCTGATCACGGAGGGCACCGGGAAGCGGTTCGGCGCCGGGGAGGTCGTGCTGCGGCAGGGGGATCCGCCGACGCACGTGCTGATCCTGGTGTCGGGACGGGTGAAGGTGCTGCTCACCCTGCCGCAGGGCGAGGTGCTGCTGCTGGCCGTCCGGGGGCCGGGGGAGCTGCTCGGCGAGATCGCCGTGCTCGGCGGGGACGACCGGTCGGCGACGGTCGTGGCCATCGACGCGTGCGAGACGCGGGTGGTGGCGGCCGAGCGGTTCCGGGCGCTGGTGCGTTCGACCGGGCTGCAGGACGAGCTGCTGCGCCGGGCCGTGCGGCGGTTCCGCGAGGCCGAGGCGTGGCGGGGCGAGATCGCCACGCTGCCCGCCGGGACGCGGGTCGCGCGGGCGCTGGTGCGGCTCGCGGTGGCGTCCGGGGAGACGGTGTGGCTCGGCCAGATGGAGATCGGTCAGGCGGTGGGGCTGTCGCGCGGCGTGGTCGCCGCCGAGCTGGCGCGGTTACGGGACCTGGGGCTGGTCGTGACCGAGCGGCGGCGGGTCGTCATCCTCGATCTCCCCGGGCTGCGGGACCTGGCCGATTCGGGACAAGGTTCTGTCTGATTCCGGACACACAGGGTGTTCGGGCGCCTGCATGGTGGACGGGACATTCAGCCCCCGGGGGAGTCGCAATCATGGAAACGTTCCGCGCGCTGCTCGTCGTCGACGCCGAGCGGTTCAGCGCCCACAGCGACGTGCAGCTGCCCGTGCTGCACATGGAGATCCGGCGCGCGCTCGGCGCCGCGTTCGACCGGAGCGGGCTCGCGCAGGCGTGGGGTTCCGTCCGGTTCGTGGAGAGCACGGGGGACGGGATCCTCGCGATCCTCCCGCACGACATCACGCCGCGCCTGGTCGAGCCGTTCCCCCGGTACCTCCAGGACGAGCTGCACGCGGCGGCGCCCAGGTTGCGGGCCGCCGAGATGCGGTTGCGGCTGCGCGTGGCGATGCACATCGGGCTGGTGGACGACGAGCGTCCAGAGGCGCCGGGCATCTCCACCGCGACCGTCGACGTCAACCGGCTCCTGGACGCCGAACCCCTGCGCGAGGCGTTGAAGCGCAGCGATCCCGGGGTGACGTACGCGGCGTTCCTGCTGTCGGCGGAGCTGTTCAGCGTCTACGTCGTGGGCGGACGGTCGGGCCTGCGCGAGAGCCAGTTCACCGAGGTGGCGGTCAAGGTGAAGCAGTTCGAGCGGCCCGCCTACCTGTACGTCCCCGCCCCGTCCCGGGGCCCGGACGAGCAGGAAGGGCCGCCCGCCGAACCCGCGCCGCCCCCGCCGGCCGGGCCGTCGATCAGCGGCATCACGATCACCGGCGACGGCGCGCAGAACGCGATCGGCAACACCGTCTCCGGCGGCGACCTCCGGCAGGAGCGGCGATGACGCAGATCATCGAGGACGTCACGATCAGCGGTGACGGCGCGCAGAACGCGATCGGCAACTGGGCCTCGCGCGACCTCATCCTGACCCAGCTCCAGTTCGTCACCCGCCAGCCGTCGATGGTGCTCTCGGAGGGGGAGATCGCCGACCGGGTCGCGGGGTACGTGCCGGTGCCCAACCACGAGGAGGTCCTCCGCACCCTGCACGAGTACCACGCGGTGGGGATCGCGGGAGCGCCCGGCTCGGGGGCCGCGACGACGGCGGTCGCCGCGCTGCGGCAGCTGCGTCCCGACCTGCCGATCCGGCAGTTCTCCATGGACACCGAGGACGTCGAGCAGATCGGTGCCCGCCAGCCCCAGGGATACCTGGTGCGCGCCGGCGACGAGGAGGGCGACTCACGGTTGCGGACCTGTATGGAGGCGGTGCAGGCGTCCGGTGGATATCTGCTCGTGGTCGGGGCGGCCGTCCAGGAGAAGTTCAGGGAGTTCCTGCCGGTATACCCGGTGTATCCACCGCCGCCGGAGGCCGTGTACCGGGCGTGGCTGACGCGCCGGGGCATCGACCATCCGCGCTGGTGGAACTGGTCGCGCGCGCCGGCGCTGCTGCGGGACGCCAAGCCCTACGACGCGCGCCGCCTCGCCGAACTCGCCGCCTCGATCGGTAACGAGCACGAGGTCGAGCAGGTGTACCTCCGGTGGAACGAGCAGTTGCACACCTGGTTCGCCAAGAACGGCGAGCCCCGGGACCAGGCGCTGATGATCGCCGCCGCGACGATCGCGCCCGCGGACGAGACGAGCGTGTACGGGGCGGCGCTGTCGCTGGCCCGCCAGCTCAACATCCGGCCGGAGGGCGGGGGGCTCGTGTGGTGCCCGTCCACCGGGCTGAACGAGCTGCTCGGCGCCGACCGGGAGGGCGACCGGCTCGTGTTCCGGCGGCAGGGCTACGCCGAGTCCGTCCTGCGGCACGTGTGGGACGACTACCCGCTGACGCGGACGGACCTGCTGACCTGGCTGTCGGCGCTGCCCGTCGACGACGAGGTGGACCTGCCGCGCGACCTGCGCGGCAAGCTGGTCGAGGTGTTCGCCGACCTCGCCGCCGAGCACGACGCGGTGGACAAGATCCTACGGAAGGCGGAGGTGTGGGCGACCCGGCACGGGGCCGCCGACCTGTCCTACATCGCGCTGGCCCGGACGTGCCTGCACCCGCGTGTGGGCGGGCGCGTGCGGCGGCGGATGTACGAGCTGGCGACGGAGCGGCGGACGCCGCAGATGCTCAAGCTGACGGTGGCGCAGGTCTGCGAGGTGCTGGGGCAGACGCACGTGTCGGTCGCGCTGACCCGGTTGAAGCACCTCGGCACCTACGGCGACGACGTCGTCCAGGAAGAGGTGTTCCAGGTGGTGCGGGCGCTCGCCGCCGTCCACCCGGAGCAGGTGTTCCAGACGTTGCTGATCTGGTGCCGGACCGCCATGAACCTCCAGTCCCAGAAGGACATGTTCAACAGGGCGCGCATCGGGCTGCGGGCGCTGCTCGGTGAGCACGACCGCCCGCTGCCCTCGCAGTATGAGGCGCCGGTCCCCGACAGGACGCGGCTGCGGAGCGTGCTGGAGGTGATGGAGCAGCTCGCGGCGTGCGGCGAGCATGTCCGCCCGCTGGTGGTGGACGCGGCGCGGACGCTGGCGGCCGGCGGGTACCGGGCCCACGTCCTCCAGGCGGCGCTGGTGTGGGCGGGGCGTCCTGGCCCGGCCTCGATGATGGGCACGGAGATCTTCCTGATGCTGGCCGCCGAGCAGGCCCCGGACGGCATCCCCGTGATCCTGACGGACCCGGGAGCCATCGACCCCGTCGACTGCACCCCCGCGTGGGCGGTGGCGATCGCGACGCAGGCGATGGGGCAGGGCGGGTTCGCCGCGTTCGAGGGGACGCTGCGGCTGTGGCTGGACGCGGCGTCCAGGCTCCCCGCGCTGCGTCCGCGCATCGTCTCGATGATCGAGCGGGCGACGGGCGGCGACATCATGCGCCGGGCGGTCGTGCTGGGCATCGTCCGGCGCTGGGCGCTGACCGGCCCGGGCCGGAACGGGGTGAAGAACGACGTCCTGGTCCGGCTGCTGTACCCGGAGTGGAAGCGGCTGCTGTTCGTGGTCTGGGTGTGGGTGAGTTCGATGTTCGTCCGCGACACGTCGGAGTGACGACGTGCGGGGTTGCCGGGGGTTCCGGGCGGTGGTGGGGTGGGGGGATGCAGAGCGGGATCGCGATCGTGACCGGAGGGACGTCCGGGATCGGGAAGGAGATCGCGCGGGGGCTGGCGCGGCGCGGGTTCCTGGTGGGGATCGTGTGCCGGAGCGAGATGCGGGCGCGGGCGACGGTCGAGGAGTTCGCGGGGAGCGTCCCGGGGGCGCGGGTCGAGACGTTCATCGGCGACCTGTCGGTGCAGATGGACGTCCGCCGGGTCGCCGCGTCGCTGGAGGAGCGCTTCGACCGGCTGGACGTGCTGGTCAACAACGCGGGCGCGCACCTGGTGCGCGCCAAGGTCAGCGCCGACGGCCATGACCGGATGGTCGCGACCAACCACCTGGGCCCGTTCCTGCTCACGAACCTGCTGCTCGGGCTGCTGGAGCGGGCGGCGCCGTCGCGGGTGGTCGTGCTGGCGTCGGAGGCGCACCGCGGCGCCGGGCGGCTCGACGTGGAGCGGATGGCCGAACCCGGGTCCTACGGGGCGGCCGGGTCCCTCCGCGTGTACGGCCGGACGAAGCTGCTCAACATCCTGTTCGCGCGGGAGTTGGCGCGGCGGATGGAGGGCAGCGGCGTCGCGGTGAACGCGGTGTGCCCCGGGGTCGTCGCGACGGGGCTCGGCCGGGACGTGCGGGGCACCGAGCGGCTGGGGTCGCTGCTCGCGCGGACGCCCGTCCTGCGGACTCCTGAGCAGGGCGCGCGGATGGCGCTCCGGCTCGCGGCCGACGCCGAGTTCGAGGGCGACAGCGGCGGGTTCTACAGCTCGGCGCCCGGCGCGGGCATGCTTCCGGTCACGGGGGCGCTGAAGGATCCGGAACTGGGCCGGGCGGTCTGGGAGCGATCCGCTCGCCTTGTGGGCCTCCCTGCGAGTTAACGCGGGCCGATAGCGTGGAGCGCGTGAACGACGTGGAGGCTCCCCGGCCGTCGGCCCTCAAGGACCTGTTCGACGGCGCCGGATACCTGGTGCGCGGCATCGCCTGGACGGCCCGCCACCCCGCGCAGTGGCTTTTCGGCCTGATCCCCGCGCTGATCGTCCTCGTGGTCTACGGGACGGCGCTGGTCGTGCTCGCGCTCAACCTGGACGGCCTCGCCGGGTGGGTGACGCCGTTCGCCGACGGCTGGTCGGACGGCGCGCGCACGTCCGCCCGCGTCGTCGCGGGGATCGCGATCCTCGGCGCGTCGGTGTTCC
Organism: Actinomadura sp. NEAU-AAG7; assembly: GCF_018603865.1. Taxonomy (NCBI): domain Bacteria; kingdom Bacillati; phylum Actinomycetota; class Actinomycetes; order Streptosporangiales; family Thermomonosporaceae; genus Actinomadura; species Actinomadura sp. NEAU-AAG7. The sequence continues at coordinate 644,601 of NZ_JAHFZY010000004.1, forward strand.
TCGCGGTCATCACGTTCACCGCGATGACGCTGCTGGTCGGCGACCCCTTCTACGAGGCGATCTCGGAGCGGGTGGAGGAGTCGGAGGGCGGCGCGCCGCCGGACCGGGACGAGGCGCCGCTGCTCACCCGGATCGGCCGCGAGATCGCGGACGCGCTGGTCCTCGCGTCCGTCGCGCTGGTGTTCGCGGTCGTGTTCTTCGCCTGCGGGTTCCTGCCGGTGGTGGGGCAGACGGTGGTCCCGGTGGTCGCGGCGCTGGTGTCCGGCTACTTCCTGGCGGGCGAGCTGACCTCGGTCGCGCTGGACCGGCGGGGGCTGCGGCGCCGCGACCGCTTCGCGCTGCTGAAGCGCCGCCGTCCGCTCGCGCTCGGCTTCGGTGTCGCGACGTTCGTGGTGTTCCTCATACCGTTCGGCGCGGTACTGGCCATGCCGGGCGCGGTCGCGGGCGGGACGCTGCTCGCGCGGGAGCGGCTCGCGGAGGCGGTTCCGGCCGATTCGGGGGGACTCGTCGCGGGCTAGGCATTGTGTCCGGAGCGTGATTGGTCGTCCGGACGGAATGGATGATCTTCGCGTAACGTGTGCCGCATGTCCGATCAGGGGGAGCGCAACGTGCGCTGGACCGAGACGAGCGAGAGCGATACCGGTGGCGAGCCGAAGGACTCGCAGGCAGGGGCGGAGACGGACGTCCCGCGGATGGGCTTCCCCGAGGCCAAGGTGCCCGAGGTGCGGGTGCCCCCGCCCGCGGGCCGCACCGAGTTCTCCGAGCCGGCCGCGCCGCCCGCGCCACCCGCCGCGCCACCGGCAGGGCCCGTGCCGCACGACGTCTGGGGAAAGGTCGAGGGGCCTCCCGCCCCGCCCGCCGCCCCGCCCGCCACTACGCCCGCCGCGTCGCGGCCGGAGCCCGCGCCCGTGCCCGACCTGCCCGTGCCCGAACTGCCGGAGGCCGTCCTGCCGGAGCTGGCGCCGCGGGAGCCCGCGCCGCCCGCGGCCGCAGAGCCCGCCCCGCCCGCGTCCGCGCCGATGACGTTCCCGCCCGCGCCGCCCGAGTTCGCCACGCCCGCCGCCCCGACCGCACCCGCCGGGCCGCCGCCGCCCGAGCCGCCCGCGCCGGGTGAGGCCGAGGACGTGAAGGTGGCGCCGGTCCCGGAGGAGTCCCCCCAGTGGGAGGGGGCCCTGTTCGAGGACTCCGGCGAGGGCGACCCGCTCTACCAGGCGGCGGTCCCCTCGGGGGTGGGCGGTCCGGCGCGTCCGGGCAAGCCGAGCAGCGGCAACTGGCAGATGCCGGACTGGATGGCCGACGAGTCCGCCGCCGACGCCAAGCTCGGCGGCTCGCCCGCGCCCGCGCACGACGAGTTGGACGGCGGCGGCAAGGGCCGGATCGTGCTGTTCGGCGGCGTCGGCCTGCTGGTCGTCGCGCTGGTCGCGGCGGGCGGCTTCTACCTGCTGAAGGGCGGCGGCGAGGAGGCCAAGCCGCAGGGCGGCAAGAAGAGCCGCCCGCCCTCCACCCAGCAGGAGCCCGAGCAGCGCCCGCAGGACTCGCAGGTGAAGATGCCGCCCGACAAGCGGCTCCGCACGTTCGCCGGACGGCCGAGCCGCGTGCTCGGACGGGTGACCGACGCCCGCGCGGGCCTGGCGTGGCCCCGGCTGGGCCCGCCCTGGCAGGTGCCGGGCAAGCGGGCCAAGGTCGGCACGCCCGGCTGGTCGGGCCAGCAGGTGACGGTGACCGAGCGCCGCGGCCGGCGGGTCGGTTACGGGCAGTTCCTCACCAACGTGCTGCCCCCGGCGTTGCAGGGCGGCTACCACGGCCCGGAGAGCGTGAAGAGCGTCAGCGCCCAGGCGGCCAAGCACTTCGAGGAGCAGTACTACGGCTTCCCGCACCGCACGACGCCGCTGGCCTCGCAGTCGCTGACGGTCGGCGGCCACCGGGGCTGGATGGTCGCGTCCTACCTGACCTACAAGCGCGCGGGCGTCAAGGCGACCGGCGAGATCGTCGCGACCGCGGTGATCGACACCGGACGCCCGGCGCCCGCCGTGGTGCTCGCGGTGCTGCCGAACACCGGCAAGCAGGTCTGGCCGGACCTCCACCAGTTCTTCGCGCAGGTGAAGGTAGCCGCCTGACGCGGCGGTGCCGCCGCCCGGCGCGCGGAGGCTCCGGTTTCGCCCCATCGGTCCGGTAGCGTCCTAGCGCTATGCGCTATGGACGGGCGTTCCGCGTGGTCGGCCGGTCGCGGCCTCTGGTGCCCGCGCTGACCGGGCTGGGGCTCGGGCTCGCGGTGCTCGGGCCGGGGCTCGCGCCCGGTTTCGTGCTGTCCTACGACATGGTGTTCGTGCCCGACCCGTCGTTCACGCCGATGACGTTCGGGCTGACGGGGACGGTGCCGCGGCACGTGCCGAGCGACGTGTTCGTGACCGCGCTCGCGTCGGTCGTCCCGGCGGACGCGGCGCAGAAGCTCGTCCTGCTGGCGGTCTTCGTGATGGCGTGCGCGTCGGCGGCGTCGCTCGTCCCGTCGCGGCGGCTGTTACCGCGCCTGGCCGCCGGGGTCTGCTACACGTGGAACCCGTTCGTCGCGGAACGGCTGCTGCTCGGCCAGTGGGCGCTGCTGCTCGGTTACGCGGCGCTGCCGTGGGTGCTCGCGGCGGCCACCGGCGTGAACGAGCCCGGCGGCTCGCGGCGCCTCGTCCGCGCGCTGGTCCCGGCGGCGATCGGGGGTTTCGCCGCGCTGACCGTCTCCGCCATCGCCGCCCTCACCGCCGCGCTGGTCACGGGCCGCACGCGCGCGGGCCTGCGGGTGGTCGCGGTGGTCGCCGTGCTGAGCCTGCCGTGGCTGGTGCCGGGGCTGCTCCGTCCCGCCGGGATGCCGGAGGACGGCGGCGCGGTCGAGGTGTTCGCCGCCCGTGCCGACACGCCGTTCGGGACGCTCGGCAGCCTGCTCTCGCTCGGCGGCGTCTGGAACTCCGAGACCGTCCCGGTCGGTTACGGCAACCCGCTGTCGGCCACGTTCTGGCTGCTCCTCGTGCTCGCCGCTCTCGCCGCCCACGCCACGGGCCTGCGGCGCGGCGCCGAGGCGTGGAGCGCGTCGAGGGGGATCGCGGCGGCCGGGGTCGCCGGGTTCGCCGTCGCGGCGTTCGGGGCGGTGGCGGCGCCCGTCCTCGAAGGGATGGTCGACCTGTGGCCGGGGTTCGCGGTGCTGCGCGACGGCCAGCAGTACGTGGCGCCGCTGGCCGTGGTCGTCGCGGTCGGGCTCGGTACTGCCGCCGACCGCGCCGCCGGGGCGCGGTTGCCGCTGGTCCCGACCGGGGCCGTCCTCGCGCCGCTGCTCCTGCTGCCCACGCTGGCCTGGGGTGCGGCGGGCCACCTCCGCGCCGTCGACTACCCGGCGGACTGGGCGCGGGCCCGGCAGATCATCGAGGACGACCCGGCGCCCGGGGACGTGCTGGTGCTGCCATGGGCGTCCTACCGGAGCTATCCCTGGAACCACGACCGCCGCGTCCTCGACCCGCTACCGCGCTACCTGCGCCGCCGCGTCATCGTGAACGACGCCGTCACCGTGCAGCGCGCGGGCGAGGCGGTCACGGTGCGGCCGGAGGATCCCCGGGCGGTCCGGCTCGGGCGGATCATCGCCTCCGGGGCCCCGGACGCGGCCGCGCTGCGCCTCGAAGGTGTCCGGTATGTGGTATTTGATGCTGAGATATCCGCAAGTCATATACAACGTGCCACAACGCTGCTACGTAGCGCTGACCTGGTGGTGTACCGGATCGACGGTACGAGCCCCGCGCACGAGGCTCGGGTTTCGGTGGCGCCTGTTGTGACGGTATGGGTCACCGTGGGGGCAGTGGTCCTCTGGTCAATCCTGACGGCGGGGATTAGCCTGAGCCTTCCTCTGCTTGGCAGCATCAGAAGCATCACCCCCCGCCACCCTCGTCGAAGGGCAGAATGATGCGTATCGCGATTGCCGCTCTGGCCGGAATCCTGCTGGCCGGCGGCGCCTCCATCGGTGCGGTCCAGCTCGCCAGCGCCTCCCAGAAGGACCCGGTCGTCCAGCCGATGTACAACTACGGCTCGCGCTGACCGACCCGTCCTGATGGGGACGCGGCACAACGGCCCCGCCCCGCTGGAGATCATCGTCCCCGCCTACAACGAGGCCATCCGGCTTCCGGCGGGGCTGGGCCTGCTCAGTGAAAAGCTCGCCACGCTCCCGGCGAGCGCGCAGATCGTCGTCGTGGACAACGCCAGCACGGACGGGACGGCTGAGATCGTCCGGTCCTGGCGCGGTCCGGTCCCCGTCCGGCTGCTCCGCTGCGAGCGGCGCGGCAAGGGGGCCGCGGTCCGCACCGGCCTACTGGCGACGTCCGCCCCGTACATCGGGTACATGGACGCCGATATGGCCACCGACCTCGCCGCACTCGACGCCGTGCTCGCCCTGCTCCGGCAGGGTCACCCGGTCGTCGTGGGCTCCCGGCGGCACGGCCGGTCGGTCGTGGAGGGCTACAAGCTGCCCGCGCGGCGGCTCGGCGCCCTCACCTTCAACCGCGTCGTCCGCGATCTCGCGGGCGGCATTCCCGACACCCAATGCGGGTTCAAGTTCTTCTCGGGCCCGCTCGGCCGCGCCGCCGCGGCCGACCTGCGAACCGCGGGATTCTCCTTCGACGTCGAGCTGCTCGCGCACTGCGTGCGGCGCGGCGTGACCGTGACCGACATCCCGGTGGTCTGGCGTGACCGCCCGGGATCGACGTTCTCGGTCCGGCGGCACTCGTTGCAGTGCGTGTTCGAACTGGCCCGCATTCGCTCGCGCGCCAGGCGACCCGCTAGGCGGCCTGTCCCGAGGCCACCTCGCGCCGTCGTCACCGAGCGGACGGATCCGGACCTCTCGGAGGGACTCGTCCTGCCCGACGGCGGGCTGCCCTCCACCTCTGGCGCCGGACCGGGATGAGCATCTGCTCGCATCCCGGTGACACCTCGGTCGCGGGTCTGCGGCTGGCGGTCGTCAACTGGCGCGACCCGTGGCATCCCGCGGCCGGCGGGGCCGAGCGCTATGCGTGGCAGGTGGCGCGCGGTCTCGCCGGTCGTGGGGCCCATGTCCGGTACGTCACGAGTCGGGCGCCGGGCCGGCATCGCAGGGAACGGGTCGAGGACGTGGAACTCGTCCGACTCGGGGGACGGTTCACCGTCTATCCGCTCGTTCTCCTGTGGATGCTGGCCCGGCGTCGCTCGTTCGACGCGGTCGTGGACTGCCAGAACGGCATCCCGTTCTTCACGCCGTGGGCGCTGGGCCGCCGCGTCCCGGTGTTCTGCGTGATCCACCACGTGCACGACGCGCAGTTCGGCGTGTACTTCCGGTCCTGGCGCGTCTGGCTCGCCTGGCTCGGGCGTGCGCTGGAGGGCCCGGTGAGCCGCTGGACGTACCGGCGGCACGCGTACGTGGTCGTCTCGCCCTCGACGCTGCGCGCCGTCCGGGAAAGGCTGGCGTGGACGGGGCCCGTCTATGTGGTCCCCAACGGAATCCCCCGCGAGACCGGGTCCTTTCCTGTCGCGCCGGGGGAGGGCGGTGGGACGGAGCTGGTCTGCGTGACGCGGCTCGTCCCGCACAAGCGGCTCGACCTGCTACTCGACCTCGCCGAGCGGATCGCGGAGCGCCGTCCCGGGCTCCGGGTCCATGTCATCGGGGACGGTCCGGAGGGCCCCGCGCTCGCCGCCGAGATCGCGCGGCGCGGCCTCGGCGGCACGGTGATCGCCCACGGCTATGTCGCCGAGGACGCCAAGGCGGCCCTGGTCGCCCGCGCCGACCTGCACCTCAGCACGTCCGAGGGCGAGGGCTGGGGGCTCAGCGTGATCGAGGCCGCGGCGCTCGGCGTCCCGACCGTCGCGCGGAACGTGGACGGGCTCCGCGACGCCGTCCGCGACGGCGTCACCGGCTGGCTGACCGGCCCGTGCGAGCGGACGGACGAGGCCGTCGAACGCGCCCTCAAGGACCTGGACGACCCGTCCCGCCGGAAGGAGGTCGCCGAGGCCTGCCGGGCCTGGGCGGCGGAGTTCGCCTGGTCGCGGACCACGGACCGGATGGCGGCGCTGTTAGCCGCCGCCGTGCGGACGGGGACGTCCTCGACGAAGGACGACCGGGCGCACGTCGTGCACCGGTACGGTGACGAGCACCCGAGGGTGGTGGAGGGCCCGGTGCGCGACGAGCTCGTCGCGCTGCCGCACCGGACGCTCCGGACCGCGACCCCGACCGAGCGCCTCCTCGGACGCGCCGAACCCGCCGCGCCGCCCGAGCGGCGGGTGCGCTCGTAGAGGGGGCGGGATGGCGGTAAGAGAGGCGAACCCGCCGCGCGCGGAGACGTCGCCGCCCGCGCCCGCGGACGACGACCCGGCGGAACGGCTGCGCGAGCGGCTCCGCGTCCTCGCGTGCTGCCTGGCGCTGGCGGCGCTGTCGTTCGGCACCCGTCCCGGCGCGATCCTCGCCGACACCAAGATCGACATGGCGCTGGACCCGGTCGGCTTCCTCGGCCGCGCGCTGCACCCCTGGGACCCCGAGCAGTTCGGCCAGCTCCAGAACCAGGCGGTCGGCTACCTGTTCCCGATGGGCCCGTTCCACGCGCTCGGCGAGCTGGCCGGGCTGCCGCCGTGGATCACCCAGCGGGCATGGCTGGCGCTGCTGATGTGCCTGGCCTTCACCGGCGCCCGGCGCCTCGCCGGACGGCTCGGCCTCGGCACTCCGACGACGCGCCTGCTCGCCGCGCTCGCCTACACGCTGGCGCCGAACGGGCTCGCGACGCTCGGCCAGATCTCCTCGGAGTACATGCCGGTCGCGATGCTCCCGTGGATGGTGCTGCCGCTGGTCGCGGCGGCGTCGGGGGAGTGCGGGCGGGTCCGCGCCGCCGCCCGGTCGGGGCTGGCGGTCGCGTGCTGCGGCGGGATCAACGCGACCGCGACCGTCGCCGTCCTGGTCGTGCCGTTCCTGTACGTGGTGACCCGGCCGCGCGGGTCGTCCCGTCCGAGGCTGCTCGCGTGGTGGTCGGGCGCGGTCGCGGCGGCGAGCGCGTGGTGGCTGGTCCCGCTGCTGCTCACGGGCCGGTACGGGTTCTCCTGGCTGCCCTACACCGAGCGGGCGTCCACGACGACCGGGCCGACGGGGCTGGTCAACGTGCTGCGCGGCGCCGAACGCTGGGTCAACTACCTGGTCGTGGACGGCCAGGTCTGGTGGCCGGTCGGGCACGGGCTCTCGATGGACCCGCTGCCGATCCTGTGCACGGGCGCGGTCGCGGCGCTCGGCCTCGCCGGGCTGCTTCATCGACCGCTGCCCGAGCGGACTTTCCTGCTCCTCGTCCTGCTCACCGGCGTCGCGATCCTGTCGGCCGGTCATGCCGGTGACGTGCCGGGGCCGCTGGCGTCCTCGACCCGCGACCTGCTGGACGGCCCGCTCGGCCCGCTGCGCAACCTGCACAAGTTCGACGCGGTCGTGCGGCTGCCGCTGGCGCTCGGGCTCGCCGCCCTGCGCTTTCCCCGGGTCGCGCAGTTTCCCCGGGTCGCGCGGTGGCGGGAGTTGGTGAGCGCTCCGGCCGCGGCGTTCGTCGCGCTGGGCGGGGTCGGCGCGACGGCGCTCTCGCACGGGCTGTCCGGGCCGGGCGACTTCAAGGAGGCTCCCGGTTACTGGCGGGACGCGGCGGCCTGGCTGAACGCGCGCGCCGGGCACGAGGGCGTGCTGGCCCTGCCGGGCACGCCGTTCGGCGAGTACCTGTGGGGCCGTCCGATGGACGACGTCATGCAGCCGCTCCTGGACGCGCGATGGGGCGTGCGGCAACTCGTCCCCGTCGGTTCGCCCGGATACACGCGTGTGCTGGACGCCGTCGACCGCCAGACCCGCACGGGGCGGCCTTCCCCCGGGCTGGCCGCGTTCCTGGGACGGATGGGCGTCCGTTACGTCCTGGTCCGCAACGACCTGCGGCGGGAGACGCTGCGCGGCGCCGTGCCGTCGCGGCTGCACCAGGCTTTGGACGGCTCGCCCGGCCTGCGGCGGGCCGCCGCGTTCGGCGGTCCGGTGGGCGGGGACCTCGTCGACGACGCCGTGTCCGCCGTGGACCAGCCGCGTCCGGCGCTGGAGGTCTACGAGGTCGCCACGCCCGGCATCGTGACGTTGGCGGACGCGTCCCGTCCGGTGCGGGTGTTCGGAGGTCCGGAGTCGCTGCTGCCGATGGCGGACGACGGCGCTCTGCCGCGCGGGCCCGTGCTGATGAACGACGACGCGCCCGACCTGCGCGGGACGACGGTGGTAACGGACTCGCCCCGGTTGTCGCGCCGCGCTTACGGCGAGTTGCACCAGTCGTCGCCGACGCTGTCGGCGGCCCAGGGCCGCGAGGCGACCGATGTCCTGGACACCGGCTGGGACCGCTACACCACTCACGCCGCTTACGGCGGCGGCGTCCGCGACGTCACGGCGTCCAGCTCGCTCGGGGGTGACGACGTGATCCCGCAGGCCCGCGAGCCGGGATCGGTCCCGTTCGCGGCGCTCGACGGCGACCCGGCGACGGCGTGGCGGACCGGCGGCTGGGACGGCCCGGTCGGCCAGTGGCTCCGCGTCGACTTCGACGGGCCCCGGGAGGTGGGGTCGCTGACGGCCGCGTTCGTCGCTTCGGGGCCCCCGGTCGCGCGGGTCGCGGTCGAGACCGAGCGGGGGGCGGTGGAGCAGGCCGTCGGCGGTGGCCAGGGGCTTCGCGTGCCGGACGGGCCGACCCGCTGGGTGCGGCTGCGGATCACCGGGCTCGCGTTCGCGGCCGTCGCGCCCGCGCTCACCAGCGCCGGTGTCTCCGAGCTGTCGATCGGCGGCCTGGAACCGGCCCGCTCGTTCACGCTCCCCGCGCCCGCCGGGGCCGCCGCCTACGTGATGGGCCGGGCGCCGGACGCCGCGTCCGCCTGCATGAAGGGCAGCCTGCGGTGGGTGTGCTCGCCGTCCCTGGGCGCCGGGGACGAGGAGGGAACGGGCTTCGACCGGACGTTCGTCTCCGCGACACCCCGCCCCGTGCCGCTCACCGGGACGGCCGTGCTCACCGACCGGCGCCTCATCGACCGCTACACGGCGCCCAAGGGGCGGACGGCCGTCACCGCGAGTTCGGCCCTGACCGCTCACCCCGCAGACCAGGCGCGCTCGGCGTTCGACGGCGACCCCGCGACGGCGTGGATCTCCGGCGAGCGGGACCGGGCGCCGGAGCTGACCGTCCGGTGGAAGGGACGCAGGCGGGTCTCGGCGGTGACGGTCACGCGCCCGCCGGGCGCGTCGGGGCCGGTCCGGGTGCGGGTCGAGGGAGGAGGCGGCGAGACGCGCGAGGTCCTGTCGGACGCGGCGGGCAGGCTGACGTTCGCGCCCCTGGCCACCGACCGCCTCACGCTCGCCTTCCGCAGGGACCGGCGCCTCCAGCCGGTGCAGATCACCGACCTGGCCGTGCCGGGCGTGCGGCCGCTCGGCGGTGCCGCCGCGGCCCCGCTGGCGCTGCCGTGCGGCTCCGGGCCGGAGGTGAGGCTCGGCGGCGCGGGGGCGCAGGCGGACGTGGCGACCAAGGCGACCGGCAGGCTCGGTGACCTGCTCACGGGCCGCCCGCTGCGGTTCACGGCCTGCGGACGGCCGCGCCTGGTCGCCGGGCCGAACCGCCTGACGGTCGCGCCGCTCGGGCCTTTCCGCGTGGACACCGTCACCGTGGGCGGCGACATCGTGGGCGGCGACACCGTGGGAGGCGCCGCCGCCGGCGAGGCCGCGCCGCGTCCGGTCGCGGTGCGGAGCTGGGGCCCCGGCTCCCGGACGGTCGAGGTCGCCGCCGCCGAACGCTCGTTCCTCACCGTCAACGAGAACTTCAACGCCGGATGGCAGGCGACCATCGGCGGCACGGAACTGCGGCCGGTCCGGCTGGACGGATGGAAACAGGGCTGGCTGGTGCCCGCCGGGACGAGGGGCACCGTCCGGCTCACCTACGGACCCGACCGCGCACAGCGCGCCGCGATCGTCGCCGGCCTGGGCGTGCTCGCCCTGCTGGTGCTGGTCGCGGCGTCGCCGGGCGGGCGGCGCGACCCGGTCGCGGGTGCCACCGGGACGGGCTGGCCCGCGTGGGCCGCGATCGGGCTCGCCGCCGCGCTCGGCCTCTGGATCGCCGGACCGGCCGGGCTCGCCGTCGCCGCCGCGTCCGCCGCCGCATCCGGGTGGGCCCGCACCCGCGGCTCCCGCCCCGCCCGCGCCCTGGCCTCACCCTGGGCGATCGCCGTCCCCATGCTCGCCGGGACGGCCTGCCTCGCCGCCGGGGCCTGGCTGAACCGGCTCGGCAACCCGGGCGCTCCGTCCGGCGTGCTCGGCGACGTCGCGCCGCAACTGCTCGGCGTCGCCGTCGCCGGACGCCTCGCCGCCGAACTGTGGCGGCCCCGCCCGTCCGGCGGCCGGATCGAACTCAGCTGGACGGCGCCGGTGCCGACCGCTCCCGATCACGACGAGGAACGCGGCGCATCCCCAGCCTCCGCACCGGCTCCTCCACCAGGTACAGGCTCAGCGTCGCCGCCGCGATGGCCGCCGCCGCCATCAGCGGCAGGTCCGTGGCCACCTCCCCCCGGAACAGCCGGTCCGTCCCCTCGTACCAGCCCACGATGATCAGCATCTGCCACAGGAACACGCCGTAGGAGATCCGGCCGAGGAACCGGGCGACCGGGTTGCCGAGGACCGCCTCCAGCCCCGGATGGCCGGGCGGCGCGAGCGCGACCGGCGCGACCAGCGCCGCCGCGCACAGCCCGCTCAGGACCAGGTCGAGCAGCGACGTCCAGAGCACGTCGGGCGTCTGGAGGTCGATGGGGCCGGTCACTGGAGTGGAGACGATGACGTAGAGCATCGCCGCCGCCGTCCAGCAGGCGATCCACGAGTCCGCGACGGCGCGGCAGAGCGCGGCCACCGGGCGCCGCTCGTCCAGCCGCGCCCAGACCGTGACGACCGCGAGCGCCATCCCGATCGCGAACCACGCGAAGTAGCGGGGGAGCCACAGCCCCATTTGCGAATGCGTGCCAGATGCGAACACCAGGGCGGTGAAGGGCGCCGACAGCGCCGCGTACACGCCGATCGCGCACAGCAGCCGCCGGGCCCGCGCCCCGACGTCGTCCGCCGGTCCGCGCCGCGCGTACCAGCCGAGCAGTGCCGCCGTCGGGGGCAGCAGCAGATACCAGGCGACCTCGACCGCGAGGCTCCACACCTGCCCGAGATGCGCGGGCCCGAGGTCGCCGTTCCACCAGTGATTCGGGAGATAGGTCTGGGTAAGCGTGAGAAGCGCGCCCCAGGTAACGGGATCGCCGATATGCCCGCGCCCGGCCGTGACCATATAAACGATGACCAGGGCCCAGTAGGCGGGCAGAATCCGCAGCGCGCGCTTGCGGAAATAGACGCCCGCCTTAGGCGTGGAACCGCCCAGGGCGGCGGCGGCCCAGGGGCGGTAGAGCAGCAGTCCCGACAGCGTGAAGAAGATCGGGACCCCGATCTGCCCGCCGTTGTAGAGCCAACCCGTCCCGGACGGATTCAGGAGCGCGCCCGCCGAACTCGCCACATGGAACACCAGGACGGCCAGCGCGGCGACCGCCCGAAGCCCGTCCAAGGTGTTCTGGTGCCCCGACACCGGCGGCGCCCCGGCCTTCATATCCCGACGCCCCTCTTGCGCAGAACCAGGACGAGATTCCATGTCGCGACCTCCCGCAGACCCGGGACCCGCACGACGCCCTCCGCCCAACGCGGGTGGTAGCGCGGCACGGCGTCCAGGACGCGGACGTCCTCCCGCGCACGGGCCCACGCCAGCGCCGCCGACACCGACACGGGATGCAGGCTGTGGCCGAACCGGTTCTTGGGCGGACGCCCCGTCCGGCGCTCGTACCTGCGTGCCGCCCGGTCGCCGCCCAGATAATGCCAGGGCGACGTCTCGTGCCCGCCCCACGGCGACAGCCAATTGGTGAACGACAGGAAGACCGTGCCGCCCGGCCGTGTCACCCGCACCATTTCCGCCGCCATTCGCCACGGGCCGGGAACATGCTCCAGCACATTGGACGAGAAGCAGACGTCGGCGCTGCCCGTCCTGAACGGAAGGGCGAGGGCGCTCGCGACCAGAGAACCCGCGCCGGGCGTCCCGTGCGCGGTCATCTCGGCCACATCGTGGTCGATTCCCACGCACCGCGCACCGGCCGCCGTCAACGCGCGCGCGAAGAAACCGGAACCCGTGCCCACGTCGATGACGGTGGCGCCGTCCAGATCGGTGTACATGCTCAGTTGCGCGACGGTGTCGCGGGCCATCAACGCGTAGAAGGACTCCGGGTCCCGCTGCTCGTGCCGGAACGCGGTCAACAACCGCACCGACCGCGCCAGCGTGGCCCGATGCCGCTGCGACGCGGGGGACGCCGATGCCATGGGGCACCTCACGGGGACTCTGGGCGTGGACGTACGGCGGAGCCTATCCGCCCGGATCCCCGCCGGACAGAACACTGCCTGACGACCTGACGGGTCCGGTAACCTACCCGCTGCCGCCGGACGCGGCGCCCGGCGGCGGCGTCCTCCGGAGGTGCGCATGCGGCGGTCCGTCGGCTTGGTCCTGGTGGCCGTGGGCGCGTTCTTCCTCACGCTCGCGCCCCTCGTCCGCTACTACGTGGCCGACCGGGTGGCGGTCGCGCCGCTGAACCGGTACGAGACGACGCGGTTAGAGGCGTCCAACGCCGCCTACTTCGACGGCGCGACGCTGAAGCTGCGCAACGGAGTCTCGCTCGTCGCGATCAACACGATCCGCGGTGACGTCCGCGCCAACGGCGGCGACGACCGCATCGCCGTCTGGGACTCCACCACCAACATCTACGACAGCGCCACCCCCGGCAGGCCCGTCCAACTCCAGGGCCACCGGATCGCCTTCGACCGCCGGACCGCCCGCCTCGTCAACTGCTGCGGCGCCAACGCCGACGGCGACAACACCGTCCGGATGTCGGGCTACGGGCTGCTGTTCCCGCGCACCGGCGTCCACCGGCGCGACTACCCGTTCTTCGACATGGCGACCAAGCGGCCGGCGCCGATGCGCTTCAACGGGGTCGAGGAGGTGCGGGGCCTCACCGCCTACCGCTTCACCCAGCACGTCCCGCTCACCAGGACGGCCGCGCTCGACACCAAGGTCCCCGCCAGGCTGCTCGGCCTGGACGGCGCCGACCGGGAGGTCGACCGCTACACCGAGGCGTACAACACGGTCTGGGTCGACCCCCGGACGGGCATCCCGGTCAAGCACCGCGAGAACGTCCGCGCCACCGTCCAGACCCCGGACGGCAAGGGCCGGATGGTCGTGACGCAGGCCGACTTCGTCACCGTCCCGCAGGACCAGCGGGCCCTCGTCGACACGGCCGACGCGACCGCGATCCGCGTCGCCCTCGTGCGCGCCTACGTCCCGGCCGGTGCCGTCGTGCTCGGGCTCGTCCTGCTCCTCGTCGGCGGCTACTTCGGCCTGGTCCGCGGCGAGCCGTCCGCGCCCTCGGCGTCCCGCCGTCCGGACGGCAGGTTCGGCGCGGCGGCCCGCGCCTAGCGGGTCAGAAGCGGGCCAGCCACGACAGGACGCGCGCGAGCAGGTAGTAGGCGGCGCCCGCGATGGTCCAGTTGATGTAGAGCTGTTCCTCGCGATCGTTCCGCGTGAACATGTCGTGGAAGGGCGTCGCGAGCCACCGGCCCGCGTCGAGCACGGCGTCCACGACGCCGTTGCTCGGATTGGCGTCCGCCCAGGTCAGCAACATCCCCAGTCCGAGAACCGCGACGGCGGCCCAGCCGGCCGCCAGGATCATCGTGCTCACCGGATTGGTCCTGCTGCTCCACCAGTGGTGCGATCTCCGCCTGTGCACCGCGGGCTTGTCGGCCACGGTGGTGCTGGTGGACTCCTTCGCCGTGCCTGTCCTGCGGTCCATCATCCACCGAGGCCGGTACCGCCGCCTCGCCGGAGCGTGCCGCTTGCGTCCAAGGTGCAGGGCCATGACGGTCATTCCTCTCATGAGGTGTTCGCGTCCTGCTGTCCCTCACCACCCGCCCCGCAAACCGCCCCCCACCTTTCGGACACCCCGTTAAGCGGTCTGTGGCACGACCGAACGCAGGTACTCCCGCGCGTGGCGCATCACCGGCACGTGCGCCCACCGCCTGGAGGAGGCGAGTATCTCCGCCACGCGCGCAGTGGTCCGCGCGGACGAGACGAACGGCAGAGCACGCGCCAACTCCTCCATCCGGACCGCCGCCAGCGCGGGATCCCCGGCCCGCAGCGCGGCCTGCGCCTGCCTCCCCACATACTGGGCCTGGAAAAGGGGTGACCATTCCCCGATCCGGGCCGCCGCCTCGCCCAGCAGTTCCCCGGCCCGGTCGTACTGCCGGAGCCGTCCGAACCCGATGCCGACATCCCCGGTCAACGCGGCCCGGGAGAACGCCGGGAGCCTTTCACAACCCAGCGCGTGCTCCAACGCCTCGCGCGAGGCGGCTTCCTGGCCGGGAATGGGCGCCAGGGCCCGGCCGAGGCGCATGTTGAGCGACGCCCTCTGCGAATGCGACACGTCCCGGACGGAGAGGCCGTGCCGGGCGTAGGCCACCCCGCGTCCCCAATCCCCCTGGTAGGAGGCGACCCTGCTCAGCGTGTCGAGCACCTGCGCCTTGGTCTCGGTGCGCGGTGAACGGTCCGCGAACCCGAGCCCGAACTTTCCGGCCCTCTCCGCGTCCGCTATTCGTCCCGCGTCGTACAGAACCAGGGCGACCTGATCACTCAGGGTCGCGGCCGCGTCCATGAGCGCGGCGTTCTCGGGCTCGCCCATCGCGGCGCGCCGCGTCCGCGCCATATGCCCCAACGCGTCGTCCACCAGCGGAACACCGCCGAGCTCATACCGCCGATGCGCGAGCGACTTCGCGACGCCCCGCACATACCCGGCGTCCTGAAAAGGACTGGCCGAATCGGACGAAACAAAGATCAGTGAAGCGGCCCCGGGCAAGAACATGGTCGTGAACTCGCGACGCTCCAAGGGACCTTCCTCCTCTGCCTTGGGCGTTATCCGCACCTGCCAGCCTACGCGAGCCAGATATCCGATCACCTTGCCGATGGCGACATCGCGCTTGCGGTTGACCAGTTGGGAGACGAATGCCTGGGATATACCCAGTTTGCGGGCCAGGCGGGACTGGCTCCAGCCTCGGCTCTCCATGATCAGGACGAGGGCGTCGGGAAGGTTCGTCGCTTCCATTCGGTCAATGTATAACCTAAAGCGAAGATCTACATACGGAGAGTGAAAATCGGCCATGGCGGCTCGTCCGGCCTGGCCGGAGGGTGGTTGAGGGCGCCGCGTCGCGGACCTAGACTCTCCTGGTAAGAGTCGCTCTTGATGAGTGTTTCTCTAAGCTAGAGATGATGGAAGAGGTGGAGGCGTGACGACCCCGGAGCGCGCGCGGATGGCGGACGAGCTGCAGATGGAGACCCAGCGCGGCACGATGTTCACGGTGCTGCTGCATCACGCCACCGCGAGCAAGGCGGGCATGAACGTCACCGACGCGCAGTGCGTGAACGCGCTGTCGCTCGACGGCCCGCAGACCCCCGGGCAGCTCGCGCAGCTCATGGGCATCACGACGGGCGGCGCCATCACCGCCGTGATCGACCGGCTGGAGAAGGCCGGATACGTCCGGCGCACCCGCGACCCCGACGACCGCCGCCGGGTGATCGTCGAGCCGGTCGAGGAGAACCTCGCCCGCTTCGGCCGCTACTTCGCGCCGATCGGCCGCCACTCCCAGGAGCGGCTGGAGGGTTACAGCGACGAGCAGATCGCGTTCCTGCTGGAGTGGATCCGCGCCAACAACGCCATGATGCCGAAGGTCATCGAGGAGATCCGCAACCTCCCCTGACGCGGCCGGGCATGTGTCCGGGGACGGTCGCGGCGGTCCCCCCGGCCACGACGGCCGTCCCCGGAGTCTCCGTCTCGGAAGTGGTGCCCGTCCCCGGATCCGTGCCTATAGGTCGGCAGCACACCCGGACCAGCCCCTTAGCGGGCAGAACGCCGAGATGGCGACATCGCAGACCCTGACCGATATGCGGGCCGTCACACCGATCGGCTGGGTGACCTCTGTCACAGGCCGTGCGCGGGAACGATCCGGCCACCTGTCAGACTGCAACCATGACCGACTCGTCACGCGCGGCCCGCGGGCTCGCCGCGTTCATGGCCGGGATGGGGGCGGCGCACCTGATCGTCCCGCGCCCGTTCGACGCGCTGGTACCGAGTCGGCTTCCCGGCCGCGCGCGGTTCTGGACCTTCGCCAGCGGCGCGTCCGAACTGGTCTGCGCCGCCGCCATCGCCCATCCCCGCACCCGCAAGAAGGGCGCGCTCGCCACGGCGTGGCTGTTCGCGGCGGTCTTCCCTGCGAACCTCAAGATGGCGCGCGACTGGCGGACCCGGTCCCTGCCGCTGCGAGCCGTCGCCTACGGCCGCCTCCCGCTCCAGGTCCCCCTGGTCGCCTGGGCTCTCCGCGTGGCGCGCGAAGCCGACTGACCGCTCGCGGCGTGCGTTGTGGAGGGAAACGGCGCAATCCGCCGTGTGAAGGCCCGGGGCGCTTGGACGAAATGAGATCATTCCGGCCATGCGTGGAACACGAACGGGCCGGTGACCGTGGAGCCATTGCGTCCTGAGGACCCGTCCGACATCGGCGGCTACCCGCTGCTGGCCCGCCTCGGCGCGGGCGGCATGGGGCAGGTGTATCTGGGGCTCACCGGCGGCGGACGGCACATCGCGCTCAAGGTGATCCGCGAGGACTTCGAGGGGCCGCAGGCGCTGGCCCGGTTCCGCCGCGAGGTGCAGACCGCCGAGCGGGTGCGCAGCCGGTCCGCGGCGGCGATGGTCGGCGCCGGGCTCGACACACCTCCCTACTGGCTGGCCACCGAGTACGTCCCGGGGCCGACGCTCAGGCAGGCCGTCACCGTGCACGGCCCGATACCGCCCGACACATGCCTGCGGCTGCTGGGCGCGCTCGCGGCCGGCCTGCTGGAGATCCACCGGCAGGGCGTCCAGCACCGCGACCTCAAGCCGGGCAACGTGATCCTGGCGCCGGACGGGCCGCGCCTCATCGACTTCGGCATCGCGCGCGGCGAGGGCCAGACGCAGATCACCCAGACCGGCGTGTGGAACGGTACGCCCGGATATGTCGCGCCCGAGGTCGTCCGCGAGCAGGAGCCCGTCCCCGCGTCGGACGTGTTCTCGCTGGCCGGCACCATCGCCTACGCCGCCACCGGACGCCCGCCCTTCGGCGGCGGGCGGATCGAGGCGATCCTGCACCGGACGCTGAGCGGCGACATCGACCTGGACGGCGCCGACCCGCGCGTCGCCGAACTCGTCGCGCTGTGCGCCGCGAAGGACCCGGCCGACCGCGCCTCGCTCGAACGGGTGCTCCAGCTCACCGCCCCCTACGGCACGCTCGCCGCCGACCCCGCGTACCGGCGGCTGGTGGGCGTGCTACCGCCGCTACCCGCCGACGTGCGGGAGGCGGTCACGTCCGGGCTCGTCCCGCCCGGCCGCACCCAGGCGCCGGCCGGCATGCGCGGCGGATCCCGCGCCGTCATCATCGCGGCGGCCGCGGCGGTGGTCGCGGTCGTGCTGGCGGGCTCGCTGACGGCCCGCTACCTGATGGACGGCGGGGACGCGGCGGAGAACCCGTCCGGCGGATCGCCGGAGCAGGGGGGCGGGCGGTCCGGCACCCCGGCCGCGAAGGGCGGCACCTCGCCCGCGACCGGCGCCGCGCGGTCGCCGGGCGGCCCTCCGCCGGACGTGATCCTGCTGAAGGAGCCCACCGACGAGTTCGACGAGGTCCGGTGGACCAAGGCGAACTTCAACTGCCAGCCCGCCGTCCGTCCCGATGACATGCGGTACGCGAACGACCTCCAGACGTCCGCGCCGCGCCAGCCGTACGCCGCGCCCACCGTGGACATCGGCATGAGGTTCAAGTACGCGCGGCCGTCCGGCTACTACCTGGCCGCCGAGATCCGCCCGCCCGCGGAGCAGCAGGGGAACGGCGTCACCGGAGTCGTCAGGAGCAAGCCGCATCTGTACCCGAAGGGCGAGAGCGGGCTAACGCTCCACTACCCGGCCGATTTCAAGTGGGAGGGCTCCGGTAGCGAGGCGTATCCGCTGATGAAGGGCGACTGGACGGTCATCTGGCTGCACGTCCGCGCCAACGGCGACGCCTACTACCTGGGCTGCGACGGTTTCACCGCCCGCTGATCGCCGGGCATGCGGACGGCGGCCAGGAGCGCGACGGCGAGCAGGGCCAGAACGTACAGGCTCGTCCCGTCCCAATGCCCGCTCTCGTAGGCGAAGCCCCCGGTGGTGCCGCCGATGCTACTGCCGAGGTAGTAGGAGAACAGGTAGAGCGCGGACGCCTGCGCGCGGGCGGACGCGGCGCGCCGCCCGATCCAGCCGCTCGCCACGGAGTGGGTCGCGAAGAACCCCACGGTGAAGATCAGCAGACCCAGTCCGACGAGCGGCAGGACGGGCGGCACCGTCAGCACCAGCCCCCCTCCCGCCAGCAGCAGCGCGCCGACCAGCACCTTGCGGCGGCCCGCCCGGTCGGCGAGGTGACCCGCGCGGGCGGAGGCGACCGAGCCCGCGAGGTTCGTCACGGCGATCAGGCTCGCCACCTCCTGCGGGAGATGGAACGGTCCGTCCAGCAACCGGTAGGTGAGGAAGTTGTAGACGGTGACGAACCCGGCCATCGCCGTCATCGCGATCAAATACAGGCGCCGCAACCCCGGATCGGAGAGGTGGGTGAGCAGCGGCCGGTAACCCATCCGGGACGGGCGAAAGAAGCGCGACTGCGGAAGCAGCAACCAGAACGCGACCGTGAACACCAGGGCGAGCACCGCGGTGACGCCGAGGGCCCAGCGCCATCCGGCGAAGCCCGCCACGACGCCGGGGACGAGGCGTCCGAGCACGCCGCCGATGGCGGTCCCGGCGACGTAGCGGCCCATCGCGCCGCCGAGGTGCGCGCCGTCCACCTCCTCGGCGAGGTAGGCCATCGCGACGGCGGGCACCCCGGCGAGCGCGAGCCCCTGGACGGTGCGGACGGCGGCGAGCTGCCCGAACGTCGAGCACACCGGGATCAGCAGTCCGACCAGCGCCGACGCGACGGATGAGACGATCATGACGCGGGTCCGCCCGAACCGCTCCGACAGCGAGCTGACCGGGATCACCGCGAGCGCCAGCGCGCCCGTGGACAGCGACACGAGCAGGCTGGCGCGCGCCGGTGAGACGCCGAACCCCTCCGAGAGCTCCGGCAGCAGCGCCTGCGTGCAGTAGAGCGACATGAAGGTGGTGAGCCCGGCCGCGAACAGCGCGAGGTTGACGCGGCGCAGGCCGGGGGAGCCGGGCCGGTGGCGCGCGCGAGCGTCCGGAGGGGCGAGGGTCATGGGATACAGCCTCAACGCGAAAAAGTCATGCGTCCAATGAAAGTTTGCTTCCTCGTTGATGCGCGCTCATCATGAGTCGTATGGATCTGGTGACGGTGCGGTGGTTCCTCGCCGTCGCGGAACTCGGGCATGTGACGAACGCCGCGACGGAACTGCGGGTTTCGCAGCCCGGCCTGTCCCGCGCGATCGCCCGGCTGGAGCGCGAGTTGGGCGTCCCGCTGTTCGACCGCGCGGGCCGAGGCGTCGTCCTCAGCCGCTACGGGGAGGTCTTCGCCGAGCACGCCCGCCGCCTCGTCGCCGAGGAGGAACTGGCCCGCCGCGCCCTCGCGCAGGCCGCCGACCCCGAGCGCGGCGAGGTGTCGCTGGCCTTCCTGCACACCCAGGGGCCCTCCTTCGTGCCCGACCTCATCCGCCGCTACCGGCTCGACCACCCCGGGGTCACGTTCCGGCTCAGCGAGGGCCGCTCCGAGCGCATCCTGGGAATGATCCTGGACGGGAGCGCCGACCTCGCCATCACGAGCCCCTGCCCGGACGACGCGTCCCTGGTCTGGCACCCGCTCGTCGTCGAACGCCTCCAACTCGCGGTCCCCGCGGGCCACCGCCTGGCGGGCCGCCGCCGCGCGAGCGTGCGCGACGTCCTGGACGACCCGTTCGTGGCGTTCCTCAAGGGCGCCGGCCTCCGCGTGATCGCGGAGGAGCTGTTCCGGCTCGCGGGCGCCCGCCCGAAGATCGCCTTCGAGGGCGAGGAGACCACGACCGTGCGCGGCCTGGTCGCCGCCGGACTCGGGGTCGCGGTCGTGGCGCCGCTCCGTCCGGACGAGGAGGTCCCGGGCGTCCGGCACATCACGCTGGAGGAGCCCGCCGCCGTCCGGACGATCGGGCTGGCCTGGGCGCGGGCCCGCACCCGTCCTCCGGCCGTCGAGGGGTTCCGGAGGTTCGTGACAGGCGGAGATCACCCGCCGATACAGTGACCCGCATGCACACGGGCCTACAGGGAAAGACCGCGCTGGTCACCGGGGCGTCCCGGGGCATAGGAAAGGCGATCGCCACCGCGCTCGCCGCCGAGGGCGCGTCCGTCGTGCTGTCGTCCCGCAGACAGGAGGCGCTGGACGAGGCGGCCCGCGAGATCCGCGCCGCGCACCCCGGCGCCCGCGTCCTGGCCAAGGCCGCCCACGTGGCCCACCGCGACGAGGCCGAGTCCTGCGTGGACGCCGCGATCACCGAGTTCGGCGGCCTCGACGTCCTGGTCAACAACGCCGGGACCAATCCCTACTACGGCCCGATGGCCGACATCGACCCCGCCGCCGCAGCGAAGACCGTCGAGGTCAACCAGTTCGCGCTCGTGCAATGGACCCAACTCGCCTGGCGCGCGTCCATGCGCGAGAACGGCGGCGCCATCGTGAACATCGCCTCCGTGGGCGGCATGGTGACCGAGCACGGCATCGGCTACTACAACGCCACGAAGGCGGCGGTCATCCACCTCACCCGCCAGTTCGCGATGGAACTCGCCCCGTCCGTCCGCGTCAACTGCATCGCCCCGGGCCTGATCAGAACCGCCCTGGCCCGCGCCCTGTGGGAGAACAAAGAAGACCAGATAGCCGCGTCGACACCCCTGGGCCGCATCGGCGCCCCCGAGGACATAGCGAACGCCGCCCTCTTCCTGGCAGGCGAAACCGCATCCTGGATGACAGGCCAAACCCTGGTAGTAGACGGCGGCACCACAATCCGCCCCACCCTCATCTGACCGTGTGACGATGAACCCATGAAGTTCGAATACACGCCCTCCCCGGACGACGCCGCCCCCCAAGAGCCGCCGACCCCACTCGAAAGCATCACCGCCGCCACCCAGGCCATGAACGACGACCTGGCCATAATCACCGACCTCGCCGAGAACTTCGCTGCCGCTCCGGCGCCCCCGGCAGCCGCATCACCCCCGGTAGACTTCGACCCCTCCCGATTCCGCGCCCGCTAACGGACAACCGAAAAGCCTCACCCTGCGAAATTGATTTTCGTCGTCCTGAGGGCTGTTTTACGCTCGTCCCGGACGCTGCCAAACTGCGGGGGAGTGCCGGTGGCCATTCCGGGCTGGGACATCGAGATCACGGGCATACGCAGCGCGGTGGCCCGCACCATCGGCGCGATAGACCCTCTCGAAGGACACGCCAAGACCTACACCGACGCCCTCTACGACGCCGGGTACTCCTCCGGCAGCGACCGCGTCAAACAGGCGCTCGCCGGTTTCGGTGAACACCACCGGTACACGCTTCCCCTGGTGGTCGTCCGCACCTCGAACTGCATCCGCGCCGTCACCACGGCGACCAACGCCTACCTGCGCGCGGACGAGGAGATGGCCGAACGCGCCCAGCGCAACGCCCAGAAGGCGCCACGCGTGGCCGACCTGAGAATGCCGCGCAAGTGATCAACGCCAATGGCATCGAGCTCATGGCGGGCAGCCTCGACCCAGCCGGCGTCCAGGCCGAGTCCGCCCGCCTGCGCACCACCGCCACAGGCATCCGCGAAACGGGCGAGAACGTCGTCGACGCCTGGACGCACGGCCTGAACCCGCACGTCTACAGCGCTCCTGAGGGCGACCGGCTCCGCCTTGCGACGCGTCCCGTCCAGACGGAGACCGCGCAGTTCGCATGGCAGCTCTGGCAGGTGGCCGGCGCTCTCGCCGACTACGCCACGGAGATAGCCGCGATCAAAGCGCGCCTCCTCACCATTCTCGGAGAGGCCCGCTCGTTCCTGGCCCAGGCCGACCCCATGGGTGCGGAATGGCTCAAGGACGACGACATGGTCGAACGGAACAACGGCCTGGAGGCCCGAGCCCGAGCCCAGGCGGAAGCCCTCGCCGCCGCCGAGGAACGCTGCGCGAACAGGATCTACGCGGCCTACGGCGGGCACGCCCCGGGCCCCGTCTGCACCGCCGCACCCCCGTCGCCGCCACCCTGGGGAACCTCGGAGAAGGGCGACGACCCCTGGTACGAGGACGCCTGGCACGGCATGACCCGTTTCGGCCACGGCATGTGGGACGTGACCTGGGGCGCCTTCTCCACACTCGCTTTCGTCCAGGGCAAGGACAAGGCGCTGGACGCGTGGAAGGGCATGGGGAGATGGGCACTGGCGTCCGCCGTCGTCGGCATTCCCGGCGCCCAGGGCGCGCTGATGATCCCCTCCGTCCGCAACATCGTCTGGCGCGCCCACAAGGAGCAGGTCAAGGGCCTGACCGCCTGGGACGAATGGCGCAGGGACCCGGCCCGCGCCGGAGGCCAGGTATTCGGCAACCTCCTCCTTCTCGCCACCCTGAAGAAGACGGGCCCGAGGGCCACCACCGTCCTCGGCCGCGGCGCCCAGCAGGCGCTGAGGGGCGCCCGCTACCTGGACCCGATGACCGCCGTCCCGGCAGCCGCGATGAAGTCACTCGGCCTCGCCCGCCAGGTCGGCGACCTCATCAAGACCAGACTGCACACCGACATCCCCGAGATCGCCTCCCCGCCTCCCGCCACGTCCCGCCCGGGCCTACCTGAGTTCCGCGACCCCAACGGCGGCTTCGAACCGGTCAACCCGGGCCATCCCAAGGAGCCGTCCCTGACCGGAGCTCCCCATTCCCGCGGCCCCCAGGAGATCAACGGCTCCCACATCCCGCCATCCAACGACCCGCCGACCCCGGGAGAGAAGCCGCCTGCTGGCGGCGGACGGGAGAACGGTTCGGGCGCCGAAGCGCAACCGACCGATCCGACGAACGCTGGAAAGGAGCCGACCGGCCCCTCACAGGGTGAGCCCCCCACCCGCGATCCGGTGGAAAACGGCGGACAACCCGGTGACAAAGGCGGCGGCGAAAGCCACCAGACTCGGCCCGCCAACCCACCCGACCCCGAAACGACGTCGGCCCTTCGGCGAACGGGCCTCTCCGAGGAGGAGGCGCTGCGCCTACTCGGCCCGGACGACCGACGTGGTCTCCGCAGGCACCTCCTCAACCTGATCGACAAAGCCGGTCGGCAGAACCAGCCGACCCTGGCCGAGGTCGGAGGTGCGCTGCGCGACCTCGATTGGACGATGCACAGCGGCAAGCTGCACACTGACAGTTACGCCCAGCTCTTGGCGAACCTCGGTGGTGCCGCTGACGGAACCCAGTTCCGCCAGGCATGGGCCGAGATCGGCGCGGCGAGGGACGTGATCGAGCACGAGCCTCTCGCCCCCGGGACGCAGGTGTTGACCCATGCGAAAGCAGGGCACCCGCAAGACCTCGGGGACGGCACCCGAGTGGATATCAGCCCGATCGGTCAGGCGGATCTGCTGTATCGCACACACGATGGCGTGCTGCACGCGGACGAGGTCAAGCACAGCTTCAACGCGCTTCGCCAGAAGATCCAAGGCAGTCGGCAGCACAACAATTTGCTGGACTGGCGCGGGATGGATCCGGGGGAGCGTAATGTTGGATACAGAGTCATGGGGCAGGACAGGTGGATGAGAATCTTCGGTAAAGAGCCTGATCCATTCTTCCAGCTCTGGAGAGATGATGTTCCACTGACCGTCGGCGGCCGCAAGTACACGCCTGCCGAGCTTCTGCGCATCCGTGACGGCATAGAGAGTAGGATGCGTCGCTGGGTGGCGGAGAACCCCGGCCACCGCCCGAGCGAATTCTTTGATCTGCCGGAGTTGCGGACAGTGGAGAGTGCGATCAAGTATGTCTTTGAGTAATTCTGGTGAGAGCCGGGGCCCGCTCGCTGAGGAGTTGAGCGAGGTCGCTCGGCCCTGGAACCTGAATTTCAAAGAGATCTCAACGGCGGTGGCCGAACTCCGCGGCACATCGGAGGAGACCCTTGTGGCGCTGAGCTCTCTTGACGCGCTACTTCGATTCCATGAGCGGCATGAGGCGGCGGCCGCAGCCGCCGATGACGCATTCCCCTTGGCCGATCGCATTTACTGGATCGCCTACGAGAGGGACCTGCTGGAGGCGATGCCGACGCTGGCCGACCTCACGTGGCCCAAATTCCACCGCTGGGCGGCGGGATTCTCTCCGAGTGACATTGACATGGCCTGGGAGGAGCCGCCGGAGGAGTTCGTTCGGTCGTTCGGCTGGAGCTGGACCATGTCGATGACAGAGTATTCTACCAACGAAGTCACAGAATGGCTGGTCAAGCAGTTCAGGAGCGCGGCGGACCACGAGCTGCTGGAACGGTTCCTTGTTCTGCTGAGCGAGCATGCGCCGAAGGCCGACGCGTTCGGTGAGACTCTGGTTGGGGCCATGGCGCGCGCCGGTAACAAGAGCTCTCTGCCGTACTTGAGCCGCCTCGCGGCGAACGCCGAGGCTTCGGCCAAAGTGCGGGAAGAGGCCGAATATTGGCTCGACTACTGCACCCGCACCTGACCCGTGGCCCTACGGATCTGAGCGAGGCCATGAGCGTTCCTACTCGGCTGGATGATGGTCAGATCGTCGACTTGGCGCGGCAGTTGCTCGGGCTTCGCTGGTCGTGGCGCGGCACCGAGGTCGGGGGGCTGGTCCGCGATTTCGGGTGGACAGTGGAGATCGCGGACGAGGGCGGGGTCGAGTTCGATATCGGCCTCGGCGTGGCCACCGCGGACGCCGATATCGATGAGACCGGCAGAGTCAGCGGATTCGTGATTCCGATCAGCGGATACGGGGACAAGTCACCGGAGTCCCGAGCCTGGCTGCAGGACCTTTTCGCCCATGCCTCCCGCGTTCTTGTAGAGGCTCTCGGCGAACCGACCAAGCGATCGCCCGGAAGGTACCCTGAGGTCCGCTGGCGGGACGATCGGGCGACCCTCGCTGTGACTCGCAATTCCATGGTCGTCGAAGTGACCTACGCTTTGAACGAGTATTTGGATTTTGCTGAGCGGTACTCGGTCGAGTAGGTCTGGGGGGCGTATGGGGTGGGATGAGTTCGCGGAGGCGCTGGCGGAGGAGCTCGCCGTGTTTCCGGCCGGGGCGCTTGTGGTGATCAAGGAGGCGGCCGAGCCGCGGTTCGCTCGGTATGTGCAGTTCGCTCAGCGGGACGCGGAGTTGGACGCCGGGGTCGTGGCGAACTCCTTTCTGGAGGAGGCGGCGCAGTGCTCCCCGGAAGGGGAGCGGGTGATCGCGGAGGCGGGGTGGCGGACGCGGCAGCCGACCGTCGGTCATCAGGAGTGGTGGTACGCGCTGCCCTGGCCGGCTTCGTCGGGTGAGTATCGGCGGCTGACCGGCATGATCGTCACGGCCTTTCGGGAAGGGTACGGGATCGCCGACCCTGGTTCCTGGCGTTATCGGGCGTGGAATGAGAGGGAGTGGAACCAGGCGATCTCGCTTTCCCGGCTCGGGCTGGAGCGGTATGAGTGAGGGGCGGGGATGAGCCGGGACCTGGTGGTTCTGGGGCGGGTCGAGCCGGGGGACGCGGCGTTCGGGGCGGCGCTGGAGGCGGCGGGAGAGGGGCTGCTCGCCTCCGGTGCCGGCGGGGTGCTGAGGCTGTGGGACGAGGCGGACGGGCGGCTCGTGTTCTCCGTCGAGCCGCCCGTACTGGTGGAGACGGAGGGCGAGCCCGCGCGGGTGCTGGGGCCCGAGGTCGCCCATGTCACGCCGCCCGTCTGGTGGGTCGAGGTGCGGGCGGTCGAGGACGTGGACGGGGCAGAGGTACGAGCGACGCGGTTCGCGGCCGAGCTTTCACTTCAGGTCGACGGCTGCCTGTGGTGCGACGATCCGGGATATGCGGAGCGGGCGGGGTTGAGGGGGCGCTGATGCATCCGGCATTGGATGTGATGACCGACAGGTCCGGGGTCGTCGTCCAGGGGCGGAGGGTCATCTCGCTGTCGGTGCGGATGGCCGAGGCGGTCAGGTTCTGCACCGAGACCGAGCGGGAGCTGGTCGTGGCGGGCGGGGCGAACAGTCGTTTGACGCTGCCCATGCGGCTGGCGCTGGGGCCGAAGGCGCGGTGGGCCGTCAAAGGTGGCGGCGGGGGCTACTACGACGGGCTTAGCGGCCTGTCGCTGGAATGGGACGGGCACGCGTTCGTGCCCGGGAGCGAGACCCATCCGGAGTTCGCGAACAGAGAGGTCGACGGGCTCCAGTTGCTGGTGAGCGGAAGCGTCCTGCACGAGGCGTCCGAGGGGCTGGTCGTGGGCGGGTTCGCGGAGGCGGTGTGCCGGTTTCTGAGTGGGGAGCCGCCGTGGGGGTGGGGGGCGAGTGAGCCCGCTGGGTCGCCGTGGCGTCAGCGGGGGGTGACGTCGTTCTGCCGGGGGCGGGCGCCTCGGCGGGCGTGGGTCGTGTTCGTGGGGGCTTCGGTGGTCGGGGTGCTGGAGGTCGAGCGGACGGCCTCCGGGGTGCGGGAGGCGGTCGCGCTGGGCGCGGGGTGCCGGGAGGTGCCGGAGCTTGGGGGGCTGGTCGGGGAGGTGGCGTCGCGGTACGGGTTGGTGTCGTTGACGGCGCAGGTGTGTCCGGGGCCTGGGGATCTCACCAGTGTTCCCTGGTTCTGCGGGGCGCCCTCGCCGGTGGGGATCGGGGTGCCCGCCCACGTGGCGGGAAGCGCGGAGTGGGCTTGGGCGAGGTCGTAGGAAAGAGTTGGGGGGCGGATGTTTGCCGGTAGGGGGAGCGGGGAGGGTGGGGCAGATCCGATCCCGAACGAATGAGACGTGAGGAGCTGATCGTGCTCACGCTGACCAGCGGTGCCGTCCAGGTCATACGTACCGTCACCGCCAACCCCGAACTTCCGCCGGACACCGGGATCCGCATCGAGTCAGGGACCGATGGTTCGGACGCGCTGCGCCTCTCGGTGGCGCCCGCCCCCGAGGCGGGTGACCAGGTCGTCGAAGAGGAGGGCGCCAAGGTCTACTTGGAGCCGGCCGTGGCCGTCATGCTCGATGACAAGAAGCTCGACGCGCAGGTCGACCCGCAGGGGGATGTGGCCTTCACCATCGCGGAGGGCACCGAGATCTGAGGCCGCGTCCTGGTCGCCCCGTTCGACCAGGACGGAGGTGAGACCGGGGTGCCGATCGCGCGGGTCGGCGTCCCGGTCTCTCATTTCGCGGCCAGCACCGCCACGGCGACCGCGAACGCGAAGGCGGCCAGGGTGAGGACCAGGAACGCGCCGACGACCGCGCAGGCCAGGCCGCGTGGCTGGTCGCGCCAGTTTCGGCGGCGCTCTTCCGGGGAGGTCACGCCACCAGTGTGTCACCGTGGAAAGATCGGACGATGCGTCTCACCAAGCTCGGCCACGCCTGCGTCCAGATCACCAGGGACGATCGGACGATCATCATCGATCCCGGGTCGTTCAGCGGCGCCGCCGGCGCGCTCGCCGCGTCGGACGCCGTCCTGATCACGCATGAGCATTTCGACCACTTCGACGCCGACGGCCTGCGTGAGGCGATGGCGAGGCGTCCCGCGCTTGAGGTGTGGACGTCCCGGGTCGTCGCGGAGAGTCTCGCGGACCTCGGTGGGCGTGTTCACCAGGTCGGGCATGGGGACGCGGTCACGATCGCCGGTTTCGACGTCCATGTCTATGGCGAGGAACATGAGATCCTGCACCCTGACGTTCCGCCTATCCCGAACGTGGGTTTCCTCGTGGACGGTGAGGTCTTCCATCCGGGGGACGCGCTCACCGTGCCGGGGGAGCCGGTACCGACGCTGTGCCTTCCGGGGAACGCGCCGTGGATGAAGATCCCCGAGTTGTATTCGTATGCGCGGGCGGTGCGTCCCGAGCGGGCGTTCGTGGTCCATGACGGGTTGCTGAACGACATCGGGCTCACGGTCATGGGGAAGCACGTCAGCGCGGCGGGCGAGGAACTGGGCAAGGACTTCCGCCGGTTGCAGCCGGGCGAGTCCGTCGAACTGGGCGCGGCATGATCCGGGCCGTCTTCTTCGACATCGGGGAGACGCTCGTCAACGAGGGCGAGATCTACGGCCGGTGGGCCGACTGGATCGGGGTTCCGCGCCACACCTTCCTCACCAAGCTGGGCGCGCTGCTGGCCACCGGCGGCGACCACATGGACCTGTTCGAGCATTTCCGTCCGGGGTTCGACCTTGAGGTGGAGGAGAAGCGGCGCGCCGAGGCCGGTGTGCCGAACGGGTTCGGCCCGGACGATCTCTATCCGGACGCGCGGGCGTGCCTGTCGGCGCTCCATGACCAGGGGCTCTACGTCGGGATCGCGGGCAACCAGCCGGTGGAGGCCGCCGAGCGGATGGCGGCGCTCGGCCTCGCCGCCGACGCCATCGGGATCTCGGACGTGTGGGGGATCAGCAAACCGTCCCCGGAGTTCTTCGAGCGCTGCGCCCGGCTCGCGGGCACGCCCCCCGAACACGTTCTTTATGTCGGGGACCGCATCGACAACGACGTCAGGCCCGCGCTGAAGTACGGGATGCATGCGGCCTTCCTACGGCGCGGCCCTTGGGGGCACATCCAGAAAGACGATGATGCCCTGAGTAAATGCCTGTTCGTCCTGGACGATCTGGACGTCCTCCCAGAGCTGGTCGCCAGGCACAACGCGGCCCCCTAAGGGAGATCCCCTAATCCGGGAGTAGGGCGCTGAACGACCCGAACGGCCGATGTGGGCGGGCGTGCCCGGTTCGTAGCGTGGGGTATGTGGCCACCGAGGCCACGGCCGCGGAACACGCGGCCGACCGCCATCGAATCGGGGAGAGAGAAAGCCCATGAACGGCCTTTACCGTCCGCGCCACGGCAGGATCATCGCGGGTGTCTGCGCCGGTCTGGCGCAGCGGTTCGGCATGTCGGCCTGGACGGTCCGGATGCTGGCCCTGCTGTCCTGCCTGCTGCCCGGACCGCAGTTCGTCGTCTACCTCGTCCTGTGGGTGATGCTGCCCAGCGAGGACCGCTACGTGGCCCGCACGCACTAGCGCACCGCATGATCATCGGTGGCTCTTGGCCCCGCCCGTCGCTGGGTGTTAGATCGTGGCACACCGTTCCCCAGTGGGAGGGAAGGAGCCGCGGTGCCGGACGAGGGCCCGGGGATGACCGGCGAGGGCCCGGGGGCGGGTGCCGAGCGGGCGGCTCGCCTGCTCGGATACCTGCGTGACCTGGCGCGGGCGCGGCTGCGGCCCGCCCGCGAGCTGGCCGAGCACGACCAGGTGCACTGGCTCGCCGAGCTGCCCGGCGACGTCTATGTGGAGGCCGACGCCGGGCCCGGCGACGTGCTGTTCAGCGTGCCGGTCATCCCGCTGACGCCTCCGGCGGTGCTGGAGGAGTTCGACGGCTGGCTGGCCCTGCGGCACTGGTACCGCGTGCTGCGCGACCTGGCCGAGCAGGAGCCGGGGCGCGGGCAGGAGGTGGTCCTCGCGACCGGCCTGCTCGCCTGGGGGCCGGACGGCGGCGACCCCGTCCACGATCATCTGCTGAACACGCCGGTGCGGGTCGTGGTGGACGAGCGGACCGAGCGCGTCGACGTCGTCCTCGCCGGGCCCGCGGCCATCCGCGACCGCGAGCTGCTCGCGGGACGCGCCGAGCGGGCCGGGTGGGTGGCGGACGCGGTGCAGGCCGGGCAGGGCTTCGGGCTCAACGCCTCGGTCGGCGACGTCCTGCGGAAGTGGTGCGCGGAGACGTTCCGGGAGCCGGTCGACTACCGGGAGGACTGGCTGCCCGAGCCGGAGGGGCCGCTGCCGCCGGTGCCGAGGCTGCGGCTCGCGCCCGCGCTGGTCGTCCGCCCGCCGGGGCGGGGCGCCGTCGCCGACTACCACGCGCGGATGATCGGGATGCTGGCGCACGGGACCCCGGTCCCGGAGGGCCTCGCCCGGTTCATCGCGCGCGGCGGCGGGCAGCTCGTCAAGCACGTCGAGGAGGCGGATCCGCATACGGTCCGGGACTTCCTCGCCGGGGTCCTCGTCCTCGGCATGCGGGTGCTGGTCGCCACGTCCGGCGCGACCGCGTCGGGCGCGCTGCGCGCCGCGCTCCCGCCGGGGCTCGCGGCGCTCACGGTCGCCGACCCGGCCGCCGCCGCCGGGGTGGCGGAGGCGATCCGCGCCGGCGCGGATCCGAAGGCGGACCAGGCCGCGCTCGCCGAGCGGGAGGCGGTCACCGAACGGGAGGTCGCCGGGCTGCGCGAGCGGCTCCGGGAGGCGGAGGCGACCGGCGCGACCGATCTCGGCTCCGGCTACCGGGGCGGACGCGGCGAGCTGGCGCGGCGGCTGCGCGCCGAGGCGCCCGAGCTGTCGTGGATGCCCGTCCGGGCGGAGCTGCCGCCGGTGCCGCCGATCTCCCGCGCCGAGGCGGCCGAGCTGATCGTGCTGCTCGCGGAGGAGACGCCCGCGCGCAAGGCCCGCACCGCGCAGCGCGACGTCGATCCCGGCGCGCTGCCGAGCCCCGCCTACGTCCGGACGCTGTTCGAGGCCGAGGCGGCGGCGGCCGAGCGCGCGGCGCGCTCGGAGACCGACCTGTCCCGGCGCCTGCGCGGCTTGGACGTCGCGCTGCTCGCCCGCCTCGACGGCGCCGCCTCCGTCGTCGCCGCCGCGCTCGGCGATCTCGGGCTGGGCGGGCATCCGGGCGGCTGGAACCCCGCCGACCTCGCCGTGCGCGCGTTCGGCGACGCGCTCGCCCAGCACCGCCCGCTCGTGTGGACGCGGGTCGCGGAGATGGCGAACCGCGCCCAGTGGGCCGGACGCGCGGTCGCGGGCATGGCCGGGCACCGGATCGAGCTGCCGCCGGAGGCGCACCTGCGCAAGCTGGCGACGATGGCCCAGGACCTGCGCGGCTACCTCGCCGACGGCGGCAGCCTGCGGCGCGGTCCGCTGCGCCCGGCGGTGCAGCGGCAGGCCGAGCCGCTGCTGACGGGCGCGAGCGTGGACGGCGCCGCGCCGACCACCCCGGAGCTGCTCGACCTCGTCTTCACCGAGGTGATGGTGCGGATGACCTGCCAGGAGCTCCAGTACGTGTGGGAGGCGGCCGGGATCTCCTTCCCCGCCGACCCGCCGCTCGCCGACCGCGTCGCGCGCTTCGTCCGCGCGCACGCGCGCCTGGCCCGGGTCCGGGACGCGATTCCGGCGGTCAACGAGACCGCGGACCTGCTCGCGCATGCGTCCGTGACGATTCCGCTGAGCCATCCGATGCAGTGGCACGCGTACGTGTCCGCGCTGCGGAGCGCGATGGAGGGCCTGGCCGTCAACCGCGCCCGCGCCGACCTCGACGCGCTCCGCGACTCCATCGGACCCGTGGACGGCGACGACCCGCCCGAGCTGGCCCGCGCGCTCGCCGCCATCGACGCCCGCGACGCGGCCGCCTACGGCCAGGCGCTCGGCGCGCTCGCCGAGGGACGGCACGCGCGGGCGCTCCAGATCCGCTGCGAGGAGTTGCTGAAGCGGGTGCGCGCCGTCCATCCCGACCTCGCGAACCTGCTGGTCGCGACCGACGGCGACGCGAGCTGGCAGGCCCGCACCGGGCGCTGGGACGAGGCGTGGGCCTGGGCCAGGGCGTCGGCGCGGCTCGCCGAGACCGTCCCGTCCCCGGCGGAGGAGCGGCTGCGCGCGACGCTCGCCGAGGCCGAGGAGCGCCTCCGCACCGCGCGGGACGAGCTGGCCTCCGCCCGCGCGTGGGCGGCGCTCCGGCCGACCCGGTCGAGCGACCCGGCCGAGATCGTCCCGGGGTGGATCCTGCCGCTGTGGCGCGTGCCGGACGCCCTCGCGCCGCGTCCCGGGTCGTTCGACGTCGTGATCGTGGACGGGGAGCACGGCGCGGGCGCCGAGGCCCTGTTCCTGCTCTGGCTCGCCCCCCGGGTGATCCTCGTCGGCCCCCCGGGGCCGGAGCTCCCCGTCCCTGAGGGACCCGTCCCGGCGACACCGCTTCCGGACGTCCTGGACGGCAGGATCACGCCCACGACCCCGCTCTTCGAGGCCCTGACCTCGGAGCCCGACCGGCCCGAATCCCTCCAGGCGGCCTCCCCGGAGCCGGTGCCGGAACAGGAACCGGAAGCGGAAACGTCCGTCCCCGAGCAGCGGCCGGAGCCCGTCCGGCGCGGGCGCTCGATCGTGAGCTACAAGCGCCCCGAGCTGGTCGAGCTGGTCGGACGGATCGCCGCGCGCGAGCCGAGCCTGACCGACGAGCAGCTCATCGAGCTGGCCACCCGCCTGCTCGCCTGCCCGCCCGACGAGGCGCTCCTGGTCGGCGCGCGGCTCCGCTACGCCGTGGAGGTGTTCCGGGAGGGCCAGTAGTGGAATAACTCGTTCCGTTCCGATAATATGGAACGGAACGATTTGTTCCCAGGAGGCCCGATGCCGCGCACGATCGACCAGCGCACGCTCAACCGCACGACGCTGGACCGCCAGTTGCTCCTCGCCCGCTCCGCGATGCCGCCGCTGAGCGCGGTCGAGCGCCTCGTCGCGCTCCAGGCGCAGGACCCGAACCTCCCCTACTACGGCCTGTGGTCGCGCCTCACCGGCTTCCGCCAGAAGCAGCTCACCGACCTGCTCCACGACCGCTCGGTGGTGCGCTCGTCGATCCTGCGCGGAACCCAGCACGTCGCCGCCGCCGACGACTTCCGCTACATCCGGCCGCTCGTCCAGCGGAGCATGCTCGGCGCGCGGCAGGCGGCGTTCGGCCGCGTCACCAAGGACTGGGACCTGGACGAACTCGCCGCGCGGACCCGCGAACTGCTCGCCGGGCGGACGCTCACCCGCCCCCAACTGGCCCGGGCCCTCGCCGAGATCTGGCCCGGCCGCGACCTCCAGGCGCTCGGCTGGTCGGCGCAGGCGCTGGTGCCGGTCGTCCATCCGCCGCCCAGCGGGACCTGGAACACCTGGGGCGCCACCCCGTTCGCGCTCCCGGAGGACTGGATCGGAGAGCCCCCGCAGACCGATCCCACCCCCGACCGGCTCATTCACCGGTATCTCGCCGCATTCGGGCCCGCGTCGGTCAAGGACTTCCAGATGTGGTCGGGCATGCGGCGGATGGACGCCGACTTCGACCGCCTCCGCCCTGACCTTCGCGTTTACCATGACGAGAACGGCGTGGAATTGTTCGACCTCCCCGACGCCGCATTGGTGGAGGACGCCCCCGCCCCCATCCGTTTCCTTCCCGACCTCGACAATCTCCTCCTCGCCTACGCCGACCGCACCCGCGTCATGACCGCCGAGCAGCGCGCGATCATCTGCGTGGGGGCGTGGGTGAAGGCGACCGTGCTCGTGGACGGCCGCACCCACGGGATCTGGAACCTCAAGCACGACCGCAAAGCGCGGCACGCGGCGCTCACCATCGAGACCTTCGCGCCGCTCCCGGACGAGCCGTCCGTCCGGGAGGAGGCCGGGGCCCTGCTGCGATTCGCCGCCCCCGACTCCGATCACGAAATCCGCATAACCCCGCTCCGGTGATCGGGCCACCGAACGGTCTGCCGAATCGGCCGACGAATGTCATGGGGAGTCGGTAGAAATGTCCGTGTGACGGGATGGGACGAGGAGGCGATGGCGCGCCTGCGGGCCGCCGCGCGGCGCGGCGACGGGGCCGGCGGGCTGGCCGCGCTCGGCGACCGCCCGCTCGGGCCCGTCCTCCAATACGCGGGCGACGTGCTGGTCGCCGCGCTGACCGAGGGGCGCCCGGCCGGCGAGCAGGCCCGGCGCGTCCTCGCGGAGCTGCGCGAACGCGACCTTCCCGGCGACGCCGAGCTGGCCGACGAGGTGGCGGCCGCGCTCGGAACCCCGCGAACCGGCGAGCCCCTGACACCCCTCCCGGTGGATCTCGGCGCGCTCGCCGCCGCCCTCGACGATGACGAGCCGCACCTCCTCGACCTGCACCGGGGCGACGTCCTCCCGGCGGTCGACCTGGCGGACGACCCCGCGTTCGACATGGCCGGCCCCGCCTACGACCCCGACCGCTGGCTCCTCATCCAGCCCGGTCAGCCCGCCTGCGACAGCACGGAGGAGGCCCGCCGCGCGCACGCCCGCCACTGGCTGGCGGCCCAGGGCCACCGCCCGGCGCCGAGAACCCTCTAGGAACCCGGCCGCACGAGCGGGAACGGGATCGTCTCGCGGATGCTGCGCCCCGTCAGAGTGATCAGCAGCCGGTCGATCCCCATGCCCATCCCGCCCGCCGGAGGCATCGCGTACTCCAGCGCCCGCAGGAAGTCCTCGTCCAACTCCATCGCCTCGGGGTCGCCCCCGGCCGCCTGGAGCGACTGCTCGGTGAGCCGCTGCCGCTGGAGGATCGGGTCGATCAGCTCCGAGTAGGCGGTGCCGAGCTCCAGCCCGAAGACGATGAGGTCCCACTTCTCCGCCAGGCGCGGGTCGTCGCGGTGCGGACGGGTCAGCGGCGACGTCTCGGCCGGGTAGTCGCGGACGAACGTCGGCTCCGTCAGCTCCTCCTCGACCAGCGCCTCGAACAGCTCCTGGACGACCCGCCCCTGCCTCCAGGCGGGGTCGAGGTTCAGCCCGGCCCGCTCGGCGAACGACCGCACCTTCGCCGCCGCGGTGTCGGGGGTGACCTCCTCGCCGAGCGCCTCCGACACCGACCCGTAGACGGTGATCTCCCGCCACGGCTGCGCCAGGTCGTGCTCGACGCCGTCGCGGACGACGACGGACGTGCCGAGCGCCGCCTTCGCCGCGTCCACGACCAGCGAGCGGGTGAGGTCGGCCATCGTGTCGTAGTCGCCGTAGGGCTCGTACGCCTCCAGCATCGTGAACTCGGGGTTGTGCTTCTGCGAGACGCCCTCGTTGCGGAAGTTGCGGTTCAGCTCGAAGACCCGCCCGACGCCGCCGACCAGCAGCCGCTTCAGATACAGCTCGGGCGCGATCCGCAGGTAGAGCTGCATGTTGTAGGCGTTGATGCGGGTGGTGAACGGACGCGCCGCCGCCCCGCCGTGGATCGGCTGGAGCATCGGCGTCTCGACCTCCAGGTAGCCGCGCGCGCGCAGGCCGTCCCGGACGGCGGCCACCGCGTCGCCGCGCATCCGCAGCATCTGGCGGGCGTCGTCGTTGACGATGAAGTCGACGTAGCGCTGCCGGACGCGGGCCTCCGGGTCCGACAGGCCCGACCGCTTGTTGGGCAGCGGGCGCAGGCACTTGGCCGTCAGCCGCCACTCATCGGCGAGCACCGACAGCTCGCCGCGCCGGGACGTGACGACCTCGCCCGCCACCCCGACCTGGTCGCCGAGGTCGATCAGCGACTTCCAGTACCCGAGCGACTCCTCGCCGAGCGCGTCGGCGGTCAGCATCACCTGGATGTCGGCGGTCTCGTCCCGCAGCGTGACGAAGATGAGCCGTCCGTGCTCGCGGGCGAGGACGACACGCCCGGCGATCGCGACGTGCTCGCCGGTGCGGGTGTCGGGCGCCAGGCACGGGAACCGGTCGCGGACGGCGGCGGCGAAGTCGGCGCGCTCGAACGACAGCGGGTAGGGCTCCATGCCGCAGGCGCGGATCTGGTCGAGCTTGGCGTGCCGCACCCGCTCCTGCTCCGACAGCCGCCGCTGCGGCGCGCGGGCCGACTCGGCGGCCTCCTCGATCTCCTTGATCCGGTCGACCAGGCCCATCGTCGGCACCATCGCGGCGGCGCGGTCGAGCTTCGGCCGGTTGAAGCTCGGCAGGAAGCCCTCGGCCCGCGCGTAGGCGAGCCCGAGCCGGATGATGTGCCGCCCCTGCTGGTAGCAGATGAACCGGGGGCGCCAGTGCGGCAGGTATTTGGCGTTCGCCAGGTACAGGGACTCAAGCTGCCAGAACTTCGACGCGAACGACAGGAACCGGTAGTAGGCGCGGGCGACGGGCCCGGCGCCGATCTGGGAGCCGCGCTCGAACGCCGAGCGGAGCATCGCGAAGTTCAGCGAGAGCTGCTGCGCGCCGACGGCCGCCGCCTTCTCGGCGAGCTTGGCGACCATGTACTCGTTGAGCCCGTTCTCGGCGGCCCGGTCGCGGCGCATCAGGTCGAGGGACAGGCCCGTCCGCCCCCACGGGACGAAGCTGAGCAGGCCGCGCAGCTCCCCCTCGGCGTCGAACGCCTCGACCATCACGCAGCGCCCGTCGGTCGGGTCGCCGAGGCGGCCGAGCGCCATCGAGAAGCCGCGCTCGGTCTCCTCGCCGCGCCAGGCGTCCGCGTTGCGGATCAGCTTGGCCATCTCCCAGCCGGGGATCTGCGAGTGCCGCCGGATCCGGACCGTGTACCCGGCCCGCTCGACCCGGCGGACGGCCTGGCGGACCTGCCGCATCTCGCGTCCGTCCAGGTTGAAGTCGGTGAGGTCGATGATGGCCTCGTCGCCGAGCTCCAGCGCGTCGAACCCGTGCCGCCGGTAGATGTGCGCGGCGCGCTCGCCGACGCTGACCGCGCCCGGGATCCACGCGTGCGCGCGGCACTCCCCGAGCCACGCCTCGATCGCCTGGTCCCACGACTCGGGATCGCCGAGCGGGTCGCCGCTGGCCAGCGAGACCGAACCCTCCACCCGGTAGGCGATGGCCGCCTTACCGTTCGGCGCGACGATGATGTCCTTGTCGCGGCGCAGTGCGAAGTAGCCGAGCGAGTCCTGGTCGCCGTACTCGGCGAGCAGCGCGCGCGCCGCGAGCTCCTCCGGCGGGTTCAGGACGGGGTCGCGGCGGCCCGGCTTGAACAGCGCCCAGAACGTCCCGACGAACAGCCCGGTGCCGAGCACCCACAGGATCACGTCCACGTAGAACGGGACGTGCACGTCGATCGGCTTGCCCGTGACGCGCGGCCCGAGGACGGTCTGGGTGATCGCGTAGACCGGGTGCGTCCAGAAGTCGCCCTTGGCGTTGCGGTCGGTGACGGTGACCAGGAAGGTGCCGATGCCGCAGGTCACGATCAGCAGGCAGGTGAAGACGATCGCGGCGAGCCGCCGGTTGGCGCGGTCGGGCAGCGTGGTGAACTGCCCGCGCGCGGCGACCAGCAGGCCCAGCACGGCGAGGTACACGCTCGCGGTGACGATCAGGCCGACCGGGGTCGGCCGGTCGGGGTCGAACAGCGTGGTGAGGACGCCGGTGACGCCGAGCGCGGCGGGCAGGCAGAACATCAGCACGAGGATCCGCCAGGCGGCCTTCTTGCGCCGCCGCACGCCCATGGAGAGCAGGATCCAGACGAGCCCGACGGGCACGCTGGGGAACCAGCCCAGGTAGCCGATCCAGCGCAGCGCCCAGATGTCGGCTATCTCAAGGATGAGACCATAGGAGACCCACGCCAGCAGTGACAGGATGCCGGAGAGCCGGGTGTACCAGAAGAAGATCGTCGGCGCGGCCTGGATGAGCCGCCGCCACTCGCCGGTCACGCCCTTCTCCGGCATCGTCCCCCCGTCGGCACGCTGTGCAACTCTCTTATTTGTACCGGGTGTCACGTCGATCACGCTTCCGTCCGCACTCCCTCGCCCTGTGGCGAACCGCGGAGTGGTGCCGGGCGTCGTACGGGTAGGGGGTTGTGGCTTGCAAGCTCGGTCCAAGGTTCTCAGTAAAAGTCGATATGGTCGCGGATATGCCAAATGAACCCGGGGAGCGGTTGCTCGCCCGCCGCTACCGACTGGTAACCCAGGTCGGCCGAGGCGGCATGGGGACGGTCTGGCAGGCACACGATGAGGTCCTCGGTCGTGACGTCGCTGTGAAGGAGGTCATCCTCCCGCATGGTCTCACCGATGAGGAGCGTGCCGTCCACCACAAGCGGACCTTCCGCGAGGCGCGCACGGCCGCGCGGCTCGGCCATCCCGGGGTGGTGACCGTCTACGACGTCGTCGAGGAGGACGACCGCCCCTGGATCATCATGGAGCTCATCCGCGCGCGCTCCCTCGACCAGGTGATCAAGCAGGAGGGGCCGCTCGAACCGCGCCGCGCCGCCGAGATCGGCCGGCAGATGCTCGCCGCGCTGCACGCCGCGCACGAGGCCGGGGTGCTGCACCGCGACGTCAAGCCCAGCAACGTGCTGGTCACCGGCAGCGGCGGGGCGGGCGACCGGGCCGTGCTCACCGACTTCGGCATCGCCACCGCCGCCGGCGACGCCACCCTCACCCAGACCGGGCTGGTCATGGGCTCGCCCGCCTACATCGCGCCCGAGCGCGCGCGTGGCCGCGTCGCCGGGCCCGCCTCCGACCTGTGGTCGCTCGGCGTCACGCTGTACGCGATGCTGCACGGCAAGTCGCCGTTCGAGCGCCCCGAGCCGATGGCCGCGCTGGTCGCCGTCATCTCCGAGGCCCCCGACCCGCCCGAGAAGGGCGGACGGCTCGTCCCGGTCATCGAGGGCCTGCTGCACAAGAACCCCGACCAGCGGATGGGCGCGATCGAGGCCGGGGCGCTGCTGGACGACATCGTCCGCCAGGAGACCGTCGACACCCAGCGCACGATGGCCGTGGAGTACCCGGTGGAGGCGCCCGCCGCGCAGACGCGGGTGACGCCGATCCCGGAGCTGCCCGACGTCCCCGACACGCCCGAGATCCAGGAGGTGTCGGCCCCCGACAACGCGCGGCCCGACCAGCTCACCCGGTTCGACCCGGTCAAGAAGCCCGCCAAGCCGCACCGCCCCCGGCCCGCGACCTCTCCTCAGGGCGCTCCGCCGACCAGGGCGAGGGGGCCGGCGGGGCCGGGCGACACCGCGCACGACGAGCCGCGCCCGGACACCACCGTCCTGGACGACTCCACCCTGGCCGCCGCGGCCGGCGCCGTCGCCCCGGCGGGCAGCGACACGTCCTGGCAGGCGGGGCCGCCGACGCGTCCGGCGGGCGCCGTCCACCAACCGCCGCCTCCGCCCGGCGCGCCCGAGGCACCCGGACGCCCCGCGATCCCCGCGCTCGCGCTCAACCGGAACGCGCTCATCATCGGCGTGGTCGTGCTCGTCATCATCGTGGTCATCGCCGGTATCGCGATGGCCAGTTCGGGCGGCGGCTCGGACGACCCGGACGAGAAGGGCGCGCGGCCGGCGCCGAAGTCGCAGAGCCCCTCGCCGTCGGCCCCCGCGACCTCGGCGAAGCCGAGCGGCACGCCGAAGCCGACGCTGCCCGCCGGCTTCCGGATGCACCACGACCGCACCGGCTACGCCGTCCCCGTCCCGGACGGGTGGAAGGGCCCCGAGCGCAAGACCGGCGGCGACTTCTTCTACTCGCCCGACCGCGCCGCCTACATCCAGATCGACCAGACCGACAAGCCGGGCGCGAGCGCGATCGACGACTGGCGCAGGGCGGACTCCGGCGGCCCCGGCTTCCCCGGGTACCAGAAGATCAAGATCGCGCCGAGCGGCGACCAGCCGCCCGTGCGCGACACCGGCTCCGGCGACCGGTCCGCCGACTGGGAGTTCACCTTCGACGGCGACGGCGGGCGGCTGCACATCCTCAACCGCGGCTTCGTCGCGAACGGGCACGGCTACGCGATCCTCGTGCGCGCCCCCGACGGCGGCTGGGGCGAGCGGTTCGCCGCGCTCCAGCCCGTGTTCCGGTTCTTCGAGGCCGCCAAAAAGTGAACTCAGGATCGGTGTATGCCGATCTGTTAGGTGAGATCGGTAGGGTCGCGACACATGTCGGACGGGGAACACGCGGATCACACGGACGGACGGCTCCTGGCCGGCCGGTACCGCCTGTTGTCGGTGGTCGGGAGCGGGGGGATGGGCACGGTCTGGCGTGCCCGCGACGAGACCCTCGACCGCGACGTGGCGGTGAAGGAGGTCGTGCTGCACGCCTCCCTCAGCGCCGAGGATCGCGAGAACCGGCACCGCAGGACGCTGCGCGAGGCGCGCGCCTCGGCGCGGCTGAACCATCCGGGCGTCGTGACGGTCCATGACGTCGTCGACGAGGACGACCGTCCGTGGATCGTCATGGAGCTGGTGCGGGCCCGCTCCCTCCAGGACGTCATCGACGAGGACGGGACGCTCCCGCCGGGGCGCGTCGCCGACATCGGCAGGCAGGTGATCGGCGCGCTGCGCGCCGCGCACGCGATCGGGATCCTGCACCGCGACGTCAAGCCCGCCAACGTGCTCGTCACCCCCGACGACCGCGCCGTGCTCACCGACTTCGGCATCGCGCAGATGGCGGGCGACGCGACGCTCACCAACACCGGGCTGATCATGGGCTCGCCGGCGTACATGCCGCCGGAGCGGGTCAACGGCGAGCCCGCGACCCCCGCGTCCGACCTGTGGGCGCTCGGCGCGACGCTCTACGCCGCCAGCGAGGGCCGCGCGCCGCACCACCGCAGCGACGCGATGGCGGTGCTCGCGGCGGTGATGACGCAGGAACCGCCGCCGCCGCGCAACGCCGGGCCGCTCGCGCCCGTCCTCGCGGGGCTGCTGCAGCGCGACCCCGTCCGGCGGCTGAGCGCCGACCAGGCGGAGGAGGCGCTCGCCGCGGTCGCCTCCGGCCACGCGGCGAGCCAGGCCGCCGCGCAGATCGCGATGCAGGCCGGCGGCATGGGCGGGACCGCGGCCGACCGGCACTGGAACACCGGCACGGCGGTGGACGACGGGGCCACGCTCGCCGCGCCCGCGACCCCGGCCACCGGCATGACCGACCACTACGCCACGCCTACGGGCGGTCCCTGGGCCCCCGCCGGGCCCACCGCGACCGGACCCGCGCCGAAGCGCCGGTCGAGGCTGCCGATGATCCTGGGCGCGGTCGCCGTCGTCGCGCTCCTCGTCCCGGTGGGGATCTTCCTGTGGCCGGACGGGGCGTCCAGCGGCGGTCCGGACGCCACCGGCTCCTCACCGGTCCCCAGCCCGCCCGTCAGCACGGGCGTGAGCGACCTCACGCAGTCGAGGCCGTCCCCCACGCCGCCGACCCCGACGGTGCCGGGGTCGACGCGGCTTCCGGCGGGGCTCACCCGTTCGAGCGGCCCCGGGTACACGATCGGGGTGCCGGACGGCTGGAAGCGCACGGTGGACGGCACCCGCTCCTCGTGGATCGATCCCGCGTCCGGCGCCTACGTCCAGGTCGACCGGACGCCGTGGACGGGCGACCCCTACGACCACTGGGTCGCCTGGGAGCAGGAGGCCCGCGCCGACGGCAAGCTCCCCGGCTTCCAGAAGATCGGGATCACCCGGACGACCGTCGGGTCGCTGCCCGCCGCCGACATCGAGTTCCTGTGGTCGCGCCAGGGCGGCACGCGGGCCCGCGACCGCGGCGTGATCGCGAACGGG
This sequence comes from Actinomadura sp. NEAU-AAG7, assembly GCF_018603865.1. NCBI lineage: Bacteria > Bacillati > Actinomycetota > Actinomycetes > Streptosporangiales > Thermomonosporaceae > Actinomadura > Actinomadura sp. NEAU-AAG7. The sequence goes on from NZ_JAHFZY010000004.1 coordinate 686,047, forward strand.
ACCCCGTACGCCGTGATCGTGGCGCTCCCGGCCGCCAGGTGGAACGACCGGACGGCACTCGTGAACAATGTGCTCGACAGTTTCCGCCCCGCCGGGGCGGGATGAGCACCAGGGAGACCGTTCAGGAATGGCAGCAGAGGCGCGTCTGCTCGGCAACCGCTACCGGCTCGACTCGGTGGTCGGCCGCGGCGGCATGGGCACCGTGTGGCGCGCCTACGACGTCATGCTCGACCGCGAGGTCGCGGTCAAGGAGGTCGTCCTCCCGCCGGGGCTGAGCGAGGCGGAGCGCGCCGTCCTGTACGAGCGGACGTTCCGGGAGGCGCGGGCGTCGGCGCGGCTGAGCCACCCGGGCGTCGTGATCGTCCATGACGTGGTGGAGGAGGCCGACCGGCCCTGGATCGTGATGGAGCTGGTCAGCGCGCCGTCGCTGCAGGACCTGCTCGACCGCGGCCCGATCGGGCACCGCCGGGTCGCCGAGATCGGCCTCCAGATGCTCGCGGCGCTGCGGCACGCCCACGAGAAGGGCATCCTGCACCGCGACATCAAGCCCAGCAACGTGCTGATCACCGACGCGGGCCGGGTCGTCCTCACCGACTTCGGCATCGCGCAGATGGAGGGCGACGCGACGCTCACCCAGACCGGCCTGGTCATGGGCTCGCCCGCCTACATCCCGCCGGAGCGCGCGCAGGGCGAGCGGGCGGTGCCCGCCTCCGACCTGTGGGCGCTGGGCGCGACGCTGTACGCGGCCGTCGAGGGCCATTCCCCCTACGAGCGCTCGGACGCGATGGCCTCGCTCCAGGCCGCGCTCACCGAGCCCGTCCCGCCCGCGCGCAACGCGGGGCCGCTGGCGCGCGTGCTGGACGGGCTGCTGGCGCGCGAGCCGGTGCACCGGATGACCGCCGCGCAGGCGCAGCCGCTGCTCGTCCAGGTCGCGACGCTGCCCCCGGCCCCGATGACCTCGGCGGACGCGACCGTGTTGGACGAGCCGTCCGGCCGCTTCCCCGCCCGGCCGCGGGGCGGGCGGGAGGACGAGGCCGCCGACACCGTCCTCGACCCGAGCGAGATCGAGGCGGTCACCCGGCGCGAGGGCACGAACCAGCACTTCCCCGGCCCGGCGGCCCCGCCTCCGAACCCCGGCAAGGGCGACCCCGAGCCGAGGACGCTGCTGGAGACCGACTGGGCCCCGCCCCCTCCGGTGAACCCGCACGCCGCCCCGCAGACGCCGCCCCCGTGGGAGCAGCCGCGCCAGGCGGCGAACTGGCAGCAGCCCCCGCCGCCCCCGACCGTCGACGACGGCGCCCGGCACGGCCTGGACGAGCGCCGCAGGACCGTGCTGATCGTCACGGTCGCGGTGATCCTGGTGATCGTGGCGGTGCTGGCCGGGGCGTTCATCCTGCGCCAGAAGCTCCACTCGGGCGCCATGGACGCGACGCGCGCCCCCCGGACGTGGGTCGTGACGCCCGGCCCGGGGATCTGACGCGGGCGGGCTCAGGAACCGGCGGTGAGCGCGTCCAGCGCGAGGCGCAGGTCGGCGACGTGCTCCTCAAGGCCGCCGGGCCCGCCGTCCGAGCGCAGCCGGGCGACGTCGTCCTCGACGAGGGAGAGCCGCTCGTCCAGCGCCTTGAGGAGCCGCTCGGAGCCCTCGAAGCCCTCGGTCCCCTCGGCGAGCGTGGTGCGCAGCAGCGCGGCCTGCCGCCGCAGCTCCGCGGTGCGGTGGTTGAGGTCGACGAACACCTGCACCTTCGCGCGCAGCAGCCACGGGTCGAACGGCTTGGTGAGGTAGTCGACGGCGCCCGCCGCGTAGCCGCGGAACGCCTGGTCGCGGGCATCGCCCGCGGCGGTCAGGAAGATGATCGGGATGTCGCGGGTGCGGGGCCTGGCCTTGATGTGCCCGGCGGTCTCGAACCCGTCCATCTCCGGCATCACGACGTCGAGCAGGATCAGCGCGAAGTCGTCGTTGAGCAGCTCCTTGAGCGCGTCCTGACCCGAGGAGACGGGGACGACCTCCACCGGCAGCGCGTCGAGCACGGCCGCGAGGGCGGTCAGGTTCTCCTCGCGGTCGTCGACGGCCAGGATCCTCGTGGCGTTCGGCACCGCACCCTCCGCATCGGTGACCTGCTACGCGTCCCACCTTGTCACGCCAGTGCGGACGACGACAGTCAATCGCCCCAGAGTGACGATTTCTAGGGCAGCCAACCGGGCTTGACGAGCCCCGACTCGTAGGCGAACACGACGAGCTGTGCGCGGTCGCGGGCGCCGAGCTTGACCATCGTGCGGCTGACGTGCGTCTTCGCGGTCGCCGGGCTGACGACCAGCCGCGCGGCGATCTCCTCGTTGGACAGTCCCTCGCCGACCAGCGCCATCACCTCCCGCTCGCGGTCGGTGAGCGCGTTCAGCCGGGGCGAGGGCGCGGGCTCCTTGGCCCGGGTGGCGAACTCGGCGATCAGCCGCCGGGTCACGCTCGGCGACAGCAGCGCGTCCCCGGCCGCCACCGCCCGGACGGCGTGGATCAGCTCCACCGGCTCGGTGTCCTTGACGAGGAAGCCGCTGGCGCCGCCGCGCAGCGCCTCGAACACGTACTCGTCCAGCTCGAACGTGGTGAGGATCACGATGCGGGCGCCGTCCAGCCGGTCGTCGGCGGCGATCTGGCGGGTGGCGGCGAGCCCGTCCAGGCCCGGCATGCGGATGTCCATGAGGATCACGTCGGGACGCAGCAGCCGCGCCTGCCGGGCCGCCTCCGCGCCGTCGCCCGCCTCGCCGACGACCTCGATGTCGGCCTGGGCGTCCAGCAGCGCCCGGAAACCGGCCCGCACCAGCGCCTGGTCGTCGGCCAGCAGGACCTTGATCACCGTGCGCCCCTCTCCAGCGAAGCCTCGTCCGCCGAACCGTCTCCGGAGCCCTCCTCCAGCGGCAGCCGCGCCACGACGCCGAACCCGCCGCCGGACCGGGGCCCGGCGTCGAACGTGCCGCCGAGCGCCGCGGCGCGCTCGCGCATGCCCCGGATACCGCTGCCGCCCGGACGGTCGTCCAGCAGGGCCGCGCCCCGCCCGTCGTCCTCGACCCGCACCTCGATATCGCGTTCACCGTAGGCGATGCGGACCCGCGCCGTCACCGGCCCCGGCCCCGCGTGCCGCGTGACGTTGGTGAGCGACTCCTGGACGATCCGGAACGCGGCGAGGTCGGTGCTCGCGTGCAGCGGCCGGCGCTCGCCGGTGACCTCGGTCTCCACCCGCAGCCCGGCGGAGCGGGCGCGGTCGAGGAGGTCGTCGAGCCGGTCGAGCCCGGCGGTGGGGGAGCGCGGCGCGCTCTCGCCCTGCGCGCGCAGCGCCCCGATCACGCCGCGCATCTCGGTCAGCGCCTCCTTGCTCGCCTCCTTGATCGCGGCGAGGGCCGTCCGCGCCTGCTCGGGGTGCTCGTCCATCAGGTGCAGCGCCACGCCCGCCTGCACGTTGATCATCGAGATGTTGTGCGCGAGGACGTCGTGCAGCTCGCGGGCCATCCGCAGCCGCTCCTCGCTGGCCTGGCGGCGCTCCTCCTCGGCGCGGACGCGGGCGGCCTCGGCGGCCTTCTGCCCGCGCGCCCGCAGCAGCTCGGCGGTGATCAGCACGACCAGCGCCCAGCCGATGACGAAGATCGTCGAACCGAGGGTCGGCCGCTCCACCGGGAAGAGGCGGCCGGGCTCGCCGCGGTCGCTCTCCGGGACGCCGATCAGCATGGTGAGGCCGAAGTAGGCGGCCAGCCCGGCGCCGGTGCCCGCCCAGGCCGCCGTCCGGTGCCCGGCCGTGACCGCCGCGAACAGCGCGACCGCGAGCGAGAACGGCGCGGGCCCGTAGGTGTAGGCGCGCAGCAGGTAGAGGCCGGTGACCAGCGCGGTACCGGCCAGCGTCGCCACCGGGTCGCGGCGGCGGAACAGCAGCAGCGCCGGACCGGCGAGCAGCAGCCCGAACCCGAGCGCGTCGAGGTCGGTGTGGCCGAGCGCGTGGCTCGTCCCCAGATCATGGGTGCCGCCGTGCCTGCGCGGCGGCCCGTTCTGCGCCGCCAGCGACCCCGCCACCTGGACGAACGCCAGGAACAGCGGGACGACCCATACGGGCCACCGGGCCGGGCTCGGCAGCCGCGGCCCGTGCGGCGGAGAGGTGCTCATGTCAGCACGTTAGGACACCGATGGGCGAATCCTCGTCGGCTGGGGGGAGTCAGCGCGCCTACTCCTCGGGAGGTAGCCGGTCCCGTGTCACTCGGCCCGCAGATGCGTGCTCAGCCACTGCAAGACCGGTGGGATGTGGGGACGCCAGTCCCGGGGCGTCTTCAGCACCGCCGGGATGATGGTCCTGGACGCCCACATCGGCGGCTTGGCGAGGGCGACGAGCCGGTCGGCCTGCCGCTGCTCCTCACCGCCGGCGCCGGTCGTGGCGAAGATCGCGACGGGCGGCGGCGGCAGGTGCTCCAGCCGCCACAGCAGGTCGTTGTCGCGCCGGTAGACCGGGCTGCCGCCGTACGGGTCGCCCTTCGCGCCGGGCAGCCCGTACCGCTTGGGCTTGTCGTGCTTCCCGTGCTTGTGGCGCTTGCCCGCCTCCACCGGCACGGCGGTCGCGGGCGGCTCGCCCGCCCCGGGCGGCTCGGCCTTCGCGGGCGGGCCCGGCGGGTCGAACCGCCCGCCGAGGCTCGCGGCGGTGGCGAACCGGTCGGAGTGCAGCATCGCCAGGCGCGCGGCGCACCGCCCGCCCTCGCCGATCCCGGCGAGCCCCCAGCCCTTGCGGGTGGACGGCAGCCGGTAGGTGCCCGCCAGCGCGGGCGGGAGGTCCTGCGCGAGGAAGGTCTCGGGGAGCCCGCCGCGCCGTCCGGGGGTGTCGACGCAGGCGCGCGGCGCGCCGAGCATCACGTAGATCATCGGTTGGGCGGTGCGGTCCTCGGTCGCCTTGTCCGCCGTGTCGGGCAGGCGCGCCTGCTTGATCCACGCCATCGCGGCCGGGCCGCCCGACAGCAGCACGACCACCGGCAGCCGCTTCCCCGCGTACGCGGGCTGGAAGTACTGCGGCGGCAGGTACGCGTACGCCTCGGTGTCGATCCCGCTGCGCGGGCCGTGGATCTCCAGGCGGTCGACCCGTCCGTCCCTGGCCGGGCCCTGCTCGCGGCCGCGGTGGTCCGGGGCGAGGTCGGTGGTGGTGCGGCGCACCAGCTCCGCCGGGCCGGCGTGTCCGCCGCGGCTCGGCTGCACCTGGTTGACCTTCACCTTCGCGACGTCGCTGCCGAACAGGTCGTTCCAGGTCGCGTAGAACACGAAGTACTTGTTCGCGAGCAGGACGACGGCCGCCGTCAGCAGCGCCTGCGTCGCGACCAGCACCCCCGTCCGCGACACCAGCGAGCGGGGGCCGGGCCCGGCGAGCCGGGGCCACAGCACGACGGCGGCGACCACGCCCACCAGGGCGAGCCCGCACACCAGGAAGAGGAAGGCCGCGCTGACCGGTTCCATGTCACTCCCCCTTCAGGTGATCGCTCAGCCACCGGATCGACGGCGGGATGTACTTGCGGAACGTCTTGAAGTTGTGGCCGCCGGTCGGCAGCAGCATCTTGTCCACCACGAGCGGCGGGCGCGCCTCCGCCATGAACCGCTGCGCGGAGGGGAACGTCTTCTCGCCGACGTCCGCCGACGCCACCAGGACCGAGATCGGCGGCTGCGGCAGGTTCTTCAGCCGCCAGATCAGGTCGCTGTTGTTCCGCAGCTCCAGGCTGTTGGCGTAGAGGTCGCGGGTCGTGGTGTCGAGCAGCGCGTGGAAGTGCCCCGCCATGCTCACCGCCGCCGAGAACCGGTCGGAGTGCAGCATCGCGATCTTCGTCGCGCAGTACCCGCCGGTGGAGTACCCGGCGACGCCCCAGCCCGAGCGGTCCCGGGCCGTGCGGTAGGTCTCCGCGACCGCCTCCGGGACGTCCTGCGCGAAGAACGTCTCGACCTTCGGGCCGCCGGGGACGTCGGCGCACTCGGTGTCCCAGCCCTTCTCGACGGTGGGCCGCATCATCACGTAGATCATCGGCTGGAGCTGCCCGGCCTGCTGCGCCTTCGCGACGTCGGCGGGGATGTGCCCCTTGCTGATCCACACGAACTTGTCCGACGCCGGATAGCCCGCGATGAAGATCACGACGGGCAGCCGCCTGTTCGCGTAGGCGGGCTGGAAGTACTGCGGCGGCAGGTAGACGAACGCGTCCGACGACAGCCCCGTGCGGATGCCGCGGATGTCGAGGTGCTCCACCTGCCCGTCCCGCTCGGGGACGCGCCCGTGGCCGAGCGCGGGCCCGAGGCTCGCGCGCACCGTCCGCACGACCTGCGAGGCCGCCGCCGCGTTCGGGTTGGGCGGCGGCCGGTCGCGCATCTCCTGGGCCTTGCCGCCCGCCGCGCCCGCGAGGTCGGCCCACGACCCGTAGAACAGGTAGTAGCTGTTCAGCGAGGTCACCAGCGTCACCAGCACGGCGAACTGGCAGCCGACCAGGATCAGCACGCGCGCGCCCACCGAGCGCGCGCCGGACGAGGCGACCCGCGGCCACGCCCACACCGTCACGGCCAGCAGGCCGGAGGTGATGAATGTCAGCAGACCGAGCAGCCCCCAGCTCGTCAGTCCCACTGCCGTCTCCCCTTGTACCGAAGGCACGTCCACGCGGATGTGCGAAGGAGCGATCGAGCCGCTGTACGGCGCGATCACGATGGGCGTTCAGCGGTTGAAGGCAACCGTGAACGGCGGGGTAGGGCAGGCCGTGCTCACAACGGCCGGCGCGCGGCGGGAATGTGCCGCGGCAGTTCAGGCGAAGACGCCGTGCCCGCTCTTCAGCCGGTCCATCGAACGGGAAGCCGTTCGAAGCCGTGACGGGCGTTTGACCGCAATAGTACCGGCTCTCCGGCGGGACGAACACGCCCAGGCCGGTCCAAAAGCGCGACGAGAAGGGCGCGCAGGTGAACCCGCGCGAGCGCCGCGCCGAGGCATGCCCGCTCGCCGTATCCGAAGCACAGATGCGGGCGGACGCGCTGCTCCCGCAGCCGCCGCCGCGCGGCCCGGTTCGGCGTCCCCCCGAGCGGGACGCTCCGGAAGCGGTCGGGCACGAACCGTCCGGGCTCGGCGAACACCGCCTCGTCATGGTTGGCGGACGCGAGCCACAGCGCGACCCGCTCACCGGCCAGCAGCGGCACCCCGCCGATCACGGTGCCGCGCCGCATCGTCCGCCACACCTGGATGACGGGCGTCCACCAGCGCAGCATCTCCTCGACGGCGCTGTCGAGGAGGCCGTCGTCCGTCCTGCGCTCGCGCAGCCGCTCGTACTGCCCGGGGTGGCGCAGCAGCGCGTGCACGCCTCCGGCCAGCGTGTTGCGGAGCATCTCGGGGAGGCCGGTGACGACGTCCGCCATGAAGTCGACGGGCGCCCCGTCCGGCATCCGGTCGAGCATGGCCCTGGCCGGTGGGTCCATGTCGATGCGCGCGGCCTCGCCGCTCGGGGGCTCCTCGGGGGTGGTGTGCAGGCCGTCGTCGTGCTCCGGGGTGAAGAGTCCGGGGTGCGCCAGCGCGTGCCGGACGTCCTCGTAGCGCAGCACGGCCCAGGCGCCGGGGACATCGGAGAGCCGCCCGTCCAGCCAGACCACGGGGGTGCGCGCCCGGAGCCGTTCCAGCCGGTCGTAGGGGACGCCGCGCGCGTAGGTGTCCGGGCAGTCGAGGACCTCGGCGTCGGAGATGGGCAACGCGCCTCGGCGTTGAGGCATGGGGGGACCTCCTCCCTCAAGGCGGACGCTAACGCACCGGAGCAGACCCGGTATGTCCGGTTTCGGCCGCATCCGGTGCCGGCGGCGGGTGCCGGAGAAGTTGCCTAGCGCGGCGAAGTACCCCGGATTGTGTTAGATTTTCCCTGCTTGATGGGGGTTTAAAGGGGTGCACGGGGTGAACCGCAAGAAGCTCGGCCTGCTGGTCGTCGCGTTCGTTTTGACCATCGCTCTGATGGAGGTCCTGGCGCTCAAGCTGGGCTCGATGGATTTCCTGGCGCCGCAGCAGAAGCCGGCGGTCGCCGACCGCCGCTGACCGCGCGGCTCACACGCGTTCGGCGAGAAAACCCAGCACGACCTCGGCCACCTCGTCGGGAACCTCCTCGGCGAGATCATGTCCGGCGTCGAAGACATGGCCGGTGACGTCGTCGGCCATGAAACGCATCTGGCTCTCGTTCCGTGCGCCGATGAACGCCGAACCGCCGAGGGCCAGCACGGGTATGTCGAGCCGCGTCCGCGCGGCCTCCCGGTTCTGCTCGGCGTCGACGAGCATCGCCCGGTAGATCGCCAGCATGGACCGAATGCCGCCGGGCATCGAATAGCAGCGCACATACTCCTCGACCGCGTCGGGCGTCGCGCTGTCGGGGCGGCTCCGCTCGAACTTCACCATGTAGGTGATCAGCTCCCGCTCATGCCCGGCGATGAGCATCTCGGGGACGTCCGGCTGGAAATAGAAGCCCAGGTGCCACATATGCATTCCGCCGTGCACGTTCTCCGAGGTCAAAGCCGTGTGGTCCTCGAAACCGAAGCCGGGGAACAATGCCTCCGCGAACACCAGCGCCGAGACGTGTCCCCGGTGCCGGGCCGCGAGCTGGTAGCCGATGACCGCTCCCCAGTCCTCGCCCATCACGCTGTAGGACGCGTGCCCGAGATGCGCCATCAGCTCGGCGATGTCGTCGGCCATCGTCGCGGAGTCGAATCCGTCCGCGGGACGGGCGGAGTCCCCGAGCCCGCGAAGATCTGGCACCACGACCGTGTACCGCTCGGTCAGCCGGGGGACGAGATGGCGCCAGTGGTATCCGGTCTTGGGCACGCCGTGCAGCAGCACGATCACCGGGCCGGAGCCGCCCGTCCGGTAGTGCAGGCTCGTCCCGTTCACGTCGGCGCGCCCGCTGCGGACGGCCGCCCCGCGATGGTCGAGAATCATCATTCCCGCTCCCTGTGCTCTCTTCTGGTTACTCAGGAACCGTAAGCGAGTAAGGTCCGACCTGGAAGAACGCACTTCTTGGTGAGAGAGGAACCCGGTGGAAACCGAGCAGGCAGGCCGCGCCCCCGACGACGCGGACGTGACGCGCGCCGACTCCCTGGCCCGCGAGATCTTCTCCGGCGTCGCCAACAAGTGGGCCCTGCTGACCATCAACATCCTGGGGGAGCGCACGCTGCGCTTCACCGAGCTGCGCACCGAGCTGGAGGGCATCAGCCACAAGATGCTCACCCAGACCCTGCGCGGCCTGGAGCGGGACGGAGTGGTGCACAGAACCGTGTACCCCACCGTCCCGCCGCGCGTGGAGTACCACCTGACGGAGCCGGGCAAGGTGCTGCGAGTGACGGTCAACGCCATGTGCGCCTGGACCCGCCGCTACCTGACCGAGATCGAGGACTCCCGCCGCCGCTTCGACGCCAAGAGGAAAAGCGGTCACACCGAGTCGTCCTCCTCGAACTGACCCTCGTCCGGAACGCGGACGGCGCCATTGAGCACAGCGTCGATGCGCTCCGCCGCAGCCGTGGGATCGTCGCAGGGCGCAAGCAGCCCATGCCGTTCCTCAGGCCCGTCGATCCGGTAGTAGGCCCAGGTCCGTCCGGGCGCCGCATGGACGATCATCACGACCTTGAGCCGATCGCCGGGCCGGGGCGTGCACACCCACAGCAGCAAAGGCCGTGTAGGAAACCGCTCGGCGCGATAAAGCTTGAGGCATCGGTAGCCCTTCTTGCCGAGCGCGTGGGCGAGCAGATCCAGATGCCCGATGGCGGCGGCGCGCCCCCACGGGATCCGCATGGCCCGCCTCCACCGCCGTCGCGTCAGACCGCGCAGCGCGCCCATACGATCTTCCCCTCCTCATTCAGCGGACGGACACCCCAGTCATGGACGAGCGCGGCCACCAGTGCCAGCCCGCGCCCGCAGAGGTCATGGAGTTCGGCGGCCCGGATCACGGGCATTCCGGCCCCCTGATCCCAGACCTCGACCCGCACCAGCCCGCCCCCTTCCTCGGGGACGACCCGGACGACGATGTGCCCGAATCCCACGTGCCTGTAGGCATTGGTCACCAATTCGGTAACCACGAGCCGCCCGACATGGTCGTCGGCGACCCCCATCTCCCAGAACCGCGCACTGACGAATCGCCGCGCACAAGCAGCCGCAAGACCAGTAGGCGCAAGTACGAGAACTGACGGTTCCGGCGTGAGCACTATCGCTGGCATCGGCACCCCTTCCAGCGTGGATGGCGGGGTGACCTCGGCCGCGAACTCGCCTGAGGCGGAAAGATCCGCCATAATCACCCAGTGTCATCGAACGGTCACCATCAAGTCATGTGGCGCCGTACGATGACAGGCAAGCCGCAAAGCGGTGGCTCGAAACTCACAGCTGCTGTCACGGGTACTAACACTCGATCTTGGGGGCGCCATGGGAGCGATCAAGATCAAGCCCGAGTTCCTCAGCTTCGGGGCGGAGGTCAAGCGCCTCCGGCTGGCGGCCGGGCTGAGCCAGCAACAACTCGCTGACCTGGTCCACGTGACCCGCAGTTATGTGGCGCAGGTCGAATCCGGCAGGACGCGCTGCCGCCGCGACTTCGCGCTGCGCCTCGACCGCGCACTCAAATCCGGCGTGGCCCTCGTCGTGGCATGGGACGAGCTACTAGAATCCATCAAGTCCGACAAGTACCCCGAGTTCTTTGCCAACTTCCCCAAGGCCGAACAGTCCGCGACCATGCTCCGTGCGTACGAGGAAAGGGTTGTTCACGGGCTGTTCCAGATCGAGGCCTACGCTCGGATCCTTCTCAATGATGATGACGCCCTCAAAAACAGGCTGCGTCGCCAGGAGGTCCTCAACCGGAATCCTGTACCGGCGGTGACGGTCGTCATGGACGAGACGGTGCTCTATCGCGAGGTCGGGGGAAAGGAGGTGATGAAGGAGCAGCTAGAGTTCTTGATCCAGCTCTCCGAGCGAGAGAAGACAAACATTCAGATCGCGCCGATCCAATACATTCGAAACGTTTGGGCGACGTTCGTTATCGCAACCCTGCCGGACCTGAGGCAGGTCGTCTACACGGCGAAGGCTTACGGTGGCGAGACTTCGTCCGCCCCCGACGACGTGGCGCTGGTCAACGAAACCATGTCCGCCTTGCAGGCGGAGGCGCTGAACGTCAAGGACAGCAGGGCGCTAATCAGAAGGGTGATCGACGAAAAATGGAGCTGACTCCGGCGACCTGGCGCAAGGCCTCTCGCAGCAACGAGTCTGGTGATGCATGTGTCGAGGTTGCGGGTGTAGCTGAGGTCGTCGCCGTGCGTGACAGCAAAGACCCCGAAGGTCCCAAGCTCATCTTGAGCCGGAGCGACTTTCGCCGCTTCGCCGACAGGCTCAAGAGCATCTAGGGCCGGTGTCCGGCCGCGCTAGGGGCGGGGGGCGCAGACGACGCCTCCCTCTATGTCGTAGCCGGGAACGCCGGGGTTGAGGGCGGTGACTCGCCAGTCGCTCTCGCCGATGGTGTGGGGCTTGCTGGACCTCAGGGAGGCGTTCGACCTGAACGTGACACCGATGCTGCGCTCCCCGGCCGGGCAGGCCCAGAGCGGCCCCCGGTCGTTGGGGTAGGAACTCTGCCACTCATTGTGCCAGTCGGTGCTGCCGTCGTAAGCGGTGGCGCAGATCGCGTAAACGTCGATCTCGACGGTGCCGGCGTCAGTTCGAAAACCCCTCGCGCCCGCGTAGGTGATCGTGCTGGACGGGTTGGTCCACATGCTGCTGGTGGTCAGTGCCGCAGTGGGGCCCTTGGCTTCACCTCCGACGTTCACCATGTATTCGTACGGGTAATTGAAGATTGAGCAGGTCTGCCCAACGTTATCTCCGTTGGGCACGATGCCCGTCTGTTTGACGATCCGGTAGCCGGGCGACGGGGTGGCGCACATGGCGTACCAGGTCATCTCGAAGGGCGTGGGGTCGTCCTTGATGGAACGGGCCTTGACCACCCACCCGGTGTCGGCGACGGGATAGGAGGCGGACACGGTGTGCTCGATGGGGAGTTCGAACCCGCCTCCCAGTGGCTGCTTGCCCGGGGGACAGTGGGCGATCTTGGCCTCGTAGGGCGCGACCGTCCCGGTCTCCCGCACCATTTCCAGGTCGGTCAACCGGTACGGGGCCGCCGCGCCGGTGGCCGAGGACGGGACGGCCGAGGCCACGGACGGCGAGACACCGGTAACGGCGGCGGTGGCCATCAGGGCGAGCGCGGCGGCCACGGCACGGCTGTGCGCCAGGAGGCCGGTGTGGGAGCGTCGGGACAGCAAAACGTCTCCTTCCCGTGAAGGCACCGCCGCTGCGCCCCGCCGTGGGGCTCCGGTGGGCGGCGAGCATCTCACCGCCTCCGCGCACCGCCAAGCCCCCCGGGGACTTCCGGCCTTCACCCCCACCCGCTGACGACGGCCCCAACCCCCGCGAACTCGCGCTGAACTGCGGGGTCTCGGGGAACCCCGCCCTCGGACCACGAGTCCGAAACCGGCCGGGGGAGCCGAGGACGCTCGGCCTCCGGCTACAGGTTCGACCGGCACGGTCCGCCGGGGCGGGAGGGGCTCGGGTTGCTGCGGTGTCGACAGAACGAAACCGAACGGCAACCGTGCCATGGCCGTTGCGGAACGTTACGGTTTATCACGTGTTGTGCTCTCCTTGATGAATAAGGCGGTGAACACCGCGTATCAGATCATGGGGGAGGCATTGATGGACGTTTCTTCCGCCCCTGGTGACGATGTCCGGGTACTGTCCGTGGACGGTGTGCGATTCAACTGCCGCATTCTGTGGAATGACGATCATCCGCAGACGGTGCCCGTGGTGTACACGCATGACGCTTTCGCGCGGATGCACTTCTGTGGGCTTTCCGGGCCGATCAGCGACGTCGCCACTCTCGTCCAGGTGAATCTGCCGGGCTCCGGTGACGCGGATGACGTTCCTGTCGATCAATCACCCGATTTCCTCATCCGCGTGCTGCTTGAGGTGATGGACGAGGTGCCGCTGCCGCGCGTCAACCTCGTCGGGGGGTCCGCTACCGGTCCGTTGGCCTACCAGTTCGCCCGGCGATATCCGGAGCGGGTGCGGCGGCTCGTTCTGATCGCCGCCGTCGCGTCGGCGTCGGAGATGCGCAGCCTCCACGCGGACAAGTCCGTGTCCTGGGACGAAGGGGTGACGGAGACCCTCACGCAGTCCGACATAGACACGGTCCTGCGGCTGCTCGTGGATCACTCCTCCGGCAACCCCGTGATCGGGAGGGACGCGGTCCGAGACCGGCTGAGGGCGATGTTCGGCCACATGATGCCCGAGGAGATCGCGCGCCTCGCCCACCAATGGCAGGCGCTCGCCGCCCTCTCCACCGATTCCGGCGGCGGCGCCTATGACGGTCCCGCCCTGGTCTGCACCGGTGAGTTCGACGCCCTGACCCCTCCGGAGGCGTGTCGCGAATTCGCCGCCACCCTGGCTCCGTCGACCTTCGCGACCATCGGGAGGGCGGACCACATGGCGCACCTGGAACGTATCCACGAGGTCGCGGACCTGGTGCGCCGGTTCGTCACCGACCAGCCGCTCGACGGTCTGCCGTATCTGGCCTCGATCGAGTATTTCCTCGGCCCTCGCGGTGCCGAGACTCCAGCGACCCCGCAGGCCCCCCGGCCGCCCGTCGTCCCGGGCCCCTAGGAGCAAAGATGACCGCTGATTATGCGGAGACACCTATATCCTCCGTCGCCATCGTCGGCGTCGGGTGCCGTTTCCCCGGGGGGATCCAGTCGCTCGACGGCCTGTGGACGGCGCTCGCCGAGCAGCGGGACCTCGTCGGCGAGGTCCCACCGGATCGCTTCGACGCCGCACAATGGGCCACCCCCGGAAGAAGGGGGGAGCGGAACGCGTGCACCGCGGCCGGCGGCTTCCTGGACGATCTGCGATCGTTCGACGCGGACTTCTTCGAGATCTCGCCGAAGGAGGCCGCCCAGATCGACCCGCAGCAGAGGCTCCTGCTGGAATGCGCCGTGGAGGCGTTCGACGACGCCGGGATCGACCCCGCCGGGCTGCGGGGCAGCGAGGTGGCCGTGGTCGCCGGTGCGTCCCTGCACGACTACGAGGTCCTCCAGACGCGCAGGGTCCCGGCCACGCCCTATTCGATGAGCGGGATAGCGGCGTGCAATCTCGCCAATCGCATCTCCTATTTCCTCGACCTGCGCGGGCCCTCGCACACCGTGGACACGGCCTGTTCGTCGTCGCTGCTCGCGGTGCACCAGGCATGCATGGCGGTGCGGTCCGGCCGCAGCCCGCTGGCGCTGGCGGGCGGCGTGAACGTCCTGCTGTCACCGCATCCCTACCTGGGGTTCTCGCAGGCGTCCATGCTCTCGCCCACGGGCAGGTGCCGCCCGTTCTCCGCCCGCGCCGACGGGTACGTGCGCGCGGAGGGGGCCGCGGTGGTGCTGCTCAAGCCGCTGCGGACGGCGGTGCGCGACGGCGACCGGGTGCTGGGCGTGATCCTGGCGAGTGAGGCCAACGACGACGGCCGCACCCGGGGCCTGACGCTCCCGAGTTCCCGCGCGCAGGCCGCCTTGCTGGAGCGGGTGTACACGCAGGCGGGCGTGGCGCCCGAGGAGGTGGCCTACGTCGAGGCGCACGGCACCGGCACGGCGGCCGGGGATCCGGCCGAGTGCGAGGCCCTGGGCGAGGTGCTGGGGCGGCGTCGAGGCGGGCGGCCGCTCCCGATCGGGTCGGTCAAGTCCAACCTGGGGCATCTGGAACCCGCGTCGGGGATGGCGGGGCTGTGCAAGGCGATCACGGTGCTGCGGTCGGGGCGGATCCCGGCGACACTGCACGCCGAGGTGCTCAACGAGCACATCGACTTCGCCGGTCTGGGGCTGGAGCCGGTCACCTCGCCCCGGCCGCTGCCCACCGGCGGCCGTCGCGTCGTCGGTGTCAGTTCCTTCGGGTTCGGCGGCGCCAACGTCCACGTCGTGGTGGCGCCCCCGCCGGAGGACGGGCACGCGCGGGTGTGCGAGGCGGGCCCGCTTCCCGTGCTGGTCTCGGCTCGCACCCCGTTGGCTCTGAAGAACGCGGCGGAGCGCTGGGCGGAGCACCTGGAGCAAGCGGACGAGAAAGACTTCTACGACATCTCCTACACCTCCTGCCGCCGCCGCGCGCTGCACGAGCACCGGATGGCCGTGCTGGCCGACGATCCGCACGAGGCCGCGGCGGGTCTGCGTTCGCTGGCCCGGGGACGGCCCACCCCGCGCGCCGCGTCGGCGGCGGCCGTGCCGGGCGGCCGGGTCGCCTTCGTCTTCAGCGGCAACGCCTCCCAGTGGATGGGGATGGGCGGTGCGCTGCTGGCCACCGATCCGGCGTTCGAGGCCGAGGTCCAGGCGGTCGACGAGGTGCTGTCCGGCCTGCTCGGCTGGTCGGTCCGCGAGGAGCTGGCCGTCCCCGCCGACGCGGCGCGATGGGCGCGGACGGAGGTGGCGCAACCGCTGCTGTTCGCGGTGCAGGCGGGGCTCGCGGCGGCGCTCGCGGCGCGCGGGGTGCGGCCGTCGGCCGTCACCGGGCACAGCGTCGGCGAAGTGGCCGCCGCCTACCGCGCGGGGGCGCTGACCCGCGAGGCGGCGTGCCGGGTGGTCGCCGAGCGCAGCCGGGCGCAGGCGCCGACGGCGGGCCTCGGCCGGATGGCGGCGGCGGGCCTGAGCCCGCGCCAGGCCGAGCGGTGGATCGCCGACCAGGGCTACCTCGACCGCATCTGGATCGCGGGGCTGAACGCCGCGCGCGATGTGACGCTGACCGGGAACCTGCGGGAGCTGGCGGCCTTCGGCGAGCTGCTGGAGGAGCGCGGGCTGTTCTTCCGCGACCTGGATCTGGACTACGCCTTCCACAGCCCGGTGATGGACCCGCTGCGCGAACCGCTCCACTCGGCCTTGCGCGGCCTCGCCCCCGCCGGTTGCTCGGTCCCCCTGGTGTCCACCGTGACCGGCGAGGTGATCGAGGGGACGGCGCTGGACGCCGACTACTGGTGGCGCAACGTCCGCGAGCCGGTCCGCTTCGCCGACGCCGTCCACACGCTGCTCGACACGCAGGGCTGCGACGTGCTGGTGGAGGTCGGGCCGCACCCGGTGCTCGCCGCCTACCTGCGCCGCATCCGCTCGGGACGTCCGGAGCCGGTGGCGGTCGTGCCGACGATGAGCCGCTCGTCCAGCGGCGCGCGGGCGATGGACACCGCCGTCGCGCACGTGCTGGCGGCCGGTGGGCGGGTCGGCTGGGACCGGATCCTTCCTCGGCGGGGGAGGGCGGTGCCCCTTCCCGGCTATCCCTGGCAGCGCGAGCCCCACTGGAGCGGTACGCCGGACTGGTGGAGCGAGCCTCCGGAGGACCGGCCGACCGGGCACCCGCTGCTCGGTCGGCGGCAGGTCGCCCCCGTCCCGTCCTGGAACCTGGACTTCGACGCCGGACGGCTGGGATGGCCCGCCGACCACCGCGTCGGCCCCGATGCCGTGCTGCCCGCCGCCGCCTTCGCGGACATGGCCCTGTCGGCCGGGCGCCAGGTGCTGGACGGGCCGGTCGAGATCCTCGGCCTGTCCATCGAACGGGCCTTCGTCGTGCGGCCCGACGACACGAGCGCGCACGTCCGGCTGCACACCACGCTGGCGCAGGACGGCACCCTCGTCATCGCCGGCAGGGACGGCGACGCCGGCGACTGGGTCGATCATGCGCGGGGACGGGTCCGGCGCCTGCTGCACGACGCCCCGGCGACATGGGAACCGCCCGAGCCGGGGTCGCTGTCCGCGCGGGAGGCCGAGCGGTTCTACACGGCCATGGCCCGCACGGGCCTGCGGCACGGCCCCGCCTTCCAGACCGTGACGGCGCTCCGGGCCGGCTCCGGCGCGGTGCGGGCCGCCTACAGCGCCCGGATCGACTTCGGCGAGGGCCACGCGGCCCATCCCACCGTCCTGGACGCGGCGCTACAGCTCTACTACGCGCTGTGGCCCGAGATGGCGCGGGAGCGGAAGCTGTTCCTGCCGGTTCGCGTCGAGACGATCCGCTGCCACCGCCCGATGCCCCGCGCCGGATTCCTGCACGCGCGGCCCCTGCGCGGCGACTCCGCGGAGGCGGTGTGGGACGTCACGGTCACCGACGAGCGGGGCGAGGTCGCCCTGGAACTGCTCGGATGCCTGGTACGCCGCTACGACGCCGGGCGTCCCGCCGAGCCGGGCCGGTTGGTCGAGGTCGTGCGGGCCGCGCCGCTGCCCTCCGAGGACCTCGCACCGATCACCGCGAGCCCGCTGCCCGCTCCCGCCGACGTCCTCGCGGCCTGCGCCCGCGATCCGGAGACCGGCCGCGTCCACGACCACGCCCGGGTGCGCGACCGGCTGCTGGACCTGACCGCGCACTTCGCGGCGGCGGCGATCGGTGATCTGCTGGCGGAGCCGGAGACCTTCACCCTGGAGGACCTGCTGGCGGCCGGGGTGGACGCGCGGCACACCGAACTGCTGCGCGCCCTGATCCGCGCCGCGACCGAACGCGGCGTCCTGGCCCTCCACGCCCCCGGGCGCTGGCGCGTCGCCGCCGCGCCGCGTCCCGCGGAGCTGTTCCGGGAGGCGCTGGACGACCTGCCCGGCCAGAGCACCGCCCTGCACGTGTGGGGCGTCAGCGGCCGCCACCTGGCCGAAGTGCTGCGCGGCGAGCGGGACGCCTCGGACCTGCTGCGGGCCATGCCCGACCAGCTCGCCGCGCGCTTCGCCGAGGGCTTCCCGCTGCTGCGCGCGCACCGGCGGCTGGCCGCGCGGCTGCTGCGCGCGACGCTCGCCGACTGGCCCGCCGACCGTCCGCTGCGGGTACTGGAGACGGGCGCGGGCACCGGCACGACCACGGCGGCCCTGCTTCCCCTGCTGCCGCCCCGGCTCAGCCGCTACACCTTCACCGACCTCACCACGGCGCGCTTCCCGCAGGCGCGGAACCGCTTCGCCGCCTGCGACTTCATCGACTACCGCACGCTGGACCCGGACGCCGACCCCGCCGAGCAGGGCTTCACCCCCGCCTCCTACGACCTGGTCATCGCCGGTCACACGCTGAGCGCCCGCCGCGACCCGGCCGCCGCGCTGCGCCGGATCGCCGACCTGCTGGCCGATCACGGGCACCTGCTCGCCCTGGAGTTCCACGCGCCGCTGGTCCCGCCGCTGTTCGAGGTGCTCGGCTCCCGGCCGCTGCCGGGCCGGGACGAATGGCCGCCGCTGCTGCACGCATGCGGCTTCACCGGAACGGTGCGGGCGGGCGATGGCACCGAGCCCGCGCGCGGCGACCACTCGGTGATCCTCACCGCACGGGCGCCGCGTCCGGCGTCCGCCGCCGCCGCTCCGGACATCGACGTCCCCGGCCGGTGGCTGGTCGCCGACCTGGACGGCGGCACCCCCGTCGCCGCCGAGTTGGGCCGCGTCCTCGGCGCCGAGGCCGTGCCCGCCGACGGCGACCGCGAGCGCTGGGCGGCGCACCTCGCGCCGGGGGCGCTCGGCGTGATCCTGGTGGCGGGCGCGGCGCGCCCGGATACCGAGCAGGCGGTAGGGCACCTGGCGGTGCTGCGCGCCCTCGCCGCGCGGGCCCCCGGCGGGCTCGCCGTGTGGATCGTCACCGAGGGCGCGCAGGGCCCGCCGCTCGCCGCGTCCGGCACCGGCCTGTGGGGCGCCGCGCGGACGCTCGGCAACGAACGCCCCGACCTGAAGGTCCGCCGGGTCGCCCTCGCGGGCCCCGACCCGCACGCCCTCGCGCGGCGGCTGGCGCGCGAGCTGATGTCGGGGTCGGATGAGGACGAGGTGCTGCTCACCGGCGCGGGCCGCTTCGTGACACGGGTGCGCCCGCGCGGCGAACCGCCCGGCCCGGACCGGGTCGGCGCGGAGCCCCGCGTGCTGACCCCGCGCACCACCGGCGAGCAGCGGTTGCGGTGGCGGCCCGCGACCGCGCGCGAACCGGGCGAGGGCGAGGTCGCGGTCCGGGTCGAGGTCGCGGGGCTGAACTACCGCGACGTCCTGGTCGCCACCGGGCGCGTCCCGGCGGCCGACCCGTCCCGGCCGCTGGGCCTGGAATGCGCCGGGGTGGTCACCGCGGTGGGCGGGGGCGTGCCCACCCCGGTCCCGGGCGACCGGGTCGCGGTGCTCGCGCCCGGGTGCCTCGCCACGCACATCACCGTCCGGGCCGACCAGGTGATCCCCGTCGCCGCCGGGCTGAGCCTCGCCGAGGCCGCCACGATGCCGACGGTCTTCCTCACCGTCCACCACGGCCTCGGCCACCTGGCCCGGCTCACCGCGGGCCAGACCGTACTGGTCCACGGGGCGGCGGGCGGCGTCGGGCTGGCGGCGCTGCAGTACGCCCGCGGCGTCGGCGCCCGCGTCATCGCCACCGCCGGCACCCCCGCCAAACGCGACCTGCTGCACCTGCTCGGCGTCGAGCACGTCCTGAACTCGCGGACGCTGGACTTCGTCCGGCAGGTCAAGGACCTCACCGGCGGCGAGGGCGTCGACGTCGTGCTGAACTCGCTGGCCGGCGAGGCCCTGACCCGGGGCCTGGAACTCCTCAAGCCCCACGGCAGGTTCGTCGAGCTGGGCAAGCAGGACATCCTCGCCGACCGGCCCCTGCCGCTCGGGCCCTTCGCCGCGAACCTGGCGTTCTTCGGCGTGGACGTCTCCACGCTGTTCACCGCGCCCTCGGCGCTCACCGCCGCGCACCTGACGGCGATCACCAGGGCGATCGAGACCGGCCGGTACCGCCCCCTGCCCTACCGGACCTTCCCCGCGCACCAGGTCGAGGGGGCCTTCGAGTACCTGCGGCACTCCCGGCACATAGGCAAGGTCCTGATCACCTTCGGCGAGCACGTCCCGCCGCCGCCCCGGCGCGCGGCTCCGGTCCTGGACCCCGAGGCGACCTACCTGGTCGTCGGGGGTCTGGGCGGGTTCGGCGCGGCGACCGCCCGGCACCTGGCCGGGCGCGGGGCGCGCCACCTGACCCTGATCGGCAGGCGCGGCCCGGACACCGGCGAGGCGCGGGCCCTGCTCGACGACCTGCGCGGACGCGGCGCGACGGTGCTGGCCCTGGCCGCCGACGCCACCGATCCGCGGCGCATGCGGGACGTCTTCGCGCGGATCGACGCGGAGGGCCGCCGCCTGGCGGGGGTCGTGCACGCGGCCATGGTCCTCGGCGACGCCCCGCTCACCGAGCTGACCGACGAACGCGTCCGCGCGACCCTGGCGCCCAAGACGGCCGCCGCGCACCTGCTGGACGAGCTGACCCGCGACCGGCCGCTGGACTTCTTCGTCGTCTACAGCTCGGTCGCGGCACTGGCCGGGAACATCAAGCAGGCCGCCTACGTCGCGGCGAACCTGGAACTCGAAGCGCTCGTCCGCGACCGCCGCCGCGCCGGACTGCCCGGCCTCGCCGTGCAGTGGGGCGCCATCGGCGACGCCGGATACGTGCACCGCGCCGGACGCGCCGAGGAGATGCGGCGCCTCGGCCTCGGCGAGCTGACCGCGCAGGACGCCCTGACCGCGTTGAGCGACCTGCTCGCCGACCCCGGCGCCGGCGTCGTCGCGGTCGCTCACCTCGACGGCGACCGGCTCCGCCACCTGCTGCCGCGCCTGGACGCGCCGCGCACCGCCGCCCTGCTCAGCGCCTCGTCCGAGCACGCCGACGACGACCGCGCCCGGCTCCGCGAAGCCCTCGCGACCGCGAGCGCCGGCGAAGCCGAGGCCGTCATGGCGGACGCGCTGGCCGTCCTGCTGGCGAAGGTCCTGCAGACCGCCCCGGACCACCTCGACCGGTCCCGCCGCCTGGACCAGCTCGGCGCGGACTCCATGCTGACCGTCGAGTTCGCCGCCGAGATCCGGCGGCTGCTCGACACCGAGATCTCCGCGATGGAGATCCTCAGCCTGGGAACCGTTCCGGCCATCGCCCACCGGCTCCTCGCGCGTCCCGGGGACGACCGGCGACAAGCAGCGGTGAAGGCCGCTGGGTGAACTGCTCTAACGTTGGTCTGTGTCTGGGAATTCTGCACGGATCGAATTGGCTCCGCTCACTCTTGGTGAGCAGGATGAGTTCTGCTCGCTCGTTCGGGCCAGTGCGGAGCTTCATCGGCCTTGGATGCGGTTGCCCGCTACGGCGCAGGAGTTCCAGGAGTGGATGCGGCGTTTCGAGGGCGGTGACAACCTCGGCTTTCTCGTCCGGGTCCGGGAGAGCGGTGCCGCAGCCGGGATGGTGAACATCAACTCGATCATCCGGGGCCGCTACCAGGGTGCCGCTCTCGGGTATGCCGCCTTCGCCTGGGCGGCGGGGCGGGGATACATGCGCGAGGGGGTCGCCGCCGTGCTGGATCATGCCTTCGGTGAGCTGCGGCTCCATCGGCTGGAGGCCAACATCCAGGCCGAGAACACGGCGTCGCTGGCGCTCGTCCGGCGGCTGGGCTTTCGCTACGAGGGGCTCTCGCCCTCCTACCTCTACATCGACGGTGCCTGGCGCGACCATGAGCGCTGGGCCATCACCGCGCCGTCTGCGTGGACGCCGCACCCGTCCCTTCCCGAGGTCTGAGCGCAACCGTTGTAGGCGCGAAGCGTGACGCAACAGCAGCGGACTCACGCTTACGGTGAATGCCTGGCTGCCTACTCAGTTCGATACGCGAGATCAGTCGGGCAGCGCCACGGTGAGATCCACCTCGACGAGCTGTCCGGCGAAGCCTGGTCGGGCGACGCCCAGGAGCGTAGGCCGTGCGCCCCGCCTCCGCCACCGTGATGTGGTGGTAGCCGGGCGTCCCGTGCAGCAGTTCGGGGTTGATGCGGGTGATCTTCTCGGCCATGGGCGCAAGTCTGACCAGCGTGATGGCGGCACGCATCGCGGTTTCCTCCGGCAGCCGACTGTCGGTCCGCTGGTCTAGCGTCAGGCCCGTTCGGCGGGGCCTCGGGCCTCGAACCGCGTGACCGGAGGAGCTGGGATGACGGTAGAGCGACCACTGCCCACACAGGATGACGTGCTCGGGTACTTCGACACGCTGTCGAACTGGGGACGATGGGGCGACGACGACGAGCTCGGCACCCTGAACCACATCACCGACGACGTCCGGCTGGCGGCGGCGCGCGCCGTGCGCCACGGCAGGAGCGTGTCGTGCGGATGGGAGATCGCCGTCCCGGCGGAGATGGAGCGGTCGACGACGTCCTGCCCGTGCGCGGCCGACATGCCGGGAGCCGAGAACATGCCGGTGTCCGGATTCCGCGACGACCGGCGGTGGGGCTTCTCGAACGAGCGGCTCGGCATCATGTTCCACAACAACACCGTCACCCACGTCGACTCTCCGTGCCACATCTTCTGGGACGGCGCGATGTACAACGGGCGGTCGCACTCGTTGGTCGACGCCGAGACGGGATCGGCGTGGGCGGCCGTCACGGCGGCGGCGAACGGGATCGTCACGCGCGGTGTCCTGCTGGACGTCGCGGCCGTCCGTGGCGTGCCGTGGCTGGAGCCGGGGGAGGGGGTGTTCCCCGACGATCTGGAGAGGGCCGAGCGTCGACAGGGCGTGCGGGTGCGGTCCGGTGACGCGGTACTCCTGCGGACCGGCGGTGGCCGCGTCCGGCATGAGGGCGGCGCGGCCGGCGGTATCACGCAGGCGGGCTGGCACGTGTCCTGCCTGCCGTGGCTGCGTGCACGGGAGGTCGCATTGATCGGCGCCGACACTCCCCAGGACGTTCAGCCGTCGGGGTACGACGACCTGCTGATGCCGGTCCACGCCGTGAGCCTCGTGGCGATGGGTCTGTGGATGCTCGACAACTGCGACCTGGAGGCGTGCGCGACCACGGCCGCCGAGCTCGGCCAGTGGGACTTCCACCTTGCGGTCGCCCCGGTCCGCCTCGCCGGGACGTCCGGCAGCCCGGTCAATCCGATCGCCACGTTCTGACCGCGGGACTCGCGCCCGGCCCCTCAGCGCCTGGGGAGCGGATGGCCGCCCGGTCCCAGTTCGATGATCATTCCGAGGATGACGTGGCCGTTGTCGACGTAGCTCCAGCCCTTGCCCGGCTCGAAGAGCCGCCGGTGGCGCATGGCGGCGGCGAGGAATGCTCATTCGGGTTGAATGGCCTGGAATCCGGGGCGTGCAATGGCCCTACTGGTCGGGGCGCGGTGTCCGTAGCGTGGCGACGGTGACCAACCCACTGCTGTTCGTCCTGGCGGCGCTCACGCTCGTCGCCATTCCCGGGCCCAACCACCTGTACATCACCACGCGCAGCATCGGGGAGGGACGTCGCGCCGGGTTCATGTCCGCGTTCGGGGTCGAGAGCGGCACGCTCGTGCATGTCGCGGCGGCGGCGGCGGGATTGTCGGCGGTCGTCGCCGCGTCCGCCACCGCGTTCGGGATCCTGCGGTACGCGGGCGCCGCGTACCTGCTCTATCTCGCCATTCGGACGCTGCGCGGCGGGAACGGCCACGAGGAGATCAGGCTGAAGCCGCAGCCGCTGCACCGCGTCTACCTGGACGGCGTGCTCGTCAACATCCTCAACCCGAA
The DNA here is from genome assembly GCF_018603865.1 of Actinomadura sp. NEAU-AAG7. Taxonomy (NCBI): domain Bacteria; kingdom Bacillati; phylum Actinomycetota; class Actinomycetes; order Streptosporangiales; family Thermomonosporaceae; genus Actinomadura; species Actinomadura sp. NEAU-AAG7. Next base: position 709,576 of record NZ_JAHFZY010000004.1, read on the forward strand.
GGTCGTGCTGTTCTTCCTGGCGTTCCTGCCGCAGTTCGTCGACCAGGACGCGGGGGCCGTCCCGGCGCAGATCGTGGTGCTCGGGCTCGTGCTCACGCTGATCGGGCTCACCGTCGACCTGGTCTACGCGGCGGCGGCCGGGTCGATCGGCGGGTGGCTGCGGTCGCGGCCCGCGTTCCGGCGCCGCCAGCGGTACGCGACGGGGATCATCTACCTCGGGCTCGGTGCCGCGACCGTCCTCGCGGGGCCGTCCGCCCGCCGTACCTGAGAGGTTCCTGAACGGCCGCGGCGGCCGATTGACCGGGCCCGCGCCCGGCCCCTACGGTGAGCCGCATGACGAGCGAGCCCGGCCGGGAGCGGGTTCTGGACGCGGCGACCCGGCTGTTCGCGGCCCTCGGCTACGACGGCACGTCCACCAAGATGATCGCCGAGGCGGCGGGGCTGAACACCGCCGCCATCGCCCACTACGCGGGCGGCAAACGCGACCTCTACCTGGCCGTCATGGAGCGCGCGCACCGGATGGAGCGGTCGGCGCTCGAAGCGGCGGTCGCGGACATGACCCCCGACGCGGCGGGCGTCCTCAACCTGCTCGACCGCTACATCGACTTCTGCGCGGCGCACCCCGAGATCCCCGCGCTGTGGATGCACCGCTGGCTGTCGGACGCCGCCGACGTCGCCCACCTGGAATCCCTCTACGTCAAGCCGCTCATGCGGATGGTCACCGGCGCCGTCGGCGGGCTGCTCAGCGACGGCGCCGACGTCGAGTACCTCGCCTGGACGATCGTCTGGTGCACCCACGGCTTCGCGCGCGGCGGCGTCCTGGACGGCGACGGGCGGCGGCACGGCGTCGACGACCCGCGCGAGCTGGCCCGCTTCCGCGCCCATCTGCGCGGGCTCGTCGCGACCGCCCTCCGCCTGCCCGGCGACGAGGTCCGCTAGCGGAGCCGGGTCAGGCGCCTGAGCGGGGACGGCTCGCTCAGCGCGGCGCCGAGGACGAGCGGGATCCGCGCCGCGCCCGCCGTCAGCACGCCGACCCTGTCGCCGCGCCTCCCGGTGGCCGGCGGGTCGCCGCCGACCGTCACCGGGACCGAGAGACCGGGCCACCCCACCACGGTCACGGCGGACGCGGCGCGCGCCGGGGCGCCGCCGCCGAGCCCGTCGTCGACCTTCGCCACGGCGGTGTTCGCGGGCGCCAGCGTCGCCGCCGTCAGCGCGCCCTCCGCCGCCGCGACCAGCTGCTGCCCGGCCGTCACCGCGCCCATCGCGCTCGGCGACCGCTGCGCCATCACCGCGCCCACGATCAGCGTCGGGACGCCCGCGACCCGCTTGCGCGCGGCGAACACGAAGTTGCCGCCCGCCGCGTCGGTGTAGCCGGTCTTGCCGCCGACCACGCCGTACTGGCCGAGCAGGATGTTCCCGCCCGGACGCGGCGCGCCGCCGCCGTCGGGCACGTAGGCGGGGTGGTTGACGATCTCCCCGAACGCCGGGATCGCCATCGCGGCGGTCAGCAGCTTCACCTGGTCGGCGGCCGTGGACACGGTCCGCGCGTCATAGCCGCTCGGGTCGGTGTAGGTCGTGCTCGTCATGCCCAGCTCGCGCGCGGCCGCGTTCATCTTCGCGACGAACGCGCGCTCGTCCCCGGCGTCCCACCGGGCCAGCTCGTGCGCCACGTCGTTGGCGGAGATGATCATCAGGGCTTCCAGGGCCTTGCGCTGGGTGAGCCGCTGGTTCGCGGTCACCCCGAGCAGCGACTCCTGGCGCTTCCTGCGCATCGGGATCTGCGCCGCCGCCTGCGGCGACACCGTCAGCACCGGGCCCGGCTCGCCCGCGCGCAGCGGATGGCCGCGCAGGTAGACGTACGCGGTCATCACCTTGGCGACGCTCGCGGTCGGCGTCGGCGCCGACCCACCGGAGGCGCCCATCGTCCCGAGCCCGTCCACATGCACGACCGACTGCCCCTGCGCGGGCCACGGCAGTGCCGGCGCCGCCCCGGGGAAGGTGTGCCTGGACGTCGCCAAGGTCATCTTGAGCGTCGCGTCGGGGGCGGGCCGCACGAGCTGGCCCGCCACCGCACCGGCGACCAGGACCACCGCCGCCAGGGCGATGACCAGGGCACGCCGTCGCCGCCTGGGCGGCCGCTCGGCCGCGGGCGGTGGCGGTTCGGGGAGCGGCGGTTGCGGCGGTGCCGGTGCCGGCACCAGGGCGTGCGCCGGTTCGGGCTCGGGCTCGGATGTCTCCCAGGGCACCGTCCACTGGCCGGACGATCGCGTCGTGGGGGCCGGTTGAGGCTGGGATTGGGGGAGCGCGGCCTCCCACGGTCCCTGCGGTGCTTCCGGCTGGGCGCTGGGCTGCGGCGCGCTCGGCGGTTCGGGCAGGGGGGCGGCGGGGGGTTCGGGCGGGGGAGCGGCGGGCGTCTCCGGCCTCGGCTCCTCCCGCGTCCGCTGGGAGGACATGTCGAAGACGGTCGCGTCCGGGTTCCGCCGGACGGAGATGTCCGGGCGGGTCAGGGAGGCGGCCTTCTTCCGCTCCCGCTCGGCGCGGGCCTCCCCGTCCTCCTCCGGCTCTGTTTCCGCTGTTTCGGCCGCCTCGTCCTCAGGCTCGGCGGGCTCGGCGGGCTCGGCGGGCTCGGCGGGCCCGGGGGGCCTGGGCAGGGCGAACTCGGCGGTGCTCATGCGGTCGGGACCGTCGGGGACCTCGGCCTGCTCGGCCGCCTCCGGCTCCCGCTGGGCGTCGTCCACGGCACGACCTCCTCGACTCGGTGTCCTGACACGCGGACGGGACGGTCGCGGGCAGCGCGCCCCCACGCCGTCGACCCGTGCACCCTGAAGGATGCGCAGTTTAGCTGGAAGGTTCACTTCGTTACGCATTAGTGATCATGAGACGGCGGTTCCGCCGTGAACCGGGACGCGGCGTCGCGGAGATACACCGGCGAACACAGTCCCCACGGAAGGCCGGTTCGCATGCCATGGTGTCAGCGATGACAGCACCTCCGGCCGGTATCCCCGTCACCGGCACCGCCGCCGGACCGGTCTGCGACGCCGACCTCGTCGAGCGGTCGCTGGAGGAGCCGGAGGCGTTCGCCGCGCTGTTCGACCGCTACTCGGCGATGCTGTACCGCTACGTTTCGCGCAGGATCGGCCCGGAGCCCGCCGAGGACCTCGTCGGCGACACGTTCCTGACCGCCTTCAGCAAGCGGCACCGCTACGACCTCGCCCACCGGGACGCGCGGCCGTGGCTGTTCGGCATCGCGACCAAGCTGATCGCGCGGCACCACCGGGGCGAGGCGACGCGGTACCGTGCGCTGCGCCGCAGCCCGGTGGACGGCCCCGGGGAGGAACTGGCCGAGCGCGTGGCGGAGGACGTGACGGCGTTCGCGGCGCGCCCGCTGCTGGCCGAGGCGCTGGCCGGGCTGCCGCGCCGCGACCGGGACGTGCTGCTGCTGATCGCCTGGGGCGATCTGAGCTACGAGGAGGTCGCGCAGGCGCTGCGGATACCGGTCGGCACCGTCCGCTCGCGGCTGAACCGCGCCCGGCGCAAGGTGCGCGCGGTGCTCGGCGACACCAACCCGATGCACGAGGAGGAGTAGCGGTGGACGATCTCGAACTGCTGCGCGGCCTCGGCCGGGAGCTGGAGCACGAGCCGCCGGGGACGCTGGCGCGGCAGCGGCGGCGCCTGCTGGAGGCGCCGGACGGCCGCCGCGCGACGCCGGGCAGGAGCGGGCGGCTCCGCAGGCCGGGCGGCCCCGCGGGCTGGAGCCTGATCGGCGCGGTCGCGATGGTGACGGCCGCGCTGCTCCTCATCCCGGGCGTGGTGCTGCGCGGGGGCGGGAAACCGGTGCTCGGCGGCGCGAAGCACCTCGCGTTCGGGACGGGCAAGACCCTCAACGTCCTGCTCGTCGGCTCGGACTCGCGGGGCGGCGGCGCGGCGCGCTCGGACACCCTGGTCCTCGTCCACCTGCCCGCCGACCGCAAGAACGTGCGCGCGGTCAGCATCCCCCGGGACACGCTGGTGCGCGTGCCGTCCTGCAAGGCCGACGGCGGGAGGGTCGTGCCGGCCCGCGTGGCGCCCGTGAACTCGGCGTTCGCGCTGGGCGTCGCATGCACGCACCGCACGGTGGAGTCGGTGGCCGGCGTCGAGGTCGACACCAGCGTGGTGGTCGACTTCACCGGGTTCGCGAAGATCGTGGACGTGCTCGGCGGCGTCGAGCTCACGATCCCCCGGGCGGTCTCGGACCCGCCGTCGGGCCTGTCGCTGCGCCCGGGGAGGCAGCGGCTCGACGGCCGGCAGGCGCTCGCCTACGCCAGGGTCCGGCACGGCCTCGGGGACGGTTCGGACCTGGCCCGGATCGAACGCCAGCAGAAGCTCATGTCCGCCCTCCTGAAGGAGGCCAGGGAGCAGCGGCTGCGCGACCCCGCGCGGTACGCGAGGTTCCTGGCCATGTCGGCGCGGTCGGTCTCGACGTATCCGCGGCTGGACGTCGGCGCCCTGGAGGCCGTCGCGCGCGGCATGGAGAAGACGGGCGCGGACGCGGTGCGCTTCTCGACCGTGCCGGTGAGGCCCGCGCCGCAGGACCCGAACCGCGTCGCCCTCGACGGCGCCGCGGCGGAGCGGCTCTTCGCGCAGTTCAGGAAATAGGCGCGATGAGTGAGCCGAATCTCCTCGGGTAGGGCACGGCTCGTCCCAGGACCAGGAGCGAGTCGCAAGGAGTGAGTGATGGCCACGAAGATCCGCGACATCATGACCGGTTCCCCGACGTCGGTGTCCCCCGAACTCGACATCGTCACGGTGGCGCGGGCGATGCGCGACGAGGACATCGGCGCCGTCCTGGTCGCGGACGGTGACGAGCTGCGCGGACTCGTCACCGACCGCGACCTGGTCGTGCGGGGCCTGGCGGCGGGCGGCGACCCGAGCCAGGCCAAGATCGGCGGCATCACCAGCAGCGTCACCGCGACGATCGGCCCGGAGGACTCCCCGCAGAAGGCCGCGCAGATCATGCGCGAGCGGTCCGTCCGGCGGCTCCCGGTGCTGGAGGACGGCCGTCCGGTCGGCATCGTCTCGATCGGCGACCTCGCGGTCGAGGAGGACTCCGGCTCGGCGCTGGCCGACATCAGCGCGTCCCGCCCCAACCGCTGAGGCCGGTCAGCCGGGGAGGGCCGACATGAGAAGGTCCAGTTCCTCCTCGGTGTTGTAGTAGTGCACGGACGCCCGCACCGCCGACGGGAGCGCCCGCGGGTCATACCCCTGCGAGCGCGGGCTCGTGGTGTTGATGTTGACGCCGCGTTCCCGCGCCGCCTTCTTCACGGCGGCGGGCTCGTGCCCGTCCACGGTGAAGGTGACGATGCCCGACGGGCGCTCGCCCTTGTCCAGGACGGTCGTCCCGGGCCGGGCGGCGAGCCGCTCCCGCAGCCCGTCGGCGAGCGCGGCCACCCGCTCCCGGATCGCCTCGATGCCCAGCTCCGACGCATACTCCGCCGCCACGCCCAGGCCGATCTGGCCCGCGACGTAGCGCTCCCACGACTCGAAGCGGCGCGCGTCGCCGCGGATCTCATAGCCGTCCGGCGCCTTCCAGGTCGCGGCGTGCAGGTCGAGGAACGGCGGCTCCAGCGCCGCGATCATCTCCCGGCGCACGTAGAGGAACCCCGTCCCGCGCGGCCCCCGCAGATACTTGCGGCCCGTCGCGGACAGCATGTCGCAGCCGATCTCCTCCACGTCCACGCTGATCTGCCCCACCGACTGGCAGGCGTCCAACAGGTAGAGGACGCCGTGCTGGCGGCACAGCCGCCCGACCGCCGCCGCCGGGTTCACCAGCCCGTTGTGCGTCGGGACGTGGTTGATCGACACCAGCCGGACGTCGCCCCGCTCCAGCTCGGCGCTCAGCGCGTCCAGTGACAGCACGCCGTCCCGGCCGTCGGGGACGACCTCCACCTTGACGCCCCTGGCCGCCGCGACCTGCTGGTAGGCGATCGCGTTGCTGGAGTACTCGCTCGTCGTGGTGAGGATCCGGTCGCCCGGCGCGAAGGGGATCGCGTAGAACGCCATGTCCCACGCGCGGGTCGCGTTCTCCACGTAGGCGATCTCGTCCGGGCGGGCCCCGACCAGCCCCGCCACCGACTCGTAGAACCGCTCGATCGCCACCGCGTTCCGTTCGGCCGCCTCGTAGCCGCCGATGGTCGACTCCAGCGCGAGATGCTCCGCCACCGCCTCGATCACGGGACGCGGGGGCAGCGCCGCCCCCGCGTTGTTGAGATGCGCCACGTTCGCGCAGCCGGGGGTGTCCTTACGCGCCGCGTCGATGTCCACATGATGCCTTTCGCCGAAGATCGTCTATCGATCCTGTCGTACCCATGTGCGAGGTTGTGCACGGCGGCGAGGTTGACCTCAATCTTTGTTGAGGTTCCAGGATGTTCTTGGCGAGATCCTCCAGAGAGAGTGGTAACCGATGGACATGGAAGTGACCGCGTGGATGTCCCTGCACCACGCGATGAACGCCAAGGACGACCGCCGCCCGTTCTCCAAGGCGACCCTGAAGCGGATAGCGAGGTTCGCGCGCCCGCACAGACGGCAGCTGTTCGCCTTCCTCGGGCTGAGCGTCGTGCTGGCCGTCCTCGCGGTCGCGACGCCCGTCCTGGCCGGACGCGTCGTCGACGCGATCGTGGACGACTCGGCCAGTTCCACCGTCGTGAACCTGGCCATCCTGATCGCCTTGCTGGCCCTGCTGGAGGGCGGGCTCGGGCTGGCCAACCGGTGGCTGTCGGCCCGCATCGGCGAGGGCCTGATCCTCGATCTGCGCACGTCCGTCTTCGACCACGTGCAGCGGATGCCGGTCGCCTTCTTCACCCGCACCCGCACCGGCGCGTTGGTCAGCCGCCTCAACAACGACGTCATCGGGGCGCAGCGCGCCTTCAGCGACACGTTGTCGGGCGTGGTCAGCAACCTCGTGATGGTGATGCTGACCTTCGGGGTGATGGTCGGCATCTCCTGGCAGATCACGCTGCTCGCGCTGGTCCTGCTGCCCGTCTTCGTCCTCCCGGCGCGCCGCATGGGCACCCGCCTGGCCCGCCTCGAACGCGAGGCCGCCGCGCACGACGCCGCGATGAGCACCCAGATGACCGAGCGGTTCTCCGCCCCCGGCGCGACGCTGGTCAAGCTGTTCGGCCGCCCCGCCCGCGAGTCCGCCGAGTTCGCGGCCCGCGCGCGCCGCGTCCGCGACATCGGCGTCCGCACCGCGATGGTCCAGCACGTGTTCATCACCGCGCTGACCATGGTGTCGGCGCTCGCCCTCGCGCTCGTCTACGGCCTCGGCGGCTGGTTCTCGCTGCGCGGCTCCCTGGACGCGGGCGCGGTCGTGTCCCTCGCCCTGCTGCTGACCCGCCTCTACGCCCCGCTGACCGCGCTCGCCAGCGCCCGCGTCGAGGTCATGAGCGCGCTCGTCAGCTTCGAGCGGGTCTTCGAGGTGCTCGACCTGAAGCCGCTGGTCGCCGAGAAGAGCGGCGCCCGCGCCGTCCCCGAGGGGCCCGTCGCGGTCGAGTTCGACGACGTCCGCTTCGCCTACCCGTCCGCCGACAAGGTCTCCCTCGCCTCGCTGGAGGAGGTCGCCACCCTCGACACGCGCGGCGGCGTCGACGTCCTGCACGGGGTGTCGTTCCGCGCCGAGCCCGGCCAGATGGTCGCGCTCGTCGGCTCGTCCGGCGCGGGCAAGTCGACGATCGCGCAACTGCTCCCGCGCCTGTACGACGCCGACTCCGGCGCGATCCGGCTCGGCGGCGTCGACGTCCGCGACCTCACCTTCGAGTCGATCCGCGACACGCTCGGCATGGTCACCCAGGACGGGCACCTGTTCCACGAGTCGATCCGCGAGAACCTGCTGCTCGCCCGCCCCGAGGCCACCGAGGACGACCTCTGGGACGTCCTGCGCCGCGCCCGCCTCGCCACCCTCATCGAGGGCCTGCCCGACGGGCTCGACACGATCGTCGGCGAGCGCGGCTACCGCCTGTCGGGCGGCGAGCGCCAGCGCCTCACGATCGCCCGCCTGCTGCTGGCCCGCCAGCGCGTCGTGATCCTGGACGAGGCCACCGCCCACCTGGACTCCACGTCCGAGGCCGCCGTCCAGGAGGCCCTGGCCGAGGCCCTCGACGGCCGCACCGCCGTCGTCATCGCCCACCGCCTCAGCACGGTCCGCGCCGCCGACCTCATCCTCGTCGTCGAGGCCGGCCACATCGTCGAACGCGGCACCCACACCGAACTGCTGGCCGCCGGAGGCCGCTACGCCGACCTCTACCGCACCCAGTTCAGCGACGAGACCCCCTTGGAACCCGTCGCCTGACCCTCCTCGGACTCGGCCCGCCCCGGCACCCGGCCGCCGCTCCGGCTCCCGACCCGGACGAGCCGCCGGACGGCGGCGGGAGGCATGGAAGAGGAGCGCGGACATCCCGGGTCAGCGGCCGCCTGCCCGCGGCCGCCTGCCCGCGGCCGCCTGGTGTGGGCGATCGAGTGCCAGGAGGTCGACCGCCCGCCCTTGGCGAGCCGCCAAGAGCGGGCGGGTGCGGATCGCGTGCCGTTGATCCGCACGGTTCGGATGCCGGGCATCAAGGTCACGGGCCGTTGCGGGTGCCCGTGGAGTGCTCACCGGGGGCTTGGCCGCGCTCCGCGCCGGCGCCGGGCCGGGCGGGCGGCCGGGGCGTCCTGGTGCGGCTAGGCGAGGGCGGTGTGGAGGGACTCCAGCACGTGGGAGCGCCAGCCGTTGGCCATGCCGCGGAACGCGAACGCCTGGGACGGGTCGTCCATGTCGAAGCCCGCGTGGCGGATGAAGAGCCTCGTGCCGCGTCCCTCGGGGACCAGGCGCCAGGTGACGGTGGTGTCGAGGGAGCCGCCGCCCCAGCTGATGCGCAGCAGCCGTTCCTCGTCCAGGTCGAGGACCCGGCAGCGGATCGTCCCGTCGAAACCGGCGCCGGGGATAGGGCGGGTGGTGAAGGTGAACCGGTGCCCGACGACGGGTTCGAAGTCGTTCGGCATCAGCCACCGGGCCAGCAGGTCGCGGTCGGTGAGCGCCCGCCAGACCTTGGCGGGCGGGTGCGGGAGGAACTCCTCGACCTCGATGTCGGCGGTCACTCCGGGTGCTCCTCGTCCAGGACGTCGCGCAGGTCGGCCAGGCGTTCGCGCCAGAACCGCTCGTAGGGGGTGAGCCAGTCCGACACGTCCATCAGCGGGCCCGGCTCCAGGCGGTAGACGCGGCGGCGGCCGTCGCGCCGCTCGGTGACGAGCCCGGCGGTCCGCAGGACGCGCAGGTGCTCGGAGACGCTCGGGCGGCTCATCTCGAAGTGGGCCGCGAGCTCGTTCACCGAGCGCGGGCCCTCCAGCAGGAGGCGGGTCAGCTCCAGCCGCACCGGGCTCGCGAACGCCGCGAAGACGTCGGTGACCTCGGCGGCCATGGTCAGCGCGCCGCGAGGACGATCCCGTTGCCGTCGGGGTCGGCCAGGGTGGCCTGGCGTCCCCACGGCAGGTCCTGCGGGCCCTCGACGTCCACGCCCGCGCGGCGCAGTTCGGCGCAGTCGCCGTCGAGGTCGGACGTCTCCAGCATGAGGCCGTGCACGGTCCCCGGCGCGAGGCCGGGGACGTGGTTCGCCAGCACCACGTTCGTGTCCGCGCCGGCGGGGGCGAGCTGGAGCCAGCGGACGGGGCCCATCGCCCGGTCGGTGACCACCTCGAACCCGAGGGTTCCGGCGTAGAAGTCCTTCGCGGCGTCCTGGTCGGAGACCGGCACCGTCAGCAGCCGTACACACGTGATGTTCATGCGCCCGAAGATAGGTAGGAAACTCCCTACCTGTCAAGCGTAGGGAGTTGCCTACGCGACCCCGGTGGGCTCGGGCCTCCGGCGCGGTGGCAGGCTTTGGAATGGTCCACTAACCGGAGGAAGACATGCGCGCGGTCACCTATGACGCCTACGCCGACGACAACTCCCGCTTGAAGCTGGGTGAGGTCCCCGATCCGAGGGTCCCGCCGAGCAGTGTGCTCATCGAGGTGCGCGCGGCGGGGGTGAACCCGGTGGACTGGAAGGCGATGGCGGGCGGGCTCGACCCGCTGCTGGACACCGTGTTCCCCGTCATCCCGGGTTGGGACGTCGCCGGGGTCGTCGTCAGGCCGGGGCCCGACGTCCCCGAGTTCGCGGCCGGTGACGAGGTGATGGCCTACGCGCGCAAGGACGCCCTCCAGGCGGGGACGTTCGCGCAGTACGTCGCGGTGCAGGCGGCCCACATCGCCCTCAAGCCCGCGAACCTCGGTTGGGAGCAGGCGGGAGGGTTGCCGCTCGCCGGGCTGACCGCGCAGCGCGTCCTCGACCACCTGGACGTGGGTGAGGGCGACACCGTCCTGGTGCACGCGGCGGCCGGTGGCGTGGGGAGCCTCGCCGTGCAGATCGCGCGGGCGCGAGGTGCGCGGGTGATCGGCACCGCGTCCGAGAAGAACCATGACTACCTGCGGGGACTCGGTGCCGCGCCGGTCGCCTACGGCGAGGGGCTGGCGGGACGCGTCCGCGAGCTGGCGCCGGACGGGGTCTCCGCCGTGGCCGACCTCGCCGGGGGCCAGCTCGACGCGACGCTCGCGGTCCTCGCGCCCGGCGGGCGGCACGCCTCGATCGCCGACCCCGCCGTCGAGGAGCACGGCGGCCACGTGGTGTGGGTCCGCCCGGACGGCGCCAAGCTCGCCCTGCTCGCCGACCTCGCGGAGCGGGGCGCGCTCGACGTCGAGGTCGCCGGCTCCTTCCCCCTGGAAGGGGTCGGAGCCGCCTTCGACCTCAGCCGGGCCGGGCACACCCGGGGCAAGCTGGTGATCGACCCGTCCGCCTGAGGTCTAGCGGAGGCGGGAGGCGAGGATCGTCGCGCCCTTGACGCCGGCCTGGTCGTCCAGTTCCGTGGGGACGATCGGCGGCGCCGGGCGGAACTTCAGACGGTCGGTCAGGCGGGACGCCAGCGGCGTGAGCAGCGTGGCGCCCGCCTTGGCCAGCCCGCCGCCGACGACGATGAGGCCCGGGTCGAGGAAGAGCGTGGCGGAGGCCAGGCTGTCGGCGAGGCAGTCCAGTGCCTCGTTCCAGACCGCGGACGCGTGCGGTTCGCCCGCGGCGGCCAGCGCGACCACCTTCTCGGCCGGGACGCCCGAGCCGTGCCTGCGGGTCAGCGCGGCGGCCGACGCGTAGGTCTCCAGGCACCCCCGGTTGCCGCAGGCGCAGGGCTCGCCGTCCGGGCGGACGACGATGTGCCCGATCTCGCCGCTCCACCCGGACGTGCCCGGATAGGGGGAGTCGTTCAGGATCAGCGCGGCGGCGATGCCCGTGCCGATGGCGACGAACACGAAGTCGGACACCTCGCGCCCCGCGCCGAGCTCGGCCTCCCCGAGCCCGGCCGTGCGGACGTCGTGGCCGATCGCGACCGGGATGCCGAGGCGCTCCGCCGCGAGCCGCCGCATCGGGACGTCCCGCCAGCCGAGGTTGGCCGAGTGCACGGCCGTGCCGGACGTCTCGTCCACGATGCCGGGCAGCACGATGCCCGCCGCGGCGGCGGGGGAGCCGGTCAGCTCCTCCGCGCGCGCGGCGAGGTGGGCGGCGAAGCCGAGCACGCCGCCCACCGGGTCCGCCTGGTCGGTCGGCCAGGAGAGCGTCGCGAGGACCTCCCCGCCCGCCCCCGCCCGGCCGGCGACCTTGACGATCTCCGCCTTCATCGACGTGCCGCCCACGTCCAGGCCGATCAGCGTCACTTGACCGAGCCCGCGGTGAGGCCGCCGATCAGGTAGCGCTCGACGAACACGAACAGGATGACGACCGGCACGATCGCGATCAGTGACGAGGCGAACAGGTACTGCCAGTGCGCCTGGTACTGGGTCACGAACGAGGGGACGGCGACGGTGAGCGGACGCCGGTCGGGCGACGCGGTCACGGTCAGCGCCACGATGTACTCGTTCCACGCCGCGATGAAGGTGTAGACGACGGCGGTGACGACGCCGGGCATCGAGATGGGCAGGGTGACGCGGGTGAGCGCCCCGACCCGTCCGGCGCCGTCCAGGAACGCGGCCTCCTCCAGCTCCTTGGGGATGCTGGAGAAGTAGCCGTGCAGGATCCACACGCAGAACGGCAGGTTGAACGCCGCGTTCACCAGCACGAGCGCGAACAGCGTGTCGGTCAGGTTGAGCGCGACCATCTCCCGGTAGATGCCGATGACCAGCGCGGTCGGCGCGAACATCTGCGTGACCAGGACGAGCAGCAGGTAGGCGCCGCGCCCCCGGAAGCGGTAGCGGGCCGTGTAGTACGCGGCGGGCAGCGCGCACGCCAGCGTGACGACCGTCGCGGCCACCGCGACGATCAGCGAGACCCGCAGGTAGGTCCACAGCGGCGCCGCGTCCCAGACGTCGACGAAGTTCGACCAGGTCCAGTGGTCGGGCAGGTAGCCGCCCGGCGACTTGGTCAGGTCCTTCTCCGACTTGAGCGAGGTCAGCGCCATCTGCAGGTAGGGCAGCAGGAAGCCCACGGCCACCAGCCAGCCGACGGCGGTCAGCAGGGCCGTGCGGAGCCGGAGCGGGCGGCGGCGCGCCGCCCCCGCCGGGCTCGTCTCCTTGGACGGGCGCGTCATCGGACCTCCTCCCGCCACCGCGCGGCGCGCAGGTACATCAGGACCATCGCGAGGATGAGGACGAAGTTGACGACCGCCATCGCGCCGGACTCACCCACGTTCTGATCGTAGAAGGCGAGCTTGTACATGAACGTGGTGGTGGTGTCGGTGGAATGCCCGGGGCCGCCCCCGGTCATCGCCCAGATGATCGGGAAGCTGTTGAACACGTTGATGACGTTGATGATGGAGGCGATCATGATCGAGGGCCGCAGCAGCGGCAGCGTGATCCCGAAGTAGGTGCGCAGCGGTCCGGCGCCGTCGACGCGCGCGGCCTCGTAGACGTCCTCGGGGATCGTCTGGAGCCCGGCGAGGATCACGAACGAGGCGAACGGCAGCGACACGAACACCGCGACCCACATCATCCACAGCATCGCCTGCCAGGGATGGGCCAGCCAGTTCACCGGCTCGTCGATCAGGTGCAGGTCGAGCAGCACCCGGTTGACCAGGCCGGAGTAGTTGTCCAGCATCCACTTCCAGATGAGCGAGGTCATCAGCACCGACGCGGCCCACGGGACGATGACCGTCCAGCGGACGATGCGCCGTCCCGGGAAGCGGCTGTTCAGCAACTGGCCGATGGCGAGCGACAGCACCATCGTGGTGATGACGATGCCGGCGACCCAGCCGAGCGTCCGCAGGACGACCGGGATGAGGTCGTCCTCGTCGAACAGGTCGGTGTAGTTGGTGGTCCCGTTGCCGCCGAGCGTCACACCCGACGAGCTGATCTTCTGGAACGAGGTGCGGACCATCTCGACGACGGGCCACAGGACGACGACGGTGATGAGGACGAGGGACGGGCCGAGCCAGACGAGCGGCGTCAGCGCCCGCCCGGCCCGCCGGAGTGCGGAGGGGCGGGACGGCCGGGCCGTGGCACCGGCGTCCCGCGCCCTGGTTTCGAGGTCCTGCACTATCAGCCGCTCTTCTCGGCCGTCTTCTGGATGTCGTCCAGGACCTTCTTCGGGTCCTTGTTCGCCACCGAGGAGCCGAGGCTCTGCTTGACCGCGCCCGCGACGGCCGACCACGCCGGGTTGCTCGTCGGCGCGAACTTGGAGGAGGGCAGCGCGTCCACGAACTGCTTCATGTACGGGTCGGAGCTGAGCGCGTCACCGGCCGACTTCGTCACCGGGAGGAAGCCCTCCTTCTTGAGGAAGGTGGACGTGTTCTCCTTCTGGTACAGGAAGTCGAGGAACTTCTTGAGGGCCTCCTTGTTCTTGCCGTCGTTCTTCTTGAACGCGGCGAGGAGGTCCATGACGCCGAGCGTGTTGTGCTCGGTGCCGCTCTTGCTCGGCAGCGAGGTGACGCCGAAGTTCAGGTTCTTGTTGACGGGGTCGATGAACCCGGCCTTGGTGAACGGTCCGCCGATCGCCATGCCGATCTTGCCCTGCGCGAACTGGTTGAACACCGTCTTGCGGTCGGTGGTCTCCGGGTTCGGCTGGGTCAGCTTGGCGTCCTTCAGGCCCTTCAGGAAGTTCAGCGTCTCGACGTTGGCGGGCTGGTTGATCGCCCATTTGCCGGACGCGTCGACCCAGCCGCCGCCGTTGTTCATCGCCCAGGAGTAGAACTCCGCCTGCGACTCCTCGGGGCCGAGCGGCAGCCCGTAGCCGGTGGCGCCGCCCTCCTTCTGGATCTTCTCGGCGTCGGTCTTGACCTCGTCCCAGGTCTTGGGCGGGTTGGCGATCTTGGCCTTGGCGAACAGGTCCTTGTTGTAGAACAGCAGGCGGGCGCTGGAGATGAACGGCAGCGCGTACTGGTCGCCGTTGTACTTGGACTGCTCGACGAACGTCGGCGTGAAGTCGCTCAGCGTGGTCGGTGAAACGACCTCGGACGCCTTGTAGATGAGCCCGTCCCGCGCGAAGTCGGAGAACGAGTTGTAGTTCAGGAGGTCGGGAGCCTGCTTCGTCTGGATGTAGGTCTTGACCTTGGCGTCCATCTGGGTCCAGTCGACCATCTCCAGCTGCACCTTGTAGCCGGAGTTCTTGGCCTCGAAGTCCTTGATGAGCGCCTTCCAGTAGGGCTCGGCGTTGCTGTCGTAGATCGCCGCGACGAACTTGATGCTCTTGCCGTCGGAGCCGCCGTCGTCCGACGAGCTGCCCTTCCCGCATCCGCTCACGCCGAGGGCCACTGTCAGGCCCGTGGCGATGGCGACCGTGAGGTGCCGTTTCATCTGTCCCCGCCTTCTCCGGCTTGCTCTTCTTCGGGGCGCCCGCGCGCCCGTGCCGACTGTCGATCCGCTAGCTGCCGCCGACCCCGCGCTAGGGTCGCGCGGCCTCTCCCGCCGCGGTCGTTTGGCGCGATGAGTCTCCTGGGCACGGCGTCCGGACGGTCTCGGGTTCCGCCCGGCGTGCCCCCTCGCGCGCATGAACATTTGTGCGCGGGGCGAATGCTCATTGAGCACAAACGCGCGTTGGTCCCAGAAGATATGAGCTGGTCCGTACCAGTTCAAGAGGTCATTTCCGCAAGAGTCTTAACTGTTACCGGGCGCGGGACCTGCGGAGATCTGGTCCGGTGTGCACGCTGGACTGGTCTAGTCCAGCTGTCAGGAGTGTCTTGCTGTTCACTCTCAGCGAACGTTGGTCTTTCGGGCCGAAACGGACCTGAGGTGGCCCCGAGGTGGCCTCCACGTGTCGGCGCCGTACGCCGGTCGAGCGCCCGCCGGGAACGCGGCAAATGGCGGACATGGGAGGATCCGAGGCGGGCGCGACTGCGATGTGAGGGGATCGGTGGCCGTCGAGGGGTTCACGGCGTCCGGGCGGGCGCGGCTGGTCGCCGGGCTCGTCATGGCCTCGTTCGCCGGTGTGTACGCGTTGGGCGCCCCCGCGCGGACGGACGGCGCGCCCCGGGTCGCGGTGGCGATCGTCCTCGTCGCGGCGGTGTGCGCTCTGCACCTGGTGTGGCTCGTCCCGCGGATCCCCGGCAGCCGCTGGGCCGCCGTCGCCGCGCAGGCCGCGTGCGCCTACGGCGCGGTGGCGCTCGGCACCTCGGTCGGGGTCCTCGGCTTCGTCGCGGGTTCGCTGATGCTGGCGGCGGCGTGGCCGGCGGCGGTCGCGGTGCTCGCGAGCGCCGCCGTCCTGGACGCGCCGCGCGACGGCTCGACCGCCGACGCGACGCTCTCGGCCCTGCTGGTCGGGCTCGTCGTCTACGGGCTGGTGCGGCTCGCCGACCGGGTGGACGACACGGCGGCGGCGCGGCTGCCGCTCACGATGGCGGCGGTGTCGCGGGAACGGCTCCGCATCGCGACCGAACTCGACCGGGGCCTCGGCGAGGGACTCGCCACGATCTCCGCGGGCGGCCGCCGCGCCCTCGACCGCCCCGAACGGATCGGCGACGTGCTGGACGTCGCGCGCCGCTCGCTGAACGACGCGCGGGCGGCGGCGGCCGACTTCCGGAGCATGTCGCTGGCGCCGGAGGTGGCGGCGGCGCGGGCGCTGCTGGAGGCGGCGGGCGTCGAGGCGGAGGTGCGGAGCGGGCACCGGGAACCGCTGGGCCCGGCCGGGGCGCTGCTGGCGACCGTCCTGCGCGAGGCGGTCACCGACGTGGTGCGCGGGGACTCCGCCGAGCGGTGCGTCATCGAGACGTCCGAGAGCCGGGGCGTGGTCAGGCTGCGCGTCGTGAACGACGGCGTCCGGACGGCGGCCGAGGGCGAGGAGGGCCTCGCGGACGCGGCGGAACGCGTCCGCGCGGCGGGCGGCACGTTCGCCACGGGCCTCGGCGGCGACGGCCGCTTCACGGTGGAGGCCGCCGTCCGGGCCGCGAAGCGACCCGTGACCACGCCCGACCGCAACGCCTACCGGCTGTCGGTCACGCTGCTCGCGGCGGTGCTGGCGGGGTTCGCGCTGAAGGGCCTGCTACAGGCCCCGTCGGGCCTGTGGCTGGGGCTGGCCGGGTTCCTCGTCGGGGGGCTGCTGGTCGCGCTGCCGCACCGGCTCGCGGTCCCGCTGGTCGCGGCCGTGATCACCGGCGTCGGCGCGGCGGCCGCCGGGCCGTTCCGGGGGGACGTCCCCCCGCAGGAGGCCGGCCCGGACGTCGCCGCCACGGTCAACTCCATGATCAGCGCGCTGGTGACCGGGCTCGTGCTGTACGGGCTCGTCCGCCTCACCCGGCTGGTGCGCGACCTCCGGGTCGCGGGCGAGGAGCTGGCGCGCGCCGCGACCGTCCAGGAGCGGCTGCGGGCGGCCCGCGACCTGCACGACCTGCTCGGGCACAGCCTCGCCGCGATCCTGCTGAAGTGCGAGCTGGCGCGGCGGCTGGCGGAGGCGGACCCGGCCCGTGCCAGGGCCGAGCTGACCGAGGTCCTCGCGATGGCCGAGCGGGCGCAGGGGGACCTGCGGGCCGCGACCGGCGGCACGTCGGCGCTGGTGCTGGACGCGGAGGTCGCCTCGGCGCGGTCGGTGCTCGCGGCGGCGGGCGTCGAGGTCGAGGTGGACACCGGCCACGCGGGGCTCACGGCCGAGGCGTCGGCGGTGCTCAGCGTCGTGCTGCGCGAGGCGGTCACCAACGTGCTGCGGCACAGCGCCGCCCGGCACTGCGCGATCGTCACGGCGCGCGACGGCGCGGGCGTCCGGCTGACCGTCCGCAACGACGGCCTCGACCCGCGCGCCCGCCGCACGCCCCCCGGCGCGGGCATCGGCAACCTCACCACGAGGCTCGCCTCCCACAACGGCACGCTCAGCGCCCGCGCCGACGGAAACGGCGACTTCCGCCTCGACGCCCACCTGCCCGCCTAGAGCCAGCCGGCCTCGCCCGCTATTCGCGCCGCGTCGGTGCGGTTGCGGGCGTTGAGCTTGGCCACGACGGACGTCAGGTGGTTGCGGACCGTCCCGGCCGACAGGAACAGCCGCTCGGCGATCTCGGTGGCCTCGGCGCCCTCGGCGGCGAGGCGCAGCACGTCGGTCTCGCGCGGGGTGAGCGGGTTGTCGGCGAGGTCCCAGGCGGTGACGGCGAGGCTCGGGTCCAGGACGCGGCCGCCCGCCGCGACCTCGCGGATCCCGGCGGCCAGCTCCTCGGGCGGCGCGGTCTTCAGCAGGAACCCCCGGACGTGCGCGGCGAGCGCGCGGCGCAGGTGGTGGGGCTTGCCGTGGCCGGTGAGGATCAGCGTCGCGGTCGCGGGCAGCTCCTCGTGCAGGGCGGCCGCGGCCGCGAGGCCGTCCATGCCGGGCATGTCCACGTCGAGGACGGCGACGTCGGGACGGTGCGTCCGGGCCGCGGGCAGCACCGCGTCGCCGCGCTCGACCTCGGCCACCACCTCCAGGTCGGGCTCCAGGTTCAGCAGCGCGGCGAGCGCGCCGCGCACGACGTGGTGGTCGTCGGCCAGCAGCACCCTGATCACGCTCTATGTCTACCAATGTCCACCAATGTCTACCAGCCGCCGCCACGGCGGCACCCATGACGAGGTCATGGGTGATCGGTGACGGCGTCTCTGGTGGGCGGACCCGCAGGTCAGAAGACTTGGGGGCATGGACGAAGCGGTGCGTTTGGACGCGGTGAGCAAGGTCTACGGCAGGGGCGGCGGCGCCGTCGCGGCGCTGCGGGAGGTGACGGTGGGGATCCCGCGCGGCCGGTTCACGGCCGTCATGGGGCCGTCCGGATCGGGGAAGAGCACGTTCCTGCACTGCGCGGCGGGGCTGGACACGCCGACGTCGGGGACCGTCCGGCTCGGTGGCACCGAGCTGTCGGCGATGAGCGAGACGCGGCTGACCGAGCTGCGCCGCGAGCGCGTCGGGTTCGTGTTCCAGGCGTTCAACCTGGTCTCCGCGCTGACCGTGGAGAAGAACATCACGCTGCCGCTGCGGCTGGCCCGCGCGCGTGTCGACCGGGCGTGGCTGGAGGAGGTGGTGGCCCGCGTCGGCCTGCGGGACCGCGCCGCGCACCGTCCCGCGCAGCTCTCGGGCGGGCAGCAGCAGCGGGTGGCGATCGCCCGCGCCCTGGTCACCCGGCCGGACGTGGTGTTCGGCGACGAGCCGACCGGCGCGCTCGACACGATGACGGCGCGCGAGGTCCTCACGCTGCTGCGCGAACTCGTGGACGGGATGGGCCAGACGGTCGTGATGGTCACCCACGATCCCGTCGCCGCGTCCTACGCCGACACGGTGCTGTTCCTCGCCGACGGCCGGATCGCCGACACGCTGGACGCGCCGTCCAGCGACGGCGTCGCCGCCCGCATGACGCGGCTGGGGGCCTGGAAGTGATCGCGAGGAAGGCCGGTCTCGCCGGCGCGTTCGCCGCCCTGCTGTGCGCCGCCGCGCTCGTCTGCGCCTGCGGGATCCTGCTGGACACGGGGCTGCGCGGGTCCGTCGCGCCGCAGCGGTACGCGGGCGCGCCGGTCGTCGTCGGCGGCGACCAGTACGTGCACGCGGTCAAGGAGAAGAAGGGCAGGACCAAGCACAAGGCGAAGGTGCTCGGCGAGCGCGTCTGGGTCCCGGCGTCGCTGGCGGACCGGATCCGCTCGGCGCCGGGCGTCCGCGCGGTGACGACCGAGGTCAGCTTCCCCGCCGAGATCGCGGGCCGGGACGGCGAGTCGTGGGGGCACGGCTGGGAGTCGGCCGCGCTCACCCCGTTCACGCTGCGGGCCGGGCGGGCGCCCGCCGCCGACGACGAGATCGTGGTGGACGCGGCGTCCGCCCGCGAGCGGGGGCTGCGGCCCGGCTCGCGGGTGCGGGTCGAGTCGGCTGAGCCCGGCACCTACCGGGTCGTGGGCGTGACGCGGCAGGCGCTCAGGGACCAGACCGCGATCTTCTTCAGCTCCGCGCGGGCGGCGCGCCTGGCCGGGCGTCCCGGCATGGTCTCCGCGATCGGCGTGACCGGGCCGGAGCGGGCGGTGCGCGACGCGGTGCGCGGCGCGCGGGTGACCGTCCACACCGGGGACGGCCGGGGCAGGGCCGAGTTCCCCGGCGCCGAACGGTCCCGGATCAAGCTGATCAGCATGGGCGGTGCCCTCGGCGGGACGGCGCTGCTGGTGGCGGTCCTCGTCGTGTCCGGCACGTTCGCGCTGTCGGTGCAGCAGCGGGAGCGGGAGATCGCGCTGCTGCGCGCCATCGCCGCGACGCCGCGCCAGGTCCGCCGGATGATCGGCCGGGAGGCCCTGGCGGTCGGGCTCGTCGCGGGCCCGCTCGGCGCCGCCGCCGGGCTGCCGCTGGCGTTCTGGCTGCGCGACCGGTTCCGGGGCCTCGGCGCGCTGCCGGCCGGTCTCGACCTCGTGACCGGCCCGTTCCCGCCGGCCGTCGCGGTGCTCGCGGCCGTGGCCGCCGCGTGGGCGGCCGCCCGGACCGCCGCGCGGCGGACGTCGCGGATCCGGCCGGTCGAGGCGCTGGGGGAGGCGGCGCTGCGTCCCGTCCGGCTCGGGGCGGGGCGGCTCGTCGCCGGGCTCGGGTGCACCGCCGGGGGCGCCGCGTTGACGGTGCTGCTGGCCCACCTGAACGTCGAGGCCGCGTCCAGCCCGGTCACGATGCTGACCGCCATCGTCTGGACGGTCGCCGTGGCGCTCCTCGGCCCGGTGCTCGCCCGCGCCGGTGTCGCCGTGCTGGCGGTGCCGCTGCGCCTGTTCCCGGTCGGCGGCGACCTGGCCGCCGCGAACCTCGGCGCGGGCGCGCGGCGGCTCGCGTCCGTCATCACCCCGCTCACGCTGATGATGGGGCTGACCGCCACGATCCTGTTCGTCCAGACGACGATGGGCCACGCCGCGACCCGCCAGGCCGCCGACGGCACGATCGCCGCGCACGTGGCCGGGCCCGGGGTTCCGCACGCGGTCGCGGAGGAGATCCGCCGCTCGCCCGGGGTCACCGCCGTGACCGAGGTCGTGCGCGGCACCGTCCGGGTCGGGCTGGAGAACTACCGGATCCAGGGCGTCACGCCCGCTGCTCTGAACCGCACGCTGGACCTCGACGTCCGCTCCGGCTCGCTGGACGGGTTGGGCGGGTCCGGCATCGCGGTCAGCGAGACGGCCGCCGGGCGGCTGCACGTGCGGCCCGGCGACCGGCTCCGCCTCACGCTCGGGGACGGGACGCCGATCGCCCCCACGGTGATCGCCGTCTACGGGCGCGGCCTCGGGTTCGGCGACCTCACCCTCTCCTGGGACCTGCTCGCCGCCCACGTGGACGACCCGCGCGGCACCGTGCTCGTGGCCGGGGAGCCCCCGCGGATCCCCGGCCTGCGGTTCGCCGGCCCTGCCTCCATCACCACGAACGCCTCCCAGAACGCCGAGGTCAACCAGGTCGCGATGATCCTGATCATCGCGTTCACCGCGATCGCCGTGGTGAACACGCTGGCGATGGCGACCTCCGCCCGCGCCCGCGAGTTCGCGCTGCTGCGGATCGTCGGGACCACCCGCCGCCAGGTCATGGGCATGCTCGGCTGGGAGACGCTCGCGACCGTGCTCATCGCGGCCGTCCTCGGCACGGCGGTCGCGCTGGTCACGCTCACCGCGTTCGGCCGGGGCATGACCGGCGGCGCGCCCCACGTCCCGCCGCTCATCTACCTGGGCGTCCTCGGCTGGGCCGGGGTGCTCGCGCTGGTGGCGACCGCGCTCCCGGCGCGGCTCGCGATGGCGCCGCGTCCGGCCGACACCATCGGCGCGGGCGAGTGAGCCCGGTAGGCGGAGGTCAGCGACAGCGCGCCGATCACCAGCAGCAGCCAGCCGCCGCCCGCCGGGAAGTACAGCGCGACGAGCACGACGCCGAGCAGCAGCATCACCCAGCCGGTCTCGGCGGGCATGCGCCCCGTCCGGACGGCGACCGAGCGCGACAGGAGCCCGGCGAGCAGCAGCATCGGGGCGGCCAGCAGGAACCACACGCTCGACTCGCGCTCGAAGAAGCCGGCCGCGCCGTCGTCCGCCAGCGCCCGGAAGAACCCGTCGCGGGCGATGTCGTCCCAGGCGTTCGGCTGGACGAACGCGAACAGCACGTGGCCCACCGCCGTGGCGAGGATCAGGCGGATCGTCCAGCGGGTCAGATTGTCCATGATTACCTCCTGACCTGGGACGTTACGGCCGTGCCGCGCGGGCCCGCGAGGGTGCGGTCACCCGGTTCCGGGTACGGTTCCGCGCCCCCGCGCGGTGGTGCCCGCACGAGGCACGGGCACCCGCCCCCGGACGGTGGTGCCCGCGCCGGGGGACGAGCGGATCTCCAGCCGCCCGCCGACGGCGTCGATCCGGTCGCGCATGTTGCCGAGCCCCGACCCCCGCGCCGTCGCGGACGGGTCGAACCCCGGCCCGCCGTCGGACACCGCGAACTCCAGCACGTCACCGTCTCCGCCGAGGTCGAGCCGGAGCCGGGGCGCGCTCCCGGCGGCGTGCTTCGCCGCGTTCTGCAGGGCCTCCAGGCAGCAGAAGTACACCGCCGCCTCGACCTCGGGCGCGAACCGCCGCCCGGCGAGTGCCGGTGCCGCCGCGACCTCCGCCGGGACGCGGGCCGCGTGCGCGCGCAGCGCCCGGGCCAGGCCCTTCTCGGCGAGGATCGCGGGGAAGATGCCCCGGGCCAGGTCGCGCAGGGTGTCCAGGGCCGTCCCGGTGTCGTGGTGGAGCTCGTCCAGCAGCGCCCCGACCTCGGGGGAGGCGTCGCCGAGCAGCGCCCGCGCGAGGCCGATCTTCGCGGCGACCGCGAGCAGGTGCTGCTGCGCGCCGTCGTGCAGGTCGCGTTCGAGGCGGCGGCGCTCGGTGTCCTGCGCGGCGACCAGCCGCCGCCGCGACGCGCGCAGCTCGGCGGCGCGCGCGACGTCGCGGAACGCGATCGCGGCGTGCGCGGCGAGGTCGGCGGCGAGGGCGGAGTCCCGCGCGGTGACCGGGTCGCCCGGCGGCTTGGCGATCGTGATCGCCCCGAGCGTCTCCGCGCCGTCGCGCACCTCGGCCACGGCGTCCGCGCCCGGGACGCCGTCCAGGAGCGGGACCGGTTCGGCGGTGCGCGGCGGGTGCGCGGCGGCCAGCCGCAGCTCCTCGCCCACCCTGACCCAGACCTCCGTGCGGGACGCGCCGGTGGCGTCGGCCAGGGCCCGCGCGAGCGAGGGCAGGAACTCCTCGATCGGCGCGGCCGAGGCGAGCCGCTCCGACAGCAGCGACAGCGTCTCGTAGGGCGTCGCCCTCACCCCGTGGACGAGCCGGTCCGCGACCTGCCGCGCGCGGGCGCGCACCGGACCGAACCCGAGCGCCGCGACGGCCGTCGCCACGAGCGGCGGCAGCGGCCCGCCCCCGACCTGCGACCCCACCAGCGAACCGGCGCCGACGACCACCGCGACGTAGACGACCGTGATGAACGCGGCCAGCGTCGCGTACACGATCGTGCCGCGCAGAACGGCGTCGATGTCGTACAGCCGGTACTTGGAGATCGCGAACCCGATCGCGACCGGCGTGCCCGTGCCCAGTACGAGCAGCGACGCGAACCACGGGTCCGGCGTCGGCGCCACCGGCTGGACGAACTGCGCCGCCACCGCCGCCGCGCCGAGCGCCACACTCAGCCCGAACCAGCGGAGCTGCGCCCGCTCGTCGCCGCGCGCCCGCCGGTACCGGCCCCGGCTCGCCGCCGCCGACAGCACGGCGAGCAGCCCGGCCGCGGCGGCGGGCCCGGCGACCAGCGCCACGTCCCCGGGCCCGCTCACCTCCGGCTGGAACGCGGGCGGGCCCGCCCCGGCCGAGACGGCGCCGAAGCAGACCGAGGCCGCGGCGAGGTTCGCGGCCGACAGCCGGCCGACCGCGCGCCAGCGCCGGGACGGGAGCCGCCCGTCCGGGAACAGCAGCGGCAGGAACGTTCCCGCCGGGAACACCGCGAGGATCCACGACCACGTCCCGGCCCAGCCCGCGAACTCCCCGAACGGCAGCGACCCCGGCCGCGTCGTCAGCGCGTAGACGGCGTAGGACTGCCACAGGCCCGTCATCGCGATCGCCGCGCCGATGCCGCTGAGCAGCCAGCCCACCGGGTTCGCCGGATGGCGCGGCGTCACGACCGCGCCGACCGCCGCGAACGCCACCGCCATCAGCGACAGCCCGACCGGGTAACCGGCGCCGAGGCCGCCCGCGTCGGTCCCGTTCAGGACGGCGAGGAGCAGGTTCGCCGAGGCCAGGAGCACCGTCCCGAGCCACAGCCCGTGGCACGCCCACCGCACCCACCGCGCCTTGTCGATGTCCATGGAGGGGCTCAGCCGGACGCGAGCAGGCCCTCGTCGTCCAGGAACAGCAGGACCGCCTTCACCCGCCGGTGCACCACCGGCTCCTCAGTGATGCCGAGCTTGCCGAACACGGCGTTGATGTGCTTCTCCACGGCGCGCACCGACACGGTCAGGTCGGCCGCGATCCGCGCGTTGTTCTTGCCCTCCGCCATCAGCGCGAGGACCTCCCGCTCGCGCGGCGACAGCGCCCCGAGCGGCGAGCCGGGCGCGCGGCGCCGCCCGGCCAGCAGCGCGGCGACGATCTCGGGGTCGAGCGCCGAGCCGCCGCGCGCCGTGTCCTCCAGCGCGCGGACGATCTGCTCGACGTCCCCGATCCGCGACTTGAGCAGGTAGCCGAGGCCCTCCGCGCTCTCGCCCAGCAGGTCGTAGGCGAGGTCGGGCTCCGCGAACTGCGAGAGCACGACGACGCCGACGTCCGGGTGGTCGCGCCGGATGGTCCGCGCCGCGCGGATCCCCTCGTCGGTGCCCGTCGGCGGCATCCGGATGTCGGTGAGGACGGCGTCCGGGCGGTGCTCGGCGACGGCCGCCAGCAGGCCCGGCAGGTCGTCGGCGGTCGCGGCGACCTCGACGCCCCCGGCGCGCGCGAGCAGCGCGGCGACGCCCTCCCGGACGAGGTAGCTGTCGTCGGCCAGAACGACCCGAAGTGCCATGTCGGCGATGATATTGCCCGGTCGTCCGCGCCCGGCTCGGGCGGGTCGGCCGGTCGGCCCGCGTGACCCCCTCGATCACGCGGGCCGCGACAGCCGGCCTCTGGGTTCCGTCCCTTCGTACCCCTTCTGGACGGCCGGCGGAACCTCACCGCCGGTGAGATCTCACTATGCGGGACGCGAGACGGGACGCGCGCCGAGGCCCTCCGCCAGGATCGCGGCGGTCTCGGCGATCGCCTTCTCATCCGCCGAACCGCCCGATGCCCGCCGGTTGGTGGTGATCACGATGATCAGCGGGGCGCCGCCGGACGGCGGGTAGGCGATGGCGATGTCGTTGGCCGTGCCGTAGGTGCCGCCGGTGCCGGTCTTGTCGCCGACCGTCCAGCCCGGGGGCAGCCCGGCGCGGATGCGGGCGCCGCCGGTCTCGGCGGCCTTCATCCAGCCGATCAGCCGGGCCCGGTCGGCGGGGACGAGCGCCCGGCCGAGCGTCAGCTCGCGCAGGTCGCGTCCCCAGGCGCGGGGCGTGACGGTGTCGCGCCGCTCGCCGGGGCTCCACAGGTTGAGGTCGGTCTCCCAGCGGTCGTGGCGGCTGACCCGGTCGCCGAGCGAGCGGAAGAAGGCGGTGTGCCCGGCGGGCCCGCCGATCTGCCGCAGGACGAGGTTCCCGGCGGTGTTGTCGCTGACGGTGATGGCCGCGTGGCACAGGTCCGCGACGCTCATCCCGGTGGCGACGTGCTTCTCGGTGACGGGCGAGTTCGGGACGAGGTCGTCCTCGGTGTAGCGGATCACGCGGTCCAGCAGCCCGGGGTCGGACCGGCGCGCCTTCCGCAGGACCGCGCCGCACGCGATCGCCTTGAACGTCGACAGGAACGGGAACCGCTCGTCCGCGCGGTGGGTGCGGACCCGGCCGGTGCCGGTGTCGAGCGCCCACGCGCCGATCCGCGCCCGGTGGGTCCTCTCCAGCTCGTTCAGCCGCTTGGCGACGGCGCCCTGGGAGAGCGCGGGACGTGCGGGCGCGGCCAGCGGTGCGGTGTCGCCGCGGGGCGCGGCGGAGGTGGAGCCGCCGCCGGCGCCGCAGGCGGTCACGCCGGTGAGCAGGACCGCCGCGGCCCCGGCGGCGAGCCGGACCCGGAACCGGGAAGGTGGAGTTCGCATGCCGGAAGAAGACCAGACCCCCGGCGATGATGTCCAATATTGATATTGGTTTTCAGCTGATACTGGTTCGCATATCAATCGTGGTCGCGAGCCGTTCGATCGTCTCGGCGGGCGACCGCGTCAGGTAGAAGTGGCCGCCCTCGAAGACGTGCATGTCGAACCCGCCGGTGGTGTGCTCCCGCCAGGCCCGCGCCTCGTCCAGCGTGACGTGCGGGTCGTCGTCGCCGACGAACACGGTGATCGGCGTGTCGATCGCCGCGCCCGGCGCGCAGGCGTAGGTCTCGATCGCGGCGTAGTCGCCGCGGACGGCCGGCAGCAGCATCGCGAGCAGCTCGGCGTCCTCCAGCAGGCTCGCCTCGGTGCCGCCCAGCGCGCGCAGCTCCGCGACGACGCCCGCGTCGTCACGCAGGTGCACCGACTCGGCGCGGCGGCGCGAGGGCGCGCGGCGCCCCGAGGCCACGAGCTTGACGGGCGGGCGCTCCATCCGGCGGGCGACCTCGAACGCCAGCGCGGCGCCCATGCTGTGCCCGAAGAACGCGGTCGGCGCGCCGTCCCAGCCGGGCAGCGCGGCGGGCAGGGCCTCGGCGACCGCGTCGGCGAGCCGGTGCAGGTCGGTGACCGGCTTCTCGTGGCGGCGGTCCTGGCGCCCGGGGTACTGGACGGCCAGCACCTCGACGCCCCGGTCCGCCAGCGCGGTCGCGACGGGGAAGAAGAAGCTCGCGGAGCCGCCCGCGTGCGGGAAGCACACCAGGCGCAGCGCGGCGTCGGTGACGCGGCGGTAGCGGCGGACCCACAGGTCGGCGGTGGTCTGCGGCGCGCTCATTCGGCGATCTTCGTTCGCGTCGTCCAGTGGTAGACGGGGACGCCGTCGGCGGACGCGCCGCCGTCCGGGCCGTCGGCCCGCTCGAAGTGCTGGTAGGCGCCCCGGTGCGGGATCTTGACGGTGGCGCCCTCGGGTGGGGTGCGGAGCACGCGCAGCTCGGCGGGCAGGTCGGCGGGCCCGCCCTCAAGCACCGCGCAGACGCTGCCGGGTCGGCCGGAGGATTTCCTCGCAGTGTCCATGGCCGCAGGCTCGCAATACCCGCTAAAGCGGTCACAAAGCCGCACCGTCACGGCCGTCCCTCCGGCCGCGCCTCCAACCGGGGGAGGGACGCGGCGCCGGCGCGGCGCGTCCGGGCGGCGTCGCGCCCCGGCCGGATCGTGAGCACCGAGACGACCGCGCCGGCCGCGAGCAGCCCGGCGGCGACGTCGAAGGCGTGCCGGAACCCGTCCGGGCGGCTCGCCGCCGCGTCGATGATCCGTCCGGTGGTGAACGGCCCGAGCACGCTCGCGAGCGCGGCGACCGCGTAGGACAGGCCGAGCGCCGCGCCGCGCAGCCGCGCCGGGCAGCCGTCGGCGATCGCCGCGTTGACCAGCGGGACCTGCGCGTTCCCGCAGAACGCGACCGCCATCAGGAGCAGCAGCAGCGGGACGCCGCCCGCCCTCGTCATACCGAACATGCACAGCCCGGCGGCGAGGCCGACGGCGCCGCCGACCGCGCCGTAGGCGATCCGGGTGGACGCGCCGCGCCCGAGCAGCCGCTGCGCCGCGATGCCGAGCAGCGGCCCGAGCACCACGGTCAGCACGCTGGGCAGCCCGACGGTCGCGCCGATCTGCGCGTCGGTGAGGCCCGTGTCCTCCTCCAGGAACAGCGGCATCCACGCGAGCCCGACGGCGAGCGCCCACATGGCGGTGAACGTCGTGAACGTCCCGCCGAGCCATGTGCCGGTGAGGAGGACGCGCCGCCGCGGCACCAGCCCGCCGGACGCCTCGACCGGCTTCGCGGCGGCGGGCGAGGGGGCGTAGGGACCGGTGCCGCCGTAGCGCAACCACACCAGCACCCAGCCGAGACCCATGACGCCGAGCGCGCCGAACGCCGCGCGCCAGCCGAACAGCCCGTCCACCGCGATGACCAGCGGGCCGCCGACGACCGCGCCGAGCGCCCCGCCGACGGTGATCGCGGCGGCGGGCAGCGCGCGCCGCCCCTCGGGATACCAGCTGAACGCGGTGTGGTTGGCGAGCGGGAAGCCGGGCCCCTCGCCCGCGCCCAGCACGACGCGGGTGCCGAGCAGGACGGCGTATCCGGCGGCCGGGATCACCACCGGCAGCTGCGCCGCCGCCCACACCAGGCCGAGCGCGGCGAGCAGCGTCCGCGCGGGGAACCGGTCGCCGAGCATCCCCACCAGCAGCGCGGACACGCTGAACAGCAGGTAGAACGCCGAGGCGAGCGCGCCGAAGCCGGTCGCGGTGAGGTCGAACTCCTCCATGATCGGGTCGGCGGTGAGGCCGAGCACGCTCTTGTCGGCGACGTTGACGAACATGAAGCCCGCCAGCAGGAGCAGCGCGGTACGGGAAGAGGTTCGCCGTGGGGGATTACGCATCGGAGGGGTGCCTTCCTGAGGCGCGGGTCAGAGCGGGATGTTGCCGTGCCGGCCGCGGCGGCGGACCCCGGCGGTGAGGGCGGCGGCGATCTTCTCCCGGGTGCGGCCGGGGGTGACGACCTCGTCGACGACGCCGTACCGGGCGTCGCCCATCGCCGCGACGTCCGCGTCCGGCCAGGCGAACACCTTCGTCGCGCCCAGCGAGCGGGAGTTCAGCGCGACGCACATCGCGTCGGCGGAGCGCCCGGTGATCAGCGTGACGCGCGGGACGACGGCCTCCGCGAACGCGTACAGCAGCTTGGCGCCGCGCAGCATGACGCCGTCCCACTCCTCCCGGGCGCTGGGCAGCTCGCCGGGCGCGTCGAAGACGACGACCAGCGGGATCCCGAGGGAGTCGCACATCCGGACGAAGCGCGCCACCTTCTCCGCGCCGACCCCGTCGAGCGTGCCGCCCTCGCGCCGGGGGTCGCCCGCGACGACGCCGATCGTCCCGCCCGCGAGCCGGCCGAGGCCGATCACGACGCCCGGGGCCCGGTGGCGCTGCATCTCGGTGAGCTCGCCGCCGTCGAGCAGGGCGCGCAGCAGCGCGCGCGGGTCGGGCGCGGCGTCGGGCGGCAGGCCCGCCGGCGGCGCGGGATCGAACCTCCCCGGTCGGGTCAGCAGCGCGATCAGCCGCCTGGCCTCGTCGAGCGCCTCGTCCCGCGAGCCCGCCACCATGTGGACGACGCCCGTGTGGCGCGCTTGCGGCTCCGCGCCGAAGCCGGTCGGGTCGATGAGCGGGCCGCGCCCGTCCGGCGCCACGATCACCAGGTCGGTGAGCGCGGGGCCGTAGGCGGCGCCGTGCGCGGCGGGCCCGAGGACGACGGAGATCTGCGGGACCTTCCCCGAGGCCCGCACCATCGCCGCGAACACGCGGCCCGCGCCGTCCAGCGCCTCGACGCCGTCGTCCAGCCGGGTGCCGCCGGGGTGCCAGACGCCGATGACGGGACGGTCCTCGGCGGCGGCGAGGTCGGTCGCGTGGGCGATCCGCAGGCACTCGCCCATCCCGATCTCGCCGCCCGCGCAGAACGCGATGACCTCCGCGCCCGCGACGCGGCCCCGCACGGCGACGGCCGACAGGTCGTCCTCGGGGTGGACGCGGCGCAGGGAACCGGTGTCCAGCAGCCGGTTGAGCCGCAGGTAGGGGTCGCGCCCGCCCGCGGGACGCCGCTCGCCGGGCGGCACCGTGGTGAGTCTCGTCATGGACGCAGTGTCGAGAGCGCCGCTAAAGCGCGACCTAACCGGCGAAGCGGACACTCGGCGGCGACCGGTGCCCCGAATCGCTGGAAATAAGATGAACCATGGTTCATTATTATGGTGAACCATGGTTCGACTTATGGAAGGGTGACCTCACGTGGCTGCGATCCTCTACCGGGTTGGCGCCTTCTGCTTCCGGCGCCGCCGCCTGGTCTGCGGGCTCTGGGCGCTGCTCGTGGTGCTGACGATCGCCGGGGCGGCCACGCTCGCGGGCGAGACGTCCAACACCGTGACGATCCCCGGCACCGAGGCGCAGCAGACCCTCGACCGGCTGAACGAGCGCTTCCCCGAGGCGAAGGTCGGCAACGCCTCGGCCCGGGTCGTGTTCGTCGCGCCCCCCGGGCAGCGCCTTTCCGACGGGCCGAACCAGGCCGCGGTCGAGAAGGTGGTCCAGGGGATGCGCAAGGCGCCGAGGGTGAGCGCGGTCCTCGACCCGTTCCAGGCGAAGGCGCTGTCGCGCGACGGCAGGTTCGGCTACGGGCAGGCGACCTACGACGTCCCCGCCGCGGACCTGGAGAAGGACGAGCAGGAGGCGCTCAAGGACGCCGCCGCGCCCGGCCGCGCCGCCGGGCTGACCGTCGAGTTCGGCGGCGACGCCGTCACCGAGAAGCCCGTCACCGGCGTGTTCGAGCTGATCGGCGTGCTGGTCGCGGCCGTGGTGCTGGTGGTCACGCTCGGCTCGATGATCGCCGCCGGGCTGCCGCTGGTGATGGCGATCCTCGGCGTCGGCATCGGGATGAGCGGCGTCGCGATCGCCTCCGGCATGACCGACCTGAACGTCAACACCGGCGTGCTGGCGCTGATGCTCGGCCTCGCGGTCGGCATCGACTACACGCTGCTGATCGTGTCGCGGTTCCGGCACGAGGTCGCCGAGCGCCCGCCCGAGGAGGCGGCGGCGCTCGCGGTCGGCACCGCCGGGTCCGCGGTCGTGTTCGCCGGGCTCACCGTCATGATCGCGCTGGCCGGGCTGTCGGTCGTCGGCATCCCGGTGCTGACCGCGATGGGCCTCGCCGCCGCCGGGACCGTCGCCGTCGCGGTGCTGCTCGCGCTGACCCTGCTCCCGGCGCTGCTCGGCTTCGCCGCGCGCCGCATCGCGGCGGCCAGGCGCGGGCGGGTCAAGCCCGGGGCCGTCCCGCACGGGGAGCGGTGGGCGCGGTTCGTCATCCGGCGGCGGATCCCCGTCCTGCTGGTGGCGCTGGTGGGCCTCGGCATCGCCGCGATCCCGGCCGCCGACCTGCGGCTCGGCCTGCCCGACGACTCGATGCTCCCCGCCGACTCCACCCAGCGCAAGGCGTTCGAGCTGGTCAGCGAGGGCTTCGGCCCCGGCTTCAACGGCCCCCTGGTCGTCGTCGTGGACGGCGGGCGCGGCGGCGGCGCCGCGGCGGCGGGCCAGGTCGCCGCGACCATCGGCCGCATGGACGGCGTCGCCGCCGTCACCCCGCCGACCCCGAACCGCGACGGCGGCATCGCGCTGCTGACGGTGTTCCCGAAGACCGGGGCGACCGAGCAGGCCACGACCGACCTCGTCCACCGGATCCGCGACCGGCGCGGCGAGGTGCGCGCGGCGACCGGCGCCTCGATCGCCGTGACCGGGCTGACCGCCGTCAACATCGACTTCTCCAAGAAGCTCAACGACGCGCTGCTGCCCTACCTCGGCGTCGTCGTGGGCCTGACGTTCCTGCTGCTGATGCTGGTGTTCCGGTCGCTGATCGTCCCGGTGAAGGCCGCGCTCGGCTTCCTGCTCAGCGTCGCGGCGACGTTCGGCGCGGTCGTCGCGGTGTTCCAGTGGGGCTGGCTGTCGTCGGTGTTCGGCCTGGACGCGACGGGCCCGACCGCCAGCCTGCTGCCGATCGCGCTGATCGGCATCCTGTTCGGCCTCGCGATGGACTACGAGGTGTTCATCGTCGCGCGGATGCGGGAGGAGCACGTCCACGGCACCGCCCCCGACGAGGCCGTCGCGACCGCGTTCCGGCACAACGCCCGGGTGGTCACCGCCGCCGCGATCATCATGATCAGCGTGTTCGCCGGGTTCCTGTTCTCCACCGAGCAGCTCAGCCGGTCGATCGGCTTCGCGCTGGCCTTCGGCGTCCTCGCCGACGCGCTGGTCGTGCGCATGACGATCGTGCCGGTGGTGATGTCGCTGTTCGGACGGGCCGCCTGGTGGCTGCCCGGCTGGCTGGAGCGGATCCTGCCCGCCGTCGACGTCGACGGCGAGCGGCTGGCCGAGCGCCGCGACCCGCCGGCCGGCCGACGCTCGGAGCCGGACGTCGCCGCCCCCGCCGGCTGACCCCGACTCCCCTCCCCGGGCCCCGCCGTCCGTCCGTCCCCCGTGGGGCGGACGGCGGGGCCACTCCCTTTCGACGCACGTCGGCGGTGCGGGGCAGGTCGGCGGTGAGGGTCAGGAGCCGTACCGCTCGGAGAGGGCGAGGCTCGCCTCGGGCGGGATCGCGGACGGCAGGTCCGACCGGCGGCTCAGACGCAGCTTGCGGTAGACGCGGGTCAGGTGCTGCTCGACGGTGCTGACCGTGATGAACAGCTTCGCCGCGATCTGCCGGTTGGTGTAGCCGTCGGCGGCGAGCGCGGCGACCCGCAGCTCGGCGTTGCTGAGGTCGTCGACGCCGGGCCCGGCCACCGCGGCGGGGACGCCCTCGGGACCGCCCCTGGAACCGGCGCCCGACCCGGCCTCCGCACGCCCCTCGGCCACCGCGCGTCCCTCGGTGGCCGCGCGCGCCGCCGGGGCGAGCGCGAACGGCGGGCGGCCCCGCCACTGCGCGCCCGACGCCTCGGCGAGCCGGTCGGCGCGGCGCGCCGTCCGGCGGGCGGTGCCGGGCTCGCCCAGGCCGTGCT
The DNA here is from genome assembly GCF_018603865.1 of Actinomadura sp. NEAU-AAG7. Lineage (NCBI taxonomy): Bacteria > Bacillati > Actinomycetota > Actinomycetes > Streptosporangiales > Thermomonosporaceae > Actinomadura > Actinomadura sp. NEAU-AAG7. The sequence continues at coordinate 741,739 of NZ_JAHFZY010000004.1, forward strand.
GGACGCGGCTGAGGTCGGTGAGCGCGCGGGCCAGCTCCAGCCGGTCGTAGGAGCGCTGGAGCACCTCGACGGCCTCGAACAGCAGCGCGCGGCGGCCCCGCATGTCGCTGGTCCTGGCGAGGGCGCGCAGCGTGATCCCGCGCGTCCGGTGGTCCCAGGACGGGATCACGGCGAGCTGCTCCTCGGCCAGCGCCCGGCCCTCGTCCCGGCGGCCCAGCTCGGCGTAGGCGTAGGCGGCCGAGGAGCGCCACGGCACGACCGCCGGGATGTCCAGCCCCCACCGGCCCATCAGCTCGCCGCACACCTGGAAGTCGCCGAGCGCGGCGTGCAGCCGTCCGGTGGACATGTGGAACCAGCCGCGCGCCTCCAGGTAGTGCAGGCCCGCGCGGGTCTGGAACATCGCCTCGGGGACGGAGGTGTCGAGCCACGCCTCGGCGCGGTCCAGGTTGCCGAGCCCGACGGTGGCCGCCACCATGCTCGCCAGCGGCAGCCCGATCCCGACGCCCCAGCTCCTGGCGGGCATGACCGTCAGCGCCCGGGACGCCTGCCGGTGCGCGGCGCGCAGGTCGCCGCGCCGCAGCTCGGTCATCGCGCCGAGGCCCGCGAGCATCGCCTCCCAGACGGGGGTGCGGCGCACCCCCGCCTCGGCGGCGAGGGACTCGCGCCAGAACTCCGCCTTGTCGAGCGACCCGCCGTAGATCAGCGCGGCGAGCGCGGCGATGACGGGGATCAGCGCGGAGTCGTCCAGCCGCGCGCTCTGGAGCACCTGCTCGGCGCCGGTCATCAGCACGTCGACGTCGTCGGAGAGGGTGTGCACCGCCGACAGCTGCGGGGCGAGCGCCGCGCGGCCCGGGGCCGCCTCGCCCCACGCCGGGGGCCTGGTGTCGGGGTAGAGGGCCCGCAGGCGGTTCAGCGCCTGGCCGGCGGTCCGCTCGTCGTGGTGCCGCAGCTCGCCGAGCAGCTCCGCCGCGTCCTGCGGGCGGCCGTGCCACAGCAGGTAGTCGATGGCGCGGGCGCCGTGCCGGCCGGTGAGCAGCCCCCGCCGCACGGCGGTGCCGAGCTCGGGCAGGAGCCGTTCGACGCTGGAGGGGTCCAGCAGCCACTCGGCGCGCGCGATCAGCGACAGCGCGACCGCGCGCTCGCGCTCGTCGGCGCTGTGCCGCTGCGCCCGCTTGAGCAGCAGCAGCGCGCGCTCCCCGTCGCCGTTGTCGAGGGCCTGCTCGGCGGTCTCGCGCAGCACCGCCACCTCCCACGGCTCGCGGGGGCCGACCCCGCACAGCAGGTGCTCGGCGACGGCGGAGGCGGGGAACCCGGCGTTGTGCAGCGCCGTCGCCGCCGAGGCGTGCAGCGCCATCCGGTCGCCCGGCGGGATGCTCTGCAGGACGGCGACCCGCGCCGCCCCGTCCCGGAACCGGGTGCCGTCGAGCAGCCCGGCGAGCGTCAGCGTCTCGGTGGCCTCGGCGACCGGGTGGCGGCTCAGCCCGAGCGTCGCCGCCAGCAGGTCGGGGGACGCGGCGTCGCCCAGGATCGCGATGGCACGTGCCACGTCAAGTTCGGGCGACTCATAGCGGTAGAGGCAGCGGACGACCGCCTCCTGGAACGCCTCGCCCGGCGCCGGCGCGCTCATCCCGCGCGCGGGGTCGAGCGAGTCCTCCAGCAGGGCCTTCACCAGCAGCGGGTTGCCGCCGGTGATGCGGTGGAAGGCGCCGACGAGGCGCTGCGCGCCCGGACGGCTCGTCCGCTGCGTCAGGAGCGTTCCCACCGCGAACGGCGACAGCGGCTCCAGCCGTATGTAGCGGCAGTAGGGCTGCCGCATGACGTCGGTCTCCAGGATCGGATGCCGCCGCCGGGGGCCGAACAGCTCGGTGAACACCACCATGACGCGGTCGGAGCGCAACCGCCGGACGAGGTAGAGCAGGCACCGCAGGGACAGGTCGTCGGCGTACTCGACGTCGTCGACGGCGATCAGGACGGGCCGGTCCTCGGCGAGCTGGTGCAGCCTGCCGAGCAGGTCGCGGACGCTGGGCGAGGCCAGGTGCGTGGTGACGTCGAGGTCGGGCGAGGACAGCGCGCGGGTGAGCGCGTGGTCGAGCGGGGACAGCTCGCGGTCGACGTCGCCGTCCGCGGACTCCACGTTGCGGAGCAGTTGGTCGAGCACGCCGAGCGGGAGGGTCTGCTCCGCGCGCGACGCCGCCGCGCTCAGCACCAGCGCGCCGGCCTCGACCGCGCGCTCGGCGAGGGCGTGCAGCAGCGCGGTCTTCCCGCTCGCGACCGGACCGCCGACGATCGCGACCCGCACCGTGCCGGTGGCGCACTCCTTGAACAGTGCGTCGAGACTGGACAATTCTCTGTAGCGTTCCGCCAAGGTCACAGGTCGGCCTCGTCAATTCCAGGTGAAAGACACATGGGCACACCCGGCTTGCGACCAGGTGGGACACGATTCAGCGGGGCAGAAGAGGTGTTAGGGCGAAATGGTCGTGGGAGCGATGATCAATTGTCGGCCGTTGCGCACGCCAAACGAATAAGGGAGCCGGTTCATTTTCTGTTCACTCTAACCGTTGGTATGGATGGGTGGACTCCCGGGTTCGGGTCGTGGCCTGAAGTGGTCGGGGACGGTGGGCGGCCCCGCGGGCCCGGCCCGCGCGGCGCCGCGACGGGAGGACGCGGGACCGGCCCGGGACCCTCGCCGCGAACGGCGCACCCGGCGGGACCTGCGGTCATGGCGACTCCAGCGCTGCACTACGGTGTAGTGTGAACCGTGGTTCATCTTATGATAAGTCCACCGAGGACGGGCGCGCATGGAAAAAACACCGGGACTTCGGGCCGACGCCACCCGGAACCGGGCGAAGATCCTTCAGTCGGCGCGTGATCTGATCACCGCGCACGGCCCGCAGATCGGGATGGATGAGATCGCGCGCTCGGCGGGGGTGGCGGTCGGCACCCTGTACCGGCACTTCCCGACCAAGAACGCCCTGGTCAACGCGATCATGATCGAGATCGAGGCCGGGGTGGTCGCGGGCCTGGAGGAGGCGGTGGCCCGCATCGAGGGCGGCGGCAGCGCGCTGGCGGAGATCGAGTTGATGCTGCGCCGGCTTGCCGTGGACATGGCCGACGACCGCGCGCTGCGCGCCGTGGCGACCCGCATCGGGGCCTACTCGCCCGACAACGTCCGCCGGCACGCCGACGCGGCGCTCGGCCGGATGGTCGCGGCGGCGCACGCCGCCGGGGCGCTGCGTCCCGACGTCACCTCCGAGGACATCGGCCTGCTCATCGGCACGATGCCCGGCGCCGAGGTGCCCGAGCCCGCCCGCCGCCGCTGGGTGGAGCTGATCCTGCGGAGCATCGTCCCGGCCCCGGTCCAGGAGGGCTCGCCCGGCGGCTCGCCCTCCTGGACCGCCGTCCCGCCCGGCGCCGTATCGCGCCCGTGTGACGGCCGGGATCACGCGGAGTAGGGGGTTTCGGTCCGCGCGGCCCGGTCGCGCGGCCCGGTCGCGCGCCCCAGGCCGTCAGACGGCGGCGCGGGCCAGCTCGGGGGCGCCGAGGAGCCGCTCGTCCCCGCGCAGGATGGACTCGTGCAGGTCGCGCAGCGAGCGGCACGGCTCCAGGCCCAGCTCCCGGTTGAGGCGCTCGCGCGCGGTGCGGTAGGCGCCGAGCGCGTCGGCCTGCCGGTCGGCGCGGTAGAGCGCCAGCATGAGCTGCCGGTAGAACGCCTCGTGCAGCGGGTGCTCCTCGGTCAGCGTGTACAGCCGCCCGATGATCTCCCGGTGCCGGCCGAGCCACAGGTAGACGTCGATGAGCATCTCCAGGCACTCCAGCCGGAGCTCCTCCAGCCACGTGACGTAGGAGTAGATGATCGGGCCGTCGCGCAGGTCCCCGAGCGTCGCGCCGCGCCAGAGCGCGAGCGCCCGCTCGAAGGCGGGGGCGGCCTCCTCCGGACGGCCCTGCTGGACGGCGCACCGCCCCTGCTGGACGAGCCGCTGGAAGTCGTGGACGTCCAGCTCGTCGTCGCCGAGCCGCAGCAGGTAGCCGGGGGGACGGGTGATGATCGGGCCGGTCTCGCGGCCGGGCCGGTCGAGGAACTTGCGGAGCTGGGAGACGTACACGTGCAGGGAGGCCGTCGCCCGGCGGGGCGGGTTCTCGCCCCAGATCTCGGTCATGAGCTGGCCGGTCGTCGTCACCTGGTCCGCCCGCGCGAGCAGCACCACCAGAAGAATCTCGATCTTGCGCGCGGTGAGTGAGGACGCCCCATCATGATCAATAACGCGTACCGGGCCGAGCATTTCGAAGCGCATGTGATCCCCCGTGGTGTGTCATGTTGTGCCTTATCAGACTTTGGCACACCCTAAACTCGCCTTCGAACCCCTACGCGGCCCCTACAGACCCCAGATCGGGCGCCCCGAGTGGTTATCGGGGATTTACTTTTCGTAATTGTGAATTCTGTTCCCGTTCCGCCGCCGGTCAGGGCGCGCCGGGCCGGGCGGCGGTAAGGGCGGCTTTAGCGGCGGGTCCGACGATGGGCCGGGGCCGCCTCCGCCGTGGAGCGGCCGGAACGTCACGCCGCCGCCGCACCAGGCGGCACGGGAGGGTGGAGATGGAATCACGACAGCGGCCGGCGCCCGTGCTCATCGTCGGGGCGGGCCCGGTCGGGCTGTGGCTGGCGCGGGAGCTGGCGCTGGCGGGCGTCCGGCCGCGCATCGTGGAACGCGAGCCGCGGCCGAGCTCCTACGTCCGCGCCGGGGGCCTGCATCCCCGCACGATCGAGCTGCTGGACATGCGCGGCGTCATGGACCGCTACACCGGCCACGCGCTCAAATGGCCCTACGTGAACTTCGCCGGTCTGATGCCGCTGCTCGACCTCGCGCCGCTCGACACCGCGCACGCGTTCGGGCTCACGATCCGACAGGACGTCGTGGAGCAGATCACCGAGGAGCTGCTCGGCGAACTCGGCGTCACCGTGGAGCGCGAGCGGACGGTGACGGCCGTGGAGCAGGGCGCGGACGCCGTCCGGGTCGCGATGGAGGACGGCGAGGTCATCGAGGCCGCCTACGTCGTGGGCTGCGACGGCGCCCGCAGCCTGGTGCGCAAGCAGGCGGGGATCACCTTCCCCGGCATCGACTCGACAGCGACCTACGTCCTGTCCGACGTGCGGCTGGACGACCCGCCCGAGTGGCTCGGCAAGCTCGGCATCAAGTCGTTCGAGGGCGCGGACGGGCAGCGGATCGGCTGGTTCCTCGGCGGCCAGGTCCCCGGCACCGACCAGTACCGCATCATGATCGCGGACGAGCCGTCCAGCCGCGCGGGCAAGGACGACCCGGTCGAGATCGAGGAGGTCCGCGCGATCCTGCGGCGCATCGCCGGGTCCGACTTCGGCGCGCACAGCCCGACCTGCCTCGCGCGGGTCGGCAACCAGGCGCGGGTCGCCGACCGGTACCGCGCCGGGCGGGTGCTGCTGGCGGGCGACGCGGCGCACGTCCACTCGCCGTTCGGCGGGCAGGGCCTGAACACCGGCCTCCAGGACGCCACGAACCTCGGCTGGAAGCTCGCGGCGGTCGTGCGCGGCGAGTCCGGCGAGGAACTGCTGGACACCTACCACGACGAGCGGCACCCGATCGGCGAGCGGGTCGTCGCGAACACGCTGGCCCAGACGCGGATGGTCTTCGACTTCACGCTCGGCGGCGCGCGGCTCCGCGAGCTGTTCTCCTCGCTGATGGAGCTGCCCCAGGTCAACGACCACCTCGCCGGGATGATCACCGCGCTGGACTACTCCTACGCGCCCGCCTCCGGCGCGCACCCGCTGGTCGGCACGCGCGTCCCGGACCTGGAGCTGAAGTCCCCGGACGCCGGACGCCTCTACGAGCTGTTCCGCGACGGCGGGCACGTCGTGCTGGAGCTGGCGGCGGGCGGCGCGAAGGAGCTGGACGTCCCGGCGAAGGCCCAGGTCAGGGTCGTGCGGGGCGAGCCGTCCGCGCCGAGGGAGGGCTGGGACGGGCTGGACGCCGTCCTGATCCGCCCCGACGGCCACGTCGCGGCGGTGGCCCCGGCCGGGAGCTGATCGCCTCGACCGCAGAGAAGGGCGCGCATCCCGGGACGGGACGCGCGCCCTTCTTCTTGGGTCAGCCCGCGCCCAGCTCGTTGTCGATGAACTCGAAGATCTCCTCGTCGGACGCGGCGCCCAGCCGGTCGGTGACGGCCCCGGCGGCGTCCCCGGTCACGCTCACCGCCACGCCGATGCGGGTCAGCATGCCCTGGAGCCGCGCCGCCAGCTCCTCGACCACCGCCGGTTCGGGCGGCGGCCCCGCGGCGAGCTCGGCGTCGAGCCGGTCGAGTTCGGCCAGCACGCCCCGGCCCTCCTCGGGCACCAGCAGCCCGGCCAGGTGGCGGCCGAGCGCGACCGGCGTCGGATGGTCGAACACGACCGTGGACGGCAGCCGCAGCCCGGTCGCCGCCGACAGCCGGTTGCGCAGCTCGACGGCGGTGAGCGAGGTCATCCCGGAGTCCAGGAACCCGGCGCCCGGGTCCACCGACGACGCCGAGCCGTGCCCGAGGATCGTCGCGGTCGCCGACCGGACGAGTTCCAGCGCCGCCTTCTCCCGCTCCTCGGGGGGCAGCTCGCGCAGGTCGCTCGTCCGCGTCGCCGGGGCCGGTGGGGGCGTCGTGGGCGGACGCTTCACCAGGCCCGCGAAGACCGGGTTCAGCGTCCCGTCGGCGGCCTGGCGGCGCAGCGCGCGCGGGTCGAGGGCGACCGGGATCGCCAGCGGGCGCCCGCCGGCGAGCGCCGCGTCCAGCAGCCGCAGGCCCTGCTCCGCGTCGAGCGGGACGATGCCCGCCCGGCCGAGCCGCTCGTGCTCGGCGCCGTCGAGGTGGCCGGTCATCGCGCTCGCCCCCGCCCACAGCCCCCACGCGACCGAGACCGCGGGCAGCCCATCGTCCCGCCGCTGTCGCGCGAGCGCGTCGAGGTAGGTGTTCGCGGCGGCGTAGTTGCCCTGGCCCGGGTTGCCCAGGATTCCGGCGAACGAGGAGAACAGCACGAACGCGTCCAGGTCGTGGTCGCGCGTCAGCCGGTGCAGGTTCCACGCCGCCTCGACCTTCGGCCGGACGACCCGAGCGAGCCGCTCGGGGGTGAGCGAGGCGAGCATCCCGTCGTCGGTGATCCCGGCCGCGTGGACGACGGCCCGCAGCGGATACCGGTCGGGGACCGCGTCGATGAGCTCGGCGAGCGCCGCGCGGTCGGCGGCGTCGCAGGCCGCGATCGCGACGTCCGCGCCGAGCCCGGTCAGCTCCTCGCGCAGGGCGTCGGCGCCCGGCGTGTCCGGGCCCTTCCGGCCGAGCAGGAGGAGCCGCCGGACGCCGTGCTCGGCCACCAGGTGCCGGGCGACCAGCGTGCCGAGCTGCCCGAGCCCGCCGGTGATCAGGACGGTCCCGTCGGTGCGCAGCCGCGGTGCCGCCGGGGACGGGGCGACCGGCGCCAGGCGCGGCGCCAGCAGCGTGCGGTCGCGGACGGCCAGCTGCGGGTGCTCGGTCGCGTGGACGGCCGCCGCGAGGGCGGGCCAGGCGACGTCGTCCCCGTCCAGGTCGACCAGGGTGATCCGGCCGGGCTCCTCGTTCTGCGCGCAGCGCACCAGCCCCCACACCGTGGACGCGTCCAGGTCGATCTCCTTCTGCCCGTCCCCGGCGTCCACGGCCCGCCGCGTCACCACCACCAGGTGGGAATCGGCGAAGCGCTCCTCGGACACCCAGTTCTGGACGAGGTGGAGCGCGTGCTCGGCGGCGTCCTGGGGGCTCGCGCCGGTGCAGGGCGCCAGCACGATCGGCGGCGGCCCGGTCTCCGCGAGGGCCTTGAGGTCGGAGTGGTCGGCCAGGACGGCGATCCGCGGGGCGTCGATCGGCGTCGCGGGGAGGTCTCCCACGGGGATCCAGTCGAGGGTGAACAGCGACCGCTCGGCCTCGCCGAGGGCCGCCAGCCGCTCCGGCGACATCGGACGCGTCGTCACCGTCCCGAACGCGACGATCGGCCCGTCGGCGTCGCTGAGGACCGCGCGGACTCCGCCGTCCTGGGCCCGGATCCGCACGCGCGCGGCCGTCACCGGCGCCCGGCGCGCCACGACGTCGCCGAACGAGAACGGAAGCTCGGTCTCCTCGCCCTCCTCGACACGCAACCCCAGCAGGTGGAACGCGGCGTCGAGCAGGGCCGGGTGCTGGACGAAGCCCCCGGTGCCGGTACCGGGCGGGAGCTCGACCTCGGCGCAGACGTCGTCGCCGTCCCGCCAGGCGGCCTTGAGGCCCTGGAACAGCGGGCCGTACTCGTAGCCGCGCTCGGCGAGGCGCTCGTAGCAGCCGTCCAGCTCCACGGGCTCGGCGCCCGGCGGCGGCCACGCCTCGTGGACCGCTTCCGGGAGCACGGCCTCGCTCCCGACGACCCCGGCCGCGTGCTGCGTCCAGGCGTCGTCGCCGGTGCGGGAACGGATCGTGATGGGCCGTCGCCCGCTCTCCTCAGGCCCGACGACCACCTGAAGATGGGTGAGCCGCCGGCCGAGGATGAGGGGTGCGTGGAGGGTGAGTTCGTGGACGGTGGGGTGGGTGTGGAGGGCGAGGTCGAGGAACGCGGTGCCGGGGAGGATCGGTGTGCCGGTGACGGCGTGGTCGGTGAGCCAGGGGTGGGTGTGGGTGGAGATGGCTCCGGTGTAGAGGGTGGTTCCGTCGGGGAGTTCGGTGGCGGTGGCCAGGAGCGGGTGCTCGGCGCTCTGGAGGCCGAGGTGCGGGGCGTCGGCTGCGGGCTGGGGCGGGTTGAGCCAGTACGACTGGTGCTGGAAGGGGTAGGTGGGGAGGTCGGTCGGCGCTGCGTTCTTGGGGAGGAAGGGCGTCCAGTCGATGGTGGTGCCGTGGACGTGGAGGTGTGCGGCGGAGGTGAGGAATCGGTCGAGTCCGCCTTCGTCGCGCTTGAGTGTTCCGGTGACGAGGGTGTCTTCGTCGATGTCGCTGATGGGTGTGGTGAGGACGGGGTGGGCGCTGGCCTCGATGAACGTCTCATGCCCGTCGTTGAGGAGTTGCTGGATGGCGGGTTGGAATCGGACGGGGTTGCGGAGGTTGTTGTACCAGTACCGGCCGTCGAGGTGTTCGGTGTCGAGGCGTCGGCCGGTGAGGGTGGAGTAGAAGGGGATGCGGGGTGGCTGGGGGGTGATGTCGGCCAGGTCGGTGAGGATCTGGTCGCGGATGTGTTCGGTGTGGGCGCAGTGGGAGGCGTAGTCGACCGGCAGGACGCGGGCGTTGAGCCCTTCGTCTTTGCAGGTGTTGACGATCGCGTTTATCGCCTCGGGGTCGCCGGAGATGACGGTCGCCAATGGCCCGTTGAAGACGGCGATCTCGACTCCGGCGTGCCCGGCGATGCGCTTCTGCGTCTGCTCGGCGGACAGGGAAAGCGATGCCATCGCGCCGGTGCCGGAGAGGGCGGTGAGTGCCTGGCTGCGCAGGGCGACGACTTTGGCCGAGTCGGCGAGGGTGAGTGCTCCGGCGATGTGGGCGGCGGCGATCTCGCCTTGGGAGTGCCCGATGACGGCGTCTGGGGTCGCACCGGCTGACTTCCACAGTTCGGCCAGGGAGATCATGACGGCCCAGAGCGTGGGTTGCAGGACGTCGACCCGGTCCATGCCGACCTCGTTGCGGAGGGCTTCGGTCAGGGACCAGTCGATGAAGGGATCGAGTGCCTCGGCGCAGCGCTTGATGGATTCGGCGAACACCGGGGATTCATCGAGTAGCGCGGCGGCCATTCCCTGCCATTGCCAGCCCTGCCCGGGGAACACCAACACCGTCTTGCCGGAGGTCCCGGCGCGGCCCTGAACCAGGTTGGGTGCCTCGGCGCCGTCGGCCAGTGCCCGCAGGGCTTCCTGGAACTGGTCAGGGGTCTCGGCGACGATGACGGCGCGGTGATCGAGGGTGGCGCGGGTGTTCGCCAGGGCGGTTGCCACCCCTGCCACATCGTCGGTCACATCAGCGAGCCGGTCGGCCTGGGCGCGTAGGGCGGGTTCGGTCTTGGCTGAGATCAGCCACGGCACCGGTCCTGAGATTTCCGCCGGCGTTGTTGGGGGTTCTTCTGGGGCTTGTTCGAGGATGATGTGGGCGTTGGTGCCGCTGATCCCGAACGAGGACACCGCCGCGCGGCGCAGCCCGTCCCTGTCCCAGGGTTGGGGTTCGGTCAGCAGCGAGACGGCCCCCGATTCCCAGTCGACGTGCGGGGACGGTTCGTCCACGTGCAGGGTCGGCGGGAGGACGCCTGCGCGTATGGCGCCGACCATTTTGATGACGCCTGCGACTCCGGCGGCGGCCTGGGTGTGCCCGATGTTGGACTTCACCGACCCCAACCACAACGGACGACCCTCCGAACGCCCCCGCCCATAGGTGGCCAACAACGCCTGCGCCTCGATCGGGTCACCCAACGCCGTGCCCGTCCCATGCGCCTCCACCACGTCCACATCACCGCCGGTCAAACCCGCATTGGCAAGAGCCTGCGTGATGACGCGTTCCTGGGAGGGGCCGTTGGGGGCGGTCAGGCCGTTCGACGCGCCGTCCTGGTTGACCGCCGAGCCACGCACCACCGCCAACACCCGATGCCCGTTGCGCTGCGCCTGGGACAGCGGCTCCAGCAGGACCAGGCCGACGCCCTCACCCCAGCCCGTCCCGTCGGCGGAGGCCGCGAACGCTTTGCAGCGGCCGTCCACCGACAAGGCCCGCTGCCGCGAGAACTCCACGAAATGGGTCGGGCCCGCCATGACGGTGACTCCTCCGGCCACGGCGAGAGCGCAGTCGCCATTGCGGAGCGACTGCATCGCCAGATGCATGGCGACCAGGGAGGACGAGCAGGCCGTGTCCACCGTGATCGCCGGGCCCTCCAGGCCGAGGGTGTAGGCGATCCGGCCGGAGGCGACGCTGGTGGTGTTGCCGATGGCGAGTTGTCCGGCGAGTTCCTCGGGGGCCTCGGTGAGGTGCGCGGTGTAGTCGCCGGGCGTGACCCCGGCGAAGACCCCGGTGCTGGAGCCGCGCAGTGTCGTCGGGTCGATGCCCGCCCGCTCGAACACCTCCCAGGCCGTCTCCAGCAGCAGCCGCTGCTGCGGGTCCATCGCGGTGGCCTCGCGCGGCGATATCCCGAAGAACGCCGCGTCGAACCCGTCCGCGTCGTGCAGGAACGAGCCGTGCCGGACGTAGGACGTCCCGGTGCCGCCGTCCGGGTCGGGGTCGTAGAGCTTGTCGAGGTCCCAGCCGCGGTTGACCGGGAAACCCGTCAGCGCGTCCCGGCCGCCCGCGACGAGCGTCCACAGGTCCTCGGGTGAGGCGACGCCGCCGGGGAACCGGCACGCCATCCCGACGATCGCGATCGGCTCGTCCGCTGAAGCGGCGGCCACCATGGCGCCAGAGGAGACGGACGCGCCCGACAGCTCGCCCACCAGGTAGGCGGACAGCGCCTCGGGCGTCGGACGGTCGAACACCAGCGACGCGGGCAGCCGCAGGCCCGTCACCGCGCTCAGCCGGTTCCGCAGTTCGAGGGCGGTCAGCGAGGTGAAGCCGAGCTCCTTGAAGTTCCGGTCGGAGGCGAGCGCGCCGGAGTCGGTGTGGCCGAGGACGGCGGCGGCCTCCTGCCGGACGAGCGTCGTCACGGCCGTCGCGCGTTCGGCCTCCGGCAGGTCGAGCATCCTGCGGGCCCAGGCGCTCTCGTCCCCGGTCGCGCGTCTGGCCCGGCGCAGCGGGGCGCGGACGAGCCCGCCGAACACGGCGGGCAGCAGCCCGGATCGTGCCTGGGAGCGCAGCGCACCGGTGTCCAGGTGGACGGGTGCGAGGAGCGGCCGGGGCGACGCGAGCGCCGCGTCCAGCAGGGCCATGCCCTCGGCGGGGGAGAGCGGGGAGATGCCGGTCCGCTGGAGCCGGTCCAGGTCGCTCTGCCGGAGGGTGTCGCCCATGCCGCTCGCCTCGGTGTCCCACAGGCCCCAGGCGAGGCTGGTCGCGGGGAGCCCGTTCGCGCGCCGGTGGCAGGCGAGGGCGTCGAGGAAGGTGTTGGCGGCGGCGTAGTTGGCCTGTCCGGCGTTGCCGATGAGCCCGGCGACGGAGGAGAACAGGACGAACGCCTCCGGGGCGAGGTCGCGGGTGAGCTCGTGCAGGTTCCAGGCGGCGTCGGCCTTGGCGCGCAGGACGCGGTCGAGGCGTTCGCCGTCCTGGGACGCGAGGACGGCGTCGTCGATGACCCCGGCGGTGTGGATCACGGCGGTGAGCGGACGCTCCCCGGGGATCGACGCGAGCAGCGCGGCCAGCGCGTCGCGGTCGCCGGCGTCGCAGGAGACGACGTCGGCGTCGGCGCCGAGCGCGGCCAGCTCGTCCCGGAGGGCGGCCGCGCCCTCGGCGGCCGGGCCCCGGCGGCTGATGAGCAGCAGGTGGCGCGCGCCGTGCTCGGTGACGAGGTGCCGCGCCACGCGGGCGCCGAGCGCGCCGGTGCCGCCGGTGACGAGCACGGTCCCGTCCAGGTCGGGGGCCGTGTCCCCCTCGGGCTCGGCGGCCCTGACGAGGCGCGGCACGAGCAGTTCCCCGTCGCGGACGGCGAGTTGAGGCTCTCCGGTGGCGATCGCGGCGGCGAGGACGTCGTCCGTGGGGTCGTCGGCGTCGAGCAGGACGAACCGTCCCGGGTTCTCGGTCTGGGCGACACGGACGAGCCCCCACACGGCGGCGCCCGCCAGGTCGGTCACGTCCTCGCCGGGACGGGCCGCGACCGCGTTCCGGGTGGCGATCACGAGCCGGGAGCCGGTGCGGCCGTCGCCGGACCACTCCTGGAGCGCCGCGAGCACGTCGCGGGTGAGGTCGCGCGTCCCCGTGAGGACGTCGTCCCCGGACCCGACGGCGGGTCTCACCTCCACGTCGGGCGTCGGCGCGTCCGCGGGCGTGGGGATCGGCTGCCATTCGGGCGCGTAGAGCGAGCGCGCCACCGGCGACGAGGGGCCGAGGTCGTCCAGCGGCATGGGCCCGGTCCGGAGCGCGCCGACCGACAGGACGGGCGCTCCGGCCGGGTCGGTCAGCGTGACGTCGAGGGCGCCGTCCGGGCCCGGAGAGAGGCGGGCCCGGACGGCGGTGGCGTCGGTGGCGTGCAGCCGCAGCCCGCCGATGCCGGTGATGTGCGGCGGGGCGTCCGGCCGCAGGAGGTGGGGGACGGCGTCCAGCAGCGCCGGGTGGAGGCCGTAGCCGGAGACCTCGACGCCGTCCGCGAGCGCCAGGTCGGCGAACACCTCGTCGCCGCGCCGCCACGCGGCCCGCACCCGCGCGTTGCCGAGGTCGTCGAGGTCGTCCAGGTCAAGGGGGTCGGCTCCGGCCGGCGGCCACACGCCGACGTCCGCACCGCCGACGGCGATGTCGGCGGCGACGGCGCGGGCGTGCAGGGCCCAGGGGAGGTCGGCGTCCGCCGGGCGGCCGTGGACGGTCACGGCCCGCGTCCCGTCCTCGCCGGGCGCGCCGACGGCGACCTGGAGGTGGACGGCGCCCTGGTCCGGCAGCATCAGCGGCGCGCCGAACTCCAGGTCGCGGACGGACGCGGACCCCGCGGCCGCCACGATCAGATCGGCCAGCGCGGCCGAGGGCAGGACGATCCGCCCCGCGACCCGGTGTCCGGCGAGCCAGGGGTGGTCGTGCACCGAGATCCGGCCGGTGAACAGCGTCCCGTCGCCGTCGGCGAGGCCGATCGCGGCGGCCAGCAGCGGATGCTCGGCGACGCCGAGGCCCGCCGAGGCGACGTCGCCCCCCGGGCCGGGGCGCAGCCAGTAGTGGCGGCGGTCGAACGCGTAGGTCGGCAGGTCGATGGCGCGGGCGCCGGGGAACACCGCCGCCCAGTCGAGGGCGGCGCCGCCCGCGACCATCCGCGCGAGCGCGTGGGCGAACGACGCGGGTTCGGGACGCCCCTCCTTCAGCGCGCCGGACGTCGCGAGCCCGGTGACCTCGCCCAGGCAGTCGTGGAGCATGCCGGTCAGCACCGGGTCGGGGCCGAGTTCGAGGAACGCGGTGACGCCGAGCGCGCGCAGCGCCCGCACGCCGTCGTGGAACCGCACGGCCTGCCGGACGTGCGACACCCAGTAGTCCGGGGAGGTGAGCTGCCCGGGTTCGGCGACGCGTCCGGTCACGTTGGAGACGACCGTGAGGCGCGGCTCGTGGTAGGTGAGCCCGGCGGCGACACGGCGGAACTCCTCCAGCATCCCGTCCATGTGCGGGGAGTGGAAGGCGTGGCTGACCTGGAGGCGCCGCGTCCGGTGGCCGTCGGCCTTGAAGCGCGCGGCGAGGGCGTCGACCGCGTCGGCGTCTCCGGAGACCACCGTGGACGCGGGACCGTTCACGGCCGCGATCGCGACCCGGTCGTCCAGCGCGCGGGCGACGGTGTCCTCGTCGGCGCCGACGGCGAGCATCGCGCCGTCCCCGCGGGCGGCCTGCATGAGCCGTCCGCGCGCGGCGACCAGCGCGCACGCGTCCTCCAGCGACCACACCCCGGCCGCGTGCGCCGCCGCGAGCTCGCCGATCGAGTGCCCGATCAGGTAGCCGGGGGCGAGGCCGAAGTGCTCGGCGAGCCGGAACAGCGCGGTCTCGACGGCGAACAGCGCGGCCTGCGTGAACCGCGTCTGGTCGAGCAGCGCCGCGTCCTCGGAGCCGGGCTCGGCGAACACCACCTCGCGCAGCGGGCGCGGAAGGTGCCGGTCGAGTTCGCCGCAGACCTGGTCCAGCGCCTCCGCGAACACCGGGAACGCGGCGCCCAGCTCGCGTCCCATGCCGAGGCGCTGGCTGCCCTGGCCGGTGAACAGGAACGCGACCCGCGCCGCGCCGTCCGCCGTGCCGCGCACGACCTGCGGGGACGCCTCGCCGCGCGCCAGCGCGTCCAGCGCGTCCAGGCCCTCCTCGCGGTCGTTCGCGACGACGACCGCGCGGTGCTCGAACGGCTTCCTGGTCGTGGCGAGCGAGAACGCGGCGTCGACCGGGTCGGCCCCGGCGAGCCGGGCGCGGAGCCGCGCGGCCTGCGCGGCGAGGGCCTCCTCGCCGCGCGCCGACACCGTCCACAGGACGGGCGCGAGCCCCGGCCCCCTCGCGGCGGCGGCCTCGTGGGCCTGCTCCGGCGGCTCCTCCACGATGACGTGGGCGTTGGTGCCACTGATCCCGAACGAGGAGATCCCGGCCCGGCGCGGCCGGTCGCCCGGCTCCCAGGGGCGCGGCTCGGTGAGCAGCGCAACCTCGCCCGCCGCCCAGTCCACGCGCGGGGACGGCTCGTCCACGTGCAGCGTCCGCGGCAGCTCGGCGTGCCGCATCGCCATCACCATCTTGATCACACCGGCGACCCCGGCGGCCGCCTGCGTGTGCCCGATGTTCGACTTGATCGACCCCAGCCACAGCGGGCGCCCCTCGGGACGGTCCTGCCCGTAGGTGCCGATCACCGCCTGCGCCTCGATCGGGTCGCCCAGCGAGGTGCCGGTGCCGTGCGCCTCGACCGCGTCCACGTCCGCGCCGGACAGGCCCGCGCCCGCGAGCGCCTGCCGGATCACCCGCTCCTGCGACGGCCCGTTCGGCGCGGTCAGCCCGTTGGACGCGCCGTCCTGGTTGACCGCCGAACCCCGGATCACGCCCAGGACGGCGCGGCCGTTGCGCCGCGCGTCCGAGAGCCGCTCCAGCACCAGCATCCCGGCGCCCTCGCCGAGGCCGGTCCCGTCGGCGGCGGCGGCGAACGCCTTGCACCGCCCGTCCGGCGACAGGCCCCGCTGGCGCGAGAACTCCACGAACACCCGGGGGCGCGCCACGACCGTGACGCCGCCCGCCAGCGCCAGCCCGCACTCGCCGCGCCGCAGCGCCTGAACCGCGAGGTGCACCGCGACCAGCGACGAGGAGCACGCCGTGTCGACCGTGACAGCGGGGCCCTCCAGCCCGAGCGTGTAGGCGATGCGCCCGGAGATGACGCTGTTGATCCGCCCGGTCAGCAGGTGCCCCTCGAACTCGGCCGGGGTGCGCGGCGGCGCGTACTCCTGGTCCATCGCCCCGACGAACACGCCGGTCGCCGACCCGCGCAGCCCGCCCGGATCGACCGAGGCCCGCTCGAACGCCTCCCACGCCGTCTCCAGCGCGATCCGCTGCTGCGGGTCCATCGCCGTCGCCTCACGCGGGCTCAGGTCGAAGAACCCCGGGTCGAACCCGCCCGCGTCCGACAGGAACCCGCCCGCCCGCGACGACACCTTCCCCGGCGTCGCCGGGACCGGGTCGAACAGGTTCTCCAGGTCCCAGCCCCGGTCGCCCGGGAACGGCCCGACGGCGTCGCCCTCGTCCGCGACGAGCCGCCACAGCGCCTCGGGGGAGTCGACGCCGCCCGGGTAGCGGCACCCCATCCCGACGATCGCGATCGGCTCGGTGGTGGCCGCGATGAGCTCGGAGTTGCGGCGGCGTAGCTGCTCGGCCTCCTTCAGGGACGCGCGCAGCGCTTCAACGAGCTGGTCGTTCGACGTGGTCATCTACGCTCCATCGCTGGTGCTGCCGTTCAAGGCCAGCCGGATGAGTTCATCGGCGTTCATGGCGTCGATCTGTTCGGTCTCGGCGGGCGCCGCGCCGCCGCCGTCTTCCGCGAGTTCGGTCAGCCGCTCCAGCAGGCCGGACGCGCGGAGCCTGGCCAGCGGGACCGACGCCAGCAGCCCGCGGACGGCGGCCTCGTCGTCCGCCTCCTGGTGCGGGTCGGCGCCGAGTTCGCGGGCGAGGCGCTCCGCCAGCGCGGCGGGCGTCGGGTGGTCGAAGGTCACGGACGCGGGCAGCCGGACGCCCGCCGCCCGGTTCAGCCGCGTCCGCAGCTCCACCGAGGTCAGCGAGTCGAACCCGAGATCCTTGAACGGGCGGTCCTCGGGGACCGCCGCCGGCTCCGCGTGCCCGACCGCCGCCGCCGCGTGCCCGCGGACCAGGTCGACCAGGAAGCGGCGCCGCGCGTCCGGCGGCATCGCCGCCACCCGCCCCTTCAGGTCGGCCTCCTGGGCTGCCGCCGCCTCCCCGCGCGGCCGCCGCGGGACGAGGCCGCGCATCAGCGCCGGGACCTCCGCGTTCGCGCGCAGCGCCGCCAGGTCCAGCCGGACCGGCACCAGCACCGGCCCGAGCGGCGACGCCCACGCCGCGTCCAGCAGCGCGAGCCCCTGCTCGGACGGCAGCGGCGTCACACCCCAGCGCAGCATGCGGCGCCGGTCCGCCTCGCCCATCGCGGACGTCATGCCGCTCTCCTGCGCCCACAGCCCCCACGCCAGCGACAGGGCGGGCAGGCCCTCGCCGTGTCGCAGCCGGGCCAGCGCGTCGAGCGCGGCGTTGGCGGCGGCGTAGTTCGCCTGGCCCGCGCCGCCGATCGTCCCGACCACGGAGGAGAAGAGGACGAACGCGTCCAGGTCCAGGTCGCGGGTCAGCTCGTGCAGGTTCCACGCGCCCGTGACCTTGGGCTTCAGGACGGTGTCGAGGCGTTCGGGGGTGAGTTGGGAGAGGACGCCGTCGTCGAGGACGCCGGCGGCGTGGATGACGGTGGTGAGGGGGTGTTGGGTGGGGATGTGGTTGAGGAGGGTGGCGAGTTGTTCGCGGTCTGCGGTGTCGCAGGCGGCGATGGTGACGTGGGCGCCCAGTTCGGTCAGTTCTTTGTGGAGTTGGGCGGCGCCTTCGGTGGCCGGGCCCCGGCGGCTGGTGAGGAGGAGCCGCCGGGCACCCCGCTCGGTCACCAGGTGGCGCGCGAGCATGCGGCCGAGGCCGCCCGTTCCGCCGGTGATCAGTACCGTGCCGTCCAGGGGCGGAAGGGGTGCCGACTCGTCGGTCGCGGCCTTTTCGAGGCGCGCGGCGCGGGGGTGGCCGTCGATGATCTGTAGCTGGGGCTCCCCGGACGCGAGCGCGGCCGGGAGCGCCGCCACCGATGCCGCGTCGTCGTCCAGGCCCACCAGGACGAACCGGCCGGGCTCCTCCGTCTGCGCCGTGCGGACCAGGCCCCAGACCGGCGCCTCGGACACCTCGTCCGGACCCGCCCCCACGAACACCAGCCGCGCCGACGCGAACGCTTCGTCGGCCAGCCATTCCTGCACCGTGCTCAGCGCGTGGTGGACGGTGTCAGCGGGGACCAGGACGATGTCGGGTGCTTCGAGCGAGGCGAGGTCGGGGACGGTGTCGAGCGTGATCCCGGCCTCCTCCAAGCCCTTGCGGATCCGGGCGTCCTCGGGGCCCACCCAGGCCCAGCGTCGTCCTGGTTCCGGAATCGTGGACGGGAGCGGCGTCCAAGCCGTCCGGTAGAGGGGACCGGCGCCGCGTCCCGCGCTGAGGCGCGCCGACGACAACGGGCGCAGCGTCAGCGACTCGACCGCCGCGACCGCACCGCCGGACGGGTCGAACACCGTGAACGAGATCGCGTCCGGGGCCGTCCAGGTCATCCGCACCCGCAGGACGGTCGCGCCCGTCGCGCGCAGGGTGACGTCGGTCCAGGAGAACGGCAGGCCGCCTTCCTCGGCGTCGGGGACGAACATCGCGTGCAGCGCCGCGTCCAGCAGGGCGGGGTGGACTCCGAAGCCGCCCACCTCGTCCTGCTGCTCGGGGGCGAGGCCGACCTCCGCGAACACCTCCTTGCCGCGCGTCCATGCGGCCCGCATTCCCTGGAACGCCGGGCCGTAGGTGAAGCCCGTATCGGCGAGGACGTCATAGAACTCCGCCAGCTCGACGGGTTCGGCGCCTTCCGGCGGCCAGACCGGGGGATTCGGTGCGGGCTCGTCCGACTCGTCCCCGATGATCCCGGTCGCGTGCTGCGTCCATTCGCCCCCGCCGGTGCGGGAGCGGATGGTGATGTCCCTGTCCGGGCCTAGGACGACCTGGATCTGCGTCAGGCGCTCGTCCAGGATGAGCGGGGCGTGGAGGGTGAGTTCGTGGACGGTGGGGTGGGTGTGGAGGGCGAGATCGAGGAACGCGGTGCCGGGGAGGATCGGAGTGTGGGTGACGGCGTGGTCGACAAGCCAGGGATGGGTGGTGGTGGAAACGGCTCCGGTGTAGACGGTCGTCCCGTCGGGGAGTTCGTTGACCGTTGCCAGGAGGGGGTGCTCGGCCGGCTGAAGGCCGAGGTGCGGGACGTCCGTTGTCGGCCGGGGTGGGTTCAGCCAGTACGACCGGCGTTGAAAGGGATAGGTGGGGAGATCGGCCGGGGGCGCGTCCTTGGGGAGGAGCGGCGTCCAGTCGATGGTGGTGCCGTGGACGTGGAGGTGCGCGGCGGAGGTGAGGAATCGGTCGAGGCCGCCTTCGTCCCGCCTCAGTGTTCCGGTGACAACGGCCCCGTCGTCGGTGTCGCTGATGGCGGGCGCCAGGACTGGATGCGCGCTGGCCTCGACGAAGGTGCTGTGTCCGTGGTTGAGGAGTTGTTGGATGGCGGGTTGGAATCGGACGGGGTTGCGGAGGTTGTTGTACCAGTACTGGCCGTCGAGGTGTTCGGTGTCGAGGCGTCGGCCGGTGAGGGTGGAGTAGAAGGGGATGCGGGGCGGTTGGGGGGTGATGTCGGTCAGGTCGGTGAGGATCTGGTCGCGGATGTGTTCGGTGTGGGCGCAGTGGGAGGCGTAGTCGACCGGCAGGACGCGGGCGTTGAGCCCTTCGTCTTTGCAGGTGTTGACGATCGCGTTTATCGCGTCGGGGTCGCCGGAGATGACGGTGGCCGAGGGTCCGTTGAACGCGGCGATCTCCACGCCGTGGTGGGCGGCGATCCGTTCCTGTGTCTGTTCGGCCGACAGCGACAGGGACGCCATCGCACCGGTCCCTGACAGGGCGGTCAATGCGCGGCTGCGCAGTGCGACGACCTTGGCCGAATCGGCGAGGGTGAGGGCTCCGGCGATGTGTGCGGCGGCGATCTCGCCTTGGGAGTGCCCGATGACGGCGTCCGGGGTCACACCGGCCGACTTCCACAGCTCGGCCAGGGACACCATGACGGCCCACAGCGTGGGTTGCAGGACATCAACCCGCTCGAACCCGGCCCCCTCACGCAGAACTTCTTCGAGCGACCAGTCGATGAATGGATCGAGTGCCTCGGCGCAGCGCTTGATGGATTCGGCGAACACCGGGGATTCATCGAGTAGCGCGGCGGCCATTCCCTGCCATTGCCAGCCCTGCCCGGGGAACACCAACACCGTCTTGCCGGAGGTCCCGGCGCGGCCTTGGACCAGGTGGGGTGCCTCGGCGCCGGCGGCCAGGGCCCGCAGGCCGGTGTCGAACTCGTTCGGGGCCTGCCCGATGATCACGGCACGGTGTTCCAGGGTGGCGCGGGTGTTCGCCAGGGCGGTTGCCACGCCCGCCACATCGTCGGTCACACCAGCAAGGCGGTCGGCCTGGGCGCGTAGGGCGGGTTCGGTTTTCGCCGAGATCAGCCATGGCACCGGGCCGGAGATTTCCGCCGGCGTTGTTGGGGGTTCCTCGGGTGCTTGTTCGAGGATGATGTGGGCGTTGGTGCCGCTGATCCCGAACGAGGACACCGCCGCGCGGCGCAGCCCGTCCCTGTCCCAGGGTTGGGGTTCGGTGAGCAGGGAGACGGCCCCCGATTCCCAGTCGACGTGCGGGGACGGCTGGTCCACGTGCAACGTCTGGGGGAGGATGCCTGCGCTTATGGCGCCGACCATTTTGATGACGCCGGCGACTCCGGCGGCGGCCTGGGTGTGCCCGATGTTGGACTTCACCGACCCCAACCACAACGGACGACCCTCCGAACGCCCCCGCCCATAGGTCGCCAACAACGCCTGCGCCTCGATCGGGTCACCCAACGCCGTGCCCGTCCCATGCGCTTCGACCACATCAACGTCGCCCGAGGTAAGGCCCGCATTGGCCAGAGCCTGCGTGATCACGCGCTCCTGCGAGGGACCGTTGGGCGCGGTCAGGCCGTTCGACGCGCCGTCCTGGTTGACCGCCGAACCACGCACCACCGCCAACACCCGATGCCCGAGTCGTTCGGCATCCGACAAGCGCTCCAGCAACACCAAGCCGACGCCCTCGCCCCAACCCGTCCCATCAGCGGCAGCGGCGAACGCCTTGCAGCGGCCGTCCACCGACAAACCACGCTGCCGCGAGAACTCGGTGAACATGCCCGGCGTGGACATGATCGTGGCGCCGCCCGCCAGGGCCATCGTGCATTCGCCGTTCCGCAGCGACTGGACCGCCAGATGCATGGCGACCAGCGACGACGAGCAGGCGGTGTCCACCGTGATCGCCGGGCCCTCCAACCCGAACGAATAGGCGATCCGGCCGGAGGCCACGCTCGTCGTGCTGCCGGTGAGGACGTGGCCGCCGAAGTCGGCGGGCGCGTCGGCGAGGCGGGGGCCGTAGTCGTGCGTGGTGACCCCGGCGAAAACGCCCGTCCGGGTACCGCGCAGGGCCGAGGGGACGATCCCGGCCCGCTCGAACACCTCCCACGCGGTCTCCAGCAGCAGCCGCTGCTGCGGGTCCATCGCGGACGCCTCGCGCGGTGAGATGCCGAACAGGTCGGCGTCGAAAAGGTCCGCGTCGTGCAGGAATCCGCCCCGCCGCACATACGACGTTCCGGCGCGAGAAGGATCGGGGTCGTACAGCGCCTCGATATCCCAGCCGCGGTTCTCCGGGAACCCGGACACGGCGTCGCGGCCCTCGGCCACCAGCCGCCACAGCTCCTCCGGAGACGACGCGCCGCCCGGGTAGCGGCAGGCCATCCCGACGATCGCGACCGGCTCGTCCAGCGCAACGGCGGAAACAGCGGTGTCCGATGAGGGCGAAGCGCCGCCTTCGAGCGTCCACAGGTGGCGGGCGAGGCGTTCGGGTGTGGGGTGGTTGTAGACGAGGGTGGGCGGCAGCCGCAGGCCGGTGCCGGATTCGAGGCGTTCCCGCAGTTCGACGGCGCCGAGCGAGTCGAAGCCGAGGTCCTTGAAGGTCGCGGAGGGCGGGACGTCGTCCGGCGTGTCATGTCCGAGGACGATCGCGGCGGTGGCGCGTACGAGCCGCAGGAACTCCTCCTCGGACCGCACGTCCGGGAGATCGTCCTCAACGACCGCAGCCTCCGCGACGGGACGCGGAACAGCCGGACCAGTGGAACCCGAGGTGTCGATCCAGTGGCTCCGGCGCTGGAACGGATAGGTCGGCAGAGGCACGCGGACCGCGTCCTGCCAGCCCGGCCCCGCCGTCCAGTCGACGGGGACGCCGTTCACGTGGGCCGTGGCGGCGGACGTGAGGAAGCGTTCCAGGCCGCCCTCGCCCCGGCGGAGCGACCCGGTGACCACCGCGGGGACACCGGCGGCGTCGGCGGTGGCGCGGAGCGCCATCGTCAGCACGGGATGCGGGCTGACCTCGATGAACGTGCGGTGTCCGCGTTCGAGCAGCAGTCGCGTGACCGGTTCGAGCAGGATCGGCTGCCGCAGGTTCCGGTACCAGTACCCGGCGTCGAGTCCGGCGGTGTCGAGGACCTCGCCGGTGACGGTGGAGTGGAAGACGACGTCGGAGGTCCGGGGAGCGACCCCCGACAGCACCTCGGCGAGCCGTTCGCGGACGGGTTCGACGTGCCGGGAGTGGGAGCCGTAGTCGATCGGGACGCGCCGGGCCCGCACGTCCTCCGCCCGGCACTCGGCGATGATCTCCTCGACGGCGGCGGCGTCGCCGGACACGACGGTGGCGCCGGGGCCGTTGAGCGCGGCGATCGCCACGGCGCCGTCCCAGCGCGCGATGCGGTCGCGGGTCTGGTCGGCGGTGAGTTCGAGCGAGGCCATCGCGCCGTTCCCGGCCAGGTCGCGGACGACCTGGGCGCGCAGCGCGACGATCCGTGCGGCGTCGGGCAGCGACAGCGCGCCCGCGACGCAGGCGGCGGCGATCTCGCCCTGCGAGTGGCCGATGACCGCGTCGGGGTGGACGCCGAACGACCGCCACTGGTCGGCGAGGGCGACCATCACCGCCCACAGCGCGGGCTGGACGACGTCGTCGCCTTCGAGGGGGGCGCCGCCGGTGAGGACGTCGATCAGCGACCAGCCCACATGCGGCTGGAGGGCGTCGGCGCATTCCTGGAGCCGCGCCCGAAAGACCGGCGAGGTCTCCATGAGTTCGGTGGCCATCCCGGCCCACTGCGAGCCCTGGCCCGGAAAGACGAACACGACCTTGCCGGGATCGCCCACGCTTCCGGTGACCACCCCGGTCGCAGGGCGGTCCTCGGCGAGCGCGTCGAGCGCGGCGCCCGGCTCGTCCCCGATCACAACCGCCCGGTGCGCGAACGCGGTCCGGGTCGTGGCCAGCGAGAACCCGATATCGGCGGGGGAGCCGCTGACGTCGCGCAGCCGCCGGGCCTGGTCGCGCAGCGCGCGGCGGTCACGCCCCGACAGCGTCCACACCACGGGTCCCGGAGCCGGATCCCGTGGCGTCTCCTCGCGAACCGGAGGCGCCTCGCCGACCAGTATGTGGCAGTTCGTCCCGCCCATCCCGAACGAGCTGACGCCCGCCACCAACCGGCGGTCGGGCGCGGGCCACTCGCCGGCCCGGTCCTGGACGCGCAGGTTCAACTCGTCCAACGGGATGTGCGGGTTCGGGGTCTCGTAGTTGAGGCTGGCCGGCAGCAGCCGGTTCTGCACGCTCAGCACCGTCTTGATGAGCCCGGTGATCCCGGCGGCGCCTTCGAGGTGCCCGACGTTGGTCTTCACCGAGCCGACCGCGAGGGGCGGCGAACCGGCCGGGCGCGGCGCGCCGAGCGCCGCGCCCAGCGCGGCGGCCTCGACCGGGTCGCCGACGGCCGTCCCGGTGCCGTGCAGCTCGACGTACTGCACCTCGCCAGGGGAGACGCCCGCCCGCGCGCAGGCCGACCGGATCAGGTCGGCCTGCGCGTCCCGGTCGGGGACGGTCAGCCCGGCCCCGCCGCCGTCGTTGTTGACGGCGCCGCCGAGCAGCACGCAGCGGACGGGGTCGCCGTCGGCGAGCGCGCGGTGGAGGGGTTTCAGCACGAGCACGCCGCCGCCCTCGCCGCGCACGTAGCCGTTGGCGCGGGCGTCGAAGGTGTGGCAGCGGCCGTCGGGGGACAGCCCGCCGAACAGCTCCGAGCCGCGCGTGCTCGCCGGGTCCATGATCAGGCTGACGCCGCCCGCGAGCGCGAGCGCGGACTCGCCCGACAGCAGGCTCTCCATCGCCAGGTGCACGGCGACCAGCGATGACGACTGGCCCGAGTCCACCGTCAGGCTCGGCCCGCGCAGGCCGAGGGTGTAGGAGACGCGATTGGCGATGATGCCGCGCGCGGTGCCGGTGAGGGTGTGCCGCCCGGCGGCGCCCGCGTCCCGCGACAGCATCGCGTAGTCGTCCCAGAACGTCCCGGTGAAGACGCCGGTGGCGGTGTGCTCCAGCGCGGCGGGGACGGTGCCGGAGTCCTCCAGCGCCTCCCAGCTCAGCTCCAGCATGAGGCGCTGGCGCGGGTCCATCGCGGCGGCCTCGCGCGGTGAGACGCCGAAGAACGCGGCGTCGAAGCCGTCGACCCGGTCGAGGAAGCCGCCGCGCGCGCCGTCCAGGCCGCGTCCGGCGGGCGCCGGGCCGACGGCGTCGCGGCCCTCGCGCAGCAGCGTCCAGAACGCGTTCGGGGCGGGCGCGCCGGGCAGGCGGCACGCCATCCCGATCACCGCGATCGCCGTGCTCGGCCACTCCTCCTGGGGCATCCCGGCTCCTCGTCACTGGTGCTGGTCGCAGTCGGTCGGCCTCCACGGTCGGAGGCGCTGCTAACGGAGGTCTTGCCGGGCGCTAAAGTCGGCGCGGCCGGGCCGGGCGGGTCAGCCGATGGCCTGCTCGAAGTCGAAGAACCCGTACCGGTCGTAGCGGCGCTTCACATCGACGAGCCGGGGATAGTTCTCGGCGTAGTACGCGCGCCGCCAGTCGGTCAGCTCGGGGTCGATGTAGTTCTGGTACGTCTCGTGCGAGGAGTACCGGTCGGTGACGGTGAAGGCGTTGTCGATCCACCGGCGGGCGATCGCCCGGTCCTCCTGCGTCGCGCCCGCGGGCGGCACCATCGTCGACCAGTTGACGGTGAACAGCGCGTCGCGGTGGACGTAGGCGGTGTCGGTGCGGGACGGCCGCGCCGAGACCCCGCCGAGCGCGAACGCCTGCACGAACCTGATGTGCCCGGCCTTGCGGTCGGCGTCGAACGCCTCGACCATCGCCTCCAGCCCGGCGGCGGGCGCGTCCTTGCGGAAGATGCGGGTCCGCTCCAGCGTGTACCCGGTGCGGGGGAGCATCGCCTCGGGGTTCGCGCCGACCCGGTGGCACTGCGCGACGGTCTTGGTGGTGCAGTCGAACCACGTCATCATCGCGTCCCGGAACGTCAGGTCGTTGACGTCGCGCTTCTGCGGCCGCCTGCCCACCTCGGAGATCAGCGCCTCCAGGTGCGGGGCGAGGTCGTCCGG
Organism: Actinomadura sp. NEAU-AAG7; assembly: GCF_018603865.1. NCBI lineage: Bacteria > Bacillati > Actinomycetota > Actinomycetes > Streptosporangiales > Thermomonosporaceae > Actinomadura > Actinomadura sp. NEAU-AAG7. The sequence goes on from NZ_JAHFZY010000004.1 coordinate 767,133, forward strand.
CGAGCCGAGGAACGCGCCGTCGGTGATCAGGTAGGGGACGTTGCCGGGCGCCGCGTCGAAGTGGATGAACAGCCACCGCGACCCGAGGTTGTCCGGGACGGTCCGCGACCACTTCTGCCAGGCGGCCATGACGCGCTGCACGTCGTCCCACGCCCAGTACAGGGTGAAGTTGACCATCCGGGGGACCATCGCGTGCCGGCGCTGGTAGCCGGTGACGATGCCGAAGTTGCCGCCGCCACCGCCGCGCAGCGCCCAGAACAGGTCGGGATAGGACTTCTCCGAGCAGGTCACGACCCGCCCGTCGGCGAGGACGACCTGCGCCGACTCGACCGTGTCGCAGCCGATGCCGAGCGCGCGGGTCTGCCAGCCGATGCCGCCGCCCTGGAGGTAGCCGCCCATCGCGACCGTCGGGCACAGCCCGGCGGACACGGCCGCGCCGTTCCTGGACAGGGTGTCGACGACGTCGACGAGCTGGGCGCCGGGGCCCATGTAGGTCGTGTCGCCCTTCATCTGGATCCCGTTGATCCGGGACACGTCGATGACGAGCCCGGTGGAGGTGGAGTACCCGCCGTAGCTGTGGCCGCCGCTGCGCGGTACCGCCGCGATGCCGTTGTACTGCGCGAACGACAGGCACGCCTGCACGTCCCCCGGCGACGTGCAGTACGCCACCCCGGCCGGGTTGACGCCGTCGAACTCGGTCCACTGGATCTGCTTGGCGGCGGCGTACCCGGCGTCGGACGGCAGCACGAGGCGGTCGCCCAGCCGCCTGCGCAGCCGGTCCCACTCCGTCGCCTGCGCGCCGGCGCTGCCCGCCAGGCCCATCACGCCGAGCCCGGCGGCTGCCAGGGTCGCGGCACCGCCCTTCAGCACCGCTCTCCGTGTCGTCGTCATGCGCACCTCTCTCCTCAGGGCCCCGGTGGGGGCCGTTCGGCCGGCCGCAAGCCTGGGCGCGCCCCCTAAACCCGCGCTTAGGCGGTTCCATGGGATTAGCGGCGGTTTAGCCGCGCCGAGGAGGTTGTGCTCGACCCCTATTCAGCAGGCCCGACACAGGAGGCTGTGCCACGTGGAACGAAAGCTGAACGCCGTCGAGGCGATGCTCGTCGGCGACGCGAGCACGCGCATCACCGTGGTGTGCACGCTGCGCGGCGGGATCGACGCGGACGCGCTCGCCGCCGCCTTCGCCGCCAAGGTCGCCGAGCATCCCGCGCTGCGGAGCCACGTCGTGCGGACGCCGGACGGCCTGCGGTTCGAGCCGCTCGACCCGGCGGACCACCCCGTCCTCCAGGTCCGCCCCGGCGGCCGGGACGCGCTGGAGGAGGAGATCCAGACGCCCCTCGACCCCGGCGAGGCGTTGGTCCGCGCGGTGCTCCTGCGCGGCGACGACGCGGACGGCGAGGACCGCGAGGACGTCGTGGTGTTCGCCGTCGACCACGCCGTGTCGGACGGCATCAGCGTCGTCACGCTGCACGAGGCGTTCTGGGACCACTACACCCGCGCCGTCGCGGGCGCCGCGCCGGACGCGCCGCCCCGGGCCGTGCCGGAGCCGGTCCAGGTCCGGCTGCGCCCCTGGTCCGAGGAGGACATCTCCGCGCACGTCGCCCGCCGCGTCGCGGAGGCGAAGGAGATGCGCCCGGTCACGCTCCCCTACGGCGCGGGCGGGGAGCCGGGCATCCGGCTGGAGCAGATCCGGCTGAGCGCGGCGGACACCGAGGCGATCTCGGCGGCGGCGAAGCGGGACGGGCTGAGCCGGCACTGGCTGGTGTCCGGCGCGCTGCTGACCGCGCTGCGCCGGCACCTGGACGCGCCGTCCGGCCCCGCGAACCTGAGCTGCCTCACGCCGGTCGATCTGCGGTCGCGGCTGGACCCGGAGGTGGACCGCGAGGACATGGTGCTCGCCGCGTCCTGGTTCACCGCCTACGCCGAGGTGCCCGAGGACGGTGAGGCGACGGCCGTCGGCGCCCGGCTGAACGAGGGATTCCGGCGCGCGCGCGAGCGCGGCGACCTGGAGCTGGAGATCCTCGGCGTGCACCGGCTGCTGGAGGACCCGAGCCTGCTGATGCCGAGCCTGGTCGTCACCAACGCGGGCGCGATCTCCACACCGGTCACCCCGCCCGGCGTGGAGATCACCGGCTTCCGCTGGTTCGGGCTGGCCGCGATGGGGCCGCTGACCGCGTTCGTGCTCACCCTCGACGGCCGCCTGACCGTCGAGTTCGCGTTCAACGGCGGGTTCCTGGACGAGGGGCTCGTGCGGGCGTTCGCGTCCTCGGTCCGGGAGGTGCTGGCCGAGCTGGCGTTCTCGGGCGCGACGCCGGACGGCGCCGCCGGGCACGCTGCCGCGGGGAACCCGGCCCGCGTCAACGCCTGAGCGCCGCACCCGAAAGGGGGCACCGGGATCACCGGTGCCCCCTTTCCGCGGCGGTCACGGGACGGCTCTCAGGATGTCGGCTCTCCGAACCACCGCGTGAGGGCCTCGCGCAGCCCCGTGTCCACGCCGTCGCCGGGTGTCGCCCAGGCGACGAAGCCGTCCGGCCGGACGAGCAGCGCGGCCGCGTCGAGCCCGGGGTGCGGCTCGGCGGCGACCACGTCGACGCGGTCGGCCCATCCGGTGACCCGGGCCTGGTCGGGCTCGGACCCCGAAAGGTCATAGAGGACGCCGCAGCCGGCGGCGAGCGGCCGCTCGTCCTTCACGGCCAGCAGCGTGTTCGGGACGCGCGCGCCCACCAGCGGGTGCGGGGCGGCGTCGCTGCCCAGCGGGTAGCGCACGTCGGTCACCTGCGTGATGAGCTGCCGGTTGACCTCGTCGTAGCGGATCAGCTCGGCCATCAGCTCCCGCAGCGCCGAGGTCGTCCTCCCCGACCGGAACACGGCGAGCTGCGCCTCGCCGTGCAGGCAGGCGCGGTCGCCGACCGGCCGCCGCTCGGCGTCGTAGCTGTCGAGCAGCCCCGGGGGCGCCCACCCGTTCAGCTCCGCGCCGAGCTTCCACGCCAGGTTGAGCGCGTCGTGGATGCCGGTGCTCTTGCCGTGCGCGGCGTGGACGAAGTGGGCGTGCGCCGCCTCGCCCGCGAGGAACACCCGCCCCTTGCGGTAGCCGTCGGCGTGCCGGGTCGGCCCGCCGTAGCGGAACAGCCGCTCGGGCTCGCCCAGCTCGGGCTCCTCGCCGGACGCGCGGCGCAGGGAGGCCAGCAGCTCGTCCTTGCTCAGCGGCACGTCGGCGGCGGGCGGGCGCCGGTCGAACTCGACCGACATCACGCGGATCAGGCCGTCGCCGAACGGCAGCACCGAGGTCATCCCGTCCGCGTACAGGCCGGTGTCGAACTCGGGGGACTCCCCGGCGGCGACCTTGAAGTCGCCGAACACGCCGTAGTAGGACAGCGTGCTCTCGGTGACGTCGAACCCGGCCATCTCCCGGACGGGGCTGTCGGGCCCGTCGCAGCCGACCAGGTAGGAGCAGCGGATCTCGTAGTCGCCGTCGGCGCAGGACACGCCGAGGGTGACGCCCGCCCCGTCCTGGCGCAGGCTCGTCGCGCGGTGGCCGCGACGGACGTCCGCGCCGAGCTCCACCGCCCGCTCCTCCAGGATCTCCTCGGCGCGCCAGTCGGGGGAGGCGAGCGTGTACTCGTCCTCGCCGACCTTCTCCACGTCCAGCCAGATGAGCCCGAAGTGCAGGCGCGGCCACTTCGGCAGCGGCCCGCCGAACCGGTCCATCAGCCCGCGCTGGTCGAGCGCCTCGGCGGCGCGCGGGTGCAGGCCCATCGAGTGCGTGTGCTCGTGGAGCGTCCCGATCCGCTCCAGCAGGACGACGTCGACCCCGGCGAGCCGCAGCTCCCCGGCCAGCATCATGCCGGTGGGCCCGCCGCCCACCACGACGACGGAGGTGCTTTCCTCAGCGTTCACGGTGCTTCCTTTCGGTGCGGCGGACGGCTCACGCGCCGGCCGCCAGCTCGTAGATGCCGGCGAGGCTCGGCGCCTCCAGCAGGTCGGGCAGGGAGATCGGGCGGCTGGTCTCGCGCTCCAGCACGACCATCAGCGCCAGCAGGTGCACCGAGTCCCAGCCGGGCAGCTCGTCGAACCCGGTGCCGACGGTCTCGCTGGTCACCGGCAGGCCGAGTTCGTCGCGGACGAGCGCGACGAAGTCGTCGATGCTTCTCACGACGGGGTCCCTTCGAAGTCGGTGGTGAGCCTGACGTGCTCGGGCGGCTCGGGCAGCTCGGCGAGGTCGTGCCGGAAGTGCGTCCCGTCCTCGTCCTCGGCGACCGGGACGAAGCCGGAGCGGGGATAGAAGTCCGCGACCTTGCCGTTCTTGGCGCTCGGCCGGTAGGAGGCCCGGACCTCCGCCGCGCCGGTGTCCCTCGCGTGCCGCAGCAGCGCCGCCAGGCACGCCTGCTCGATGCCGCGCGAGAACACCCGGCAGCTCAGCAGGAAGTTGTCGATGTGGACGGTGCCGCCGTCGCGCCGCGCGAACACGGCGCCGACGACGCCGTTGTCGCCCATCCGGTCGGAGGCGTGCACGGCGAGCGGGAACGCCCGCGGGTCGGCGGCGAGCGCCTCGACATCCGCCTGCCGGAGCCGCCGCGTCGTCAGGTTGAACTGGTTGGTGCGCAGCGTGATCTGGGACAGCCGCGGCAGCTCGCGGGACGCGGCGCGCGCCATCCGCACGGTCACGCCCAGCTCCCGCAGGTACTCCTCGATCGAGTCGAAGCTCTCCAGGAAGTCGCGGCGCGCCATCTCCTGCCGGTAGCGGGCGGGCCGCGCGTGGTCCTCGTCCGACAGCTCGACGGTGTCGAACCAGCCGTCGGCCAGCAGCGCCCCCGGATGCCCGGCGGGCTCGCGGTCCAGGTCCACGACCGCGACGCCGGGCAGCTCCCGGCGCACCAGCCCGCGCTCGTAGGGGCTGTCGTCGGCGAACACGAACGCGTCGACGCCGATGTTGAGGTCGGCGGCCAGCTCCCGCAGGTTGTCGTGCTTGGGGCGCCAGTTCGCGACGACCCGGACGAAGTCCTCCTCGCGCAGCACCATGCCGGGGTGGTCGCGCAGCACCTCCCGGACGGGCTCCAGGTCGTTCTTGCTGACGGCGGCCAGCAGCACGCCCTGCGCGGTGATCTGCTTGGCGACCCGCTGGAACGCGGTGAACGCCTCCCCGCGCGGCGAGTGCCCGACCTCGATGCCCTCGGCGCCGTCCTCGCCGAGGATCCCGCCCCAGACCGTGTCGTCCAGGTCGAGGACGAGGCACTTCTTGCCGCGCCCGGTGAGGTGCCGGGCCAGGTGCCCGACCTCCCGCGCGTACGCGGCGAGCAGACCGGGCGCCAGGTGCGCCTTCGCGTAGACGCCCAACCGGGGATCGGTGACCGGCACGCCCTCGGCGGTCAGCGGGTCGAGGTCGATGACGACCACGCCGGAGTGCTCGGCGGTCAGCCGCAGCAGCCGCGCGTTGGCCTCCCGCCACGCCGCGCCCGCGAGCGCCCGGGACCGGTGGTCGACGAGCTGTGCCGGAACGCTCCGGGGGAGCGGCAGCGTGTTGAGGACGAGCGTCGCCCGGGACGCGGCGGCGAACCGTCCCGCCAGGCCCGCGACCAGCGACACCTTCTCGGCGAGGACCCGCTCCAGGTCCGTGACCTTCCACGGGACGGGCAGCTCGCCCGTCACGATGTCGTGGTCCAGCACGCACAGGACGACGTCGGCGTCCCCGGCGAACCCCTCGGGGTCGGACAGGTCGAACACGTAGGAGTCGAAGTCCGACACGGCCGGGCGCAGCAGCGTCCCGTGCCGGGCCAGCTCGGCGGTCAGCGACGGGACGAGCCCGGAGAGCGTGCCGTGGCCGGTCACGGCGGCCTTCAGCACCGGCGTGCCCGGATGCTCGCGGAGCACCTCGCCGGGGTCGACGGCGGCCAGCAGCCGTCCGGCGCGGGCCAGCTCGTCGGGCGTCGCCCCGTCCAGCAGGCGGGGGAGGCGGGGGAACTCGGCCGGGACGCGCCCGGACCGGTGCAGCGATGTCAGCTCGTCGGCGGACATGGGTCAGACACACTCCAGCGCGATTCCGGCCTTGATCCATTTGCTCGACTCGACCGCGACGCACAGCGCGCGGTCACCGGTGGTCATCTCCGCGAGGGCGCGCTCGAACTGGAAGAACGGCAGCGCGTTGCCGGTGTTGGCGGTCTCGCGCACGCAGCTGACCTCCTCGGCCGCCGCCAGGCCCAGCTCCTCGACGATCCGCGCGGTCATCCTCCCCGACAGCTGCGGCGGCAGCAGGTAGTCGACGTCGGTCGCGTCCCAGCCGGTGTCGGCCAGCAGCTCCTTGACGATCTCGGCGGCCATCAGCGGCACCGACTCCTCGATCGCCTTGTAGTCCTCCTTGACGGCGGCCGCCGCGGACGCGCGGTCGGCCAGCCCGAACCACTGCACGGACTGGCCGGGCTCCCGGCCCTGGCCGGTCAGCCGGTTCAGCACCCGCCGGACCGCCGGGACGCCCTCCACCGGGTCGGCGGTGAGCACGGCGGCCCCGGCCCCGTCGCCGAACAGCACGACGTTGACCAGCTCGGCGGGCGAGAGGTCCTTGAGGTCCACCGACAGGTCGAAGTGCTTCGCGCACACCTCCCCGCCGATGACCAGCGCGTTCCGCGCCCCGGTCGCGAGCATCCCGCGCGCCACGTCCAGCGCCTGGACGGCGCCCGCGCACCCGGACTGGAGCTGGTAGGTCGGGACGTCGTTGATGCCGAGCCGGTCCGCGACCACGTTCACGGTCGCGGGCATCAGCATCTCCGGCGTGGACGTGCCGAGCACCAGCACGTCGATGTCGGCGGGCCGCAGCGCCGCGCCGCGCAGGGCGCGCTCGGCGGCGAGCGCGCCCAGCTCCGACAGCGACGAGCGGACCTCGCCGGTGTCCAGGTCGACGGCGAGGTGCCGGCTGTCGGTGCCGACGAACGCCGCGATCCACTGCTCCCACGCGCCGTCCATGCCGAACCGCCGGGCGAGCGCCGCGTTGTCGATCGGCGGGCCGGGCAGCGCCGTCCCCGCCGCCAGGACGCGGACCTCCGAGATGTCCATGGGTCCCTCCTCATGCCCCACTCCCGGGCATGTGGGGTCTCGATGTCCCGGCCATGCTCCGGACGCCCGCTAAAGCCGCGCTAATCGGCTGCTTGCCGCGCGTCCGGAGCCCGCGCCGGTGCCGCGGCGCGCTTTAGAGCGCGTAAAGCGGACCGTTAGCGCCGTCTCCGAGGTTGCTGGCATGACGCAGGACGGGCAGGACGGGATGGCCTCGCATGGCGAATGAAGAGAAGCTGCGCGACTACCTCAAGCGGGTGACGGCGGACCTGCACCAGACCCGCGGGAGGCTCGCCGAGCTGGAGGCGGCGCGGCGCGAGCCGATCGCCGTCGTCGGCATGGCGTGCCGCTACCCGGGCGGGGTGTCCTCGCCCGAGGACCTGTGGCGGCTGGTCGACGGCGGCCGCGACGCCGTCTCCCCGTTCCCGAGTGACCGCGGCTGGGACCTGGAGCGCCTCTACGACCCGGACGCGTCCCGTCCCGGCACCTGCTACGCGCGCGACGGCGGCTTCCTCCACGACGCCGACCTGTTCGACGCGCCGTTCTTCGCGATGAGCCCGCGCGAGGCGCTCGCCACCGACCCGCAGCAGCGGCTGCTGCTGGAGCTGGCGTGGGAGGCGCTGGAGCGCGCGGGCCTCGACCCGGCCGGCCTGCGCGGCAGCGGCACCGGCGTGTTCGCCGGCGTCATGTACGGCGACTACGCCTCCCGGCTGCACACGGTCCCCGAGGGCCTCGACGGCCATGTCGTGAACGGCAGCGCGGGCAGCGTCGCCTCCGGCCGCGTCTCCTACCTGTTCGGGTTCGAGGGGCCCGCCGTGACCGTCGACACCGCCTGCTCCTCGTCGCTGGTCGCGCTGCACCTGGCCGCGCAGGCGCTGCGGAACGGCGAGTGCTCGCTCGCCCTGGCGGGCGGCGTCAGCGTCATGGCGACGCCCGGCACGTTCGTGGAGTTCGCCCGCCAGCGCGGCCTGTCCCGCGACGGCCGCTGCAAGGCGTTCGCCGCGTCCGCCGACGGCACCGGCCTCGGCGAGGGCGCGGGCCTCGTGCTGCTGGAGCGGCTCTCGGACGCCCGCCGCCACGGCCACCCCGTCCTCGCCGTGCTGCGCGGCTCCGCCGTGAACCAGGACGGGCACAGCAGCCAGCTCACCGCCCCGAACGGCCCGTCGCAGGAACGCGTGATCCGCGCGGCGCTGGCGAGCGCCGGGCTGGGCCCCGCCGACATCGACGCGGTCGAGGCGCACGGCACCGGCACCAGACTGGGCGACCCGATCGAGGCGCAGGCGCTCCTCGCCGTCTACGGGCGGGCGCGTCCCGCCGGGCATCCGCTGTGGCTGGGGTCGGTGAAGTCCAACATCGGGCACGCCCAGGCGGCCGCCGGGGTCGCCGGTGTGATCAAGATGGTGATGGCGCTGCGCAACGGCGTCCTGCCGCGGACGCTGCACGTGGACGCGCCGTCGCCGCACGTCGACTGGTCGGCGGGGGCGGTGTCGCTCCTGACGGAGTCCCGCCCGTGGGACGCGGGGGACCGCGTCCGCCGCGCCGGGGTGTCGTCGTTCGGGATCAGCGGCACCAACGCGCACGTCCTTCTGGAGGAGGCGCCCGCGGAGCCCGCCGGGGAGCCGGAGCCCGCCGGTGCGGCGGCGCCGGTGACCGGGTGGGTGCTGTCGGCGAAGTCCGAGACGGCGCTGCGCGGCCAGGCGCGGCGGCTGCTCGACCACGCCGGCCTCCGGACCGCCTCCGTCGCCGACGTGGGGCTGTCGCTGGCGACCACGCGCAGCCGGTTCGAGCACCGCGCGGCCGTCGTCGGCGCGGATGCCTCCGGGCTGCTGCGCGGGTTGGAGGCCCTCGCCGCCGGTGAGAGCGCGCCGGGGCTGGTTCGTGGGACGGCCGCGCCCGGCGGGCTCGCGTTCCTGTTCGGCGGGCAGGGCGGGCAGCGTCCCGGGATGGGGCGCGAGCTCCACGCCGGGTTCCCCGTCTTCGCCGCCGCGATCGACGAGGTCCGCGCCGCGCTCGACCCGCATCTGCCGCGCCCCCTGCTTTCCGTCCTGTTCGCCGAGCCCGGGTCCGAGGAGGCGGGGCTGCTCGACCAGACCGTCTTCGCGCAGGCGGGACTGTTCGCCGTCGAGGTGGCGCTGTACCGGCTCGTCCGCGAGTTCCTGCCCGCGCCGGACCACGTCCTCGGGCACTCGATCGGCGAGCTGGCCGCCGCGCATGTCGCCGGGGTGTTCTCGCTGGAGGACGCGTGCGCGCTCGTCGCCGCGCGGGGAAGGCTCATGCAGGCCGCGCGCTCCGACGGCGCGATGGTCGCCGTCCGCGCGAGCGAGGACGAGGTGCGGGACGTCCTGGACGGGCGGGCCGGCATCGCCGCCGTCAACGGCCCCGCCGCCGTGGTGATCTCCGGTGACGCCGACGCCGTCGAGGAGGCCGCCGCGCACTTCGCCGGGCTCGGCCGCAAGACGCGGCGGCTGCGGGTCAGCCACGCCTTCCACTCCGCCCACATGGACTCGGCGCTGGAGGAGTTCGGCGAGGTCGCCGCCGGGCTCACCTACCGGCGCCCGAGCATCCCCGTCGTGTCCAACCTGACCGGCGAGATCGCCACCGATGAGCTGACCGACCCGGGCTACTGGGTGCGGCACGTCCGGGAGCCGGTCCGGTTCCTCGACGGCGTCCGCGCCCTCGAAGCCGCCGGGACGGGCTGCTTCCTCGAACTCGGGCCCGACGCCGTCCTCACCGCGATGGCCCACGAGTGCCGCACCGGCGACGCCCCGGCCGCGCTCGCCGCGACCCTGCGCCACGACCGCCCCGAACCGGAGACGCTCGTCGCCGCCGTCGCCGCCGCCCACGCCCACGGCACCCCCGCCGACTGGACCCCGCTGTTCGCCGGCGCGCGCCGCGTCGACCTGCCCACCTACGCCTTCGACCACCGCCCCTACTGGCTCGACGCCCCCGAGGCGGCGGGCGACGCCACCGGCCTCGGCCAGGCCGCGGCGGGCCACCCCCTCCTCGCCGCCGTCGTCGACCTCGCGGACGGCGCCGCCGTGTCCACCGGACGGCTCTCGGTCCGCACCCACCCCTGGCTCGCCGACCACTCCGTCGGCGGCGCCGTCCTGCTGCCCGGCACGGCCCTCGCCGAACTCGCCCTGCACGCCGCCGACCACGCCGGCTGCGACACGCTCGGCGAACTCGTCCTGGAGGCGCCGCTCGTCCTGCCGGACGGCGCGTCCGCGCGACTGCGGGTCGAGACGTCCGCGTCACGGGAGATCGTCATCCGGTCGTCCCTGGACGGCGAGATCTGGATGACGCACGCGACCGGCCAGCTCGTCGCTTCCTCCGAAACTCCTGCTACCGAGGCCCAGACCGCGTGGCCGCCGGTCGGGGCCGAGCCCATCCCCCTGGACGGGCGCTACGACGAACTGGCCGCTCTCGGATACGAGTACGGGCCCGCGTTCCGGGGCGTGCGAGCCGCGTGGCGCGACGGCGACGACATCTGCGCCGAGGTGGCGCTGCCCGCGGACCAGTCCGACGCCGCCGGGCGCTTCGGCGTCCACCCGGCCCTCCTGGACGCCGCCCTCCACGCGTTCGCGCTCGCGACCCCGGCCGGGGACACGCTGCGGCTGCCGTTCTCCTTCGGCGGCGCGCGGCTGCTCGCCACCGGCGCGACGAGCCTCCGCGTCCGGCTGACGCCGAAGGGCGACGGCGCCCTCGGCCTCGTCGCCACCGACCCGGCGGGCTCACCGGTGGTCGCGATCGACACGGTTTCGGTGCGTCCCGCCCCGGCGTCCGTCGAGGCGGCGCCGGCGGGACGCGACGGGCTGCTTGAGGTCGTGTGGAACACCGTCCCCGGGAGCCGTCCCTCTGAGGTGGACGGGGTCGTGGTGCTCGGCTCGGATCTCGACGGCCTCCCGAGCCTCCCCGACCTGGCCGCGCTCGCCGAAGCGGTCGACGGCGGGGCGGTCGCGCCCCGGATCGTGCTGGTTCCGCGGTCCTCCGAGGGCGACGAGCCCGTCGCGGCCGCCCACGCCGCCGCTCGCGACGTCCTGGACCTTGCCCGCCGCTGGTCAGACGATGATCGCTTCGCCTCGGCCCGGCTCGTCCTCGTGACGTCCGGGGCCGTCGCCGTGCTGCCGGACGAGGGCGTCCGCGACCTGGCCACCGCTCCGGCCTGGGGGCTGTGGCGGTCCGCAGAGTCGGAGAACCCCGGCCGCTTCGGACTCCTCGACTCCGACGGCGGCGATCTCCTCGCCGCCCTCCAGACGATGCTGGACGGCGAGACGCAGGTAGCTGTCCGGGACGGGGAGGTCCTCGTCCCCCGCCTGTCCCGCGCCACCGCCGGTACCGGCGGCTCTTGGGGTGACGGGACGGTTCTGATCACGGGTGGTACGGGTGTGCTGGGTGGTGTGGTGGCGCGGCATCTGGTGGTGGAGCACGGTGTCCGCGATGTGATGTTGATGAGTCGTCGTGGGGGTGCTGGGGCTCTGCGGGATGAGTTGGTGGGGCTTGGGGCTGAGGTGTCGGTGGTGGCGTGTGATGTCGCCGATCGTGATGCTTTGGCCGAGGCCCTGTCTGGTGTGCGGGTCTCGGCGGTGGTTCATGCGGCTGGGGTGGTGGAGGATGCGACGATCGCTTCGCTTTCGGGTGGGGCGTTGGATGCGGTGTTGCGGGCGAAGGTGGATGCGGCGTGGAATCTGCATGAGTTGATGCGGGATGTGTCGGCGTTTGTGTTGTTCTCTTCTCTTGCTGGGTTGGCGGGGAGTGCGGGTCAGGCGAATTACGCGGCGGCGAATGCGTTTTTGGACGCGTTGGCGAGCCGTCGCCGTGCGGAGGGGCTGCCGGGGACGAGCATCGCCTGGGGACTCTGGGACACCGAAAGCGGCATCACCGGTACGCTCACCGGCTCCGACCGGCAGCGGATGAGCCGCGCGGGCGTCCTGCCGATGTCCGACAGCCACGCCCTCGCCCTGCTCGACGGCGCGCTCGCCGCCGACTCCGCGCTGCTGGCGGCGGCCCGCCTCGACACCGCCGCCCTCCGCTCGCAGGCCGAGGCCGGGGCGCTGCCGTCCCTGCTGAGCGGGCTCGTCCGCGTGCGCCGCCGGGCGGCGGTGGCGGACGCCGCGTCCGCCGCGCCGCTCACCGAACCGCACCAGATCGAGGAACTCGTCGCGACCAACGCGGCCGCCGTCCTCGGCCACGCCGAGACCGACGCCGTTCCCCTCGACCGGGCGTTCCGCGACCTCGGATTCGACTCGCTGATGGGCATCGAACTCCGCAACCGGCTCAACACCGCCACCGGACTGCGCCTCCCGGCGACCGCCGTCTTCGACCACCCGAACGCCTCGGCCCTGGCCCGCCACATCCTGGCGCAGTTCTCCGGGACCACCACGGCGGTGACCGCGCGGGCGACCGTCGCCCAGGACGAGCCGATCGCGATCGTCGGGATGGCCTGCCGCTACCCGGGCGAGGTGACCTCTCCGGAGGAGCTGTGGCGGCTGGTGGCCGAGGGCCGCGACGCGGTATCGGGCTTCCCGGAGAACCGGGGTTGGGATGTCGAGTCGCTCTATGACCCCGACCCCGAGCACACCGGGACCTCATATGTACGGGAAGGCGGATTCCTTCACAACGCGGACCTTTTCGACGCCGACCTTTTCGGCATCTCCCCGCGCGAAGCCCTCGCCGTCGACCCGCAACAGCGGATGCTGCTCGAAACCGCGTGGGAGGTGTTCGAGCGGTCCGGCATCGACCCGACGACGCTGCGCGGAAGCGACACCGGCGTGTTCGCCAGCGTCATGTACAACGACTACGCCTCCCGCTTCCCCACGCCGCCGCCGGAGCTTGAGGGCTACCTCGGCATGGGCAGCACGGCGAGCGTCGCGTCCGGCCGGGTCGCCTACACCTTCGGGTTGGAGGGCCCGGCGATCACAGTGGACACGGCCTGCTCCTCCTCCCTGGTCGCCATGCATCTCGCGGTCCAGGCACTGCGGAACGGCGAATGCGGCCTCGCTCTCGCAGGCGGCGCCACCGTCATGGCGTCCCCCAACACCTTCATCGAGTTCTCGCGGCAGCGTGGTTTGTCGGTGGACGGCCGCTGCAAGGCGTTCGCCGCTGCCGCTGATGGGACGGGTTGGGGCGAGGGCGTCGGCTTGGTGTTGCTGGAGCCGCTGTCCCAGGCGCAGCGCAACGGTCACCGGGTGTTGGCGGTGGTGCGCGGTTCGGCGGTCAACCAGGACGGCGCGTCGAACGGCCTGACCGCGCCCAACGGCCCCTCGCAGGAGCGCGTGATCACGCAGGCGCTGGCTAATGCGGGTTTGACCGGTGGTGATGTGGACGTGGTGGAGGCTCATGGGACGGGTACGGCGTTGGGTGACCCGATCGAGGCGCAGGCGTTGTTGGCGACCTATGGGCGGGGGCGTTCGGAGGGTCGTCCGTTGTGGTTGGGGTCGGTGAAGTCCAACATCGGGCACACCCAGGCCGCCGCCGGAGTCGCAGGCGTCATCAAAATGGTCGGCGCGATGCGTGCGGGTGTCCTTCCCCAGACGTTGCACGTGGACCAGCCGTCCCCGCACGTCGACTGGGAGGCGGGGGCGGTCTCCCTGCTCACCGAACCCCAGCCCTGGGACAAGGACGGGCTGCGCCGCGCTGCGGTGTCCTCGTTCGGGATCAGCGGCACCAACGCCCACATCATCCTCGAACAAGCTCCCGAGGAACCTCCAACAACGCCGGCGGAAATCTCGGGCCCGGTGCCATGGCTGGTCTCAGCGAAAACCGAACCCGCCCTGCGTGCGCAGGCCGACCGGCTCGCTGATGTGACTGAGGATGTGGCGGGCGTGGCCACCGCCCTTGCGAACACCCGCGCCACCCTGGAACACCGTGCCGTGATCATCGGGCAGGCCCCGAACGAGTTCGACGCCGGTCTGCGGGCCCTGGCCGCCGGCACCGAGGCACCCCACCTGGTCCAAGGCCGCGCCGGAACCCCCGGCAAGACGGTGTTGGTGTTCCCCGGGCAGGGCTGGCAATGGCAGGGAATGGCCGCCACCCTCCTGGACGAGTCGCCGGTCTTCACCGAATCCATCAAGCGCTGCGCCGAGGCACTCGATCCATTCATTGACTGGTCGCTCGAAGAAGTCCTGCGTGAGGGGACCGGGTTCGAGCGGGTGGACGTTCTGCAACCCACGTTGTGGGCCGTCATGGTGTCCCTGGCCGAGCTGTGGAAGTCGGCCGGTGTGATCCCGGACGCGGTCATCGGGCACTCCCAAGGCGAGATCGCCGCCGCACACATCGCCGGAGCCCTCACCCTCCACGACTCGGCCAAAGTCGTCGCACTGCGCAGCCGCGCATTGACCGCCCTGTCGGGGACCGGTGCGATGGCGTCCCTGTCGCTGTCGGCCGAACAGACACAACAGCGGATCGCCGCCCACGACGGCGTGGAGATCGCCGTCTTCAACGGACCTTTGGCGACCGTCATCTCCGGCGACCCCGAGGCGATCGAAACCATCGTCGGCGCGTGCAAAGACGAAGGGCTCAACGCCCGCGTCCTGCCGGTCGACTACGCCTCACACTGCGCCCACACCGAACACATCCGCGACCAGATCCTCACCGACCTGACCGACATCAACGCGCAAGAACCCCGCATCCCCTTCTACTCCACCCTCACCGGCCAACGCCTCGACACCGAACAACTCAACGGCCAGTACTGGTACAACAACCTCCGCAACCCCGTCCAATTCCAACCCGCCATCCAACAACTCCTCAACCACGGACACAGCACCTTCATCGAGGCCAGCGCCCACCCCGTCCTCACCACACCCATCAGCGACATCGACGAAGACACCCTCGTCACCGGAACGCTGAGGCGGGACGAAGGCGGACTCGACCGATTCCTCACCTCCGCCGCGCACCTCCACGTCCACGGCACCACCATCGACTGGACGCCCTTCCTCCCCAAGGACGCACCCCCCGCCGACCTCCCCACCTACCCCTTCCAGCACCAGTCGTACTGGCTCAACCCGCCCCAGCCCGCAGCCGACGCCCCGCACCTCGGCCTTCAGAGCGCCGAGCACCCACTCCTGGCCACCGCCACCGAACTCCCCGACGGAACCACCCTCTACACCGGAGCCATCTCCACCCACACCCACCCCTGGCTCACCGACCACGCGGTCAGCGGTACCCCTCTCCTGGCAGGGACCGCGTTCCTTGATCTGGCCCTCCACACGCACCCCACCGTCCAGGAACTCATCCTGAACGCGCCGCTCACGCTTGACGAGAGCCTCACGCACATCCAGGTCGTCCTGAGCCCGGAAAAGGAAATCTCCATCCGCTCCCGCAAGGGTGATGGCGAATGGATCCAGCACGCGTCCGGAAGTGTCGGGGAGGCGGACGCCGGCAATGACGCCTACGACGGGCGAATTCCCGACACCGCCAATCCCATCGACATCGACGGCATGTACGAGCGCCTCGCCGATCAGGGCTACGAATACGGCCCGCTCTTCCAGGGGCTCCAAGCGGCTTGGCAAGAGGGAGAGGACACCCTTTACGCCGAGGTCGACCTGCCGCCGGACACCGACACGGAAGGCTTCGCCGTCCATCCGGCGCTTCTCGACTCCGCGCTCCACGCGATGGCGTTCTTCGGCGAGACGGACGCGGTCCGGTTGCCGTTCTCGTGGACGGGTGTCCGCCTGGAGGCCGTCGGCGCGACGGCGCTGCGGGCCCGCCTGACGCGGGAGTCCGACGACCGGGTGACGCTGGCGCTGGCCGACCCCGCCGGAATGCCCGTCGCGACGGTAGAAGCGCTGACGGTACGGCCGATGGAGACGCAAGGGCCGTCCATCCGCGACTCGCTGTTCGCGCTCGACTGGCCGGCCGTGACGGTCGCCCAGTCCGATGGGCGGCGATACAGCGTCCTCGGCACGGGCCTGGAGGAACTGTTCCCCAACGAAGACGCGCACCAGGACCTCAAGTCGCTCACCGATCCGGAACTGGTCTTCGTGTCCGGCACCGGCGCGGACGTCCGGGACGCCACCGGACGGACGCTCGCCCTCCTCCAGGAATGGCTCACCGACGACCGCCTCACCGGCTCCCGCCTCGTGATCGTCACGCGCGGCGCGGTGGCGACGCATCCGGGGGAGGCCGTGCACGATCTGGCGGGTGCCGCCGTCTGGGGGCTCGTCCGCAGTGCGCAGACGGAGAACCCTGACCGCTTCGTCCTGCTCGACATCGACGGACGGGACGACTCCCGCGCCGTCCTCCTCGACGCCGCGGCCTCGGGCGAACCGCAGACAGCGCTCCGCGAAGGCGCGGTACACGCCGCGCGGCTCGCCCGCTACACCGGCGCCGGAGCGCTCACGGTCCCCGAGGACGCGGAGACGTGGAAGCTCGCCCTGCGCGGCGGCGGCACGCTGGACGGGCTGTCGCTCGACCCGGCCCCCGAAGCGCTGCGGGAGCTCGAACCGGGCGAGGTGCGGATCGCGCTGCGCGCGGCCGGGCTGAACTTCCGGGACGTGCTGGTCGCGCTGGACATGGTCCCCGAGGACGGACGGCCCACCGCCGGTGAGGGCGCCGGAGTCGTCCTGGAGGTCGCCCCGGACGTGCGGGGCCTGCGCCCCGGAGACCGCGTGATGGGTCTGCTGGAGGGCGGCGTCGGCCCGGTCACCGTGACGGACCGGCGGATGGTCGCGCCGATGCCGCCGGGCTGGTCGTTCGCGCAGGCCGCGTCCGTCCCGGTGATCTTCATGACGGCCTTCTACGGGCTGCGCGACCTCGCCGACGTCCAGGCCGGGGAGTCGCTGCTGCTGCACGCCGCGACCGGCGGTGTGGGCATGGCGACGCTGCAACTGGCCCGGCACTGGGGCGTGGAGGTGTTCGGGACGGCGAGCGCCGCGAAGCAGCACGTCCTGCGCTCGTGGGGGCTGGACGAGGACCACATCGCCTCGTCCCGCGACCTGGCGTTCGAGGAGCACTTCCGCAAGGCACTGGGCGGCCGGGGCATCGACGTCGTCCTGAACTCGCTGGCGAAGGAGTTCGTGGACGCGTCGCTGCGCCTGCAACGTCCCGGCGGACGGTTCCTGGAGATGGGCAAGACCGACAAGCGCGACCCGGCGGCGGTCGCCGAGGCGTACGAGGGCGTGGCCTACCGGGTCTACGACCTGCTCGACGCGGGCCCCGACCGCATCCAGGAGATGCTGCTGGAGCTGGGCGGGCTGTTCACCGACGGCGCGCTGGAGCCGCCGCCGATCACCGCGTGGGACATCCGCCGCACGCCCGACGCCATCCGGTTCCTCAGCCAGGCCCGGCACATCGGCAAGCTCGTCCTGACCCTGCCGTCCGAGCCGAAGAGTGACGGCACGGTGCTGATCACCGGCGGTCTGGGCGTGCTCGGCCGGACGGTCGCGCGCCACCTGGTGACCGAGCGGGGCGCCCGGCGGCTCCTCCTCACCAGCCGCCGGGGCCCGGCCACCGAAGGCGCCGAGGAACTCCACAAAGAACTGACCGAACTGGGCGCCCACGTCACCATCGCCGCCTGCGACACCGCAGACCGCGAACAACTCGCCACCCTCCTCAACCACATCCCCGCTGAACACCCCCTCACCACCGTCATCCACGCCGCCGGCGTCCTCGACGACGGCGTCCTCTCCCAACTCACCCCCGAACGCCTCGACACCGTCCTGAGGCCCAAGGTGGACGCCGCGTGGCATCTGCATGAGCTGACGGCAGGTTCGGAACCGGCGGAGTTCGTGATGTTCTCCTCCGCCGCCGGGACGCTGGGCGCGGCCGGGCAGGCGAACTACGCGGCGGCGAACGCGTTCCTCGACGCGCTCGCGCGGCACCGCGCCTCGCGGGGCCTTCCGGCGACGTCGCTGGGCTGGGGCCTGTGGGCGCGGGCCAGCGGCATGACCGGGCACATGGACGGCACCGACCTGTCGCGGCTCGGCCGGACCGGTGTCGGCGCGCTCTCCGACGCGGAGGGCCTGGCGCTGCTGGACGAGGCGGCCCGCGCGGCCGACCCCGTCCTCGTGCCGGTGAAGCTCGACCTCGCCGCGCTGCGGGCGCAGGAGGAGATCCCGCACCTGCTCCGCGGCCTGGTCCGCGCGCCCGCCCGGCGGGCCCAGGCGGGCGCGGCACGGGCCGCGGCCGGAACGTCCCTGGAGGACCGCCTCGCGAAGCTCCCGCCGGACGAGCGGTACACCGTCCTGCTGGACCTGGTGTGCGGGCAGGCGGCGGCGGTCCTCGGGCACGGCGTCGCCGACGACGTGGACGCGCGGCGCGCCTTCAAGGAGCTGGGCTTCGACTCGCTCACCGCCGTCGAGCTGCGCAACCGGCTCGGCTCGGCGACCGGGCTGCGGCTGCCGTCCACGCTCGTCTTCGACCATCCGACGCCCGGCGAGCTGGCCCGGCACCTCCAGGCCGCGTTCGCGCCGCAGGACGCCGACCCGGCGCGGGCGCTGCTGGCCGACCTCGAACGGATCGAGGCGGCGTGGTCGGGGCCGGTCGACGACGACTCCCGCTCGAAGGTCGTCGCGCGGCTGGAGACGCTGCTCTGGAAGTGGAACGGCGCTGACGCGGCGCCCGGCGCCGGGCCGGAGGAGGCGGACGGCCTCGGCGCGGCGACCGACGAGGAACTCTTCGACGCACTCGACAACGAACTCGGCATCTCCTGAAACCGCACGCGCTCTCCGAGGTGGACGCTTCCATGGCGAACGAAGACAGGCTCCGGGATTACCTCAAGCGGGCCACGACGGACCTGCGGGCCGTCCGCAGGCGGCTGCGCGAGGTCGAGGAGAAGGACCGGCAGCCGATCGCCATCGTCGGCGCGGGCTGCCGGTATCCCGGCGGGGTCGACTCGCCGGAGGCGCTGTGGCGCCTGGTCGCCGGGGCGGGCGACGCGATCGGCCCGTTCCCCCGCGACCGCGGCTGGGACCTCGCCGGTGTGTACGACCCGGACCCGGAGACGCCCGGCACCACCTACGTCACCGAGGGCGGGTTCCTGCCCGCCGGGGACTTCGACGCCGAGTTCTTCGGGCTGAGCCCGCGCGAGGCGACCGCGATGGACCCGCAGCAGCGGATCCTGCTGGAGGTCGCGTGGGAGGCCGTCGAGCGCGCCGGGGTCGACGCGACCCGGCTGCGCGGCAGCCGGACGGGCGTGTTCGTCGGCGCGATCGCGCAGGACTACGCGCCGCCGCGCGTCCCCGCCGAGTACGGCGGGCAGATGCTGACGGGCACCACGACCAGCGTCGCCTCCGGCCGGATCGCCTACACGTTCGGGTTCGAGGGCCCGGCGGTGACGATCGACACGGCCTGCTCGTCGTCGCTGGTAGCCGTGCACCTGGCGGTCCAGGCGCTGCGCCGCGGCGAGTGCGGGCTGGCGCTCGCGGGCGGGGTGACGGTGCTGCCGTCGCCGGGCCTGTTCGTGGAGTTCGCCCGGCAGCGCGGCCTTTCGGTGGACGGCCGCTGCAAGGCGTTCGCGGGCGGCGCCGACGGCACGGGCTTCGGCGAGGGCGCGGGCGTCCTGCTGCTGGAGCGCCTGTCGGACGCGCAGCGCAACGACCGCACCATCCTGGGCGTGATCCGGGGCTCGGCGGTCAACCAGGACGGCGCGTCCAACGGCCTCACCGCGCCCAGCGGACCGGCGCAGGAGCGGGTCGTGCTCCGCGCGCTCGCCGACGCCCACCTGGAGCCGTCCGACGTGGACGTGGTCGAGGGCCACGGCACCGGCACGACGCTCGGCGACCCGATCGAGGCGCGGGCCCTGCTCGCGACCTACGGGCAGGGCCGTCCCGAGGGGCGCCCGCTCTGGCTGGGGTCGATCAAGTCGAACATCGGCCACACCCAGGCCGCCGCCGGGGTCGCCGGCATCATCAAGATGGTCGGCGCGATGCGGCACGGCGTCCTGCCGCGGACGCTGCACGTGGACGAGCCGTCCCCGCATGTCGACTGGTCGTCGGGCGGGGTGTCGGTGCTGGCCGAGTCCCGGCCGTGGGACGCGGGGGAGCGCCCGCGCCGCGCCGGGGTGTCCTCGTTCGGGATCAGCGGCACCAACGCCCACGTCATCCTGGAGGAGCCCCCGGCTCCCGAGGCCGCCGACCCCGTCGCGGGCGGCGACCTCGCCCCGGTGCCGCTGCTGGTCACCGGCCGCACGCGGGACGCGGTCCGCGCGCAGGCGGCCCGGCTCCGCGAGCACCTGTCCGGGGCCGGTGACGTGCCGCTGGGCGAGGTCGCGGCGGCGCTCGCGACGACCCGGACCGCGTTCGAGCACCGCGCCGTCGTCCTCGCCGACGACCTCGCGTCCGGGCTGGAGGGGCTGGCCGCCCTCGCGTCGGACGAGCCGTCCCCCCGCGTGGTCGAGGGCACCCTCACCCCCGGACGCGTCGCCTACCTCTTCACCGGCCAGGGCAGCCAGCGGCCCGGCATGGGACGCGAACTCCACGCGGCCGATCCCGTGTTCGCCCGCGCGCTGGACGAGGTGTGCGCGCACCTCGACCCGCACCTCGACCGCCCCCTCCGCGACGTCCTGTTCGCGGACCCCGGGAGCGGCGCCGCCGCCCTGCTCGACCAGACC
This sequence comes from Actinomadura sp. NEAU-AAG7, assembly GCF_018603865.1. Lineage (NCBI taxonomy): Bacteria > Bacillati > Actinomycetota > Actinomycetes > Streptosporangiales > Thermomonosporaceae > Actinomadura > Actinomadura sp. NEAU-AAG7. The sequence goes on from NZ_JAHFZY010000004.1 coordinate 787,717, forward strand.
CTCTACACGCAGGCGTCCCTGTTCGCCGTGGAGACCGCGCTGTTCCGGCTCCTCGAACACCGGGGCCTGCGTCCCGGCCTGCTCATGGGCCACTCGATCGGCGAGCTGACCGCCGCGCACGTCGCCGGGGTGTGGACGCTGGAGGACGCGGCCGCGCTCGTCGCCGCCCGCGGACGGCTCATGCGGGACGCGCGGACCGACGGCGCGATGATCGCCGTCCAGGCCGCCGAGGACGAGGTCGCCCCGCTGCTGGCGGGCCACGAGGACACCGTGGCGATCGCCGCGATCAACGGGCCCGCCTCGGTCGTGCTGTCGGGGGACGCGGAGCCGGTTGCCGAGGTCGCCGCCCGGATCTCCGCCCTCGGCCGCAAGACCAAGCGGCTCCGCGTCGGCCACGCCTTCCACTCCCCGCACATGGACGAGGCGGCGGCCCGGTTCCTGGAGGTCGCGCGCGGCGTCGCCTTCCACGCGCCCGCCGTCCCGATCGTGTCGAACGTGACCGGCCGCCTCGCCGACCCCGAGCAGGTGCGCGACCCCGGCTACTGGGCGGGGCATCTGCGCGCACCCGTCCGGTTCCTGGACGGCGTCCGCACCCTGCACCGCGAGGGGACCGCCGCCTATGTGGAGGTCGGGCCGGACGACACGCTCACGGCCCTCGTCCACGAATGCCTGGCGGGCTCAGACCCGGTCGGCGCGTCGTTCGCCCGGGGCGACGCGCCGACCGCCGTACCGACGCTGCGCGAGGACCGGCCCGAGCCGCTCACGGCGGCCGCCGCCCTCGCGCAGGTCCGGACGGTGACCGACGCCGTCGACCCCGGCGCGCTCCACCCGGCGGCCCCGCACGTCGACCTGCCGACCTACGCCTTCCAGCGCCGTCACTACTGGCTGCGCCCCGAGCCCGGCGCGGACCTCGCGTCCTCCGGGCTGGACGGCGCCCCGCACCCGCTGCTGGCCGCCGCCCTCACCCTCGCCGACGGCGAGGGGACGGTCTTCCTCGGCCGCTTCACCGTCCAGGACCACCCGTGGCTCGCCGACCATCACGCCGGGGGACGGCCGGTGCTGCCGGGCGCGGCGCTGGCCGACATCGTCCTCGGCGTCGCGGACGGCGACCTCGTCGACTCCCTCACGATCGACCCGCTCCTCGTCCTGCCGTCCGAGGGAGTCGTGCAGCTCCAGGTGAGCGTGGGCGCGGCAGGGGAGGACGGCGCCCGTTCCGTGACCGTCCACGGCCGGACCGACGACGACTCCGCGTGGACACGGCTGGCGGCTGGGCAGATCCGCCCGGCCGGGCCCGGGCCGGTGGCTCCCGCCGGCAGGCAGGAGGTCTCAGGCGAACTCGCCCTGGACTCCGAGATCGATCCCTCGGGATATGGCGTCCATCCTGTGCTGCTGGAGTCGGCGCTTCAGTTGCTCGCCTCCGACCGCGAGCCGCAGCGGCTCACCGCGATCGAGGGGTTCCAGGTCCACGCGTCGGACGCGTCGGCGGTCAGCGCGCGTCTCGTCCCGGCGGGCGGCGACGCCTTCGCGCTCACGCTGACCGACCCGTCCGGCGGCCTCGTCGCCACCGCTCGGACGGTGCGCACCGAACCCCTCCAGACCGCCGAGCCGTCCCGCGCGGGCGACCTGCTGCCCGTCGAATGGGTACCGGTCGGCGACGCGGTCGGCCAGGAGGACGCGCCGCCGTTCGTGGTCCATGCCGTGCCGCCGTCGGACGGCGACGCGGCCGCCCACGCCCACACCGTCGCCCGTGACGTGCTGCGGGCCGTCCGGGACTGGCTGTCCCGGACGGACGCCCAGGACTCCCGGCTGGTCGTGCTGACACGCGGCGCGATGGCCGTCGCCGGCACCGAGCCCGGCGACCCGGGGGCGGCGGCCGTGTGGGGGCTCGTCCGCAGTGCCCAGACGGAGAACCCCGGTCAGTTCGTCCTCCTCGACGCCGACGACGCCCTCACCGACGAGCGCATCGGTGCCGCGCTGGCCACCGGGGAACCCCAGATCGCCCTCCGGGAGGGAGAGTTCCTCGTCCCGCGCCTCGCTCGCGCCGCCGCTGAGGGCGTGGGTGGTTCGTGGGGTGATGGGACGGTTCTGATCACGGGTGGTACGGGTGTGCTGGGTGGTGTGGTGGCGCGGCATCTGGTGGTGGAGCACGGTGTCCGCGATCTGATGTTGATGAGTCGTCGTGGGGGTGCTGGGGCTCTGCGGGATGAGTTGGTGGGGCTTGGGGCTGAGGTGTCGGTGGTGGCGTGTGATGTCGCCGACCGTGATGCTTTGGCTGGGGCCCTGTCTGGTGTGCGGGTCACTGCCGTGGTTCATGCGGCCGGGGTGGTGGAGGATGCGACGATCGCTTCGCTGTCGGGTGGGGCGTTGGATGCGGTGTTGCGGGCGAAGGTGGATGCGGCGTGGAATCTGCATGAGTTGATGCGGGATGTGTCGGTGTTTGTGTTGTTCTCTTCTCTTGCTGGGTTGGCGGGGAGTGCGGGGCAGGCGAATTACGCGGCGGCGAATGCGTTTTTGGACGCGTTGGCGAGCCGTCGCCGTGCGGAGGGGCTGCCGGGGACGAGCATCGCCTGGGGACTCTGGGAAAGCGGCATGGCCGGATCGCTCGACCAAGCCGAACTCGCCCGCATCCGCCGCACCGGCGTCGCGCCCCTCACCCCCGACCAGGGCCTCGCCCTGCTCGACGCGGCCCTCGCCGTCCCCGATCACGCGGTCATCGCCGCCGCCCGCCTCAACCCGAAGGCGCTGCGGGCCCAGGCCGAGTCAGGGATGCTGCCCAGCGTTCTCGGCGGGCTCGTCCCGGCGCCCAGGCGCCGGGCCGCCGCGTCCGGTCGCGACCTCCCGCTCGCCGACCTGCCGCCGCGCGAACGCGACCGGGAAGTGCTGAACCTCGTCCGCGCCGAGGTCGGCCGGGCCCTCGGCTTCGCCGCGTCCGACACGCCCGCGACCGACCGGGCCTTCAAGGACCTCGGCTTCACCTCGCTCACCGCGCTGCAACTGCGGAACCGGCTGAGCGCGGTGACGGGCCTGCGGCTGCCCGCGTCGCTGGTGTTCGACCATCCGACGCCCGAGGCGGTCGCGGCCTACCTGGTGGGTGAACTGTCGGGTGCCTCCTCGTCCTCGGAAGCGGTCGTCGCCGCTGCTGTGATGGACGAGCCGGTGGCGATCGTCGGAATGGCGTGCCGGTATCCCGGTGGTGCCTCGTCACCCGAAGAACTGTGGCGAATGGTGGCCGAAGGGCGCGACGCCGTATCCGATTTCCCGATGAACCGTGGCTGGGACGTCGAGGCGCTGTACGACCCGGACCCCGACCACGTCGGCACCTCTTATGCGCGGCGCGGTTCGTTCCTGCATGACGCGGACGGGTTCGACGCGGCGTTCTTCGGGATATCGCCGCGTGAGGCCACCGCGATGGACCCGCAGCAGCGGCTGCTGCTGGAGACGGCCTGGGAGGTGTTCGAGCGGTCCGGCATCGACCCGAACGCGCTGCGCGGCTCCAGCACGGGGGTCTTCGCCGGAGTCACGGCGGGCGACTACGCCGCGCGCGCCGGTGCCGTCCCCGAGGGACTCGAAGGGCACATGGCCGTCGGCAACACGACGAGCGTCGCGTCCGGCCGGATCGCCTATTCGTTCGGGTTGGAGGGCCCGGCGATCACGGTGGACACGGCCTGCTCCTCCTCTTTGGTCGCCATGCATCTGGCGGTCCAGTCGCTGCGGAACGGCGAATGCACGATGGCCCTGGCGGGCGGCGCCACGATCATCGCGGGCCCGACCCATTTCGTGGAGTTCTCGCGGCAGCGGGCCTTGTCGGTGGATGGCCGCTGCAAGGCGTTCGCCGCTGCCGCTGATGGCACCGGCTGGGGCGAGGGCGTGGGGCTGTTGCTCTTGGAACGTCTTTCGGACGCCCGACGCAACGGGCATCGGGTGTTGGCGGTGGTGCGTGGTTCGGCGGTCAATCAGGACGGTGCGTCGAACGGCCTGACCGCGCCCAACGGCCCCTCGCAGGAGCGCGTGATCACGCAGGCTCTGGCCAATGCGGGTTTGGCCGGCGGTGATGTGGACGTGGTGGAGGCGCATGGGACGGGTACGGCGTTGGGTGACCCGATTGAGGCGCAGGCGTTGTTGGCGACCTATGGGCGGGGGCGTTCGGCGGATTGTCCGTTGTGGTTGGGGTCGGTGAAGTCCAACATCGGGCACACCCAGGCCGCCGCCGGAGTCGCAGGCGTCATCAAAATGGTCGGCGCGATGCGTGCGGGTGTCCTTCCCCAGACCTTGCACGTGGACGAACCATCCCCGCACGTCGACTGGTCCGCCGGTGCGGTGTCACTGCTCACCGAGTCGCAGCCGTGGGAGAAGGATCAACCGCGCCGCGCGGCCGTGTCCTCGTTCGGGATCAGCGGCACCAACGCCCACATCATCCTCGAACAAGCCCCAGAAGAACCCGCAACAAAGCCGGCGGAAATCTCCGGCCCGGTGCCATGGCTGGTTTCAGCCAAGACCGAACCCGCCCTGCGCGCCCAGGCCGACCGGCTCACGAGCGTGACCGATGACGTGGCGGCCATGGCGACCGCCCTGGCGACGACCCGTGCGACTCTCGATCACCGCGCTGTCATCGTCGCCGAGACCCCTGACCAGTTCCAGGAAGCCCTGCGGGCCCTGGCCATCGGCGCCGAAGCACCCAACCTGGTCCAGGGCCGCGCCGGTACCCCCGGCAAAACGGTGCTGGTGTTCCCCGGGCAGGGCTGGCAATGGCAGGGAATGGCCGCCACCCTCCTGGACGAGTCGCCGGTCTTCGCCGAATCCATCAAGCGCTGCGCCGATGCCTTGAACCCCTTCATCGACTGGTCGCTCGAAGAAGTTCTGCGTGAGGGGACCGGGTTCGAGCGGGTGGACGTGCTGCAACCCACGCTGTGGGCCGTCATGGTGTCCCTGGCCGAGCTGTGGAAGTCGGCCGGTGTGACCCCGGACGCGGTCATCGGGCACTCCCAAGGCGAGATCGCCGCCGCCCACATCGCCGGAGCACTCACCCTCCACGACTCGGCCAAAGTCGTCGCACTACGCAGCCAGGCACTCACCGCCCTCTCCGGCACCGGCGCGATGGCGTCCTTGCCGCTTCCGCACGAGGAAGCACAGAACCGTATCGCCGCCCATGAGGGTGTGGAGATCGCGGCATTCAACGGCCCCTCGGCCACCGTCATCTCCGGCGACCCGGACGCGATAAGCGCGATCGTCAAAGGCTGCGAGGCCGAGGGAATCAAGGCGCGTGTCCTCCCCGTGGACTACGCCTCACACTGCGCCCACACCGAACACATCCGCGACCAGATCCTCACCGACCTGGCCGACATCACCCCCCAGCCACCCCGCATCCCCTTCTACTCCACCCTCACCGGAACACGCCTCGACACCGAACAACTTGACGGCCAGTACTGGTACAACAACCTCCGCAACCCCGTCCAATTCCAACCCGCCATCCAACAACTCCTCAACCACGGACACAGCACATTCGTCGAGGCCAGCGCCCACCCCGTCCTCGCCACACCCATCAGCGACACCGACGTCAACGGCGAAACCGTCGTCACCGGAACGCTGAGGCGGGACGAAGGCGGACTCGACCGATTCCTCGCCTCGGCCGCGCACCTCCACGTCCACGGAACGCCCATCGACTGGACGCCCTTCCTCCCCAAGGACGCAGCGCCAGCCGACCTCCCCACCTACCCCTTCCAGCACCAGTCGTTCTGGCTGGCGGCGGCGCCGTCCACAACGGACGCCCCGCACCTCGGCCTCCAGACCGCCGACCACCCGCTCCTCGCCACCGCCAACGAACTCCCCGACGGGACGACCGTCTACACCGGGGCCGTTTCCACCACCACCCACCCCTGGCTCACCGATCACACGATCGGCGGCACCGCCCTTCTCGCCGGGACCGCGTTCCTGGACCTCGCGCTCCACACGCACCCCGCCGTCCACGAACTCACCCTCCACGCGCCCCTCCCGCTGGACGAAAGCCTCACGCACCTCCAGGTCGTCCTGGGCCCGGACGAGGACGGGCAACGCGCCATCACCATCCGCTCCCGCGCCGACGACGTATGGACGCGACACGCCACTGGCGTGGTCGGCAACGACACCGCCGCACCCCCAGACACCTACGACGGGCAGATCCCAGAAACCGCGAAGCCCATCGACATCGACGGGATGTATGAGCGCCTCGCCGACCAGGGCTACGAATACGGCCCCCTTTTCCAGGGCCTGAAGTCCGCGCGGCAGGACGGCGACACCCTCTACGCCGGGATCGAGTTGCCGTCCGGCGCCGACACCCGGGGCTTCGTCCAGCATCCGGCGCTCCTCGACGCGGCGCTGCACGCGCTCGCGCTGCGCGGGACGTCCGGCGACGAGGTGCGGTTGCCGTTCGCCTTCTCCGGCGTCGTCGCGCACCGTTCCGCCGTTACGGGCGCGCGAGTGCGCCTCCGGCCGGCGGACGGCGACGGCACCCCGCTGACCATCAGCGATGACGAAGGCCCGGTGGTCACGATCGGCGCGGTGCACACCCGTCCGATCCCGCGGGCGCAGTTGGCGGCGCTGGGGTCGGCGCGGCGGCAGCCGTACGCGGTCCGCTGGCACCGGCTCACGGCACCCGCGCCCGCCGGGTCGAGCATGGCGGCCCTCGGCGGCGGCGACCTGGGCGTCCCGGCCTTCCCGGACCTGGACGCGATCGCCGACGCGGGCGTCCCCGACTTCGTCCTGGTAGACCGACGGGACGAAAGGGACGAGGCCCTGTCGGCGGCCGAGAAGACGCTGACGCTGATCCAGCGGTGGCTGGCCGACGACCGTTTCGCCGATGCGCGCCTGGTGGTCATCACCCACAACGCCATCGACACCGACGCCCCCGACCTCACCGCGGCCCCCCTCTGGGGCCTGGTCCACACGGCGGGCAACGAGCACCCCGGGCGCTTCATGGCGCTGGACGCCGACCGGCTGGAGCCCGGCACGCTCGCGACGGCGCTCGCGACCGGCGGGCCGCAGGTCGCGATCCGCGGCGGCGAGCTGTTCGCGCCGCGCCTCGTCCAGGCGGCACCGGCCGACGGCGGCGACTGGTTCGACCCGGACGGGACGGTCCTCATCACCGGTGGGACGGGCACGCTGGGCATGCTCACGGCGCGCCACCTCGTCACCGGCCACGGCGCGCGGCGCCTGCTGCTGGTCAGCCGCACCGGCCAGGACGCCCCCGGCGCGGCCGAACTGCGAGCCGAGCTGGCCGGGCTCGGCGCCGAGGTCGCCGTGGAGGCGTGCGACGCAGCCGACGCCGACGCGCTCGACAAGGTGACGGCCGCCCACACGATCACCGCCGTCATCCACACCGCGGGCATCACCCAGGACGCGCCGATCCACGCCCTCACCAGCGGTGACATGCGCGCGACATGGCGCGGCAAGGCGGCGGCGGCCGGGAACCTGCGGCGCCTCGCCGACGTCCACCCGATCAGGACGCTGGTGCTGTTCTCCTCCTTCGCGGGCATCGCCGGGAACCCGGGCCAGGGCAACTACGCGGCGGCGAACACCTACCTCGACGCCCTCGCGCGCCACCCCCTCCCGGGCGGCGCCCGTACGGTGTCGATCGCCTGGGGCCTGTGGACGCCGGTCACGACGATGACCGACCACCTCACCGGCGAGCACCACCGCAGGCTGAGCCGGCACGGCGTCGTCCCGCTCACGCCCGAGGACGGCCTCGGCCTGTTCGACGCGGCGCTCCGCACCCGCGAGCCCGTCGTGGTCGCGGCGCGGCTCAACCTCCCCGCGCTCCGGGAGCAGGCCGGGCGGGGCGTGCTGTCGCCCCTGTTCGAGGGGCTCGTGCCGGCGGCCGCCCGCGGCGGGGACGCGGCTCCCGGCGAGTCGCTGGCGCGGCGGCTCGCCGGGCTGGACGAGGGCGGGCGGCACGCGCTCGTCCTGGAGACCGTGCGCTCCACGGCGGCGGCCGTGCTCGGGCACACGACCGGCGCGGTCGAGGCCGACCAGGCGTTCAAGGAGCTCGGCTTCGACTCGCTCACGGCCGTGGAGCTGCGCAACCGCCTCAACGCCGCGACCGGTCTGCGGCTGCCCGCGACGCTGATCTTCGACCGGCCCACGCCGGCCGCGCTCGCCCGGCACATCCACGACGAGCTGGCGCCGGACGACACGGGCGCCGCGTCCGCCGCCGAGGACCTCGACCGCCTTGAGGAGCGGCTCGCGGGCCTCTCGGACGACGAGCGGGCCCGGACGGCGATCACCGCCCGGCTTGAGGCGATGCTGCGCCGCTGGGGGACCGGACCGGCCGAGGAGGCCCCGGCGGAGGAGGAGCGCATCCGCGACGCGTCGACCGCCGAGATCTTCGACTTCATCGACACCGAACTCGGCCGCAACCTCACCGACCACCACTGACCTGTACCGAGCCAGCCGACGGACGCCGGAGCGAGGACCGATGACCAGCGACGCCAAGAACAACGAGGAAAAGCTCGTCGACTACCTCAAGTGGGTGACCGCGGACCTGCAGCGGACCCGGCGGCGGCTCGCCGAGGTACAGGACGCGGCGCGGGAGCCGGTCGCGGTCGTCGGGATCGGCTGCCGTTTCCCGGGCGGCGTGCGGAGCCCCGAGGAGCTGTGGCGGCTGGTGGACACCGGCGGCGACGCCGTCGCCGGGTTCCCCGCCGACCGGGGCTGGGACGTCGACGCGCTCTACGACCCCGACCCGGACCGCCCCGGCACCTTCTACACGCGGCGCGGCGCGTTCCTCTACGACGCGGACGGCTTCGACCCGGCGTTCTTCGGGCTCGGCCCGCGCGAGGCGACCGCGATGGACCCGCAGCACCGGCTGCTGCTGGAGACCACGTGGGAGGCGGTCGAGCGGGCGGGCATCGACCCGGCGACGCTCCGCGCGAGCGACACCGGCGTGTTCGCGGGCGTGATGTACAGCGACTACGCCGCGCGGCTCGGCCGCGTCCCGCAGGAGTACGAGGGTTTCGTCGGCAACGGCAGCGCGCCGAGCGTCGCGTCCGGCCGGATCGCCTACACGTTCGGGTTCGAGGGCCCGGCGGTGACCATCGACACGGCCTGCTCGTCGTCGCTGGTCGCGGTGCACCTGGCGGTCCAGGCGCTGCGCCGCGGCGAGTGCGGGCTGGCGCTCGCGGGGGGCGTCACGGTGCTGGCCTCGCCGGGCCTGTTCGTGGAGTTCGCCCGCCAGCGCGGCCTGTCCGCCGACGGCCGGTGCAAGGCGTTCGCGGGCGCGGCCGACGGCACGGGCTTCGGCGAGGGCGCGGGCGTCCTGCTGCTGGAGCGCCTGTCGGACGCGCGGCGCAACAACCGCACCATCCTCGGTGTGATCCGGGGTTCGGCGGTCAACCAGGACGGCGCGTCCAACGGCCTCACCGCGCCGAACGGACCGGCGCAGGAGCGGGTCGTCCGGGCCGCGCTGAGCGACGCCCGGCTGGAACCCTCCGACGTGGACGTGGTCGAAGGCCACGGCACCGGCACCACGCTCGGCGACCCGATCGAGGCGCAGGCGCTGCTCGCGACCTACGGCCAGGACCGCCCCGAGGGCCGCCCTCTCTGGCTGGGGTCGGTGAAGTCGAACATCGGCCACACCCAGGCCGCCGCCGGGGTCGCGGGCATGATCAAGATGATCGCTGCCATGCGGCACGAGGTCATGCCGCGGACGCTGCACGTGGACGAGCCGTCCCCGCACGTCGACTGGACGTCCGGCGACGTCGCGCTGCTGGCGGAACCGCGGCCCTGGGGCAGGAACGGGCGCCCCCGCCGCGCCGGGGTGTCCTCGTTCGGGATCAGTGGCACCAACGCCCACGTCATCCTGGAGGAACCCCCCTCCGCGACCTCGACGGAACCGGAGCGGAACGAGCCCCCGGCCACCCCCGTGGTCCTCTCCGGACGCGGCGCCCCCGCCCTCCAAGGCCAGGCGAGCCGGTTGCGGGAGTACCTGCGGTCGCAGGCGCCCCTCCGCCCCGTGGACGTCGGCTTCTCGCTGGCGCGCCGCACCGCCTTCGACGAGCGCGCCGTCATCGTCGCGGGCGACCGCGACGCCCTCGACAAGGGCCTCGCGGCGCTGGCGGAGGACCGTCCCGCGTTCCACGTCCTGCGCGGACGGGCCGACCCGAGCGGTAAGACCGCGTTCCTGTTCACCGGCCAGGGCAGCCAGCGCCTCGGCATGGGCCGCGACCTCGCCGCCGCGTTCCCGGTGTTCGCGCGGGCGCTGGACGAGGCGTGCGCGCACCTCGACCCGCACCTCGACCGCCCCCTCCGCGCGGTGATCTTCGCGGAGCCGAGGACGGCGGAGGCGGCGCTGCTCGACCAGACCCGCTACACCCAGTGCGCCCTGTTCGCCGTGGAGACCGCGCTGTTCCGGCTGTTCGAGCACCACGGCCTCACGCCCGACCACGTGATCGGCCACTCGATCGGCGAACTGACCGCCGCGCACGTCGCGGGCGTGCTGAGCCTCGACGACGCCTGCGCGCTGGTCGCGGCCCGGGGACGGCTCATGCAGGCGGCGCGGTCCGGCGGCGCGATGACCGCGATCCAGGCCGGAGAGTCGCAGGTACTGCAATCCCTGACCCGCCACGCCGGACGCGTCGCGATCGCCGCCGTCAACGGCCCGACGTCCGTCGTGGTGTCGGGCGACGCCGACGCGGTCGCGGAGGTGTCCGCGCACTGGCGCGCGGCGGGCCACAAGACCAAGCGGCTGCGCGTCAGCCACGCCTTCCACTCCCCGCACATGGACGACGTGCTGGAGGAGTTCCGCCGGGTCGCCGAGGGCCTGGCCTTCCACCCGCCGACGATCCCGCTGATCTCCAACCTGACCGGCGGGCCCGCGACGGCGGAGCAGCTCGCCTCCCCCGGCTACTGGGCCTCGCACATCCGCGAACCCGTGCGCTTCCTCGACGGCGTCCGCGCGCTGGAGGCGGCGGGCGTCACCGCGTTCGTCGAACTCGGCCCGGACGGCGTGCTCACCGCGATGGCGCGCGAGTGCCTGGCCGCCGAGCCGCGCGTCCTCGTCCCCGCGCTGCGCGGCGACCGCCCCGACGCCACGACGTTCCTCACCGCGCTCGCCCATGCGTGGGTCTCGGGTGCGAGCGTCGACTGGCGGGGCCTGCTCAGCGATCAGGGCGGAACCCCCACCGACCTGCCCACTTACGCGTTCCAGCACCGCCGCTACTGGCTCGACGCCTCCGCCGACACCGCCGGGGGCGCCTCGTCCGACGGCGCGTTCTGGACGGCGGTCGAGGGCGGCGACCTCGACGTCCTGTCCCGGATCCTCCAGGTCAACGGCGACCAGCGGCGCTCGCTGACCACGCTGCTGCCGGTGCTGTCGGCCTGGCACCGCCGGCGGACCTGGCGCTACCGCGTCACCTGGAGTCCGCTCCCGGAGACCGCGGCACCGACCCGGCCGGGCACATGGCTGGTCCTGGCCGCCGCCGACGACCCCCTAGGAGTGGCCGCCGCCCTGACGGAACGCGGCGCCACCACCATCTCCGTCCACCCCGAAGCGGACAAGGACGACCTCCTCGCGGCCCTGGACGGCCGGGACCTGTCGGGCGTTCTCGTCGTCCCGGCGCCCGGGGACCCGCTCCCCGCCGCCCTGGCCGGGGCGGACATCGACGCGCCGCTGTGGTGGGTGACGCGCGGCGCGGTCACCGTGGACGAAGCCGGAGACGGAACCTCGCAGGAGCAGGCCACCGGCGGTTTCCCGCCCCCGAACGCCAAGGTCATCGACCTGCCCGGCAGGCTCGACGACGCCCTCGCCGGACGCCTGCTCCGCGCCCTCGCCTCGGACGGGGAGGACCGCCTGGCCGTCCGCGCGAACGGCACCTACGCCCGCCGACTGGTCAGGGCCACGCCCACGGCGGCGGCCCCCGAGCGGCCGCGCCGCGCGCACGGCACCGTCCTGCTCACTGGCCCGCTCACCCGGGCGATCGCGCACGCCGCCCGCTGCCTGGCCGACGACGGCGCCGAACGCCTCGTCCTGGCCTGCACGCCCGGCGCCGAGAGCGGCGGCGCCGCCGTCCTGGAGGCCGAACTCACCGCGCTCGGGACGGACGTCCACGTCACCGACTGCGACCCCGCCGACCGCGACGCCCTCGCGGCGCTGCTCGCCACGCTCGCCGCCGAGGGACGCCTGACCGGTGTCGTCCACACCGTCCACACCGTCCACGACCCGGCCGCGGGCGACACCGCCCCGCACGACATCGCGGCCGTCCGCAACCTGGACGAGCTGACCCGCGACCGCGATCTCCACGTGTTCCTGCTGTTCGGGGAGTTCGGCGCGGCGATGGGCGACGCGCGTCCCGCGTGGCGGGCGCCGGTCGAGGCGCTCGCCGAGACCGTCGTCCACCACCGGCGCTCGCGCGGCCTGCCCGCCGCCGCCATCGCCTGGGGGCCGCTGGAGGGCGAGGACGCCGCGCCCGGCCTGCGTCCCATGGAGGCGCAGGCCGCCGCGACCCTGCTCCGCCAGGTCCTCGACGCCGACGACCCGTTCCCCGCGATCGCCGACGTGGACTGGCCGGCGTTCGCCTCCCGCCGGGGCGGCCGGGGCGCCGGGCTGCTGTCCGCCGTCCCGGAGGCCGGACGCGTCCTGGACGCGGCGCGCGCCGCGAGCACCCCCCGCGACACCGGAGAACTGCGCGCCCGCCTGGCCGAACTCCCGGGAGACAAGCGGGAGGCCGAGCTCCTGCGCCTGGTCACCGACCACGCGGCGGCGATCCTCGGCCACCACACCGCCGGGGAGGTGGACCCGGCCACGACGTTCCTCGAACTCGGCTTCAGCTCGTTCACCGGCCTGGAGCTGCGCAACCAGCTCTGCGCCGCCACCGGCCTGGAGCTGCCCTCGGTCGTGGTCTTCGACCACCCCACCCCCGACGCGCTGGCCCGCCACCTCCTCGACGCCCTGGCCGACCGCCTCGAACAACCCCAGGAGTCCCCGTGACGGTCAGGGGCGCAGGCCATCGGACGTGAGGTCGTCGCCGGTCTGCTCCGGTAGCCGGATCCCGCCGGCGGGCGGGCGCTCCGCGCGGGCGCGCGGGAACCAGGCGAGCGCGGCGGCGGCGACGCAGATGCCGGCGGCGATCCACAGCACCATGGCGAAGCCGCCCACCGCCGGCTGCCCGTCGCCGCCGGCGTGCGCGGCCAGGACGGTGGCGGTGAGCGCGCTGCCCAGGGAGAACCCGGTGAAGCGGACCACCTGGTAGAAGCCCATGGCGCTGCCCGTCTCCCGCGCGGGGACCGCCTCCACGATCAGGCCCGGAATCGCGGCGAAGGTGGTGCCCAGCCCCACTCCGAGGACACCCGTCATGACGAACGCCTGCCACAGGGCGCCGTGGACGACGGCGAAGAATCCGCAGCCCAGCGCGGACACCAGGCAGCCGAGCGCGAGCACCGCGCGGGCCCCCATGAGCGACACCAGGGCGGGCAGGAAGCGGGAGCTGCCCAGCATGAGGAAGGACAGGGGGATGAGGACGAGACCGGCCACGACGGCCGACGCGGAGAATCCGAAGCCGCCCGAGCGCGGGGACTGGACGAACTCCGTCACCCCCGAAAGCGCCATGTACATCGCGACACCGAGCACCATGGCGCAGGCGTCGGCGGCGAACACGGACGGATGGCGCAGCAGGCGCAGCTGGACGAGCGGGTTCCCGGCGCGCGACTGCTGAACCGCCCAGACCGCGAACAGCGCCGCCCCGGCGGCCAGCAGGCCGATGACCGTCGGCGAGCCCCACCGCCACTCCGTCCCCTCCGCCACCGCCACCAGCGTGGTGACGATCGCCAGCGCGAGCAGCAGGGTTCCGGGCCAGTCGAACCGGGCGGCGACGCCGCGTCCCGCACTCGACGGGACGACCGCCGCGACACAGACCAGCGCGAACCCGGACACGACCGCCCCGAACCAGTACGCGCCCGCCAGGCCCCACGCCTCGACGATCAACCCGCTGATCGGGTAGCCGGCGCCGAGACCGGCCCCCGCCGACACCGACAACAGCGCGATCATCGGCGCCACCCTGTCCCGCGGCAGCTCCTCCCGGGCGGTGGCCATCGCCAGCGGCACCAGCCCGAGCCCGACGCCCTGGAGCCCGCGGCCGACGACCAGCGTCCCCAGGCCGTCCGCCAGCGCGGCCACGACGCCGCCCGCCGTGACCGCGGCCAGGCCGCCGAGCAGCGTCGCCCGCCGCCGCGGGCCGTCGCCGAGCCGTCCGAGGACCGGCGAGCTCACCGCCCCGACGAGCAGCGCCACGGTCAGCGACCACTGCGCCGAACTCAGCGACACGTGGAAATCGCGCGCGACGGTGGGGATGAGCGGGGCGCCGAACGAGCTGATGACGCTGGCGACCAGCGTGGCCAGCACCAGCACCGGCCCGATCAGCGCACCGCGACGCCCCCCGCCGAGAACCTCTTCCGCGCCGGCGCCCATGAGACCTCCCAGCAACCGCGTGTGAATTGCACGCGTTTCACTGTACGCCCGTTGCGTGCGAATTGCACGTATCCTGGTCGGATGGCGGATGCGGAACTGGCACGTGACCTGGAGCAGGCCCTGGTGCAACTGCTCCTGCGGCGCAACCGGAGCGCGATCTACGACGCGATCCTGGAGTCGGCGCCGGAGGGCGTCGATCGGCAGACCTACTCGGTGCTGAGCGGTCTGGCGCGGCTCGGACCGCGGTCGGCGGCGCGGCTGGCCGACGAGGTCGGCATCGACCGGTCCGGCGCGAGCCGCTACGCCGACCGGCTCGAAGCCGCGGGCCTGCTCGAACGCGGCCCCGACCCCCGCGACGGCCGCGCCACCCTGCTCTCGCTGACGCCCGCGGGCGAGGCCGCGGTCGGCAAGCTCCGCGAGGCGCTGACCCGGCACCTCGCGGACCGGATCGCCGACTGGCCGGACTGGAAGGCGCGGGCACTGATCGACGGCATCCGCCTGCTCATCACCCCGCCCCCGGACTGACCCCCGCGAAGCGGAACCCGACTCAGGGGAGATGCCGCCGGACGGCCGGGGCCAGTTGTTCGGCGGCGAAGTCCTCGACCGAGCGCGGAGGGCGGCCGAGCATTCGCTGGACGCCGTCGCCGAGCCCGGCCGCGCCCTCGTTGAGGTAGTTGGTGTACAGGTCGTGCAGACCGTCCACGACCTGCGGATGGACACCGCGTTCGGCCAGGTCGGCGCGCCAGGACTCGTCCATCGGCACATCGACGTGGCGGACCGGTCTCCCGAGCACGGCACCGAAGCGCCCGGCCAGCTCGGGCACGGTCAGCGCCTGCGGACCGCTGAGGTCGATCTCGCCGCCGACCGGGTGCTCGGCCAGCAGTTCGGCGAGCGCGACGTCCGCGATGTCCCGCGTGTCGATATAGCCGCGCGCGCCCCTGGACACCGGATCGGGCAGGGTGCCCCGCGCGATCGAGGCCGCCAGCGGCAGGAAGTTCTGCAGGAACCGGTCGGGCCGCAGGACGGTCAGCTCCGGGACGCCTTCGGCGCGCAGCCGTTCGGTGACCACGTCATGGGCGCCGGTGACGGCGTCGGGGAGCGCGGCGCCGGAGAACGCCAGGGCGCCGAGCTTGACGATCCGCCGCGCCCCCGCCTCAAGGGCGGCCAGGCCGAGCCCGATCTCGATGGGCACCTGGTCCTCGGCGAAGGGATGCGCGAGGTAGAGCCGCTCCACCCCGGCGACCGCGCGGCGGACGTCGGCCGCGTCGGCGGCGTCGCCGCGCACGACCTCCCCGCGAACCGCGCCGAGCGCCTCCGCGCTCGCGGCGGACCGAACGAGGAAGCGCACGTCCTCCCGCTCGCGCAGCGCCTCGGTCAGGTACCGCCCCACGCCGCCGTTCGGCGTCGTAATCAAGATCGACATACTCGCGCAACAGCCCTCCCGACCGGGGCATTCCGGGGGAGGAGCGGCCGATTCCTTTTCGGCCCGGCCGAGGTCTACATGATGGGAGGCGCGGCCGGTCGGCCCCTCCCGTACACCGAGACGGAAGGCCGATCTTCGATGACCGTTCCCGCGACCATGCGCGCGCTCCAGCAGACGACCCTCGACGGCCCGCGGGACATGCGCCTGGTCACCGACGCGCCGGTGCCCGTCCCCGGCCCGGACGAGGTCCTGATCCGCGTCACCGCCGCCGGGGTCAACTTCGCCGACGTCTCCAGGGCCCGCGGCACGTTCCTGGACGGCCCGCGGCCCCCGTACGTGGCGGGTTTCGAGGCCGCTGGAGAGATCGTCGCAGTAGGGGAGGCGGTGACCTGGCAGCCGGGGGCCCGCGTCGTCGGCGTCGGAACCGGCGCCTTCGCCGAGTACATGGCCCTGCCCGCGGCGGCGGCGGTCCCCGTGCCCTCGGGCTGGACGGAGCGGCAGGCGCTGGGCCTGGTCGTGAACTGGCCCACCGCGCTGGCCGCGCTCAGGCCCCTGGGCGACGTCGGTTCCGGCCACGTCGTGCTGATCCACGCCGCGGCGGGCGGAACCGGCCAGGCAGCCGTGAGGATCGCCAAGCACTACGGCGCGACGGTCATCGCCACCGCCTCGCCGGGCAAGCACGAAACGGTGCTGGCACTCGGCGCCGACCACGTCCTGGACTCCCTCGGCGGCGACCTCGCCGCCGAGGTGGCCGAGCTGACCGGCGGCTCCGGCGTCGATGTGGTCCTGGAGTCGGCCGGTGGCGCCACCTTCGCCGCCGGCCTGGCCGCCGCCAAGCGGGTCACCGGACGCGTCATCGTCTACGGTCTGGCGGGCGGCGAGGCCCCGATCACCAACTGGGACCTGGTGTACAAGCACCAGGTCCACGTCATCGGCCTCAACATCGGCGTGCTGGTCCAGGCCGCGCCGCGGATCTTCGGCGAGGTGATGGGCGAGCTGTCCGCGCTGATCGCGGCGGGCGTGCTCGCCCCCGTCACGCCCACCGTCCACGAACTGGCCGACGGGCCCAAGGCGCTGACGGAACTGGAGGCCAGGGCCACCGTCGGCAAACTGGCCCTGCTGCCCTGAATGATGCCGATGCCGATGCCGCACCGTACTAGGCTCGCGGCGTGACACCGGATCGCGACCGGTTCATCGCCGAGACCGAGCGGTTCCGCCAGGAGCTGCTGGCGCACTGCTACCGCATGGTCGGCTCGGCGCACGACGCCGAGGACCTCGTCCAGGAGTGCTACCTGCGGGCCTGGCGGTCCTACTCCGGGTTCGAGGGCCGCGCGTCGACGCGGTCCTGGCTCTACAGGATCGCCACCAACGTCTGCCTGACGGCGTTGAAGCCGCGCCCGATCCGCGTGCTGCCCTCGGGCCTGGCGGGCCCGTCCGACCGCCCGCCCACCCCCGTCCCGCCCGGCGAGGTCTCGTGGCTGGAACCACTGCCGGACGCGTGGATCGCCACCGACGATCCCGCCGCGGTGGCGGTCGAACGCGAGTCGGTGCGCCTGGCGCTCATCGCCGGCCTCCAGCACCTGCCCGCCCGCCAGCGCGCGATCCTCATCCTGCGCGAGGTGCTGGCGTTCTCGGCGGCCGAGACCGCGGAGATCCTCGACACCACGACGGCGGCGGTCAAGAGCGGCCTCCAGCGCGCCCGCGCCCGGCTGGACGAACTGGAACCCGAGCCGGAAGCCCTACTCGAACCGACCGACCCCCGCGCCCGCGCACTGCTCGACGGCTACATCGCCGCCTTCGAACACTCCGACGCCCGCCTCCTGGAACAGGTACTGCGCGCGGACGCGACGCTGGAGGCGACGCCCTTCCGCGAATGGCAGTCGGGCCGGGCGACGTGCGTCCACACGCTCGACACCTACGTGCTGGGCGCACCGGGCGACTGGCGGATGATCGCCACCGCGGCCAACGGCCACCCCGCCGCCGCCGTGTACCACCGCGCCCCCGACGGCACACTCCGAGCCGACGGCGCCGTGGTGCTGACCCCCACCCCCACCGGCATCACCCACGTGATCAAATTCCACGACCCAGCCCTACCCGCGACCTTCGGCCACCCACCCCACCTCACTCCCTGACCCACCGATGGCCATCGGTTGCGATTCGGGCCTATCAGGACGGGGTGCGCATGCGGAGCAGGGATTCGAGGAGCCAGGCTCGGGTCTCGTCCAGGTGTGCCGGGGAGGCGTGGACGTCGTCGAACTCCTTCACCCACAGTTCCTTCACGTGCTTGCGCAGGTGGGCGATCTCCGAGGGCGGGGTGATCTCGTCGCGGAGGCTGACCGTGTAGGAGACGGGGATCTCCAGCGTGGACAACTCGTCCGGGGTCAGTGCCCAATCGCCTAGGACGTCGGGCAGGTCGTCGGGGGTCGTGCCGGTCAGGTGGGCGAGTGTTGCGCGGGTGATCTGCGGCAGGGCCCGGAGCCAGTCGGGGTCGGTGAAGAAGTCGTGGACCGGGGCGCCGTTCGTGATGACCCCGCGTATGCGCCGGTCGCTCACCGCCGCGCGGAGCGCCATGTGGCCGCTGAAGCTGTTCGCCACCGCGTAGGTGTCGCCGACCGACGCCTGGTCCGCGAGCGCGTCCAGGATCGCGGGGAGCATGCCCGGACTCGCCTTGTCATAGGGGAGCGTGTTGTGGCCGATGCCCGGCATCTCCGTGACCAGCATCGCCATGCCCAGCGCGTCCGCCTGGAGGAGGAGCGGGGCCCACTGCTCCTTCGTGCTCACGATGCCGCCCATGACCACCAGCAGGGGCCTCGGTTCCTCCCGGCTCAGGCCCGACGTCCAGCAGCGGAGGCGGCCCTCCAGGTCGAGGACGCCGATGTCCGCGCCGCGCCAGGTCTCGAAGACCCGCCACGCGTCCCGCATGGCGGTCCGGCGGGGGAGGCCGTCCACGAACGGGAACCGGGCGATCGTGAAGCAGCGGCAGGCCGCGAGCGGGTCGCCCGCGTCCTCCAGCGTGCGCGCCGCCGCCGACCACTCGGCGGCCCACGAGCCCTCGCCCTCACCGTCGTGCCGGATCCGGTCCAGGACGCCCTCGTACAGGTCGGCGGGCAGGTCCTGCGCGCGGGCGTGGACGATGACGAACCTCTTCAGCTCCTCGACGTCGTTCACCGCGCACGCTCCGCCGCGACGGGTTCGCGGGGTTCGGCGTCGGCGGTGAAGGTCTCCAGGCCGTCCTTGATCTCCGCGAGGACGTCGGCGGCCTCGGCGCCGTCGATGACCCGGTGGTCGAAGGCCAGGTTCAGGCGCATCGTCGGGGCGATGACCACCTGGCCGTCGCGCGCCGCCGGGCGGTCGGTGATCCGTCCCACGCCCAGCGTGACCGTGGTGCCGCCCACCGAGTGGAAGCCGTCCACGGGACGGTGGCCGAGCGAGGTCACCGACAGCGTGCCGAGCAGCCCCGCCCGCGCCGGCAGCGGGCGGACGGCCCGCCGCCACCCCCGCAGCCCCACGCTCCACGGCAGCTTGTGCAGCGCCCGGACGCCCGCGAACTCCGGCATCTGCTCGGGGTCGCCCTCGCGGTAGTGGTCGACGCGGTCCTGGATGCCGTCCAGGGAGGCGGTGTCCAGGTTCGGCAGGAGGGCGGCGAGGACGATCCGCTGCCCGCCCATCGTCCGGTCCAGCGTGAGCTTGCCGTGCACGGACGGGTAGCGGGCGACCCGCAGGCCGAACCGTCCGCGCACCGCCGCGTTGGCGTCGGGGTGCTTCACCAGCACCCGCGCCGCCGTGTGCAGGACGTAGGAGACGATCGAGTAGCGGCGGCCCCCGTCGCCCGCCGCCGTCCGGTGCGCCCGGACCCGGGTCATGTCGACCTCGGTGTCCAGGAACACCGGGGAGAAGGCCCGGATCTCCTTCAGGAGATAGAGCGTGTGCCGTCGTTGCCGGGCAAGCGGTTGTTCCTTCAAAGCGAGCACCCCTCTCGGGCCGTTCGACCTCGTCCCGCGCGCGGGACCGCGATCTCACAGCCTCGGGAGGCGCGCTAAAGCGCTGCTAATGGCTCACACGGCGATGCCGGTCTTGTGCGTGCGCAGCAGTTGGCCGGTCGCGTCGAACAGCCGCCACGCCTTGTCGACGTCGAAGGTGTCCTTGCCGAGATCGACCTGCTTGGTCTTCCAGGACGCGCTGAAGCGCTGCTCCGGCGGCGCGTCCACCAGCGCGACGATCGGCGGGAGCGCCTTGTCGACCGGCTGCGCCGCGACCTTGAACACGGCCTTGGCGATCGGCCGCACCGGCATCGGCAGCGTGTCGGTCATGCTGGTCGCGACCACGCCGGGGTTGTAGGCGACGAACCGCGTCTTCCCGCCGACGCGCTTCTCCGCGAAGATCACGCCGAGCAGGTCGTTGGCGCGCAGGGCCTGGAGGGACGCCTTGAACCCGCTGTACTTGCCGGTCATGTTCAGGTCCGTCCAGTTGATCGCGCCGGCCGACACGCCGGGCGTGCAGAGGCTCACGATCACCGGGTTCGCGGCGCGCTCCAGCGCCGGCGCCAGCCCGTAGGCCAGGACGAACCGGCTGAGGTACAGCAGCGCGAGGTGCCGCTCGAAGCCCTCCTCGGTCTCCACCCGCGGGCCGAACGGCCTGTCGTGCCGGGCGCCGAGGATGAGCGCGTCCAACCGCGGGTAGGACGCGTCCACGAAGTCGATCAACTCCTGGCAGTTGCGGGTCAGCGTGAGATCCGTCCGGTGGAACACGACCCGGTCGGCGGCGCCGAGCCGCTCGGCGTCGGCGAGCAGCCGGTCGCCCTTCGCCTGCGTGGAACCGACGGCGATGACGCGGTCACCGTTCCGGAGAAAGTGCAGTGCCAGCCCCCTGCCGATCCCGTCGGTGCCGCCGGTGATAAGGATCGTCCGCATGTCCACTCCCAGTAGTCATCAACGGTGACTTGGCTGACGCTACGGGGAGCCCGGTAACATGTCAACACTGATGACTTGTGAGGACGGGGATGACGGGAAACACCGAGAACGGCGACGCGCGAGGCGATTCCAAGGGCGGCGCGCGCAAGCGCGACCGCGCCGCGACGCGGGCGGAACTCCTGGCGGCGGCGCGCGAGCGTTTCCGGCTCGGCTACGACGGCACGAGCGTGCGGGACATCGCGAAGGACGTCGGGGTCGACCCCGCGCTGGTCTACCGGTACTTCGGCTCCAAGCTCGCCCTGTTCGAGGAGGCGTGCGTCGACCAGGAGCAGTTCACGACGCTGCTCGACGGCCCGCCCGAGCAGATCCCGATCGGGCTGCTGCGCTCGATCGTCTTCGAGGACTGGTCGCAGTTCACCGGCGACCACCCGCTCGTGGCGCTGCTCCGCTCGTCCGCCTACGAGGAGGTCAGGGGACGGCTGCACGACCGGGTCTGCGACGAGTACTTCCTGAAGCTGAACGAGCTGGTCAACGGCCCCGACGCCGAGCTGCGCGTGGAGATCCTCGTCGGCGCCCTGCTGGGCATGGGCGCGATGCGCTCGATCGTGCGCTCCCCGGCCCTCCAGGCGGCGAACGCCGAGGACGTGATGCCCTACTTCGTCCGCCTCTTCGAGCTCCTGCTGGGCCGGGAGGCCGCCGACGCCGCGGCGCCGTCCTAGACGACCTGGGCGGTGGAGGCGAGCACGACCTCGCGAACGCAGACGTTCTGCGGCTGCCGGTACACGAACAGGACGGTCTCGGCCACGTCCTCCGCCGCCAGCCCGCCGCCCGCCGCCTCCTGCGACCCGGCGTGCTCGGCCCGCAGCACGTCATCGGCGATCAGGTCGCCCATGCCGGTCGCGACGTAACCGGGCGCGACCGTGACCACCCGCGTCCCGTGCGGGGCCGCCTGCTGCCGGATCCCCTCCGACAGGATGTGCGCGGCGGACTTGGTCGCGCTGTAGACCGCCTCCACCCCCGCCGTCTTGTACGCGGCGATCGACCCGATCGTGACGACGGTGCCGCCGCCGCGCTCGATCATCCCGGGCAGCACGGCCTGGACGCAGCCGAGCACGCCCTTGACGTTCACGTCGACCATCCGCTCCCAGTGCTCGCGCGACTGCGCCGCCGCCACCCCCGGCTGGAGGACCGCCGCGCTGTTGACCAGCGCGTCCACGGGACCGTACGCGGCCTCGGCCTCCTTGACCGCCGCCGCGACGGCCGCGCCGTCCACGACGTCGGCGGCCCGGCAGAGCGCGCGCGGCAGCCCCAGCGCCTCCAGCCGGTCGAGACGGCGCCCCAGCAGCAGCAGCGGGTGGCCCTCGCGGGAGAAGGCGCGCGCGGTGGCGGCCCCGATCCCCGAACCGGCACCGGTGATGACGACGAGCGGCTTGTCCATGGCTTCCTTCGGGTCGCGGGTCACCAGCGGTGATGTACCTGGGGACGGATCCGGGCGTCGTACAGCTCGGCCAGCGCCGTCAGGGTGCCGGCGTCCAACTCCGGCAGGTCGGCGGCCGCGGAGTTGGCGCGGGCCTGGGCGACCGTCCGCGCGCCGGGGATCACGGTGGTCACCCCCGGCTGCTGGACGATCCACCGCAGCGCCGCCTGCGCCGGGGCCGCCCCCTCGGGCGCCAGCGCGGCGAACGCCTCCGCCGCCTCGACACCGCTGTGGAAGTCGACCCCGGAGAACGTCTCGCCCACGTCGAACGACTCGCCGTTCCGGTTGTAGGTCCGGTGGTCGTCGGCGGCGAACGTGGAGTCGTGCCGGTAGCGCCCCGACAGCAGCCCGGACGCGAGCGGCACCCGCGCGATGATCCCGATCCCCTTCTCGCGCGCGGCGGGCAGCACCCGCTCCAGCGGCTTGCGCCGGAACGGGTTCAGGATGATCTGGACGCTCGCCACCCCGGGCCGCGCGATCGCGGCCAGCGCCTCGTCGCACGTCTCGACGCTCACCCCGTACCCGGCGACCCGCTTCTCCTCGACCAGGGTGTCGAGCGCGTCGTAGACCTCGTCCTTGTGGAACACCGCCGTCGGCGGGCAGTGCAGCTGGACGAGGTCGAGCGTGTCGACGCCGAGGTTCTCGCGAGAGCGGTCGGTCCACGCGCGGAAGTTGTCCAGCGTGAACGCGGACGGTTCCTGCGGGCCGCGCCGTCCGAGCTTGGTGGCGACGAGCAGCCGCCCGTCCGGCCCGCCCGCCGTGAACGCGCCGATGAGCCGCTCGCTGCGGCCGTCCCCGTACACGTCGGCGGTGTCGATGAACGTCACACCGGACGCGACGGCCGCGTCCAGGACCGCCAGCGCGTCGTCCTCGGAGACGTCGCCCCAGTCCGCGCCGAGCTGCCAGGTGCCGAGGCCGACGACCGACGCCGTCCGGCCGAGCCTGTCGAACGATCGTTGCTCCATGGGAACCGTCCTCGCGATGCCGGGTTCTGGCAAGAAGATTGACACACCCCGTCGCCCCCGACAATGGCCGTCCGTGACCTTGGCAGCTAGATGCCACGTCAAGGCGTTGTTGCGCTAGGCAAATGGTGGCAACGTCCTCGCCACACCGATTTGGGGGTCGCGATGACTCACACCCAAGAACTCCCCACCCGGACGGCGCCCCCGCCCCCGGCGGCGCCCGGCGCGCTCTGGGCGGCCCGCGCGCCGTTCCTGGCGACGGGCCTCGTCCTCGCCGGCTTCTTCGTCCGCGTGCCGTCACTGAAAATGGCCTTCGGCCTCTCCGACGGACGGCTGGGACTCCTCCTCACCCTCCCCGTCCTCAGCGGCCTCGCGGCGATGCAGCTCACCGGCCGCCTGGTGGCCCGCTTCGGCAGCGCCCCGATAGTCCGCCTGACAATGGCCGGCCTGCCGGTGTCCCTCCTCTGCGTGGCGACGTCCGGAGGCCAGACCCGCCTGGCCTTGGCCCTCCTCCTCTTCGGCGCCCTGGACGGCCTGGTGGACGTCTCGATGAACGCCCACGCCATCACCGTGGAGCGCACCCTGGACCGCCGCGTGATGAACAGCTGCCACGCGTCCTGGAGCATCGGTGCCGCCGCGGGCTCCATCCTGGGCGGCCTGGCGATCAAGGCGGGCCTTTCCCTCACCGAGCACTTCCTGATCGTCGCGCTGGTCCTGGTGGCCTTCACGGCCGCGACCGGCCCGTACATGCTCTCCTCCCGCACGGACCGCGTCGCGGAACCGGCGCGCCGCACAGGCTGGACGCCCCGCATCCTGATGTTCGGCGCCGTGGGGACGATCGTCCTCGTGTGCAGCGGCGTGATGGGCAACTGGAGCGGCGTCTTCCTGCACGACGAACTGGGCATGTCCCTTGCGGCGGCGTCCCTCGGCTACATCTTCTTCAGCACCTTCGAAACGGGAGGCCGCCTGGTAGGCGACCGCCTCCAAACCCGCTTCGGCGCCCCACTCCTGGTCCGCTGCGGCGGCGCCCTGGCGATCACCGGCCTGGCGACCGTGGTCGTCAGCCCCCTCCCAGTCCTGGCCGTCGCAGGATTCGCCATATTCGGCTTGGGCCTGTCCGTTCTCCTCCCGATAATCTTCAGTACGGTAGGCCACAATGCCGCCGATTCCGAAGGCGCGGCGTCAGCTCTGGCGAAAGTGAGCACCCTGACCTACACCGGCCTGCTGATAGGCCCCATGGCGGTGGGTTTGATCGCCGAAAAGACCAGCCTGACGACGACGTTGGCGGGCCTGCTGGCCCTCCTGACGACGACCCTGGCCCTCTCCCTGCGCCTCTTCCCCCGCACCTGACCTCCGGGCGCCTGTCGACGCGAGGTCGGGCGCTTCTCACTTGCCGGTGATGTGGACGGGGAGGTGTTCGGGGCCGTTCACGGCTATCGAGTGGACCGGGGTCGGGGCGGCCGCCGGTTCTATTTTCTCGGTGGAGTCCAGGAGCTCCGAGAGGAGGATTCTTGCTTGGGCCCGGGCCAGGGTGGCGCCCAGGCAGAAGTGCTCGCCGGACGCCAGGGCCAGGTGGCGGTTGGGCTTGCGGGATATGTCGAAGGTGAACGGGGCGGGGAAGATCGACTCGTCCCGGTTGGCCGAGGGGACCCAGACCACCACCTTGTCGCCCGGGGCTATTCGCTGGTCGTGCAGGGTTATGGGCTCGGTGGCCGTGCGCATGCTGTGGGTGGCGCTGGAGGTCCAGCGCAGGGTCTCTTCCACGGCCGATGGCAGGAGGGAGCGGTCCTCGCGCAGGCGCTCCCATTCACCGGGGTTTTCGAGGAAGGACTGCATGGCGCCCGCCAGCGCCAGGCGGCCGTTCTCGGTGGCGCCTACGAGGTTCTCGCAGTTGAGGAGTACCTCCTCTTCCGTGAGAAGTTCGCCTTCCACTGTCCCGCCCAGCAGCATGCTCACCAGGTCGTCGGCCGGGTTCGCGGTGCGGCGGTCCATCAGGTCGATGAAATAGAGCATCAGTTCCTGGTGGGCGGCGAGGGAGACGCCCGCCTCGAATGCCTCGTTCGTCCAGCGGAAGAGCGTCTCGTGGTCGGGCTCGGGGACCCCCATCATGTGGCCGATCGTGTAGATGGACAGGCGGCCCGCCACGTCGTGGACGAAGTCGGCCTCCTCCGCTTCGACGGCCTGGGCGAGGACGGCGCGGACCATGCCGCGCATCGCGTCCTCCAGGGCGCGGACGGAGCGGGCCGTGAACCAGTCGGCCACCGTGTTGCGCAGTTCCTTGTGGCGGGGCGGGTCGGTGAGGGCGAGCGTCATTCCGGCGCCCGGGTCCTCGCGCAGCCTGGTCGGGCGGAGGAGGACGCCGCTCGCCGAGCTGAACCGGCCCGGGTCGCGGTAGACGGCGCGGACGTCCTCGTAGCGGGTCAGCGACCAGAACGCCGGGAGGTGGGTCGGCTCGTGCCGGTGGACGGGGGAGTGCTCGCGCATCCAGCGCCAGATCTCGTGCTGGGCGCCGGCGGCGTGCACGGCGGGGTCGACCAGGCCGGTGGGATCCAGGGACGTTGTCGCCGTCATGGGCTCCTGCCAACTCTTTTGCCAATGTTGAGTCAAAAGGTTGCCAGATTCTTGGCATATCAGGCAAGATGGCGACGTCCGCCTGGTTCGCACGGTCGGCGGGACCTCCCCCGCCCTTCCGTCACCTGGTCGAAAGGGGTCCGCACATGACCGTCCTGTCCCCGACCGGCGTCGGGATCACCCGGCTCGCCGGCAACATCGGTGCC
The DNA here is from genome assembly GCF_018603865.1 of Actinomadura sp. NEAU-AAG7. Lineage (NCBI taxonomy): Bacteria > Bacillati > Actinomycetota > Actinomycetes > Streptosporangiales > Thermomonosporaceae > Actinomadura > Actinomadura sp. NEAU-AAG7. The sequence goes on from NZ_JAHFZY010000004.1 coordinate 813,697, forward strand.
GAGATCAGCGGGGTGGACGCGAGCCGTCCGCTGGAGGCGGAGGTGGTCGCCTCGGTCCGCGCGGCGCTCCTCCGGCACAAGCTCATCGTCCTGCGCGACCAGGACCTCGACTACGACAGCCAGGTCGCGTTCGCGCGGCGGCTCGGGGACCTGACGCTCGGCCACCCGATCTACGACGCGCCGAAGAACCGCCCCGCGCTGCGGGAGATGGACTCGCGGCAGGGCACCCGCGCCAACCACTGGCACACCGACCTCACCTTCATCGAGCGGCCGCCCGCGTTCGCGCTGCTGCACAGCAAGATCATTCCGCCGGTCGGCGGCGACACGATCTGGGCCAACACCGCGAGCGCCTACCAGAGCCTTCCGGCGGAGCTGCGCGACCTGGCGGACCGGCTGCGGATCGTCCACAGCAACGACTCCGACTACACCGACGACACGGTCGCGGCGCGGGGCGACTACATCTCCACCCGGTACGAGGCCGAGCACCCGGCCGTCCGCGTCCACCCGGAGACGGGGGAGCGGTCGCTGCTGCTCGGCGGGTTCGCGCGCAGCGTCGTCGGGCTGCCCCCGCAGGCCGGGCGCGACCTGATCAGGGTGCTCCAGGAGTATGTGACCAAGCCCGAGCAGACCGTGCGGTGGAAGTGGCGCGTCGGCGACCTCGTCATCTGGGACAACCAGGCGACGATGCACTACGCGATCTACGACTACGGCGACGAGCCCCGGCGCGGCGAGCGCCTCACGATCATCGGGGACGTCCCGGTCGGCGTGGACGGACGCCCCGGCCGGGCACTGGCCGGTGACACCTCCGCCTACAGCGGCGGGACGGTCTGAGTGACCCGCGACCGCTCGCTCGACATCGCCGTCACCGGCATGTCCGGCCGCTTCCCCGGCTGCGCCGACCTCGACGCGTGGTGGTCGGCGCTGCTCGCCGGGCGCGTCCTGACCCGGCGGTACGAGCGGCGCGAGCTGGAGGCCGCCGGGGTCCCGGCGAGCCTGCTGGACGAGCCGGACTACGTCCCGGTGCACGGGCACCTCGACGGCGCCGACCGCTTCGACAACGTGCTGTTCCGGGTCAGCCCGCGCGACGCGGAGATGATGGACCCGCAGCACAGGCTGATGCTGGAGGCGGCCTGGGCCGCCCTGGAGGACGCGGGGTCCGCGGGCGACCTGGTCACGGGCGTCTACGCGTCCGCGAGCGGGAGCGGGTACCTGCGCGCGATGGTCGCGGGCGGGAAGCTCGACCCGCTCACGCTTGAGGACGCGGTGCACGGCACCGAGCCCGACTTCATGGCGAGCCTCATCTCCTACAAGCTCGGCCTGACCGGGCCCGCGCTCGCGGTGCAGACCGCGTGCTCGTCGTCGCTGGTCGCCCTGCACATGGCGGGGCAGGCGCTGCTGAACGGCGACTGCGACCAGGCGCTCGTCGTCGCCGCCGGGATCGCCCATCCCCAGGCCGGACATCTGCACGTGCCGGGCGGAATCCACTCCCCGTCCGGCACGTGCCGTCCGTTCGACGCGCGGGCGGACGGGGTGGTGGCCGGGTCGGGAGTCGCGGCCGTGGTGCTGCGGCGGGCCGCCGACGCCGCGGTCGCGCCGCACGGGATCATCCTCGGCACGGCGATCAACAACGACGGCGCGGCGAAGGCCGGGTACTACGCGCCCTCGGTCGCCGGGCAGGAGGCGGTGATCCGGTCGGCGCTGCTCGCGGCGGACGTGGAGGCCGACTCGATCGGCTACCTGGAGTCGCACGGCACCGGCACCCGCGTGGGGGACCCGATCGAGTGGTCCGCCGCGTCCGCCGCGCTGGGCGGGATGGGCGCGGCGCCGGGGCAGGTCGCGGTCGGCGCGCTCAAGGCCAACGTCGGGCACCTCGACAACGCGGCCGGGCTCGCGTCGCTGATCAAGACGCTGCTGGTGCTCCGGGACGGTGCCGTGCCGCCCGTGGCCGGGTTCACCCGGTTGAACCCGCTGCTGGACGCGGGCGACTCGCCCCTGTACGTCCCGGCGGAGGCGGCGCCGTGGAGCGGTCCCCGGCCGTGGCGCGCGGGGGTCAGCTCGTTCGGCATCGGCGGCACCAACGCGCACGTGATCGTGGAGCGGGCCGCCGACGTCCCCCGGACGCGGCGGGACCGGCCCGGTCTGGTGCTGCTGTCGGCCGCCGACCCCGAGGCGCTCACGCGGTCCGCCGCCCGGTTGTCCGAGCGGCTCGGCGGTTCCGACCTCGACCTGGGCGATGTCGCGTTCACCCTCGCCACCGGACGCGTCGCGCTCACCGAACGCCTCGCGGTGTCCGGACGGAGCGCCGCCGACGTGGCCGCGCGCCTCGCCGGCGGGGACGGCGTGGTGCGGGGGAGCCGCCCGGCCGACGGACCCGCGCCTGTCGTGTTCCTGTTCCCCGGCCAGGGGTCGCAGCATCCGGGCATGGCGCTGCCGTTCGCCGAGGCGCTACCCGGCTTCGCCGACGCCCTCGACCAGATCCTCGACACATTCGACACACCGCTCGCCGGACGGTTGCGGCCTGCGCTGCTGACCCGCGGGTTCCCCGAGGCGCAGCTGCGGGAGACGGAGCTGGCGCAACCCGCGCTGTTCGCCGTCGAGTACGCGGCCGACCGCGCGCTGCGCGGCCTCGGCGTCGTCCCGGTCGCGGTGGCGGGGCACAGCCTCGGCGAGATCACCGCGCTGTGCGTCGCCGGGGCGCTCGACCCGGCCGAAGCCGCGCGGTTCGTGGCCGCGCGCGGGCGCGCCCTCCAGGGCTGCCCGCCCGGCGCCATGCTCGCGCTGGGCTGCGACGAGGCGGCGGCGCGCGAGCTGCTCGCCGCGTCCGGGGCCGCGCTGGAGATCGCCGCGATCAACACACCCGACACCTGCGTGGTGGCGGGCACCGCCGACACGGTCGACACGTTCCGCGCGTGGCTCGGCGACCGCGTCTTCGCCCGCCCGCTGCGCACCGGCCGCGCCTTCCACACCTCCCTCGTGGAACCGGGGCTGCGGGAGCTGGCCGCCGCGCTGCCGGGCCTCGCACCGAAACCCCCGACCGTGCCCTACGCCGCGAACGCCACCGGAAAACTCGTCCCGGCGGGCACCCCGATCGAGCCGGGCGACCTCGTCCGCGCCGCGCGCGAGCCGGTGCGGTTCGCCGACGCGATGGCCGCGATCGCCGCCCGCCACCCCGGCGCGGTCGCCGTCGAGATCGGCCCCGGCCGTGCGCTCACCGGGATGGCGGACGCGGCGGGCCTCACCGCCGTGGCGCTCTCCCCGTCCCGTACCGCGCGCCCGGACGAGGAGGTCAGGACCGCCCTCGGCGCCCTCTGGACGCTCGGCCAGCCCCTCGCCACGGAGCCGCTGATCGAGCCCGGACACCTGCTCCACCTGCCCGCCTACCCGTTCGCCGGGCCGAGCTGGATGGCCCCGGAGGCCGCCCCGAAACCGCTCCCCGAGGCCGAGCCGCCGAAGGCGCCCGAGCCCGCCGGCCAGGGCGCGCCCGACGCCCCCGCCCTGCTCGCGCGGCTGTGGACCGAGCTGCTCGGCCACGCCGACCTCACCGCCGAGTCCGACTTCTTCAAGCTCGGCGGGGACTCGCTGCTGGTCACGCATCTGGCGCGCAGGGTCCACCGGGAGCTCGGGGTCCGGGTGCCGATGCGCGAGATGCTCGCGGGCCGGACGCTCGGGCGGCAGACGACGATCGTGCTCGACCTGCTGGAGCCGTCGCGATCCGGCGGCCCGCCCGGCCAGGCGCGTCCCCACGGCGTCCCCACGGCGGCGGTCGCGGGCCATGAACGTCGCGGGCCATGAACACCGAAGCGGAGGAAACAGATGTCATCGCCGGAACACCCCGGTCCCTCGCCGGTCGGCCTGGCGCGTCCCGAACACGCGCGGCCCGAACACGCGCGGCCCGAACACGCGCGTCCCGGAAGCGCGCGCCTCGGACGCGGCGCCCCGCTCCCGCCGCCGCCGCGGACCCCCGTCCACGAGCTGGTGACCGCGATCGCCCGCGCCCACCCCGCGCGGCCGGCCGTCCGCTGCGGCGGGCGGACCGTCGGGTACGGCGAGCTGGACGCCTGGTCCGCCCGGATCGCGGCGCGGCTCGCGGCGGCGGGCGTCCGGCGCGGCGACCATGTCGGGCTGCTGGCGGAGCCGTCGGCGGCGATGGTCGCGGCGGCGCTCGGCGTGCTGCGCGCCGGGGCCGCCTACGTCCCGGTGCACCGGGAGAACCCCGACCGGCGGGTCGCCGAGATCCTGGCCGACGCGGGCGCCTCCTGGACGGTCGCCACCGAGGGCGAGGCGGAGCGCCTGAGCGGCCTCGGCCTCCCCTTCCTCCCGGCCGAGGACGGCGACGACGCCGCCGCACCGCCCGGCGTGGAGGTCGGGGAGGGCGACCCGGCGTACCTCATCTACACCTCCGGCAGCACGGGCGAGCCGAAGGGCGTGCTGGTCGAGCACGGGCACCTGGCCGCCTCGACGCTCGCGCGGCACGCGGTCTACCCGGGCGCGCCGGTGTTCCTGCTGGTGTCGCCGATCGCGTTCGACTCGTCCGTGGTGGGGCTGTGGGGGACGCTCACCGCCGGGGGCTGCCTGGTCGTGGCCACCGCCGACGAGGTCCGCGACCCCGCGCGGCTGGTCGCGCTGGTGGAGGAGCACGGCGTGACGCGGACGCTGTGCGTGCCGTCGCTGTACCGCGTCCTGCTGGACGCGGCGGAACGCGCCGGCATCGAGCGCCTGGCCTCCCTCGACACGGTGATCGTCGCCGGTGAGCCGCTGCCCGAGCCGCTGGTGCGGCGGCACTTCGCGCTGCGTCCCGGCCCGATCGCGCTGGTCAACGAGTACGGCCCGACCGAGGCGACCGTCTGGGCGAGCTACCACCGCTTCGACGCGCCGGGCCCGGTGTCGATCGGCGGGCCGATCCCCGGCGCGGCCCTGTACGTCCTGGACGAGGAGCTGCGGCCGGTGCCGCCCGGAACCGAGGGCGAGCTGGTGATCGGCGGCGCCGGGATCGCCCGCGGCTACTTCGGCGACCCCGGCGCCACCGCCCGCGCGTTCGTCGACGACCCGTTCGCCGAGGCCCCCGGCGCCCGCATGTACCGGACGGGCGACCGCGTTCGCTGGAACGGCGCGGGCACGCTCGACTTCCTCGGCCGCCGCGACCAGCAGGTCAAGATCCGCGGGCACCGGGTGGAGCTGGGCGCGGTCGAGGCGGCGCTGCGCGGCGCGCCGGGCGTCGGCGACGCGGTCGCCGTCCCCGACCAGGCGGGCGCGCAACTGGTCGGCTTCGTCGTCGCCGCGTCCGACATCAGGCCCGAGGACGTGCGCGCCCATGTCGCGGAGCGCTTCCCCGGCGTCATGGTGCCCGCCCGCGTCCGGATCCTGGACGCCTTCCCCCGCACGCTCAACGGCAAGGTCGACCGCGCCGCGCTGCTCGCGAAGGCGGAGGAGGCGCCGTCCGGGGCGGGGGCGCCGACGGGCGTCGCCGCCGCGTGGGCGGAGGTGCTGAAGATCTCGGAGGTGCCCGCCGAGGTCAACTTCTTCGACCTGGGCGGCAACTCGCTCACGATGTTCCGCCTCCAGGACGCGCTGGAGCTGCACACCGGCACCCGCCCGTCGATCGTGGCGCTGTTCCGGCACACGACCGTCGCGGCGCAGTCCGCGCTGATCCGCGACGGCGGCGCGGCGGCGGACGGCTCGCCGGGCGCCTCCCGCCAGGCGGCGGCCCGGCGCGCCCGCGCCGCACGCGCCCGCCGCCAGCGCACCGCCCCCGCCGACCCCCGCACGACACAGGAGACAGGCCGATGACCGACGACCTCTCGACCTGGCTGAGCTGCCCGGCACCCGATCCCGAGGCCCGGCTGCGGCTCGTCTGCTTCGCGCACGCCGGAGGCTCGGCGTCGTTCTTCCGCGAATGGCGGATCCCCGGCTGCGAGGTGCACGGCGTCCGCTACCCGGGACGCGCCGAGCGCATCGACGAGCCGTCCCCGACCGACCTGCGGCGACTCGCGGACGACATCGCCGAGGCGCTGACGGCGCTGGCCGACCGCCCGATCGCGCTGTTCGGGCACAGCATGGGCGCGGCGGTGGCGCTGGAGACGGCGCGGAGCCTGGAGGCGCGCGGCGTCGTCCCCGCCCACCTGTTCGCGTCCGGCTCCCGCGACGCGCCGCTGCCGAGCCCCGAGGAGCTGGTCCCGGAGGACGACGCGGACGTCCCCGAGCGCCTCGCCCGTCTCGGCGGCACCGACCCCGAGCTGGCGTCCGACCCGTTCTTCCTGGAACTCGTCCTGCCCTACATCCAGGGCGACGGCCGCATGTTCCACGCCTACGGGCACCGCGCCGAGCCGCCGCTGCGCTGCCCGGTCACCACGATCGTGGGGGACGCCGACCCGGACGCCGACCGCCGGCCCTGGCGCGAGCTGGCCGCCGGGGGCTTCCATGAGAAGATCGTCAGCGGAGACCACTTCTATCTCGTCGCCGACCCCCCGTTCGCGGTGCTCGCCGACCGCCTGGACACCGCCCCCGCCGGCTGAGCCTGCCCCTGAGCCCGCCACCGCCCGCGAAGGAGCACGATGACCGAGACCCCCGCCCGGCCGGTGACACCGCCGGCACCGCCCCTCGACCACGAACTGGCCGAGCCGCTGCGCACGATCCTCGCCGGGATCACCGTCCCGCTGACGCCCGACCTGATCGCGGACCGGCGGAGGAGCTCCGAGCGGGGGCGGCTGTCGGACGCCGAGATCCGCCGGGGCGGCGCGTTCGAGCTGGAGGAGCGGGTGGTGCCCGGCCCCGCGGGCGCGCCCGGCGTCCCGGTGCTGATCTGCCGCCCGACCGGCGTGGAAGGCCCGCTCCCCGTCATCTACAACACGCACGGCGGCGGCATGGTCGCGGGCCACAACCGCACGACGGAGCTGGCCGGCGAGCTCGACCGCGCCGAGGAGCTGGGGCTCGCCGTGGTCGCGGTCGACTACCGGCTCGCCCCCGAGAACCCCCACCCCGCGCCGGTCGAGGACTGCTACGCCGGGCTCGTCTGGGTGCACGAGCACGGCGCGGAGCTGGGCCTCGACCCGAGCCGCGTCGTCATCAGCGGCAACAGCGCGGGCGGCTGCCTCGCCGCCGCCGTCAGCCTGCTCGCCCGCGACCGGCAGGGCCCGCCGCTGCTCGGCCAGATGCTCCAGTGCCCGATGCTGGACGACCGGTGCGACACGGTGTCGGCCGCCCAGATGGACGGCGTCGGGCTCTGGGACGGGCGGTCCAACCTCGCCGGATGGACGGCGCTGCTCGGCGACCGCGTCGGCACCGGCGACGTCCCGTCCTACGCCGCGCCCGGACGCGAGACGGACCTGGCGAACCTGCCGCCCGCGTTCATCGACGTCGGCACCGTCGAGGCGCTCCGCGACGAGGCCATCGCCTACGCCACCCGGATCAGCCAGGCCGGCGGCGACGCGGAGCTGCACGTGTGGGCCGGGGCCTTCCACAGCTTCGACGAGTGGGTGCCGGACGCGGTCGTCTCGAAGACCGCCCAGCGCGCCCGCGCCGACTGGCTGCGCCGGATCCTGGCAAGGTGAACCGATGACCTCCCTACCGGACGCGCCGCGCCTGCTGTTCGTCGGCGGCGCCCGCGCCGTCTCGCACAGCCGCGACATCGTCACCGACGCCCTGACCCAGGCACGGGACCGGGGCATCCGCACCCACATCATCAACCGGGCCGAGACCCTCGACGTGACCGCCGACGTGAACGCGCTCGCCGACGGGGTGTCGGTGGTGGACCCCGACGACCCGGCGGCGTGCGTGCGGTGGGCGCGCGAACGCCTAGCCCGGGGCGAGCGCTTCGACCTGGTGATGGGCCTGCGCGACACGGTCCTCGCCTCGGCGGCCGACGTCGCGGCGGTCGTCGGCGCGCCCGGCAACCCGCCGGACGCGGCGCGCCGCGCCCGCACCAAGGACACCTGCCGCACCGCGCTGGCGGCGGCGGGCTTTCGCCAACCGGCGGTCCGGCTGTGCCACGGCCTCGACGACGCGGCCGCGTTCGTGGCCGAGGCACCCGGCCCCTGGGTGGTCAAGCCGCGCGACAGCACGGCCAGCATCGGCGTCCGGAAGGTGACCGCCCCCGCGGACCTCCGGGCGGCCGTCGAGGCGCTGCCCTCCCAGGACGAGTTCCTCGTCGAGCAGTTCGTCGAGGGGCCCGAGTTCAGCGTGGAGGGCGTGTTCCTCGGCGGCAGGCCGCACGTCCTCGCCGTCACGGCCAAGACGAAGCTGCCGCCGCCCCACTTCGTGGAGATCGGGCACGTGCTGCCCGCCGACCTCCCCGAGCCCGGCAGGCGACGCATCGACGACGAGGTGACGTCCGCCCTCACCGCGCTCGGCCTGCGTTTCGGGCCGTTCCACGTCGAGCTGTGGCTGACCGCCGAGGGCGTGGTGCTGGGCGAGGTCCACGCCCGTCCGGGCGGCGACTGGCTGCACCGGCTCCTGACCTACGCGGTTCCGGGGCTGGAGATGTTCGGCCCGATCTACGACGACGCGCTCGGCCGCCCGGTGGAGCCGGCCCCGCCGGTCACGCGGGCCGCCGCCGCGTACTTCTTCGCGCCCGCGCCCGGCCGCCTCACCGAGGTGCGGGGCTGGTCGGGGCTGCTCGCGCACCCCGCCGTCCTGCACGCGGAGCTGACCGTCCGGCCCGGCGACGTGCTGCCCGCGACGCACCGCGAGTCCTCCGACCGGGCCGGGGCCGTGGTCGTCGGCGCGGAGACCTCCGCCGAGGCGCGGGCGCTCGCGCTGAAGCTCGCGGGCTCGATCGAGTTCGTGACCGGGTGAGCGCGCGGCGGCCCCGGATCGGCGCGGTCGTCCTCCCCGAGTACGGGTGGGCGGAGACGCGCCGTATCTGGATCGGCCTGGAGGAGATGGGCCTCGACCACGCCTGGACGTTCGACCACCACTCCTGGCGGACGCTGCGCGAGCGCCCCTGGTACGACGCGGTCGCGACGCTGTCGGCGGTGGCCGCCGTCACCGGCCGGATGCGGCTCGGGACGCTGGTGTCCTCGCCGAACTTCCGGCATCCCGCCGTGCTGGCCAAGCAGGTCATGACGCTGGACGAGGTGTCGGGCGGGCGGTTCGTGCTCGGCCTCGGCGCGGGCGCGTCCGGCGCCGACGCCGCCCTGCTCGGCCGCGCCGCCGCGTCCCCGCGCGAGCGCGCCGACCGGTTCGCCGAGTTCGTCGAGCTGTCGGACATGCTCCTGCGCGAGCCGTCCGCGACCTACCGCGGCGCGCACTTCGCGGCGGTGGACGCGCGGATGGTGCCCGGCTGCGTCCAGCGGCCCCGGGTGCCGTTCGCGATCGCCGCCGCGGGCCCGCGCGGGCTGCTCCTCGCCGCCCGGCACGCGGACCTGTGGGTGACGATCGGCGACCCCGGCCGCCCAGGCGGGCAGGCGGAGGAGGAGGCGTGGCGGCTGCTGCGCCGCCAGCTCACGAGCCTGGAAGGCGCCTGCGAGCGCGCGGGGCGCGATCCCGCGTCCCTCGGACGGCTGGTGAACGTGAGCCGCGTCGTGGACGCCCCCTACGCCTCGCCGGAGCGGTTCGCCGAGGTCGTCGGCCGCTGCCGGGACCTCGGCTTCACCGACGTCGTCGTCAACCATCCCCGCTCCGAGGGGGTCTTCGCGGGCGACCGGACGGACTTCGAGCGCGCCGTCCTCGCGCTGGTCGGCTAGCCGGTCAGCCGGCGGTGAGCCCGGCGGTGAAGCCGGTCTCCGCCAGCTCGGCCGTCTCCGCCGAGTAGGTGGCCAGCAGCGACGGCGGCAGCGGCATCCACGCGCTGCCCCCGACGGCGAGCGTGTGCAGCCCGGCGCGCTCGATCGCCGGGCCGGTCGGCGGCGCGCCGCGGCCCGGGAGCGTGCGCAGCGGCACTCCGGCGCGGACCGCCGCCCCCATGAGGTAGGACGTCAGCCACAGCGAGAACACGAACAGCTCGCCCAGGTCGTCGGCGGTCTTCTGGAGGCGCGGGCTCCGCGCGGCCAGCCGGTCGAAGCCCGCCCTGAGGTCGCCCGCGTCCAGGCCGTGGGCGGCGGCCATGTCGGTCCAGGGCCGCTGGATCCACATCTGGCGGCCGTCGTGGACGGTCCGCGCGAGCACCAGCGCGCGGCACTTGTTGAGCCACGGGCAGAAGTCGATCGCGTGCGCGAGCGCCTCGTGGGACGGGTCGTAGGCGGGCTCGGCGGTGAACCAGGCCGCGCGCCGCTCGCCGTGGTCGCCGTTCCCGGCGACGCTCTCCAGGTCGCGGTGCTCGACCAGGCACGGCACCGACACGTAGGCGTCGATGCCGCGCGACTCCAGGAACTCGCGCATCACGTCGTCGTCGTCCCGCCACCACCGGCTGAGCGCGGTCGCGAACTCGACGAAGTCGCCGACGTGCCGCGCGGGCAGGGCGAGCGCGAGCGTCGGGAAGTACTCGGTGCCCATCTCGTGGACCCAGGTCGCGCCCGCCGCGCCCGCGAGGCGGATCGCGGCGCCGTTCATCGAGCTCCAGTTGGCGTAGAAGGCGAGCGCGGCGTCCGGGAACAGCCGCACTCCCGCCTCGACCCGGCGCAGGAACCCGGGGGACAGCTCGACGTCGTCCTGGACGACCAGGTGGTGGGTCGCGCCCGGCTCGGCGGCGCCCCACGCGAGGATCGCGGTCCGCAGCGGGAACTGCCGCTCGGGAGGGGACGGGTCGGTCACCACCCTGGCCCCCTCCAGCCGCCCGGCGAGGGCGGCGGCCTCCCGGGCCCGCTTGGAATGGCTCATGATGGCGATGCTGACGCGTGGGTCGGCCGACCGAAGTTCCATCTCACCCCGCCTTTTCGATCTTTCCATCGAGTGTCAGGGATATTGCCAATCTTGGCAAGGTCAACTTGCCGAATGGCCGGAAACGGTGTCGTGCGGCGCCCGGAGCGCGCGGGCGACGGCCGCGGTGGCCGCCAGCGACAGCCCCGCCATGAGGGCCGTCGCCGTCCCCGGCGAGGACCACTGCGCGAGCGTCCCGGCGAGGGCGGCGGCGACGCCCTGCGCGGCCAGCATCCCGGAGGAGTGCAGGCCGAGCGCCTGGCCGCTCATCTCGTCCGGCGTCAGGTCCATGAGCCGGGGCTGGAGCAGCAGGCCCGTCCCGTACCCGGCGGAGGCGACCGTCACCGCCGCGGCCGCCACCGGCAGCGGCGGACCGGCCGCGAACACCAGGTACGGCGCGGCGAGCAGCACGTACAGCGGGACGACGAGCCGCCCCCGCCACGCGTCCGGGACGAAGCGCCCGACCGTCGTGTCGCCCGCCAGCATCCCGAGCGCGGAGCAGGTGAACAGCAGCCCCGCCTGCCGGGGCGCGTAGGACACGAACAGCGACTCGCAGCCGACGACCAGCCCGCTCGGCACCCACAGCGCGAGGTAGACGTGCCGCCGCGCCGGCAGCGACCACAGCCGCGCGTTGCGCCGCCAGGTCGCGCGGACCGACGGGCGCCCCGCCGCGCGCGCCGGACGCGCCGCCAGGCCGAGCCGCGCGGTCCCGGCCGCGGCGCAGAACAGCGCGGCGCCCGCGAGCAGCGTGCCGCGCGGCGACAGCGCCGCGACCAGCCCGCCGCCCACCGCGAACCCGCAGATCTGCATGACGCCGTCGGTCATCGCGAGGACGGACCGGCCGAGCAGGTACCCCTCCCGCGCGAGGATGTCGGTGAGCAGCCCGTACCTGACCCCGCCGCCCAGCGAGCCGGCCATCCCGGCCGCCAGCAGGACGCCGAACGCGGCCCAGGTCGGCAGGCCGGGCACGGCCTGCGCGGCGGTGCCGAGGGCGAGCAGCAGCGCGATCCCGGTGAGCGCGGCGCGCGGCGGCAGCCGGTCGGCCGCCGACAGCAGCGTCGCGGCCCCCGCGGCCTGCGCGAGCGAGGGCCCGAACATCGCGAGCGCCGACAGCAGCGGCGAGCCCGTCCGGTCGAAGACGAGCGTGCTCAGCGCCAGCCCGCTCACGGTGGTGGCCGCGACGTGCGCGGCCACCACGAGGAACAGCGGGGTGTACTCGGGGGTCGCGAACAGCTCGCGGTAGGTGCGCACGCGGGAGGATCCTTACGCCATCGACACGCCGTACGCGCGGAGCCAGCGGTCGACCTCGACGATCGGGAGCAGGAAGTGCAGGGAGTCCGCGACGGTCATCGGCGACGTCCGGCTCGCGGCGAGCGCGCGGACCTTCGGGACGTCCAGCACCTCGCGCAGCGGGGACGCGGCGTCGGTGAGCACCCGCTCCAGCTCGGCGCGCACGGCCCGCGCGTGCGCCGGGGCGAACGTCGCGGGGTAGGCGCTCTTGCGGCGCCGCAGCACCTCCGGCGGGACGAGGTCGGCGACGGCCGCGCGCAGCAGGCCCTTCTCCCGGCCGTCCGCGACCTTGATCTTCCACGGGACGTTCCAGACGTACTCCAACAGCGTGTGGTCGCAGAACGGCACCCGCACCTCCAGCCCGAGCGCCATGCTCATCCGGTCCTTGCGGTCCAGCAGGTAGTGCAGAGGGCCCTGGAGGCTCAGGTAGAGGACCTCGCGCATGCGCGCCTCCAACCCCGACTCGCCCGCGAGCCTCGGCACGAGCGCCCGCATCGTCGCGTACCGGTCGCGCTCGTCGTCGCCGGGACGGACGCGGGCCCGCACGTCCGGCGCGAGGCAGTCGGTCAGCCGGGGCCCGGCGCCGAGCCACGGGAACGTCCCGCCCCACACGGTCGCCTCGTCGAAGAACCAGGGGTAGCCGCCGAACACCTCGTCGGCCGCCTCCCCGGACAGCGCCACCGTCGACCGCTCCCGCACGCTCCGGAACAGCAGGTACATGGACGCGTCGAACTGCCCGAGGCTCGGCAGGTCGCGCGCGGCGAGCGCCTCGGGGACCGCGCCGGGCAGCGCGGCCGGGTCGAGCGTGACCGGGGTGTGGTCGACGCCGAGGTCGCGCGCCGCGGCCACGGCGAACGGCGCGTCGCGGTCGGGGCGCAGCGTCGTCGCGTGGAAGTCGTCGCCGGACCCGGCGAAGTCGACGGAGAACGTCCGGAGCCGTCCGGGCTCGTCCGCGGCGGCGAGGGCGGTGAGCGCGGTGGAGTCCAGGCCGCCCGACAGCAGCGCGCACAGCGGCACGTCCGCCACCATCTGGTGGACGACGACGTCCTCCAGGATCTCCCGGACGGTCCGCACCGTCGTCGCGTGGTCGTCGTGGTGCTCCCGGCTGACCAGCCGCCAGTACGGGGTCTCGTGCGCGCCCGACCGGTCGACGCGCACCAGATGCCCCGGCCGCACCTGGCGCAGCCCGGTCAGCGGCGTCTCCCCGGGCAGCGCCAGCCTCGGGTTGAACAGGATCGGCAGCTCCGCCTCGCTGGTGCGCGCCGTGAACAGCGGGGTCGCGAGCAGCGCCTTCGGCTCCGAGCCGAACAGCAGCCCGCCCGGATAGGCGTGGTAGTAGAGCGGCTTGACGCCGAGCCGGTCGCGGACGAGCAGCAGCTCCTCGCGCGCCGCGTCCCAGATCGCGAGCGCGTACATGCCGGTGAGCCGGTCGACGAACGCCGCGCCCCACTCCAGGTAGGCGTGCAGCACGACCTCGGTGTCGGAGGCGGTCGCGAACCGGTGCCCGAGCCGGGCCAGCTCCGCGCGCAGCTCGCGGAAGTTGTAGACCTCGCCGCTGTAGGTGAGCACGACCGGCTCGCCCGCCCGGCGGCCGCGCGCCGCCATCGGCTGGGCGCCGCCCTCGATGTCGATGACGGCGAGGCGGCGGTGCCCGAGCGCGGCGTGCGCCGAGACCCACACGCCCTCGCCGTCCGGGCCGCGCCGGTACAGCGACCGCGTCATCGCCTCGACCGTCGGCCGCTCGAATGCGAGGTCGCGTCCGAAGTCGACCCAGCCGGTGATGCCGCACATCAGGCGCCTCCGTGCAGGCTCAGGGGTGTGGCGGGCAGGCCGTCCAGGAACCCGTCGAGATGGATCAGGCGGTGCCCGGTGATCCCCGGGGCCTCCCAGCGCAGGTCCGTCCTGGGCGGGTGGTCGTCGTCGTGGAAGTAGGCGGCCTCCAGCGCGCCGTCCGGGGCGAACGTCAGCATCGGGTTCGCGGTGAGGAACGCGCGCACGGCCGGGCCGTCCCGGCGGACCCGCAGGTGCAGCCGCTTCCCGCCGAAGTGGTTCGCGGGCAAGGCGACCTCCGGGTGCATCTTGCGCTTGAACTGGAAGATGCCCTTGCTCAGGAACGGCTCGCAGCCCGACAGGTCCACCCGCGCGACGCCGTGCTCGGAGGCCCACTGAAGGACCAGGATGTACAGCGACATGTAGGCGCCCGACCGGTACAGGGACTCGTCGCCGCCCGCCACCCCCGCCAGCCGGACGACGAGCGCCGCCCGCTCCCGGCGGCACAGCATCCCCGCCACCGGGCGGCCGTCCTCGCACAGGTAGAACAGCGCGCCGCGCCGGAACAGGCACGCGCGCGCGGTCTCCTTGGACTCCGAGCGCGCCGCGCCGCCGTGCCTGCGGCGCATCGTCGGCCGGTGCATGCCCTCGTAGAAGTGCTCGAAGTCGGCGTCGCCGGTCGCGACCCGCAGCGTGCGCGCCCGCGACCGCACCTCCCGGGCGTGCTGCTGCCGGGCCTTCCGCGAGATCCCCCGCAGCACCCGCTCCGGCCCGCCGCCGGTCGGCACGGCGAGCGTGACGCGGAACGGCAGCAGCAGGACGTGCTCCGGGACGGGGTCGGGGACGCGCCGCCGGAAGCATCCGACGGCGAGGATGTCGGCGTCCGGCGCCGCGCGGCCGTCGGCGAGGCCCGTCCAGGACGTGCGGCGCGTGACGCGGCGCGCGGCGGCCGGGCCGCGGCGCTGCTCCAGGAACGGCAGCACATGGGTGAGGCCGTCGGGCAGGCCGCCGTAGGCCAGCACCGGCCCGCCGTCCCCGGGCACCGACACGGTCACCCGCGGGCGCGCGGAGACGGCGGCGTCCGCCCACTCCCGCGCCCGCACGATCCACGGGTCGGCGCCGTGCTGCCAGGCGTACCGCCAGCCGCGCGGGATCACCGCGCCGCCGCGCGGACGAGCCGGGCGAGGTCGTCGGCGCCGCCGATCGGGGTGAGGTGCTCGTCCCGCGCCGGTGCGAGCGAGGCGTCGGTGTAGTGGCCGGACGCGTGCACCACCACGTCGGTGCCGGGGGCGATCAGACCGCGCTCGCGGGCCACCAGCACGCCGGTGAGCGCCTTGACCAGCGACCACTCGCGGATCTCCGCCGGGTCCGCGCCGATGGCGATCCCGGCCTCGGCGGCGAGTGCGCGGACGCGGTCGAACCGCGCCAGGCACTCGCGCCGCGAGACGATGCCCCCGCCGCCGCCGTGCCGCCCGATGATGGCGTTGACCTGCGGGATCGTGGCCGGTGCCCGGGTGTAGAAGGTCGAGTCGACGACTTCGCGGGGGTCGTCGGTCTCGGCGGGGAAGTGCGGTGCGCCCTCCTGCCGCCAGACGGCGCCGCCGGGGTCGCAGGCGTAGTCGGGGACGTCGGCGCCGAGGACAGCGGTCACCATGTCGGGCGTCGCGAGCTGCTGGACCAGCCAGAACCCGGGATGGCGCGCGGGGACGGCCCGTCCGGGCAGGCCGCGCGCGAGCATCTCGTGCCCGAGGTGGTAGCCGAGCAGGCCGAACGCGCTCGACACCGCGTGCGCGTGCAGCCGGGGCGGCGAGTCCTCGGTGAGCGGCAGCAGCTCGGCCTCGGCGAACGCGCGCGCCGCGTCCGCGATCCGGTAGTTGTCGAGGTCGAGGGTGGGCCACAGCCGGAACCCGGTCGCCTCGAACAGCGCGCCGGCCTCCTCCCGCGCGACCCGCGCGGTGACGGCCTTGACGTCCCCGGGCTCGGCGACCCGCGCGAGCGCGACGGGGTTCGCGGCGCGCAGGCCGGCGTCGGCGGTGAGCGGGCAGTCGCGGAGCTTGCCGCGCGACGCCTCCGGGTTGACCGTGACGACGCGCAGGTCGGCGGGCGTGGTGATGCCGGTGGCGTAGGCGCGGGCGACGGCGTCCCGGAGCGCGGTCCCCTTGTTGCCGGACGTCGGCGTGAGGATCATGACGCGCTCGCCCGTCCGGCGCGTGTGCCCGGCCGCGCGCGCCACCATGAGCAGCGACGCCATCGTCTTGGTCGTGCGCGCGCCCGGGTTGCGCATCAGGTCGAGGACGTAGGTGTGCGGCTCCACCCGGGTGAGCCCGATGTCGGTGGCGTCGGTGAACTCGGTGAAGCGGTCGGCGGGCTCCAGCGGCACCACCGGCTGGACGTCGCGCTCCGCCGCGACCGCCCGCGCGGCGGCCCGGATCTCGTCGTGGAACCGGGAAAGGGCGTTGTGGATGACACCGGCGTCGGCGCCGGACCGGACAGGTTGACCCGCGACCAGCATGCGGCCACCCCCAGGGAGAAGATCGTTTCGCCGGAAAGATAACCGGGTTCCGCACTCTCTGGCAATACGTTGTCAAGATGCCGGTAATATGTTGCCAGTCCTTATCCGCCCCGGGCACGACCGCATTCGGGGGCGGGGTCAGCCGACCTGGAAGACCTGGTCCTTCAACTCCCGGACGAGCCGGTAGTCGCGCGCCATCGCCTCCTCGGTCCCGGCGCGCAGGTAGACGCGCATGGTGCTCGTCCGCAGATCGACGGTGGGACGGATCCGGTCGCCCTCCCGCAGCTTGAGCAGCACCCCGTACACGCCGGGCAGGTTCTCGATCTCCTTCACGACCGTCCAGTCGATCCGCTCGACGACGCCGTCCTGCTCCGTCGGGCTCGCGTAGACGCCCGCCGCGAGCCGCCGGGTGTAGCGGCGGCCCGCCCGCTCGCGCAGGAACGTCTCGGGGCTGGTGTAGGCGAGCGCGGTCAGGTCGGCCTGGTTGCCGCCCAGGCACTCGTCGTGGAAGCCGGGGTCGAGGTGGCCCGCGAGCCGGGCGCCGACCTCGATCAGCGTCGGCCCCCGCTCGGTGACTATCACCTCGGCGTGCGCGGGGCCGTGGTCGATGCCGAGCGCGTCGAGCGCGCCGCCGACATAGGCGATCAGGTCCGCCACCACGTCCTCCTCGGGCGCGACGAGGAGTTCCAGGTCGTAGGTGTTGCGGGTGCCGAGGAGCCGCTTCTGCGACCGCCAGATCCCGCACGTGTACCGGGCGCCCCGGCAGCACACCATGTCGACCACGTACTCGGTGCCCGCCAGGTACGACTGGACGAGGACGGCCGTGTTCGGCTCGCCGTAGACGGTCCTCGACCCGAGCACGGCCTCCGCCGCGTCCCGCACCTGCCCGGCGTCCGCGCAGATCTCCACGCCGTCGGTGCCGGACGAGGCGAGCGGCTTCACCACCACCGGGTAGGCGCCGCGGCGCTCGGCCCACGCGACCGCGTCCGCCGCGTCCGAGGCGCGGACCTGGTCGGCGCACCGCACCCCGGCCCGCCGCAGCGCCTCGATCATCTCGAACTTGTCGCGGCGCGCCGCCGACAGCGCCGTGCCGTTGGTCGGCAGGCCCAGCCGCTCGGACAACTCGTCGGCCAGCGGCACGCCCGGCTCCTGCCCGGCGCCCACCGCGATCGGGTCGAGCGCCGCGAGCCGCGCGGCGGTCGCCGCCGGGTCGCCGCAGACCAGCGACGACCGGTAGGCGCCGAGGTCCGGTGCGAGCATCCCGGCGATCGGCTCCGGCGTGCTCTGCACGTGGACGACGTCCACGCCGAGCCGGTCGAAGGCCGGGGGCAGGAAGTTGCCGGTGGAGTAGGCGTCCACCAGGACGGCGGTCGGCCGGTTCGGGGTCGGGGTTCGGTTCGCTGCTGCCATGCGATGCCTGCCTCGTGCGTGGAGGACCCTCCGAGTTGACAGAAGATTGCCAGATTGATTGCCTTATTGGCAATCGCAGCGACGAGGTCGTGTCGGCGTGGCGCCCGGTCAGGTCACGCCGGGGCTCGGACTCGCGCCGGGGCCGAGGGGCCGCCCGCGCGTCCCGGACGGGGAGGTCTCGGCCGCCTGTTCGCCCTCGTCAGGGCGGTCGCTCTCCGAACGGAGAATGCCACGTTCCACCGCCCGCACCCCCGCCTGGAACCTGCTCCGCGCGCCGAGCATCTGCATCAGCTCGGCGGTGATGCGGCGCGTCGTCCGCAGCGACACCCCGAGCCGGCGCGCGATCGTCTCGTCGGTGTGCCCGTCGGCGAGCAGCCGCAGCACCGCCATCTGCTGCGGGGTCAGGTCGTCGCCGCCCCGGCGTCGGGGATGGCTGAGGCTCAGCTCGGCGGACTTGTCCCAGACGGCCTCGAAGTGCTCGCACAGCGCGTTGACGATCCCGGTGCCGCGCACGAGCAGCGCGCCCGAGCTCTCCTCGTCGGGGTCGACCGGGACGAGCGCCGCCTCCCGGTCGTAGATGAGCAGCCGCTGCGACAGCGCCCCGTAGGTGCGCACCAGCGCCCCCGCCTCCGAGAGCCACTGCGCGTACTCCAGGGTGAGGCTGTCGTTGTAGATGCTCTGCACGTACACGGTGCGGACGAGCACGCCGCGCCGCAGGATCGCCTGGTCGAGCGGGCGGCTCGCCTCCATCGCCTCCCGGCTCTGCGCGCCGCGCGGCGCGAACGCCATCAGCTCCGCCTCGCAGGCGGCGGCCAGCTCCTCGATGCGCAGCCGGACCTCGTCCAGGCCGGCGAGGTGCTCGACCTCGGGATGGTGCAGGTGGCGCTGCCGGGAGTGCTGTTCGATCAGTTCCATCACGGCCCGCCGGTTGGCGGCCAGCTCCTGCTGGCGCCGCAGCAGCTCCTGCTCCTCGCGGGCGAGCAGGGAGGAGAAGCCCACGGCGGGGTTGACGGCGAGCAGCGTCTCCGGCTGCTCCCACGAGGGGCGCACCAGCGACAGCTCCGCGAGCTCGTCCAGGACGCCGCGCACCTGTTCCGGTGACCAGCCGAGAAGCTCGCCCAGTTGGTCCACCCCGTACTTGGGGTTGTCCAGTATCGCCCGGTACAGTCTCGCCGCGTCCGACCGCAACCCGATGGACTCGAACACACCGCCTCCCTGGGCACGCGTCGGGTACCACCGAGTCTCTCGTGCAGCGTGTTTGTTAGCAACCTTTACAGTCAAGCCATAATAATCCTCTATCCGTTCCGGGTATCACATGGCCGTTGACGAAACGCTAGTGGAGATGCCGTCCGTGCATAGCTGCCTGACCTGGAAGGATGGGCGGCGCACACCCCTTTCGGGTGGCCGAATAGGGGCCCGGGCGCCGTCGCGAGCCGGTAGGGGTTGACAGGCGCCGCCGGTTCTGATTCGCCCGGACGGGTGGAGAACATGTCACTTTCCTGCCACTGCAGGCATCTGACAGCGCACCATGGCGCCCGCGTTTTTGCATCAATTTTAAGCTGGTCAGGATAGGCCAGCGGCGGTCGATGTCGACCAGGGATCGAATGGTGTACATAGTCAAAGCCAGACTGACCGGTCAGTCACCGGGCGGCGCGCAGCGGATCGCCTCCAGCCTGCGGACCTTCGTCGACCAGGGCAACGGCGTGGAGCACCTGCGCGCCAAGCTCGAACCGGACGCGACGGAGGTCGTCTTCTTCCTGCTGGCGGAGACCGCGCGCCGGGCCGAGGCGCTGACCGTCGAGATCTGCCGGCGGGCGATGCGCATGGCGGGCTGCCAGGACTGGGCCGTCGCGCAGTGCATGGTCACGCTCGTCGACCAGGCCGAAGACCTCATCCTGTCCGCCCCCCCGCCACCGAACCCCGACGAGGCCCCCGCACCCCCCGCAAACAGCGCGAACCCCGCAAACCCCGAGCCCCCCGCAAACCCCGAGAACAGCGCGAACCCCGCGAACGGCGCGCCCGCCGCGAACCCCGCGCCCGCCGCGAACCCCGCGAACAGCGCGGGCGCCGCGAACGCCGTGAACCCGGCGGGCGACGCGAACCTTGCGGGCGGCGCGACCCCCGCGAACCCCGCGAACGGTGCGGGCGGCGCGAACCTTGCGGACGGCGCGGACGGCGCGGACGGCGCGGACGGCGCGGGTGGCGAGGACGGCGCGAACCTTGCGAACCCCGCGAACGCCGCGAACAGTGCGAACCCCGCGAACGGCGCGGGCGCCGCGAACCTTGCGGACGGCGCGGGCGGCGCGGGCGGCGCAAACCTTGCGAACCCCGCGAACGGTGCGGGCGGCGCGAACCTTGCGGGCGGCGTGAACGGCGCGAACCCGGCAGGCGGCGCGAACCTTGCGGGCGGCGCGAACCCCGCGAACCCCGCGAACGGTGCGGGCGGCGCGAACCTTGCGGGCGGCGTGAACGGCGCGAACCCGGCAGGCGGCGCGAACCTTGCGGGCGGCGCGACCCCCGCGAACCCCGCGAACGGTGCGGGCGGCGTGAACCTTGCGGGCGGCGTGAACGGCGCGAACCCGGCAGGCGGCGCGAACCTTGCGGGCGGCGCGAACCCCGCGAACCCCGCGAACGGTGCGGGCGGCGTGAACCTTGCGGGCGGCGTGAACGGCGCGGGCGGTGCGGGTGGCGCGGGTACGGTGGAGGAGCCCTGTGGCGTCGACGTCGATGGGTTGGGCGAGGCGTGTGCCGCGGGCGAGGGCTGCGGCGGCGGGTCTGGGCCCGCTTCGCCGCCGTCCTCGGGCGGGCGGGCGGCTCGGATCCCGTCGCGGGTGCCGTCCGCCCGCATGCTCAGGGCGATGAACGAGCGGTACGTGCTCAGCCTGATCCGGCAGTTGGAGACGGTGTCGCGCGCCGACCTGGCGCGGCTGTCGGGGTTGTCGAAGCCCACGGTCTCCTCGGTGGTGGCGAACCTGGAGACGCTCGGCCTCGTCGAGCGGTCCGGGCACCGCGCGGGCTGCCCGGGGCGGGCTCCCACGCTGTTCACGGTCGGGCACAACGCGGGCTGGGTGCTCGGCGTGGACGTGCGCGACGGCGCCGCCCACTGGGCCGTCTCGCGGATCGACGGCAAGGCGCGCTCGACGCGGGTGTCGCCGCTGCGCGGCGAGCAGGGCCTGCCCGGCGTCGCGGCGGAGGTCGACCTCGTCTGCCGCCAGGCCGACATCACGCGGGCCGACCTCGCGCGCGTGGTCGCCGGGTTCTCCTCGGCGCCCTGCGACATGATGCCCGCGCCGCCGAGCCGCGCCTGCCACGCCTCCCTCGACCACGCCCTGCACCGGCTCTTCGGCCCGCGCTACTCGGCGCGCCGGGGCGTGGAGATGGAGGCGCTGTTCCGCTACCGGGACGACCGGCGGGCCGCCAGCACCACCGTCTACGTGACGGTCGAGTCCTCGGTCGACATCGGTGTGATCAACGATGGCGCGCTCCACTCGCAGGACGCCTCCGTCTGCGCCCCCGGCCCGGCCCCGCGCGACCCGGACCGCGGCGGTAGGGCGCGGGACGCGTTCCTGCGGCTCTGCGGCGTGCCCGGCGGGAGCGTTCCCTCCGACCTCGAACGGATCACGGCGGCGCGCGGCGGCGGGCCCGTCATGCGGCCGCAGGAGCTGGCGGAGGCGGTCGGACGCGGCGACCGGCGCGCGGCCGAGGTGCTCGCGGAGATGGCGGTGCTGACCGCGCGGCTGCTGCGGCCGGTGCTGGCGATCGCGCGCCCCGGGCTCGTGGTGTTCGCCGGACGGCTCGCGGAGGTGCCGGGGTTCGTGGACGCGGTGCGGTACGAGCTGCCCGCCGCGGCGGCCGGCGGCATGCCGCCGATGGAGGTCGGCGGGGGCCGCGGCGAGGCCGTGCTGGACGGCTGCCTGGTCGAGGCGTGCGACCTGGCCTGGCAGCACATATTCGACGACCTGGCCGGGGTGTGAGCGGCTCAGGACCGGGCACACGAGAACTTCGGGGTGGTCCGTCCTTGATCAGCCGGTGACATGCTAATGCCATTGCAGGGTCGTGACACTCGCCGCCTCTTGGCTCAAGAACCGAACCTATCAAGAATCACCTGTGAAAGAACTTCGAGGATTCAAGGGAGTGGAACAATGATCATCACCATGCTTCAGGGCGGTCATTTCATGTTCACCTCCGAAGGAGGAGATTCGTCGGGAACCAATGGCTGGGGTTGAGGCGCGGCCGGGACGGCGGCGGAGAATCCGATGCGGCTCGCCGGGAAAGGCGCCCGCTCGTGAGGGGGCCGCGGGCCGGGGTCGCGGGACGGCGCACCCGGCGCTCAGCGGCGGCGACGCGGGCGGCGCGGGGCGGCGCGGTGGCGTCCTGGGCGGCGCCCGGCACCGGGTCGGCGCCCCCGGCGCGCGTCGGCCGCGGACGCTCGATGGCGCACTTTACCGGCGGTGCGGTGGCCTGTTTCCGCGCGTCGACGCCGGTTCCGGCGGTGTTCGCGTCCCGGACGGGTCCGGGCGCGGCACGCACGGCGCTGGTCCTTGGCGGATGTGCTCTGCCGCTCGGGGGCCTCGTTCATCAGGGGGTATGGGATTTCGCCGTACTTGTCCTTTTCTGTGGCGCATGCGGCGCTCTCGACGCTTCCCTGCGCACCCAGGCGGCGGCCGTGGAGCGGATTAGCGGAAAGCGACTCCCACCCGCGCCGCGCGCAATGCGGTGCGCCGGGGCGCGCACGGGCACGGCGGGCGCGCGGCTCCCGCTTCCGGTCCCCTGCCTGCCCGTGCTCCGCCTCGGCCTGCTCCTCGCCGGTGCCGCGGGCGCTCCCGCGCCGGCCCGGGTCCGTCCCCGCGTCCAGGGCCGGGAGTCGGGTTCCCCGGTGCCGCTCGTGGCCGCGGCGGTCGGCTTGGGAGCGGCGGCCGGCCTGGGGGTGGCGATGACCGCGCATGACGGACCCGTGGCCGACGACGTCCTCGGCTGCCTGCTGCTCGGCCTCGGCCTCGCCGGCGCGATCCCCGTGCCCGGCGTCGCCGAACGCGAGGGCGGACGTCCGGCGGTGTCGCTGGTCAGGAGGCCGGCAACCGCGCAGGCGCCCCCGGCGCAGGCGTCCCAGACGGCTCCGGCGCCGACCGGGGCCGGGTCGCCGCCCGCCCCGGCGTGCCCGTCGCCCAGGCGCAAGGCCGGACGGCACGACTGCCTCACCCGCGAGAGGGCGATGCCCATGGACGGTCCGGAGATCGACTGGCCCTGAGCGGCCACGAGTAGGGATCCACGAAGGCCGGCGGCTGACGAGCCGCCGGCCTTCCGCGCTGCCCGGACCCGGCCGACCGGTGACGCCCCCGCGTGTCCCGCTTGGACGGAACGGGTCGTTGGCATCTTCTTGCCAAGTTAGGCAACTCTGTGCCAACATCGGTTGCCAGAAGCTCCGGGGGCCCCCACCGACTCCGACACCTATGCCACCCCACCACGCCACCCCATCCACGCCATCACATAGACGCGTGCGGCGGCGCGCCTGCGCGCGCGCCGCCGCGGGCGCGTGGCAGCACGCGCATCTCGACGCGGAGCGGAGGCCCCGGCATGACCTCGCGAACCTCATTCGCCCCGGAGCGGCCCTTTCCCCTGGAGGCCGCCCAGATCGACCGGTTCACCCGGCTCGGTTACCTCGTCCTTCCCGCCTTCCTGCCCGGTGACCTGGTCGAACGCCTGAAGCCCGAGGCCGACCGCTGGGTGGACGAGGGCCTGCGGGACAGATCCATACAAAGCTGCGTCGATCCCGGCGCGCAGGGCCCGCCGCCGGTCATGGAGATCGAGCTCGCGGCGCACGGCGAACTCGTCGGCCACCCGCCGCTGATGGACGTCCTCGCCCAGCTCATGGGGCCCGAGTTCGTCTTCCACCACATGCACTCGCACCGGCAGGACCCCGGGCTCCCGGGCAAGAGCTGGCACCACGACTACGAGCAGAACCCGCAGGCCGAGCGCACCCACACCATGATCCACACGCTGCACTACCTGGACGGCATCGACGCGGGCACGGCGCCGCTCGCGGTGCTGCCCGGGTCGCAGTACGAGGTGGCGGCCAAGAACGCGCGCGCCGCCCACGGCACCGCCGAGCTTCCGGGCGAGGTCGTGATCGACCGGCTGCCGCCCGGCTCGACCGTCGTGCTGCACTCCGCGCTGTTCCACGCCCGGCGCCCGAACCCGCGCCAGGGCGACCAGCCCCGCTACCTGGTCGACGGCTCCTACTGCCAGGTGGGCCGCCGCTGGCCGCCGGTCAAGCCGTTCTGGCGCCACATGCTGCGGCGCGGCCGGGACCTGCGGCTCGACCGGGGCCGCCGGCCGGAGCTGTTCGCCGAGCGCCACTTCGAGGAGTACGTCCGGCCGGTGTGACCGGCCCCTGTCGCCCGACCATCTGTTGAGGGAGGAACTGGATGCTGTACTCGGGAGTGTCCTGGGGAGCCACCGGCTACGAGGTCGAGGTGGTGGACCGGGAGGGCAGGCGGGTGGCGCCCCCGGCGCGCTTCGGCGCGGACCGGGTGGACGACATGATCGGCTTCCTGCGCGAGACCGGCCGCGCGCACGCCGACCCGGCCATGGCCACGGTCGTGGACAGCACGAACGGCGTGCTGGACGGCCGCATGATGGCGGCGGGCCTGGAGATGTACCGGGCCGACCCGCCCGCGCTGCCCGAACGTCCCGTGTTCGGGTCCGTTTCGGCGGGCGCGCTGGCCCGCGCGGCGGCGCGCGACCTGTCGGCGCTGGCCCGGCTGGAGCGGACGTCGGGCACGCAGACCGGGCGCGAGGACGTCCTCCTGGCCGACATCGCGGCGAGCGCCGACCGCACCGCCGCGCTGACCGGCGCCGGACGCTGCCTCGGCCACGGCGACCGCTCCCGCCGCGAGGTCGCGCTGACCTTCGACGACGGCCCGCTGCCGCCCTACACCGGCCAGGTCATGGACGTGCTGGAGCGCTACGGCGTCCCCGCGACCTTCTTCTGCGTCGGCATCAACGTCGAGGCGGGCGCGGAGGAGGTCGCGCGCATGCGCGAGCGGGGGCACACGGTGGCCAACCACACCTGGTCGCATCCGTTCCTGCCGGAGCTGACCCGTCCGCAGCTCGCCGAGCAGATCGACCGGACCAACGAGGCCGTCGCCGGGGCGTCCGGCGGGGCGGCGCCGACGCTGTTCCGCCCGCCCTACGGGTCGCGGACCCCGCGGGTGCTCGACTGGCTGGAGGAGATGGAACCGACGGTCGTGCTGTGGGACGTCGAGCCCGACGACTGGTCGATGCCCGGCGCGGACGTGATCGCGCGGACGGTGCTGGCGGGGACGCGGCCCGGCTCGATCATCCTGCTGCACGACGGCGGCGGCGACCGCTCGCAGACCGTCGGCGCGCTGGCCCCGATCATCGAGGGGCTGCTCGCCGACGACTACACGTTCGTGTCCGTGGAGGACATGACGACGGCCCCCGAGGGGGTGGCGGCGTGCTGACCACGCGTCCCGCCGCGAACTGGGCGGGCAACGTCGTGTTCCAGGCCGCGCGGGTGCACCGCCCCGCGTCCCTGGACGAGCTGCGCCGGATCGTCGCGGGCGCGGCCCGCGTCAAGGCGCTCGGCAGCGGGCACTCCTTCAGCGCGGTCGCCGACACCACCGGCGACCTCGTCCGGGTGGACGGCCTGCCCCGGGCGATCGAGATCGACCCGTCGACCGGGACCGCGGCGGTGTCGGCCGGGCTGCCCTACGCCGACGTCGCCGCCGCGCTGCACCGGGCCGGGCTCGCGCTGCCGAACATGGCGTCGCTGCCGCACATCTCGGTCGCCGGGTCCTGCGCGACCGCGACGCACGGGTCGGGGAACGCGCTGCGCGTCCTCGCCTCGTCGGTGTCGGCGCTCCAGCTCGTCGGGCCGGGCGGCGACCTGGTCGAGCTGAGCCGGGACGCCGACCCCGGCGTGTTCCCGGGCGCGGTCGTCGCGCTCGGCGCGCTCGGCGTCGTCACCCGGATCACGCTGGACGTCGAGCCGGAGTTCGAGGTGGCCCAGCGCGTCCTGCTGGCCGTGCCGCTGGACGAGGTGGCCGCGCGGTTCGAGGAGGTGTCGGGCGCCGCCTACAGCGTCAGCGTGTTCACCGACTGGCGCGACCCCGACGCCTCGGTGTGGCTCAAGCACCGCGCCGACCGGCCGGGCAGCGGCTGGGAGGGCGGGCTGGCGGCGGACGCGCCCGTCCACATGGTGCCCGGGATGCCGACCGAGTCGTGCACCGGGCAGTTGGGGCTCGCCGGGCCGTGGCACGAGCGGCTGCCGCACTTCCGTCCCGGCGTGGTGCCGGGCGCGGGGGAGGAGTTGCAGTCGGAGTACTTCCTGCCGCGCGAGGCCGCCGCGTCCGCGTTCGCCGCGCTCCGCGGCCTCGCCGACCTGCTGGGGCCGGTGCTGCACATCGCGGAGGTCCGCACCGTCCGGGCGGACGGGATGTGGCTGAGCCCCGCGTTCGGCCGCGACTCGGTCACGCTGCACTTCACCTGGGTCCGGGACGCGGCGGCCGTGGCGCCGGTGCTGGCCGCCGTCGAGGACCGGCTCGTCCCGCTCGGCGCCCGGCCGCACTGGGGCAAGCTGACCGCGATGACGGGGAAGGAGATCGCCGCCCTCTACCCGCGCGCGGACCGGTTCGCGGCGCTGCTGCGCGACCGCGACCCGGACGGCACGTTCCGCAACCCCTTCCTCGACGAGCTCTTCCCGCCGGACTAGCCCGGAGACCTCCTGAGGGGGCGCGGCGCCCCCTCAGGAGGACGGCGGCTCAGACGGCGGGCTTCAGCTCGTCCAGCAGGACGAACCGGTACCCGCGCTCCTGGAGCCCCTCGATGACCAGCGGGACGGAGGCGACGGTCCGGGAGCGGTCGCCGCCGCCGTCGTGCAGCAGGATCACCGAGCCGGGCTCGGTCTTGCGCAGCACGTCGGCGGCGATCTTCTCCGGGCTCGGCAGCGTCCAGTCCTCGGCGTCGACGTCCCAGGTCACGGTCGTCACGTCCTCCTCGCCGAGCCAGCCGACGACCTCCGGCGACCGCGAGCCGTAGGGCGGGCGGAAGTAGCGGACGGGTTCGCCGTCGATGCGCGGCAGCACCTCGAACGTCCGCGCGAGCTGCTCGCGGAGCTGGTCGCGGGTGAGGTCGGGCAGGTAGGCGTGCGACCAGGTGTGGTTGGCGACCGTGTGGCCGGCGGCCATCATCCGGTCGGTGTCCTTCGACCGTTCCAGCGCGTTGAGCCCGACGCAGAAGAACGTGGCGGGCACGCCGTAGTGGTCGAGGATGTCGAGGACCTGGCCGGTGTAGGGCGGCTGCGGGCCGTCGTCGAAGGTCAGCGCGACCACCCGCTCGTCGCGGGCGCCGTGGGTGAACCAGCGTCCCGCCGCGCGCAGCGGCGCCTCGGCCGCCGCGCTCCTCTTCATCGTGGCGAGCTGCTCGGTGACGCGTCCGGTGAGCGTCCCGTCGTCGATGGTGAGCCGGTCCAACCGGGCGAGGTCGCGGCGGGCGGCCTCGGCGAGGTCGGCGGCGCCCACCGAGCCGAGGACGGGACGCTCCGGCAGCGACCACGGGTCCGCGCGGTGCACGCGCAGCCCGACGGCCATCAGCAGGCCGTCGATGATGCCGTTGGTGCTGTCCACGACGCTGACCAGCTCGTCGTCGGCGTGGTCGGCGACGCTCCGCAGGTGCG
The DNA here is from genome assembly GCF_018603865.1 of Actinomadura sp. NEAU-AAG7. Lineage (NCBI taxonomy): Bacteria > Bacillati > Actinomycetota > Actinomycetes > Streptosporangiales > Thermomonosporaceae > Actinomadura > Actinomadura sp. NEAU-AAG7. Next base: position 841,167 of record NZ_JAHFZY010000004.1, read on the forward strand.
CGACGAGGGCGTCGCGCTCGCTCGGCCCGAACCGCGCGGACGGGACGGGCGCGCCCCCGGAACCGGCGTCGCGGCTGAACACGACCTCGTAACCACTGGAGTGCCAGGCGACACCGGCGTACAGCATGGGGACTCTCCTTCGTTCGGGCGCGGCGGTCGAGGACCGGAGACGAAGCGGGGTGGGACAAGGGGTGGAAGGGGGGGCGGGAACGGGACGGGCGGGCGCGCGGCGGCCGGGGCCGCGCGCACCCGCCCCCGGTACATACCCGTCAGGCGGTCTCCAGCGGCGACGCCACCGCGCCCGCGGACACGCGTCCGGCTTCGGCCAGCACGGTGTCCCGGTGGCGCTCGCCCAGCCCCAGCACGGACGGCAGCACGCGGCACTCGCCGAGGTCGCCGTCGCCGAAGGGGAGCGCGAGCCCGAGCAGCGGCAGCACGTCGAGGGAGTCGGCGTCGTCGAACAGGTCCGAGACGTCCGGCGCCGGGACGCGGGTCCGGGAGTCGATCTCGGCGCCGACCACGAGCAGGTCGGTGCCCTCGGCCTTGCCGCGCACGACGCCGAGCGTGCGGCCGTGCCCGGAGACGGCGGCGGCGACCTCGTCGCGCACCTCCGGGTAGAGGCGGTTGCCGTCCTCCCAGCCGTAGGCGCGGGTGATCTCGACGTCGAGGGTCGGCCACTTGGTGAGGAAGTAGCGGCTGTTGGCGCGGTAGGACTCCTGGTCGGTGGCGGCGTCGCGGTCGTGCGGCAGGTGCATGCCGTACACGTCGTCGCCCAGCACGAGCGGGGTGCCGGTCGCGTAGACGCGGTACCCCCACTCCTGGTCCTCCGAGCCCCAGCCGCGGAAGTTCTCGTCGAACATCAGGTCGTGCCGGCGGACGGTCTCGGCGGGCAGCGCGACGAGGCCCGTCCAGACCAGCGACCAGGGCAGCGGGACCGACTCCAGGACCTTGCGGTCGTCGGCCCACACCTCGCCCGCCTGCTCCAGGTCGTCCAGGAGCGCGCGGTGGCCGCCGTAGGCGAGCACGCCGCTGTTGTCCTGGCCGGACATCGTCAGCTCGGTGCCGTTCGGCGCGTGCTCCACGACGCAGCTGTAGCCGAGGGCCTTCCCGAGGACGCAGACGTTCCGGTGCCCGGCGAAATACCGGTCGTAGAGGGTGTCGAGCACCTGCGGGGGGAGCACCATGTCGGCGTCGAGCAGCATGACGACCCGCCCGGTCGCCTGCCGGATCGCGAGGTTGCGCGCCTGGGCGACGTTCCACTCGTCGTCCGACAGCACCGAGACGAGGTTCAGGCTCCCGGTGAACTCGCGGCAGGCCGCGACGTACTCCTCGCTGTACTCCATGGCGCCGACGACGACCTCGAACTCGTCCGCGTCCATGGTCTGGTCGGCCAGCGAGCCGAGCACCGATCGGATGTTGTCCAGCCGCTGCTTGTAGGGGATCACGACGCTGATCTTCAGGTCGGCCATCTGCGCTCCTTGCCGGATCGGCGAGTTGCCAAACTTTGGCAATATAATGCCATCTGGGCGGCGATATCACCATAGATCGCGGGGGACGGACTCCGGCCAGTGTCACAGACGCCGCGCCGCCCGGCGGGACGGGCCGTGACAGCCTCCTGCCACGGCATCAACTTGACACTCTCTTTCCTCGTCTTGCCGACCGCCGCACGCACAGAATCGGGAACGCGAGGCCGGTGACACCTTGGGAGAGTGGCATGCCGCAGACGCGCGACGACCTGATCCGGCACGACCCGACCGACGCCGACGCCGACACCTCCGCCGCCGAGGGCGCGCAGGACGCGGCCGCGCGGACGCTCGCCGGGCGCTGGCACTTCACGGGCCCCGACGAGACCGTGAGCGACGACCTCTACGCGGCGGTGACCGGCGCCGTGACCCGGAGCCGCACCCGGCTCACGCTCGCGCCCGGGGCGAAGGCCTCCGGGAACGCCTTCTTCGGCCGGTTCCCCGCGACCTACTGGCAGCGCTGGACGGACGCCCGCGAGGTCCGCGTCGAGCTGACCGTCACCGGCACCGGACGGCTGGCGGCCGCCGCGTCCGACGTCAACGGCCCCGCGCGCGTCGTGGCGGCGCGCACCGTCCGCGACGCCGACCGGGAGCGGGTCGTGCTCGCGGCGCCGCTGGACCTGTACGCCGACGGCGGCGCGATCTGGGTCGAGCTGGAGGCGGCGGCGGACGGGCGGCGCCTCACCGTCGAGGACGTCCGGTGGACGGTCGCGGCGCCCGCGTCGCGGCGTCCGACCTCGCTGGCGTTCGCGACCTACAACCGCCCCGACTACTGCCGCGACCTGCTGCGGGCCCTCGCCGCCGACGACGTCGCCCGCGCCCGGCTGGAGCGGATCTACATCGTCGACCACGGCGACCACGTCACCGGGCAGGACTGGTACGAGGAGATCGCGGCCGACTTCGGCGACCGCCTCCAGCACACCCCGCAGCCCAACCTCGGCTCGTCGGGCGGCTGCAACCGGGGCCTGTACGAGGTGGCGCGGCATGCCAGCGAGAACGCGAACGTCATGTTCCTGGACGACGACATCCTGCTCGAACCCGAGGTGGTCGTCCGGCTGACCGCGTTCGGCGACCATGTCACCCGGCCGATGATCGTCGGCGGGCAGATGATCAACATCTTCCATCCGACCGTGCTGCTCGCCGACGCCCAGCGCACCGACATCGACGGCATCCAGCCCGGCAAGCCGATGCCGCACGCCTACCACGACGCCGACCTGCTCACCCCGGACCCGGCGACCGGGCGCCCGCCGCTCCAGGAGCGCCGCCTGGACGCCGGCTACACCGCCTGGTGGGCCTGCCTGATGCCGATCGAGCTGGTCGAACGCGTCGGGTACATGCTGCCCGTCTGGGGGCAGGGCGAGGACGCCGACCTGTGCGCGCGCGCCCGCAAGAACGGCATCCCGACGATCATCCTGCCGGGCGCGGCCGTCTGGCACACCGACTTCTCGATGAAGGACCTGGACGACGTCAAGACCTACTTCATCCGGCGCAACTACCTGATCGTCGCGGCGCTGCACGGAAGGTTCCCCGTCGGCGCGCTCACACGGCGGCTCGGCACCGAGATCGCCCAGTGCATCCTGGACATGCGCTACGGGCTCGCCGCCACGATCCTCAGCGCGGTCGAGGACTTCCTCGACGGCCCGGACGACCTGTACGACGGCGGCGCCGAACGCCTCCAGGAGATCGCGCGGATGCGGTCCCGCTACCCCGAGACGCGGCGGCACCCCGCGACGGCCGCGCCGGGCGCGCCGTCCGACCGGCTGGAGATCGTCACCCCCGGCCGCCCGCCGCTGCTGCCCGCCGCCGCCGCGCTCGGGCTCGCCGCCGCGCGGCTGCGCGGGCGGCACCGCTTCCGGCTCGGGGAGGTCGCGCACGACGAGGCGCACTGGTGGCACGTCGCCCGGTTCCGGACGGCGGTCGTCACCGACGCGTCGCAGGAGGGCGTCCGCGTCCGCAGCCACGACCAGGACGCGACCGTCGAGCTCGGGGTCCGGGCCGCGCGGACGCTGCTGCGCTTCAGCCGGACGGCGCGGGACGCGCGGCGCCGCTACTTCGAGGCGCTCCCCGAGCTCACCGGCCGCGCCAACTGGTCACGCCTGTACGAGACGGGCGAGTAGCCATGCGCCATGGCGGTCGGGGCGGTCGGGGCGGTCGGGGCGGTCGGGGCGGGGGGTCAGGAGGCGGACAGGTCGTGGGTGCGCTCGGCGAGGACCTCGCCGATCACGTGCCGCGCCTGCGCGGCGATCGCGGGGTTGGTGTCCTTGTAGTAGGGGAGCTGGATCAGCGCCATCGACAGCGCCCAGCCGCGGCCGCGCGTCCAGGTCGCGTCGTCCACGCCGAGGGCCGCGCGGAACGCCTCGCGCGCGTGCGCGGGCAGCAGGTACCAGGCGACGATCATGTCGCAGGCGGGGTCGCCGATCCCGGTGGTGGCGAAGTCGATCACCGCGCTGAGCCGTCCGCCGCTGGTCAGCAGGTTGCCGGGCATCAGGTCGGCGTGCACCCAGACCGGTGGCGCGCTCCAGTTCGGCGCCTCCAGCGTGGCCTCCCACGCCGCGGTGGCCGCCGGGACGTCGACCAGGCCGTCGAGTTCGGCGAGCGCGTGGCGGCACTCCTCGTCCTGGGTGACCAGCGGACGGGTGCGCGCCGCCCGCGGTCCGCCGTCGGTGTCGATCGCCTGCAACGCCGTGATGAACGCGGCGAGGTCCCCGGCCAGCGCGACGGGGTCGGTGAGCGTCTCCGGGGCGGGGTTCTCCCCGTCCAGCCAGCGGTGGACGGACCACGGCCACGGGTACTCCTCGGTCGGCGTGCCCTTGCCGAGCACGACCGGGACCGGGACGGGCAGGTGCGGTGCGAGCCGGGAGATCCAGCGGTGCTCCTTCTCCACGTCCTCGACGCCGCCGGGGATGCGGGGCAGCCGCACCGACATGTCCTCGCCCAGCCGGAACAGGGCGTTGACGGTGCCCGCGGACGGGAACCGCTCGATCGGCAGGCCCGCCCACTCGGGGAACCGCGCCGCGAGCAGCCGCCGTACGAGCGCCTCGTCGATGTCCAGTTCGTCGGCGTGCATCTTGCCAGCGGCCATCAGCGTCCTCTCCGGTCGGGGCCCGGCCGGGGCGGCCGGGCGACGGCCATCGGACCTCACCCGCCCGCGCGTGTCAACTCCGCCGCCGGGCCTGCGCCCACCTACATTGCCATAGGTGGCAATATATGGCACGATTTTGGAAATCTTGGCAAGGATCTGCTGACCCCGATCGGCTCGGAGGAAGTGGGAAGCCGGTGCAGCCAGACGTGAGTTGGATCATGGGTTCGCCGTGCACCGCGCGCGACGAGGGCCTGCACGAGACGGTCGCGCGGCTCGCCGCGGCCCGTCCCGGCGCCACCGCGCTGGTCGCGGGCCGGAACACCATGACGTATGCGGAGCTGGACCGCACCGCCGACGCCTGGGCCGCGCGGCTGGCGATGGCGGGCGTCGCGCCCGGCGACCGCGTGTCGGTGCTGCTGCCGCGGAGCACCGAACTCGTCGTCGCGCTGCTCGCCGTGCTGAAGGCGGGCGCCGCCTACGCGCTGCTGGACCCGGCCTGGCCCGAGCGCCGCCTGCGCGAGGTGACCGCGCAGCTCGGCTCGCCCGTCGTGGTCGCGCGGCGCGGGACGGGCACGGGACTCGGCCGCCCCGTCTGGACGCCCCCGGCCGGCGCGGTCGCGCCCGTCGCCGGGTTCCATCCGGCCGCCGTCGGCGGGTCCGATCCGTGCTGCGTGTTCTTCACGTCCGGGACGACCGGCGAGCCCAAGGGCGTCGTGAGCCCGCACCGCGCGACCGCCCGGCTGTTCCAGGCGGGCGGGTTCGCGCGCTTCGACACCGGCGCGGTCGTCCCGCTGGCCGCGCCGATGTCGTGGGACGCGTTCTCGCTCGAACTGTGGTCGATGCTGCTCAACGGCGGCGCCAGCCTGATCGTGGACGAGCCGTACCTGTCCGCCGCGTCGCTGCGCGAGGCGGTGTCGGCGCACGGCGTCCGCACCGTCTGGCTCACCGGCAGCCTCTTCAACATGATCGTGGACGAGGCCGTGGAGGCGTTCGACGGGCTGCACCAGGTCATGATCGGCGGCGAGCGGCTCTCGACCGGGCACGTCCGCCGGTTCCTGCGGCGCCACCCGCGCGCCACGCTGATCAACGGCTACGGGCCGGTCGAGAGCACGGTGTTCGCCACCACCCACCGCGTCACCGAGGCCGACTGCGAGCGGCCCGGCGGCATCCCGATCGGACGGCCCGTCCCCGGCACCGGCGTCCACGTGCTGGACGGCTCCCGCCCCTGCGCGGTGGGCGAGGTCGGCGAGATCTGCGTCTCCGGCGACGGCCTGGCGCTCGGCTACCTCGGTGACGCCGAGCTCACCGCCGCCAAGTTCGCGCACGTGAGCATCGACGGCGAGCCGCTGCGCGTCTACCGGACGGGCGACCTCGGCGCCTGGGACGCCGGCGGCCTCCTCCACTACCGGGGACGCGACGACCGGCAGGTCAAGATCCGGGGCCACCGGGTCGAGCCCGCCGAGGTCGAGCGGCAGGTCGAGCGGCTGCTGCCGGCCGTGCGCGCCTGCCGGGTGCTCGCGCGCCGCGACGCGTCCGGCGCCGCCCGCGACCTGGTCGCGTTCTGCGTCCCCGCCGACCCGGGCGACCCGCTGGACGGCGCGCTCGCGGTGCTGCGGGACGACCTCGTCCCCTACCAGCGCCCCGGCGCCCTCGTGAGCGTCGCCGCCTTCCCCATGACCGAGCGCGGCAAGCTCGACGAACCCGCGCTGCTGGCCCTGGCCCCCGCGCCCCCCGCGCCCGCCGTGCCCCCCGTGCCCACGCCCACGCCCGCGCCCGCGCTCGCCGGGACGGCCCGCCTCGTCGCGGAGGTCTTCGCCGAGGTGCTCGGCCGCGACGGCGTCCCGGCGGACGTGCCGTTCGTCGAACTCGGCGGCGACTCGCTCGGCGCCGGACGCGTCTGCGCCCGGCTCACCGCGCGGCTCGGCCGGCCCGTCCCGGTGTCCTGGCTCTACCGGGACCCGACGCCCGCCGCGCTCGCGCACCGGCTCGACACCACCACGCCCCAGGAGGCCGACACGCACACCGTCGAGGACATGGACGCCGAGACCCCGCTGACGTCCATGCAACTGGTGTACCTGACCCGGCACCTCGTGGACCCCTTCGACCGGACCGCGCACTGCCTGCTCACCTGGCTCATCGAGGGCGCGCCGGACCGCGCAGCGCTGGAGGCCGCGATCGCCGAGGTGCACCGGCGGCACGAGCCGCTGCGCGCCGCCTACGTCCCCGACCCGTGTCCGGTGGCGTGGCCGGTGGACGTGCCGCCGCCCGCGCTGACCGCGCTGCCCGCCCAGCCGACGCCCGAGGCCGCCGCGACGGCGCTGCGCAAGGAGCTGGCCCGGGGCCTGGAGCCCATGGACGGCGACGTGTGGCGGACGGCGCTCGTCCCCATCGGCGACGGCGCGAGCACGCTGTTCGGATGCGCCGTCCACCACATCGCCTTCGACGGGTGGTCGGAGGCGGTGCTCGCCCACGACCTGTCCGCCGCCTACAACACCGCCGGACCGCTGGAGGAGGCGCCCTCGATGGCGGCCGTCCACCGCGAGCACGCCGAACGCCTCCGGCAGGACGACCGCGCCGCCCACCTCGACCACCTGCGCGCGGAACTCACCGACGTGCCGCCGCTGCGATGGCCGCCGGGCGCGACGGAGACGCCGCCGGTGGAACCCCGACATATCGAGGTTCCGCTGTCCCCGGCCGTCGTCGCCGGGGTGGACGCCCTGGCCGCCGGGGCCGGGGCCACCCGGTTCGGCGCGCTGCTCGCCCTGTACGGCGCGTGCCTCGCGGAGGTCACCGGGCAGGACGACCTCGCGGTCGGCGTCCCGGTCGACCAGCGGCACGGCCGGGGCCTGGAGCGGTCGGTCGGCTGCCACATCACGACGCTGTGCGTCCGGCTGCGCGGCGCCGCGCTCGGCGGCGGCCCGGCGGCGGTCGCCGCGACCGGGCGGGTCGCCGCCCGCGCGTTCGCGGCGCAGGACGTGCCGCTCGACGACGTCCTCCGCCTGGCCGAGGCCGCCGACGGTTCACCCCTGTACCGGACGCTGTTCGCCCTCCAGGACAACGCCGTCCCCCGGCTGGCGCTCACCGGCGCGCGGACCACGTTCCTCCGCCAGCCCTACGTGAGCCTGCCGCTCGACCTGCACGCCGAGCTGTGGCCGGACGAGCACGGCGGCATGGCGCTGGTCGTCTCCTACCGTCCCGAGGCCGTGCCCGAGGCCGCCGCGCGGGAACTCGCCAAGCGCTTCGCCGACCGCCTGCGCACCGTCCCGGCGGAAAGCGGCGGCACCGAGGCCGGCACCCCGGAGAGCGCGCGATGACGGCACGCGAGTCGGAGTTCGCGATCGAGGCGCGCGGGCTCGTCAAGACGTTCCGGACGGCCCGCCGCCGCCCCGGCGCGCTCGGCATGCTCCGCGCGCTCGTCGCGCCCGAGCGGGTCTCCACGACGGCGGTCGCGGACGTGTCGTTCTCGGTGGGGCACGGCCAACTGCTCGCGCTGCTCGGCCCGAACGGCGCCGGGAAGTCGACCACGATCAAGATGCTCACCGGCATCCTGACCCCGTCGGCCGGGCGCGCGAGCGTGATGGGGATCGTCCCCTACCGGGAGCGGGTCCGCAACGCCCGCAACATCGGCGCCGTGTTCGGGCAGCGCACCCAGCTCTGGTGGGACCTGCCCGCCCGCGAGTCGTTCCGGATCCTGCGTGACATCTACGGCGTGGCCGACGGCGACTACCGGTCCCGGATGCGCGAGTTCGACGACCTGCTGGAGCTGTCGAGCTTCTGGGACACCCGCGTCCGGCACCTCTCGCTCGGCCAGCGCGTCCGCTGCGACCTCGCCGCCGCGCTGCTGCACGACCCGCCGGTGGTGTTCCTGGACGAGCCCACCATCGGCATGGACGTCGTGGTCAAGGAGCAGGTCCGGCTGCTGCTGCGCGACCAGGTCGAGCGGCGCGGCCAGACCGTGCTGCTCACCACCCACGACATGACGGAGGTGGAGCGGCTCGCCGAGCGCGTCGTCCTGATCAACCACGGCCACATCGTGCTGGACGGCACGCTCGCGGAGATCCGCACCCGGTTCGGCAGCGGCTGGCGGGTGAACGCGACGCTCGTCCAGACCGAACCAGCCGCCGGACGCTGCCCGCCGGGCCTGCGGGTCGTGCGCCAGGACGGCGCCCGCGTCATCTTCGAGCCCGACGGCACCGACGGGGTCGCGCCGCCGCAGGCGCTCAAGCGCGTCATCGACCGCTACGAGGTCACCGACATCCACATCCAGGAGAGCGACCTCGAAGACGTGATGCGCGCCGCCTACCTCGACGACCGCGCGGACCGCGAACTGGATGGAGAACTGGACGGGGAGACGGTCGCGTGAGCGTCTCCACGGCCGGCCGGGCACGGCGTCCCGGGTGGAGCGCGATGCGCGAGGGGTGGAGCACGGCGGGCATCACCGCGCTCGGCGAGCTGCTGTCGCCGAGCCGCCTCACCGGCACGGCGGCGCGGATGTCCGTCCAGCTGTTCCTGGTCGTGTGCCTGTGGCACGCCCTGTACAGCGACACCGAGACCAGCGGCGGGCTGGACGAGGGGCAGGCCGTCGCCTACGGCGTGCTGGCCGTCCTCGCGCTGCGGCTGCGCGACACCGACCGCTGGATCGGCCGCGACATGGTGATCCAGCAGATCGAGTTCGGGACGATCGTCTACTGGTTCCTGCGCCCGCTCGCGCCGTGGCGCTACTACCTGCGGCGCGCGGTCGGCGACCAGCTCTACGGGTTCGCGTGGGCGGCCGCCGGATACGTGGTGTGCCTGCTGGCGGGCGTGATGGACCCGCCCGCCTCGGCGGGCGCGGCGGGCGCGTTCGCGGTGACGTTCCTGCTCGGCCAGTCGGTGCTGTACTACCTCGTGCTGCTCACCGACCAGATGTGCTTCTGGGCCGTCCGCAACGACTCGGCGGTCGAGATCCTCCAGTTCGCGCAGAACCTGCTGTCGGGCGGGTACGCGGCGCTGTGGTACTTCCCCGGCTGGTTCCAGACGATGAGCGCGCTGCTGCCGTTCCAGGCGACGCTCAGCGTCCCGCTCTCGTTCTACGTCGGCCGCCTCCCGGTGGACGACCTGCCCCGCCACCTCGCCGTCCAGCTCTTCTGGGTGGTCTCGCTCGCCGCGCTGACCCGGCTGGTGTGGCGGCGGGCCGAACACCGCGTCGTCTCGCAGGGAGGCTGACATGCGCGACGTCCAGGAACTCGTCCAGGGACCGGGGGGACCGCGGCGCGGGGACGCGCGGCGGCCCGACATGCGGGTCACGCGGCACGGCGACCTGCGGCTGACGCGGTGGGCCGACCTGAGGCTGACGCTGCGGATCGTCGCGCTGACCTTCCGCGCCCAGGCCGAGTACCGGGCCGAGTTCCTGCTCAAGGTCGCCTTCGGGGTGGCCTGGCAGGTGTCGATCATCGTGTTCGCGGCGGTGCTGCTCGGCCGCTTCCCCGGGATGGGCGGCTGGCCGAGCGACGCCGTGCTGCTGATCGCGGCGATGCGGATGCTGAGCCACGGGCTGTTCGAGCTGTTCTGCGGGCGCGCCACCGAGCTGTCCACGATCGTCCAGGCGGGCAAGATCGACGCCTACCTGCTGCGGCCGCTGCCGGTGTACCGGCAGGTCCAGCTCTCGATCTTCCCCAGCAACGCGCTCGGCGACCTGCTGGTCGGCGTGTCGATGTTCACCAGCGCGGTCGTCGCCCTCGACACCGCGTGGACCCCGCTGCGCGTCGCCTACGTCGGCGCCGCGGTCGCGGGCGGCGCGCTGATGGAGGGCGCGATCTTCACGCTGCTGTCGGCGCTGCAACTGCGGCTCCCGGCGGGCCTCTCCTGGAGCCGGTGGGTGGAGGAGCTGCTCAGCACCTTCGGCAACTACCCGCTGAAGATCCTGCCGGGGGTGGTCAACGGCGCGTTCACGTTCATCCTGCCGCTGGCGTTCGTCGCCTACTTCCCGGCGGCCACGCTCACCGGCAACACCTCCGGGCTCGGCGTTCCGGCCGCGCTGGCCGCCGCCGCCCCGCTGGCCGGGCTCGCCGGGTTCGTCGGATCACGGCTGCTGTGGAACTTCGCCCTGCGGCACTACACCGGGGTCAACGGCTAGTGCCCGCGCGCGGCCTGGACGCGGCGTCGTGATCGTCGCTCCCGTAGGCGTCGGCGAGGGCCCGCGCCAGACCGCGCCAGACCTCCGCCGCCAGCTCCACGTTCAGCGCCTGCTGCGCCTGCTCGGCCAGCTCGTTCAGCGTGCGGGTGCCCTCCTCGACGTCGCCGCGCAGGATCGCGAGCTGCCCGCGCAGCGCCTGGAACCGGACGCGGTCGCGGAACGACAGCCGCAGGCCCGCCTCGTCGATCCGCGCGCACAGCGTGCGGGCGTCCTCGATCCGGCCCTCCTCGAACGCCAGGTGCGCGCGCAGCGTCACGAGCTGCTGGCGGTGCAGCTCGGTCCCGGTCAGCTCGGTGACCGGCGCGACCTCGTCCAGCATCGCGCGGGCCTGCTCGGTCGCGGCGGGGGAGACCTGGAGGTACAGCGAGGCCGCGGCCAGCCGCAGCCGCAGCCACAGCACGAGGTCCTCGCGCGGGTCGGCGCGGCGCAGCGCGTTCTCCAGCGCGTCGCGCGCCGCCGCGTAGTCGGCCTGCCGGATCGCGACGGTCGCCGACGCCCACAGCGCCCGCACCCACGCGGCGCCGCCGAGCGGCTCGGCGAGCGCGCACCACTGGTCGGCGTGGCCGCGCGCCTCGGCGAGCCGCCCCGCCTCGGCCTCGGCCGACACCAGCACCTGGAGCACCGCGACCTGGTCGGCGACGCCGAGGCCCTCGGCCCGCTGGTAGGCCGCGAGCGCGTGGGCGCGCGCGGCGGCGTTGTCGCCGAGCGTCTGCGCGCACCGCGACAGCCGCGCCCGGGTGCGCACCGACAGCTCCGCGACGCCCATCCGGTCGTTCAGCTCGACCAGTTCCTCCAGCAGCATGCGCTCCTGCTCGTAGCGGCCCTCGGCCGAGCGCAGCCGGGCCAGCAGCCACAGCCCCTGCCAGCGCAGCGCCACGTCGGCGCCCGGCTCGGCGCGCAGCGCCTCGGCCAGCACGTCGGCGAGCGCCTCGGGGTGGCGGTCCTCCTCGGGCGCGGAGGAGACCGCCGCGATGATCTGCGCCAGCGAATGCGGCTCGGAGGTCGCCTCGAAGGCCGCGACCGGCACGCCGAGCCGCGCGGCGAGGAACTCCACGGCGCGCGCCGTCGGCGGCCGCGCCCCCGACTCCAGGCGCGACAGGTAGCCCGTCGACACCCCGCCCTCGGCGACCGCGGCCTGCGTCAGCCCCCGTTCGAGCCGCAGGGCCTTCAAACGCCGACCGAAAGCCGGTTGCTCCAGCATGTCGTCACTCGCAGAACTGATCAGGCGAACGGTTGCGGCGTTCCCCTTCTGATCATCGGTTAGCAGCGGTCAAGGTACACGATGACAACATGATGCCAGAGACTCGCCCGCCGATGGCAGCACCGGACAGGTAGGCCTGACAAGCCCTGACCGCAGGACGGCATATCCGGTTGACGGGAGGGCACCCGTCCTGTTGTCGTTCGGGCAAGGCATCGCGGCGTCCGCCGTGCGTGCGAGCACCGAGGAGGAGTCGAGATGGGGACAAGCGTCATGTCCAGCACACCGGTGATCGTTGCCATCGCGGAGGAGATGACGCTAAGTGAAAAGGCTCAACCTGGGCATCCTCGCCCATGTCGACGCCGGTAAGACGAGCCTGACCGAGAGGCTCCTGCACCACGCCGGGGTGATCGACGAGATCGGACGCGTCGACGACGGCAGCACCCAGACCGACACGCTCGCGCTGGAGCGGCGGCGCGGCATCACGATCCGGTCCGCCGTCGTGTCGTTCACCGTCGGCGGCACCTCGGTCAACCTGATCGACACACCGGGGCACCCCGACTTCATCGCCGAGGTCGAGCGGGCGCTCGGCGTGCTGGACGGCGCGCTGCTGGTCGTGTCCGCCGTCGAGGGCGTCCAGCCGCAGACCCGGGTGCTGTGGCGCGCGCTGCGCCGCCTCGGCGTCCCCGCGCTGGTCTTCGTGAACAAGATCGACCGGCGCGGCGCGGACCCCGAGGGCGTGCTGCGCGGCGTGTCCGAGCGGCTGACGCCGGCGGTCGTCCCGATGGGCGCCGTTTCCGGGGCCGGTTCGCGCGACGCGCGCTTCACCCCGTTCGCCGCCGGCGACCCCGGCTTCACCGCGCGGCTGCTCGACCTGCTCTCCCGCCAGGACGACGACCTGCTGGCCGACTACGTCCAGGACGAGGCCGCCGTCGGCTCCGGGCGGCTGCGCGCCGCGCTCGCCGCGCAGACCGCGCGGGCGGCGGCGCATCCGCTCTACTTCGGCTCGGCGATGACCGGCGCCGGCGTGCCCGCCCTGCTCGACGGGATCACGGGGCTGCTGCCGGGCGCGGGCGGCGACGCGGAGGGGCCGCCGTCCGGGACGGTGTTCAAGGTCGAGCGCGGCCAGGGCGGGGAGAAGATCGCCTACGTCCGCATGTACTCCGGGACGGTGCGCCCGCGCGACCGGATCGGCTTCGGCGCCGCCGACGGCGCCGAGGAGAAGGTCACCGACGTGGGCGTGGTCGATCACGGCGCGGAGGTCCTGCGCGCCCCGGTCACCGCCGGGCGGATCGGCAAGCTGTGGGGTCTCGGCCGCGTGCGGGTCGGCGACCACATCGGGGAGCGGCCCGCCGCGTCCCCTGGCCGCCTCGGCCGGCAGCGCCACTTCCCGCCGCCGACCTTGGAGACCGTCGTCGCGCCGGTGCGCCGCGCCGACCGGGGCGCCCTGCACGCCGCCCTCACCCGGCTCGCCGAGCAGGACCCGCTGATCAACCTGCGCGAGGACGGGCCGGGCGAGATGTCGCTGCTGCTTTACGGCGAGGTGCAGAAAGAGGTGCTCCAGGCGACGCTGCTCGACGAATTCGGCGTGCGGGTCGCCTTCCGGGAGTCGACCACGATCTGCGTCGAGCGGCCGGTCGGCGCGGGCGCGGCGGACGAGGCGATCGGCGTGGACCCCAATCCCTTTCTCGCGACCGTCGGGCTGCGCGTGCGGCCCGCTCCGCCCGGCACCGGCGTGCGGTTCGGGCTGGAGGTCGAACTCGGCGCGATGCCGCCCACGTTCTTCCGCGCGGTGGAGGAGAGCGTCACCGAGACGCTCCGCCAGGGCCTGCGCGGATGGCAGGTCGTCGACTGCGCCGTTTCGATGACGCATTGCGGGTACTGGGCGCGCCAGAGCCATTCCCACGGAACCTTCGACAAGAGCATGTCGAGCACCGCCGGAGATTTCCGCAACCTGACACCGCTGGTTCTCATGAGCGCCCTGAAACAGGCGGGGACACGGGTGCACGAGCCGCTGCACGGGTTCAGCATCGAGACCCCGGCGAGCACGGTGCGGGCGCTGCTGCCGGTCCTCGCGCAGTTGCGGGCCGTCCCGCGGGACCACCGGACCAGGGGCGGGACGTGCCTGCTCGACGGCACGATCCCGGCGGCGCGGGTGCACGAGCTGCAGCGGCGGCTGCCCGGCCTGACGCACGGGGAGGGCGTCCTCGAATCGGCCTTCGAGCGCTACGAGCCGGTGCGCGGGGAGCCGCCGAGCCGCCCGCGCTCCGGCGTGGATCCGCTCGACCGCGAGGAGTACCTGCTGCATGTGGTCCGGCGCGTCTGACAGCTCACTGCCATTGCCCCATGCTGCCGCCGCCGCACGCTAGCCGCCTTTCTCGGGGGTCGTGCACGCTGTAACCGGAACGCCCGCCGCGTGCCGTACGCTCGGCGGCGCGAATCTTCTCCATGCACGCCGTTGGAAGGGAATTTCAGGGCGGATGGATCGCTGATATGAACCTCACCGGAATCGCTCCTGCCATTGACCAGGCGATCACCGTCGGAGGCGTGGGCGGCGTACAGGCCGTCGTCTTCGACTTCAACGGGACGATCACGGATGACGATGAGTTCCAATTCATCGTCTACGCCGAAACCGTCGCCGCGAAAATGGAGGCCGAACTCGACCGCGCCTTCTTCTTCGGGCTGCGGGGCCTCAACGACCCCGACATGTTCCGCGCGATGCATGCCCACCACGTCGGCGGGGCGCCGTCGCCGGAGTTCGTCGAGACGCTCTGCCGGGACCGCCTCGACCGCTATGTCGCGCGCGTCCGCTCCATCTCCCCGGTGCGGCCGGACGCGGCGGCCTTCGTCCGCGCGCTGGCCGCGCGCGCCCCGCACGTCCCCCTCGCCGTCGTCACCGGCGCGCCCCGCGCCGAGGCCGCGCCCGTGCTCGCCGCCGAGGGGCTGCTCGGCCTGTTCGCCACGGTCGTCACCGCCGAGGACGTCGCGCACGGCAAACCCGACCCCGAGGGATTCCTGGCGGCGCTCGCGACGCTCCGCGCGGACCGGCCGTGGCTGCGCGCCGACGAGGTCCTCGTCTTCGAGGACGCGGCGGTCGGGATCACCGCCGCGCGCCGCGCCGGGATGCGCTGCATAGGCGTCCACCTCCAGGGGCCGGAGGCGGGCGCGGACGCCGACGAGGTCCACGACGTCATGGGCCCGCACCTGCTGTACCCCACCGCCTGAACGGACCCCACATCGAGAAGGAGGTGGACGACATGCAGGTCAGCATGCAGGTCAGCGTCGCGGTGATGTACCACCCGAGCCGGGAGCGCAGCGCGCGGGCCGTCGCGCGCGGGTGCGCGGAGCTGTCGCCGATCCTGGTCCCCGACCCCGACCCCGGCGGGCCGCCGAGCCCGCTGCGCACCGCCAAGCGCGCCTGGGCCGCCTGCCCGCCCGGTGCCACGCACCACCTGGTCCTCCAGGACGACGTCGTCCTCGCCGCGGACTTCGTGACCCAGCTGACCGGCGCGGTGCGGCTGCGCCCGGCCCACGCGGTCGCGCTCTACGCCAACCGCAACAGCGTCCGCAACTCCTACCTGCTGCGGCGCGCGGCGGCGCTCGGCTCCCGGTGGGCGCCGCTGTCGCGGCACGAGTACACGCCCACCCTCGGCCTGCTGCTCCCCGCCGAGCACGCGCGGGCGCTGGCGGAGTACCTGCGCGCGTTCCCCGACGACTACCGCGACGACGACGAGGCCGTGACGGTGTTCTGCCGCGAGCGCGGCGTGCCCGCCGTCGGCACGGTGCCGAGCCTGATCGACCACGGCGACCTGCCGAGCGTCGCGGGCAACGGCACCCACGGCACCCGGCACGCGGCGGTGTTCGCCGACCACGCCGGGGTGGACGCGGGCTACTGGAACGGCGCCGAGGCCGCCGGCGCGCCCGGCGCGCGGGCCCTGCTCCCGCACACGCTGGAACTGCACGACTCGCGGTGCCTGATCCGGTTCGCGCGTCCCGCGGCCGGGGAGCCGGTCGACTCGCTGTTCGGCTGGTACTGGCACGACTGGTGCGAGCTGCTCGGCGCGTCGCCCGAGGCCGTCCTCGCCGGATGGGCCGAGCACATGGAGGGCGGCGACGCCTACGCGTCGATGGGCGTCGCCGACGCGATGGTGTTCCCGGTCGAGGCCGCGCTGGAGGTCTGGGCCGCCGGGTACCTGCTCGGCGTCGACGTCTCCGCCGACCCCGACGCGGCGGTGCCGGAGGTCTCGCCGGTGTTCCGCCGCTCGGTCGAGACCTGGCTGGACGCGGGGCTCGCCGAACCCGACCGGGAGCGGCTGGACGCGGCCGGACGCGCCGGGCTGGTCGAGACGTGCCTCGCGGGGTTCCGCGCGGGCGTCCTCGCCGGTCTGGCACCGGCCGCGCCCGCCGACCTGTGCGGGATCGAGGCGCCATGACCGCGCGCTCCCCGTTCGCGGCGGCGGCGACGGTGGCGGCGATGGCGGCGCGGGAGGCCGCCGCGCTGACGCTCGTCCCGGATCTGCGGGTCAGGACCGACGGCCCCGACCCGGAGATCCTCTTCCGTCCCGTCGACTGCCCGTGGTGCGGGGCCGCGGCCCCGTGCCCGCCGCCGATGCGCGAGATCGCGTTCACCGGCGACCGCGCGCTGCCCCGGCTGTCGCTGCTGGCCTGCGAGGAGGTGACCGCGAGGTCGCTGCTCGCGCTCACGCTGATCCGCTCCGCCGAGGCGTCCGCCCCGCCGAGGTTCGTCACGCGGGGTGTGTTCTGGGCGCGGACGGTCGGCACCGGCCCGATCGAGGACCTCGGTTCCGGTCTCGCCCTCCTCGACGCCGCGGAACGCTGGTTCGACGATCTGCTCCCCGCGTTCCGCTCCGGCCCCCCGAGGCGGGACGACCTCCCACACCTCCCGTACCCCCCGGAACCGCTTGATGGCGCACACTGGACGCACCCGGGTGACGCGCCGCTCCCGGTGTCCGTCCGCGCCGCGCGCCCGGCGCCGGACGGACGGCGCGCCGGGACGGTCGCCTCGTCGCGCCGGAGCCTGCACTTCCTCTCCCCGCACGCGCGGGGGGAGTCCGCCGCGCGGCTCAACCACGCCTACCTGTCGGCACGGGCGGACGCGGTGCGCGCCGCCCTGACCGTCCGAGACCACCCAGCCCTCGCCGTCTGACCCGTTGTCCGCCCTCGACCTCAGGTACCGCACACCAGGAGTGAATGAGGAGCACCGACATGACGATCACGTCCGACGCGCCAGGTCCGGCCGGCTCCGGCCCGGACACCCTCCGGCGGCTCGTCGCGGCCTGGCCGCGCCGCGCGACCATCCGCACGGACCTGGACAAGGTGACCGACCCGGGGCCCTACGACCCCGCCCTGATGGACTACCCCGTCTCCCTGCTGCCGTTCGCGGGGCATCCGAGCTACCTGGCCGCGTCCGACGAGCAGCGCCTCCAGGTCAACACCCTCGCCTGGCTCGCCTACAACGAGCGTGTCATCGCGGCGGAGGAGCACGTCGCCAACCCCACCTTCGAGAAGCTCTCGCACGGCGTGTTCCCGGGCGCGGACGGCGTCGACGCCCGGGAGGCCATCCAGCAGTCGCACATCGACGAGGTGTGGCACACCTACATGCACATGCTGGCGATGCAGCGCAGCCGCGAGGCCCGCCGGGTGACCGCCGAGCCGGACGACTACCTCCACCCGGTCACCAACCGCAGGCTGTACAGGCTGGCGGACGAGGCGTCCGAGCAGTGGGAGCGCGACCTGCTCTACCTGCTGTGGACGGTCGTCGGCGAGGTCAGCATCAACGCCTTCCTCGACCTCGTCGCCGGCGACCGGACGATCCAGCCGGGCCACGCGCTCATCGCCCGCCTGCACGCCCGCGACGAGGCCGCGCACGGGCCGATCCTCGCCGAGGTGATGAAGGACGTGTTCGTCCACCTCAACGCGGCGCAGCGGGAGGTGCTGGTCCGGCGGCTGCCCGAGGCCGTCACCGCGTTCGGCGCGGAGGACTACGAGCTGTGGCTGCGCATCCTGGACTTCGCCGGGTTCGCCGACGCGCGGGCGATCGTCGAGGACAGCCGCGCGCTGCCCGGCGCGGAGCTGATGCTGACCGACTTCGCGCCGATCCAGCGGCTGATCCGCGAGCTCGGCGTCGACGACCGGGTGGACCTCGACCTGCCGGCGCCGTCATGATCCTCACCGGCCCGGAGATCACCGAGGCCGCGGCGGACGGCCGGATCACGATCTCCCCGTTCGTCCCCGAGCAGGTCAACCCCAACAGCTACAACGTCCGGCTGGGCGAGACGCTGCTGGCCTACACCGACGAGGTCATCGACCCCTACCGCTCGAACCCGACCAGCGCCGTGAAGCTCGGCGAGGAGGGCCACGTGCTGCGGCCCGACCAGCTCTACCTCGGCCACACGGTCGAGAGCGTCGGGTCGGAGGTCTACGTCCCGCTGCTGTTCGGCCGCTCCTCGGTCGGCCGGCTCGGGCTGTTCGTGGAGATCACCGCGCCGATCGGCGACATCGGGTTCGTCGGGCAGTGGACGCTGATGCTCTCGCCGGTCCGCCCGCTGCGCGTGTACCCGGGGATGAAGATCGGCCAGATCATGTTCTTCGTCTCGCTGGGGCGGATCGACCTCTACGACGGGAAGTACCAGGGCTCCGAGGGCCCGCAGGCGTCCCGGTACTGGGCGGACCGGATGGCCCTTCCATGATCCTCACCGGACCGGCGATCCGCGCGGCCGTCCGGCTCGGTGACATCGTCATCGACCCGTTCGATCCCGCGCGGGTCTCGCCGAACGCCTACGACTGGCGGCTCGGCGACACGATCCGGGTCTGCGAGGTCGACCTGGACGCGGCCGCCTCCACCGAGCTGCCCGAGCAGGTCATCCCGCCCGAGGGCATGGTGCTGCTGCCGGGCCGCCTCTACCTCGGCATCACGCACGAGCGCACCGGGTCCGAGCGGTACGCGCAGCTGCTGAACGGCGACCACACGACCGGCGGGCTCGGCATCTGGGTGCACGTGTCCGCGCCGCTCGGGCACGTCGGCCACGCGATCCGCTGGACGCTGGAGATCCGGGTGGCGCGCCCCGTCCGGGTCTACCCCCGGATGACCTTCGGGAAGGTCGTCTTCCTGGCGGCGCACGGGTCGCGGCTCAGCTACCAGCAGGTCGCGGCCAAGTACGCGCGGTCGGACGGCATCGACATCTCCCACCTGTACCGGGAGCTCCAATGAGAGTGATCACCGGGGTCGACCTGCCGCCGGACAGCCCCGGCGGCAGCGTCGAACTCCTCCGCGACCTCTACCTCGGCCCGGACCGCCCGATCCGCGCGGACGTGTTCATGCTGGGCGACCCAGGCGACCCGGGCGACCCGGGCGACGCGGGCGGGAGCGATCCGGCGTTGCTGGCGGTCGGGGGCAAATGCCTGGACGGCCCCGACTTCTGGCGCTACGTGGACGACCTCGCCGGGGCCGTGCGGCGCCGGTTCGGGCCCGCCGGGCACGGGGTGCTGCACCTCCAGCACCTCGCGTTCGGCGCGACGCCCGCGCTGCTGCGCGCGTTCCCGGACCGGCCGAGCCTCGCGCTCGTCCACGGGACGGACCTGCTGTTCGCCGCGGACCACCCGACGCAGGGCGAGGTGCTCCGCGAGGCGGCCGCCGCCGCGCACGCCATCGTCGTGCCGACCCTGGCCATGGCCGACCTGCTGCACAACCTGGCGCCGGGGGTGGTGCGCCGCGTCGAGCACGTCCCGTGGGGCGTCCCCGACCACCTGCTCGCCGCGCCGCCCGAGCGCGAGCCCGCCGAGCCCGGCCTGCCGCGGCTGCTGTACGCGGGCCGGCTCACGGCGGAGAAGGGCGTCGAGACGCTGATCGTGGACGGCGCGCGCCTCGAAGGCGTCGCGGTGTCGGTCGCGGCCCCGGCGGCGCAGTTCGCGGCGCTGCGCGACCGGCACGACCTGTCCGGCGTCCGCTACCTGGGCTGGCTGCCCCGGCCCGCGCTGTGGCGGACGTTCGCGCGGCACGACCTGCTGCTCGTCCCCTCCACCCGGCTGGAGGCGTTCGGGCTGGTGGCCGTCGAGGCGCAGGCGTGCGGGCTGCCGGTGCTCTACCAGCCGGTGCCGGGCCTGGCGGAGGTGCTGGGGGACAGCGCCGTCGCGGTGGACTTCACCGACCCGGCCGGCCTGGCGAACACCGTCGCGTGGCTGCGCCGGGACGAGGCCGCGCTCGCCGACCTGCGGGCGGCCGGGCGCCGCAACGCGGCCCGGTTCGCGCTGTCGCGGACGGCGGCGGAGCTGGCCCGGCTGTCCGCCGCGATCGGGGGAGGGCCATGACCGGCGGCTGCGTCTTCTGCGCGATCATCGCGCGCCGGGAGCCCGCCGCGCTCCTGTACGAGGACGAGCTGACGCTGGCCTTCCTCGACATCACCGCCGTCACCGAGGGGCACACGCTGGTGATCCCCCGGCCGCACCGCGCCGACCTGTGGGAGATCGAGGAGGAGCTGGCGGCGGCGGTCGCGCGGACCGTCCACCGCATGGCGCGGCGCATCCGCGACGTCCTGGAGCCGGACGGCCTGACGCTCTTCCAGGCGAACCGGGACGCGGGCTGGCAGGACGTGTTCCACCTGCACGTCCACCTGGTGCCGCGCGCCGCCGGCGACCGGCTGACCAGGCCGTGGACGGCGGCGCCCGTCCCGCTGGAGACGCTGGCGGCGACCCGCGACCGCCTCGGCCTGCTCTGAACCCGAATGCTCGGCATATAGTTGCCAATCTATTGCCAAAAGTTGCCTTGCCTGGCACCATGAGGGCAGTGGGACATGTCCGTGCCGCGCCCCCCGCATGAGCCGGGGGGTGCCCCCGAGGAGGATGACCCGATGCCGCTGGACCCGATATCGGTGGTGACGCTCACCCGCCGCCGCCCGGAGATGCTCCGCCGCGCGATGGACTCGGTACGCGCCCAGGACTACGAGGGCGAGATCGAGCACGTCATCGTCATCGACGACGACGCGGACTCGGTGCCCACCGCCGAGCAGGCGCCGTCCCGGCCGGGGCTGCGGGTCGTGCCGCACCTGGTCCGCCGTCCCGCCGAGGAGGTCGGGCTGCCGCACGAGCGCCGCTACACCTATCCGCGTCAGGCGCGGCTGTTCAACGAGGGCGCCCGCACGGCCTCCACCCCGTGGGTCGCCTACCTCGACGACGACAACGAGTACGAGCCCGACCACCTGCGCACGCTGATGCGGACCGCCCGCGCGAGCGGCGCCCGCGCCGTCCACTCCGGCCGCAAGATGCTGTTCCCCGACGGCTCGCCCTACCTCGACGAGCTGTGGCACACCGCGCGCCACCGCGACCTCGACGAGGCCGCCCGCATCTACAACATGATGTGCGACCGCGGCGTCTGGATCCGCGGCACCAACCACCTGATGGACCGCGCCGACCCCGTCCGGCGCGAGACCTGGCGCCCGAGCACCGTGATCGAGCCCGGCGACCCCGTCTACCTGGTCGACCAGAGCTCCTGGCTGATCCGGCGGGACGTCCTCATGGACCACCCGATCCCCGAGACCTACAGCGAGGAGGACCACGCCAACAACATGGCGCCCGACGACAAGCTCCTCCAGGTCCTGCTCAACAACGAGGTCGGGATCGTCCCGACGGGGCTGCCCACCGTCCGCTACTACCTCGGCGGCGTGTCCAACCTGATCGAGACCCCGGCCGCGCCCGCCGCCGCCGGGTGAGGCCGTCGCGGCGAGGAGGGGCAGTGGACCGCACAGGCGCGGTGGACCGCGAGGAACCCGTGGACATCAGCATCGTCATCCCGTTCAAGCAGCGCCCGCGGACGCTGGAGATCGTCCTCGCCTCGCTCGCGGAGCAGACGATGGAGCGTTCTCGGTTCGAGGTCGTCGTCGGCGCGCTGGAGTACTCGACCGGGTACGTCGCGCTCTGCGCCCGCTTCGCCGACCGCCTCACGATCCGCTCCGTGCTGTCGGACGAGCCGTGGAACGTCAGCCGGGCCCGCAACCTCGCGATCCGGCAGGCGTCCGGCCGGGTGATCGTCACCCTGGACGCCGACGTGGCGCTCCCCGCCGCGACGCTGGAGAACCTCTACGAGCGCTATTTCGCGAAAGAGGACGAGATCTGCGTCCTCGGCCAGTCCATCGGGTACAGCAGCCGCCGGTCCGGCGGCGACGAGCTGGAACCCTTCGACCACTACCGGAAGGTGCTCGCGGACCTGGACCCGCGCGAGGCCCCGCCGGATCCGCGCCGCCGCGTGGACCCGGTCGTCCTGCCCTGGACGCTCGTCTGGTCGGGCTTCGTGGCGCTGCCCGCCGCGCTCGTCCGGGCCCACGGCCTGCTCTTCGACGAGGGGTTCCGGGGCTGGGGGATCGAGGACCAGGAGTGGGGCTACCGGATCCAGGCGACCGGCACCCCGATCACGATGGCACCGGACGTCTTCGGCCTGCACCTGCCCCATCCCCGCGACAACGCCGCCAACACCGTCAGCTTCGACGGCAACGGCACCTACTTCCTCTCCAAATGGCCGTCCCTGGACGTCGAGTCGTTCCGCGCCTTCGGCATGTACGAGGCGAACGAGCGCTATCTCGACCTCGCGGAGAGCGTGCGCCGCTGCGTCCCCGCCGGACGCGTCCCCGGCGTCGTGCGCGGCCCCTCCAAGGGCACCGACCTCCTCGTGATCGGTGCCGAACTCGACGCGGACGGCGCCGTCCGCGACCCCGCCGTCACCGCGATGTTCGACGGCCCCGCCGAGGCGTCGCCGCTGGTCGGCCTCGCCCTTCCCCACCCGGACGGCGGCGTGGACGGGTGCGTGGTCCTGCCGCCCGTCGCGCGGCTGGGCGAGCCCTACCGGGACGCGGTCCTCCGCGAGGCCCGGCGGGTCTCCCGGGGCCCCGTCACCTGCGTGTGAACGCCGCGTCCTTCCGCATCACGAAAGGAGCGTCAATGCGCGTTGTCGTCACCGGCGGCGCCGGGTTCCTCGGCTCGCACCTGTGCGAGGCCCTGCTGGAACGCGGCGACCAGGTCGTGTGCGTGGACGACCTCAGCACCGGAAAGCTCTCCAACATCGAATCCCTCATCGCCGACCCGTCCTTCGTCTTCGTCGAACGCGACGTCGCACTCGGGCTGGACATCGACTACTCCGTGGACGCCGTCGCCCACCTGGCGAGCCCCGCCTCCCCGCCCGACTACCTCCTGCGCCCGTTGCAGACCCTGAGGACGTGCAGCCGCGGCACCGAGCACGCCGTCTCGCTCGCGAAGCGGCACGGGGCCCGTTTCGTCCTCGCCTCCACCAGCGAGGTCTACGGAAGCCCCGCCCTGCATCCCCAGCCCGAGGAGTACTGGGGCAACGTCAACCCGATCGGGCCGCGCAGCGTGTACGACGAGGGGAAGCGCTACGCCGAGGCGCTCACGTCGGCGTTCCGCCGCGCCCACGACGTCGACACCGGGATCGTCCGCATCTTCAACACCTACGGCCCCCGCATGGACGCGGGCGACGGCCGGGTCGTCTCCACGTTCATCTCCCAGGCGCTGGCGGGGGAGCCCCTCACCGTCCACGGCGACGGCTCCCAGACCCGGAGCTTCTGCTACGTGGACGACCTCGTCCGCGGCCTGCTCTCCATGATCGACTCGACCGAGCCGGGCCCGGTCAACCTCGGCAACCCGCAGGAGTACTCCGTGCTGGAGCTGGCGTCGATCGTCCGCCGGATGACCGGTTCGACCTCGCCGATCCGCCACCACGGGCTCCCGCAGGACGACCCGCCCCGCCGCCGTCCCGTCATCGAACGCGCCGCGCAGTCGCTCGGCTGGTCGCCCAAGACCGACATCGAGGACGGTATAGAACGCACGATCACCTGGTTCCTGGACGAGGGCGGCGCCCGGCGGCCCCGGCGGGCCGCGACCGCCGACCGAGCCCCCATCATGGAGTGATGTTCGAGGGCTTCACCGAGTTCGACATCACCACGACCGGCACGACGATCCACGGACGCCGGGGCGGCGACGGCCCCCCGGTCCTCCTCCTGCACGGCATCCCCGAGACCCACCTGATGTGGCACCGCGTGGCGCCCGCGCTCGCCGAACGCCACACCGTCGTCGCCACCGACCTGCGCGGATACGGCGACAGCGGGACGCCGCCGAGCACACCCGACCACGCCCCCTACGCCATGCGCGAGATCGCCCGCGACCAGGTCGAGGTCATGCGCGCCCTGGGCTTCGACCGGTTCGGCGTGGTCGGGCACGACCGCGGCGCGCGCTGCGCCTACCGGATGGCGCTGGACCACCCCGCCGCCGTCGACCGCCTGGCCGTGCTCGACATCGTCCCGACCGGCGAGGCGTTCGGCCGCGCCGACATGGACTTCAGCCTGGGCTACTGGGTGTGGTCGTTCCTGGCGGCGCCCGCACCCGTCCCCGAGCGGCTGATCGCGGGCGCGCCCGAGACCTTCGTCGACCACATGCTGGATTCCTGGTCGGACGCGCCGGACGCCTTCCCCGCCGCCGTCCGCGCCGAGTACGCCGCGAGGTTCCGCGACCCCGCGACCGTCCACGCCATCTGCGAGGAGTACCGCGCCGCCGCCACCCTCGACCACCGCCACGACGAGGCCGACCGGGGCACGAACCGCATCGCCTGCCCCGTCCTCGCCCTCTGGAGCGCGACCGGGGCCGTGGCCGCCTGGTACGACCCGCTGGAGATCTGGCGGACCTGGGCCGACGACGTCCGGGGGGCCGCGCTCCCGTGCGGCCACTTCCTCCCGGAGGAGGCCCCGGCCGAGACCGCCCGCCACCTCCTGGACTTCCTCGGCTGAGCGCGGCGGCGCGGCGAGCCGCCCGACCATGATCGGTTCGCTGGCCGGCGTGCCGTTCTGGTGTGCTTCGTCCGTGACCGTCGCCACCACCGCCCCGCCCGCCACCGACACCGACCCCTCAGGCCGGCGGGTGGTCGTGACGGTCGTCGCGGTCCAACTCGCCGCGTGCCTCGGCTTCTTCGCGGTGACGGCGCACCTCGTCGCGCACCTCAGGCACGACCTCGGCCTGCTCGCCGGGACGGTCGGGCTGGTCCTCGGCGTGCGGGTCGGCCTCCAGTACGCGCTCCTGCCGCCGGTCGGCGCGGTCACCGACCGGCTCGGCGCCCGCCGGACCGGCGCGATCGCCTGCGCCGTGCGCGCGCTCGGCTTCGTCCTGCTCGGCGGCGCCGGGACCGTGGGCGCGCTGCTGGTCGCGGCGGTCTTCCTCGCCGTCGGCGGCGCCGCCTTCGCCGGAGACCTGGTGATCGGCCGCCTGTTCGACCTCGGCTCGACGGCGGCGACGCTGGCGCTCACCGGGGTCGGCGTGTCCGCGTTCGGCGCACGCGGCCCGGGGGCCGGGCCTAGGGCAGGGGGGCGCGCTCCCTGAGGCGCGCGATCGCCTCGGCCGCCTGGCCGAGGAGGGGGGCGTCGTCGGTCAGAGGGCGGCCGTTCCGGACCAGCGTGCGGCCGTCCACCAGGACGGTGTCCACGTGGGCGCGATCCATTTGCAGGACGACCGTGCTGTAGGGATCCAGGACGGGGGCGACGTCGGCGCGGGAGGCACGCAGGACCAGCAGGTCGGCGCGCTTGCCCGGGGTCAGCGAGCCGGTGCGCTCGCCCAGGCCGAGGACGCGGGCCCCGGCGAGGGTCGCCATGCGCAGGACGTCCCGCACCGACAGGCCGGGCCGGTCGTGGACGCCGTGCTCCGCGTGCCGTCCCGCCTGGTAGGCCGCGCGCATCTGGGTGAACATGTCGGCGGGCACCGTGACCTCGACGTCGGTGCTGAGCGTGATCGGGACGTGGTGGCGGGCTGACGTCATCGGGTAGCCGTGGCCCATCGTCAACTCGACGGCGGGCGAGACGGAGACGCCGCCGCCGGAGTCGGCGATGATCGCCAGCTCGCCCTCGTCCACCCCGTTGGCGTGGATGAACGTGGTTCCGGGGACGAGCGCGCCGATGTCGCGCAGCCGCGCGACCGACTTGCCCACCGAGAGGTGCCGGGCGGCGCGCAGGCCGAGGTCGCGGGCGAGCCCGGCGTTGCGGCGCTCGACGTCGTCGTCGCCTCCCTCGGTGACCAGGGCCATGGTGACCAGGCCGTTCGCGGCGGGCAGGAGGTCGGCGCGGACGCGGCGCACGTCGCCGGGCAGCGCGAAGCCGTCCCGCATCAGGCCCGGGAAGCTCCGGCCGTAGGCGAACACGGTGCGGACGCCGGATTCGAGGTGCGCGGCGATGACCGCGTCGGTGATCTCCGGGCTCTCCTGCACGTTCGAGACGTCCTGGACGGTGGTGATCCCCGACGCGAGCGCGGCGCGGGCGCTGAGCAGGGTGCCGAGGTGGAGGTCGCGCGGGCCGAGGGCGGGCGCGAGCCGTCCGAGGACGTCGGACAGGTAGTCGTCCAGGCTGTGGCCCGGCGCGATGCCTCTGAGCAGCGCCTCCCACATGTGCCGGTGGGAGTCGACGAAGCCCGGCAGCAGGATCCCGTCCGGGAGGTCGACCACCTCGGTCCCGGAGGGCGGGACGACGGTCGCGCCGACGGCGCCGATGCGGTCGCCCTCGACCAGGACCTGTCCGGGGGAGTGGTCCCCGACGCTGGAATCCATGGAGAGGACGTGCGCGGCACGGAACAGGGTGGGCATGGGGGATCTCCTCCGGTTCGCGTCAGGGAAGCCACAGGTGCGCCCGGCGGCGGGATGATCCCGGCGCCGCCGCACCGGTTGCTCATAGAAGGCATTTCCCTCCATTTCAACAGTGCCGCGGGTGCGTCAGCATCGGGTTCCCCACAATGCCGGACGACCCTCGTGTGGTTAGGAGAATTACCGGCTTTCGGACACATTCGGATATACCCGAGAGTATCCGAATCGCGTCCGAGGATGACCGGCCTGCGGTGAACGACGGGGCGGGCTACCCTGAGCGGGCAGTGGCGGGACGCCGCACCCGATCGGGATGAATTGCGTCGTGTGACATAACTCGTGGCGACCCCACTGGGATCATGTCAGCGACGGCCGGCGCACGGACGCGGCGACGATGAAACGGATCGACGACATGCCGGACGACCATCGTGGAAACGGATACGAGACGGTGATCGCCGCCCTGGCGTACAACCGATATCTCGCGGGCAGACCCTCCTACTACGAGATCGCGAGGGTGTCGTCGAAGCTGGCCCAGCGCCCGCTTCCGGTGCGCGGCGTCACCGTCGGGCACCTGCCGAAATCGAGCGCGCACGAGCTCATGCAGGGCAAATACTCGCGCATTCGCCGGTGGGATCTGGTGGCGTCGCTGTGGGCCACGCTCGCGGAGATCGCCGAGCGGCGCGGCGCGGACGGCCCCGAGCCGATCACGCTGGAGGAGCTGCGCCTGCACCATGACGCGGTGGGCAGGCCACCGCGCCCCCGACCGGCTCCGGCGGCCGGGGTCGCCGGTGTCGCCGAGGGGGCACGGGCCCGCCTCGCCCCGCCCGCGCCCCCGCCCGCCTGCGACGCCCTGCCGGGCCCCGGCGCCCGGATGGCCGTCGCCCGCCTCCGGCTCCTCGCCGAGGCCAGGCGGCGCGGCGGACCGGCGTGGTGGCGGCCCTACGGCGACGTCGTCCTCGGCCACGAGGAGATCCGCCTCACACTGGAGCCGGAGCTGAGCGTGATCCGGATCTACGCCCCCGACCGCGTCCCCGAGCTGCTGCGGACCGCGTACTACGCGCACGAGATGGCGGGCGCCGACCTCCCCGGCGCGAGCCGGAGGCGGCGCGAGCGGAGGGTCGAGCTGTGCCGCCGGCGCCAGGAGATCCTGCACCGGCCCGACCCGCCTCAGCTCTGGGTGCTGCTGGACGAGCGGGCGCTGCGCACGACGCCCGGCGGCTCGTTCATGATGCGCGGCCAACTCGCCCGGCTCATCGAACTCGCGCGCCTTCGGCATATCACCCTTCAATTGGTTCCGGCGAAATCGGCCGAGCACGCGGTGACCGAGGGCCCTATCACCATCATGCAGCTTCCCGAACGGCACCATCCGTATCTCGTCTACATCGAGCATCCCGCGTACGGGCTTTATCCGCACGAATCAAATGACGTCGACTATTTCGTGCACGCGTTCGGCCGGCTCGCGATCTCCGCGTGGCCGGAGGAGGAGACGGTCGAACGCCTGCGCCGCATGCTGGACAGGCCCTGGGCGACGGACGGGTAACCGTTTCCCCCGCATCGGCGATCTGGTCTGATGGGTGCTGAGCCTCCGCACCCCCGGCGCCTGCGCCCGAAAGGTCACGATGCGTGATGAGCAACGAGGAGTTCTTCGCCGCCGCCGAACGAGAACTGATGGCGGAAATCGACACCAGCGTCCCCCATTCGGCACGAATCTGGAACTACTGGCTCGGCGGCAGCGACAATTTCGCGGTCGACCAGGAGGCGGGTGAGGAGTACGCCCGCACATTCCCCGCGATCACCGTGCTCGCGCGGCTGTCGCGGGAGTTCCTCGGCCGCGCCGTCCGGTACCTGGCGGCCGAGCGCGGCGTCCGCCAGTTCCTCGACATCGGCACCGGCCTGCCGACCGAGGAGAACACGCACCAGGTGGCGCAGCGCGCCGCGCCGGAGAGCAGGATCGTCTACGTCGACAACGACCCGCTCGTCCTCGTCCACGCGCGGGCGCTGCTGACGAGCAGGCCGGAGGGCGCCACGCACTACATCGACGCCGACCTGCACGACCCGGCGGGCATCATCGAGCGCGCGCGGGCCTACCTGGACTTCGACGAGCCGATCGCGCTGATGCTGATGGGCATCCTCGGGCACGTGGCCGACGACGGGGAGGCGCTGTCGATCGCGCGGCGGCTGCTGGCGGCGCTGCCGTCCGGGAGCTACCTCGTCCTGTACGACGGCACCGCCACCGACCAGGCGTTCATCGAGGCCCAGCAGGGCTACGACGACACCGGCGCGGTCCCCTACCGGCTGCGCCACCCGGACACGGTGGCGGCCTTCTTCGCGGGCCTCGACCTGGTGGAGCCCGGCGTGGTGCCGCTGCCGCTGTGGCGGCCCGACCCGAGCCCGCTGGACCCGCCCGGCTCGGCCGACGCCTACTGCGGCGTCGCGCGGAAGCCCTGACCGCGAGGACCGATCGCACCGGCTCCGCTCCGGCGCCGATGAGTTTCCGGTCGGAGGATGGTCCATTCCCTGTGAACGGCGACACGACCGGAGGCGATCACATGGGCGTCAGCGAGCCCGTCGAGACCACCAACCTCGACCGTTACGGCAACGAGCCGCTGCCCTGGAGCAGGGCGCACGAGCGGCTGAAGGTCGACCTGTCCAAGATCAGCACGGCGGCGTTCCTGTCGACGACCAGGCCGGACGGCCGTCCGCACGCCGCCGGGATCGGAGCGCTCTGGCTGGACGAGGACCTCTACTTCACCAGCGGGCCCGGCACCCGCAAGTCGCGCAACCTGGCCGCGAACCCGGCCTGCGTGTACTCGGTGCGGCTGGAGGGCCTCGACCTGGTCGTCGAGGGCGAGGCCGCGCGGGTCACCGACGGCGCGACGCTGGAGCGGGCCGCGGCGTCCTACGACCAGGACGGCTGGCCCGCGCGGGTCGACGGCGACGCGCTGACCGCGCCGTTCAGCGCGCCCAGCGCGGGCCCGCCGCCCTGGTACCTGTACCGGATCGGGATCCACACCGCCGTCGGCGTCGCGACCGTCGAGCCCTACGGCGCGACCCGGTGGCGCTTCCGCGACTGAGCCGGCGGTCCGCCTAGAGGTCCAGTTCGACGTCGGTGAGCGGGTAGGCGACGCAGCTGTGGACGTGGCCGGAGGCGTGGTCGGCCATCCGGAGCCGCGCCTCCTCGGCGCTGTGCACCTCGCCCTTCAGCACGCGGACCCGGCACAGGCTGCACTCGCCCGACCGGCACGCCGACTCGGGGCGGACGCCGTTGTCCTCCAGCGCGTCCAGGAGGGGGCGCCCGCGCGGGGTCCGGAAGGCGGTGCCGCGGACGGTGACCGTCACCTCCTCCTCCGGCGGGAGGTCCCGCGGCCAGTGCGGCTGGTCCTGCGGGCGGGCGGGCGCGCCGTTGGCCTCGAAGCGGGTCCGGCGGCGCGGGTGGCGCAGCCGGGTGAGCTGCTGGAGGGCGTGCGGGTAGAGGGCCTGCGGGCCGCAGACGTAGACCATGCGACCGCCGAGGGGCCCGGCGAGCGCGGCGATGGCCGCCGAGTCGATCAGGCCGGTGCGCCCGGTCCAGCCCGGGGCCGGGTCCTGGACGACATGGTCGACGCGGATGTTGCGGTGCGCCCCGGTGACGGCGGCCAGCTCGGCCGCGAAGATCACGTCGTCGGACGAGCGGGACCCGTAGATCAGGTGCAGCCGCCGCGCGAGCCCCTGCCCGGTGATGTCGCGGATCATGCTCATGGCGGGCGCGACGCCCGACCCCCCGGCGAGGAACACGACGTCCTCGCCGTGGAAGAGCGGGTTGTGGTGGAACGTGCCCATCGGGCCGGTGCTGGTGAGCGTGTCGCCGACCTTGAGCGTGTCGAGGAGCAGGTTGCTGATCCGGCCGCCGGGCACGCGCCGGACGGTCAGGTCGTAGCGGTCGAGCGTCCCCGGCCCGGAGGAGATCGCGAAGGGGCGGGTGGTGCCGTCCGCGAACAGCGTGACGTACTGGCCCGCGAGGAAGGGCGGCAGGTCGCCGCCGTCCGGCCGCCGCATGCGGAAGGTCTTGGTCGTCGGCGTCTCGACGACGATCTCCGCGACGGCGAGCGCGAGGCGCCTCGGGTGGAAGGCGTCGATCCGGCGGCGGGTCTGGCCCGCGTGGTCGCGCCGGTCCGGCGGGCGCGCGTCGATCTCGGCTCTGA
Organism: Actinomadura sp. NEAU-AAG7; assembly: GCF_018603865.1. Lineage (NCBI taxonomy): Bacteria > Bacillati > Actinomycetota > Actinomycetes > Streptosporangiales > Thermomonosporaceae > Actinomadura > Actinomadura sp. NEAU-AAG7. The sequence goes on from NZ_JAHFZY010000004.1 coordinate 871,958, forward strand.
CCTGGTCGTATCCGTCGTACAGCTCGGCGGTGGGACGCGTCATCGGTGCTCCATCGATCCTCAGGCGGCGCGTGCGTGCAGGAGCCGGAGGGCGAGCCGCGCCCCGGCCTCCAGGGTCGGCTGGAAGCCGCCGACGCCGGTCCAGGCCCCGGCCGTGTGGAGGCCGGGCACGTGCGTCCGGCTCGCGTCGCGGAACAGCGGGCCCTCGGTGGCGTCCTGGTCGTAGCCGTAGATGGCGCCGCCCGGGTGCCCGAGGTAGCGGGTGAGGGTGAGCGGCGTCGCGACGTCCACCTCCTCGATGGCGTCGCGGATGCCGGGCGTCACCGACTCGGCGAGGTCGAGCACGGTCTCGGCGTAGGCGAACTTGGCGCGGGCGTAGTCGGCGGGCCGCACCGCGTCCCACGCGTCGGCGTACTGGAGCGTGAGCAGGCTGACGTGGCTCGCCCCGGACGGCGCGAAGCCGATCGGGTGGACGTCGTAGGCGGTGGCGCAGATCCCGCGCGCGCCCTCCAGCGTGCGCATCGACGCGAACGTGCGGTCGTCGTCGGTGTCGGCGGCGAGGAAGCTCGTCGCGGCGGTGAAGCCGAGTTCGCGCGGCGTCGCGTCCAGGCCCATGTGCAGGACGAACGCCGACACCCCGACGCGGCGGCTGCCGAGGTCGCGGCGCGCGGCGGCGGGGACGTCGGCGGGGTCGAGCATCGCGTAGGTGAGGGGGAGGGAGGCGTTGGAGACGATGTCGGTCGCGGTCGCCTCCGCCCCGTCGTCGGTCCGGACGCCGACCGCGCGCCCGCCCTCGGTGAGGACGCGCTCGACCGTCGTGTTGAAGCGGACCTCGCCGCCCGCGTCCAGGAACGCGCCGAGGATCGCCGAGGACAGGGCCTGCGAGCCGCCGCGGATGTGCCACGGCTTGAACCCGATGTACATGACGAGGATCTGCGCGAGGTCCTGGAAGGTGACCCGCGACGGCGGCTGCCCCAGGTAGTGCCAGTACGCGCCGAGGGCGGACCTGATCCGCTCGTCGTCGAAGTGCTCGTCCAGGACGTCCTTGAAGGGGCGCAGGCCCTGCCGGAACACCTCCGGCTTGATCCTGCGCGCGGGACGTCCGCGCAGCACGGCGTTGTACCCGGCGACGACCTCCTTCAGCAGCCGGAAGAACCGCTCGACCCGGGCGCGGTTGCCGGGGAACGCCTCCTCCAGCGCGTCGGCGGCGCCGTCCCAGCTCGCGGGCAGCGTCACGTCGTAGCGGCCGGGGACGGCGGCGCGGTAGAGGTCGTCCTCGCGGACGAGTTCGAGCCGGTCGGCGATGCCGAGCTGGTGGAACAGCCCGCGCAGCGAGAACGCCTGCCCCTCCTCGCCGACGCCCGAGAGCTGGTGCAGCGCGACCTCGAACTCGAACCGGCCGCGCCGGAACGACGTCGCGCACCCGCCGGGGACGTTGTGCCGCTCGACCAGCAGGGTGCGGGCCCCCGCCCGCTGGAGGGTCGCCGCGGCGGTGAGCCCGGCGTTGCCCGCCCCGATGACGATCGCGTCGTAGTCGACCACGGTTCCGCCTCCCCTTCGCCCCGAGGAAGCGGGACGGCAGGGCCCGAGCGTAAGGCGGCGGTCTATCAAGGAACTGGGAGGAATCGTATAGGAGCGCCATAGCGGACACTGCGAGGCTCCGGGCCAGTGATTGAACCGGGAGGGGCCGCATCAGATCGGGGCCGCGACATCCGGGCCGCATCAGATCCGGGAGGGTCCGCAACATGGCAAGTGCATCCGCCGACGGCGCGCCGTGCGCGCTGGTCACCGGCGGCTCGCGGGGTATCGGGCGGGCCATCGCGGTGCAGCTCGCGCGCGACGGGTTCGACGTCGGCTTCTGCTACCGCAGCGACGTCGGCGCGGCGGCCGACACCGCCGCCGAGATCGAGGCGCTGGGACGCCGCGTCCACCACCAGGCCGTGGACGTCGCGGGCTTCGAGGCCGTCCAGGAGTTCGTCGCGGCGGCCGAGGAGAAGCTCGGGCCGGTGACGGCGGCGGTCTCCTGCGCGGGGATCACGCGGGACAAGTCGCTCGCGCTCATGCCCCCCGAGGACTGGTCCGCCGTGCTGCGCACCAACCTCGACGGGTCCTTCAACCTCGCCCGCGCCGTGATGTTCGGCATGATCAAGCGGCGGGCCGGGACGCTGGTCCTGGTCTCGTCGGTGTCGGGGATCATCGGCAACGCCGGGCAGGCCAACTACGCCGCGTCCAAGGCGGGGATGCTCGGGCTCGGCGCGTCCCTCGCCCTGGAGGTCGCCGGACGCGGCGTCCGGGTCAACACCGTCGCGCCCGGGCTCATCGAGTCCGACATGGTCGCCGCGATGCCGGCGAAGGCCCGCGCCAAGTTCGAGGCCGACATCCCGATGGGCCGGTTCGGCGTCCCGCGGGACGTCGCCGACGCCGTCTCCTTCCTCGTCTCCGACCGCGCCGCCTACATCACCGGCACCGTCCTGCGGGTCGACGGCGGACTCGCGCACTGATCTAGGAGAAACGCATGCAGAACACCGTGGCCGATCGCATGGCCGAGATCCGCGACCTCACCGCCGACATCCTCAGCGCGGAGCCGGAGGAGGTCGAGTCCGCCCACTCCTTCATCGAGGAGCTGGACGCCGACTCGCTGGTGGCCATCGAGCTGCTGACCCAGCTCGAACGCAAGTACGGCCTGGAGATCCCGCAGGAGTCGGTGCAGCGGATGACCAACCTCAAGACCACCTACGAGGTGGTCGCCGAGATCGCCGGCTGGTGATCCGATGAGGCGGGTGGTCATCACCGGCATGGGCCCGGTGTCCAACATCGGCATCGGCCTGCCCGACTTCACCGAGGCGCTGCGCCTCGGCAAGAGCGGCACGGGCCCGATCCGCGGCTTCGACCCGACCGGGTTCCCGCACACCCTCGCGGGGGAGGTGCCGGACTTCCGGCCGGAGGACCTGCTCACGCGGATCGACCCGGCGGAGTGGGGACGCTCGTCGCAGTTCGCCGCCGCGGCCGCCCGCCTCGCCGTCGCCGACGCGGGCGTCGACCCGGCGGACGCGCGGACCGCGATCGCGGTGGGCACGACCAACGGCGAACTCGCGCCGCTGGTCGACATGATCGAGGAGTGGCACACCGGCGCGCCGGGCCCGCCCGACCCGCGCGCCGCCGCGCAGATCCCCGGGTCGCGGCTCGGCCTCGCGGTCGCGCACGAGCTGGGCGCGACCGGCGAGACCACCGTCCTCGGGACGGCGTGCTCGGCGGGCAACTACGCGCTCGGCTACGTCTACGACCTGATCGGCATGGGCGAGGCCGACCTCGGTGTCGCGGGCGGCGCCGACTCGGTCACCCGCTTCACCCACGCCGGTTTCCACCGGCTCGGCGCGGTCGCCGAGGAGGCGTGCCGCCCCTTCGACCGCGACCGGGACGGGATGCTCACCGCCGAGGGCGGCGTCGCGCTCGTCCTGGAGCCGCTGGAGGCCGCCCGCGAACGCGGCGCGACGATCTACGCGGAGGTCCTCGGGTACGGGATGACCTGCGACGCCATCCACCCGACCGCGCCCGACGCCGACAGCATCGCCCGCTGCACGCGGATCGCGCACCGGCGTTCGGGCGTGCGGCCCGAGCAGGTCGACTACATCTGCGCGCACGGCACCGGCACCCGCACCAACGACGTCGTGGAGAGCACCGCGATGCGCGCGGTGTTCGGCGACTCCCCGCCGCCGACCAGCTCGATCAAGTCGATGATGGGGCACACGATGGGCGCCGCCAGCGGGTTCGGCGCGATCGCCAGCGCGCTCAGCATCGCCGAGGGCTTCCTGCCCCCGACGATCAACCACCGCGCGCTGGACCCGGAGATCCCCGGGATCGACCCGGTGCCGAACCAGAGCCGTCCCGCGACCGTCCGGGTAGCGCAGAACAACGGGTTCGCCTTCGGCGGCAACAACGCGATCGTCCTGCTCGGGAGCGTGGAGTGAACGACATCGTGATCACCGGGGTCGGCGCGCTGCGGCCGGGCGGCGCGGTGGCCGTACCCGCCGAGGGCCGGGCCGGCGGCAAGATCGACTGGGCGCCGCCCGCCGGGCCCGCGTGCCTGGTGGACTTCGACGCCAAGGCCGAGCTCGGACGCAAGGCCGTCCGGTTCAACCACCGCTCGACCGTCCTCGCGATGGGCGCGTTCGAGCGGGCGCTCGCCGACGCGGGCCTCACCGTCACCGACGACAACCGCGACCTGATCGGCATCACGGTCGGCACGACGCTCGGCAGCGTCGCGGGCGTCGCCGAGTTCGGCGTCGACTCCTTCGACCGGGAGCGTCCCTATGTGGTGGACGCGGCGCGCTTCCCCAGCGCGGCCCTGAACTGCGCCGCCGCGGCGCTCGCCATCCGCGCGGGGCTGCGCGGCGTCAACGCGACCGTCGCCGGGGGACCGCTCTCGGCGGTCGGCGCGCTGCGCCACGCCCAGGTGATGATCCGCGCGCGGCACGCGCAGGGCGTCGTCGCGGGCTCGTCGGAGGAGTTCAGCGCGCCGGACGCCTGGTGGGGACGCACCCACCGCGCGACCGGCACGCCCGGTGAGGGCGCGGCGATGTTCGTGCTGGAGGACGCCGAGGCCGCGGCCGCCGCCGGGCGGCGGGTGCGGGGTCGCCTCGCGGGGACCGTGGTCCGCGCCGTCGGGTCCGTGGACGCCGACTCCGTCTCCCGGGTCGTGCGGGAGGCGCTGGAGCTGTCCGGGGTCGCGGCCGCCGACATCGCCACGGCCGCCGTGCGGGCGACCGGGGTGGGCGAGGTCGACGACGCGCAGACGGCGGGCCTGGCCTCGGTGCTCGACGTCGAACCGCGCTTCGACGAGGACGCGATCGGCGACTGCTACAGCGCGCACAGCGCCCTCCAGTTGGCGGACGTGCTGGAGCGGAACCCGGGGGAGGCGGCCCTCGTGCTCGCCGCCGACCCGGACGGCGCGCTCGGCGCCGCGGTCGTCACCGCCGCCTGACCGGCGGTCGACGGTTCGCCCGGCGTTCGATTCGGCGATTTCCCATAACCGAATTGATCGCCGGGCGATCTGGCATGCCCGCTTTCGGGCGGCGGCCCAATGATGCTCGCGTATAGATGGCGAAGAGAAACGGCTGGCAACGTGATCGTGTGCCCGGGGGGACGCCTGCCGCGGACCCGGCCGGGCGCGGCGGTACTCGGCAGCGACGCGGAGAGGCGAAGTGCGCATGTCTGACGTGGGGGACGGCCGGCTCGACGCCCTGGACGCGCAGGTCGGCGTCTGGGTGGCGGCGCGGCTCGCTCCGGACAGCCCCGCCTACAACTGCGGCGGCTACGCACGGCTCGACCAGGCGGTCGACGTCGCGCTGCTGGAGGAGACGACCCGCCGGATGATCGGCGAGTCCGAGGCGCTGCGCGTGGTGTTCGAGGAGCGCGACGGCGTCATCGCGCAGACGGTCGGGCCCGTCCCGCCGAACCCGCTGGAGCGCGTGGACCTCTCGTCCGCCGCCGACCCTTTCGGCGCTGCCCTGAGCTATATGCGGGCCGATCTCGTCGAGCCCGCCGTGCCGGGCCGCGACGTTCTATATCGGCACGTCCTGTTCGATCTCGGCGGCGAATACGTGCTCTATTTCCGCTGCCACCACATCGTCCTGGACGGCTACTCGCAGGCCCTGCACTTCCGTAGGTTCGCGCGCGTCTACACATCGCTGCTGGAGGGGCGCGAGCCGCGCCCGACCCGGTTCCGCCCGCTCGCCGAGGTGGTCGCGGACGAGGCCGCCTACCGCGGCACCGAGGAATGGCGCGCCGACCGGGACCACTGGCTGCGGACCTTCGCCGACCAGCCCGAGCCGGTCAGCCTCGCGGGCCGCACGGCGCCGCCGTCGCCGGTGCCGGTCCGCCTGTCGGCCGACGTCCGCCCCGCCGCGCTCGCGCCTTCGCTCGGGCTCGTCCAGGGCGTCCTGAACGGCTGGTCGGTGCTGCTGATCGCGGCCACCGCCGTCTATATGCGGCGGATGACCGGCAAGGACGACATCGTCCTCGGCCTTCCCGTCACCGGCCGGACCAGCACCACCGCCCGGTTCACCCCCGGCATGCTCGCCAACGACCTCCCGCTCCGGCTGACCGTGACCCCGTCGATGACCTACCGGGACGTCGTCGCCCAGGCGTCCGCGCGGGTGGTCGAGGCCCTCCGGCACCAGCGGTACCGCGCCGAGGACCTGACCCGCGAACTCGGCCGCTCCGGCGGCGAGGGCGGCCTGTTCGGCACCACGGTCAACGCGATGTCGTTCCTCAGCCGCCTGCACCTCGGCGACGTCCCGCTCGACATGGTGTTCCTCGCCTCGGGCCCGGTCGCGGACCTGTCGATCGTCGCGTCCGGCGACCCGGACGGCGCCAGCGGCGTCCGCCTCGACCTTGAGGCCAACCCGGCGCTCTACAGCCCGTCCGAGGTCGCCGCGCACGCCGAGCGTCTCGTCCGGGTGCTGGAGGCGATGGCGCAGGAGCCGGACATGCCGGTGGGGCGCGTCGACGTCCTGGGCGCGGCCGAGCGCGAGCGGGTTGTGTCGGCCTGGAACGCGACGGCTTTGGATGTTGCGCCCGGTTCGGTGCCGTCTTTGTTGGCCGGTCGTGGTGAGGGTGTGGCGTTGGTGTGCGATGGCGTGGAGCTGTCGTATGCGGAGTTGAACGCGCGGGTGGACGCCCTGGCTCGCGTCCTGGTGGGTCGGGGTGTGGGTGCTGGCGACCTGGTGGCGGTGGCGTTGCCGCGTTCGGTGGAGTTGGTCGTCGGGTTGTTGGCGGTGATGCGGTCGGGTGCGGCGTTCGTTCCGCTCGACACCTCGTATCCGGCGGACCGGATCGCGTTCATGATCGAGGACGCTTCTCCGGCCCTGGCCCTGGTGGACGACTCGACCCGCGACGCGGTCCCGGGTGTTCCGCATCTACTGGTCGGTGAGATTCCGGAGACCGACGACGTCGCACTCCCGGAGATCAACGCCGCACAGCCCGCCTACGTGATCTTCACGTCGGGTTCGACGGGTCGCCCTAAGGGTGTGGTGATTCCGCATGGGGCGTTGACGAACTTCCTTTCCTCGATGCAGGAGCGCTTCTCGCTGGCGGCAGACGATCGCCTCCTGGCGGTGACGACGGTCGGGTTCGACATCGCGGGCTTGGAGTTGTTCCTGCCGCTGGTCACGGGTGCGGGTGTGGTGTTGGCGACCGGCGACCAGGCTGCTGACCCTGGTGAGTTGGTGGAGTTGGTCGCCC